>JAZNRU010000001.1:0-73692 GCA_045590895.1 Acutalibacteraceae bacterium
TGTGCAAACTTGGTGAACCCCTCTGTCACTTCGTGACATCTCCCCTTTCAGGGGCGACAAGTGTTTGAGGGGTGCCGTTGGTAAGATAAATCATAATTTATAACAATTAATTCCATACTCTACATAAAAAACAGACAGTGGGTCGTTCTGTGGACGGTTGTACATTTCTTTGAGGACTTCCCCTCGGAACGACAAAGTCGCACAAAGCCTTTCATATCGGGCTTTTCTGCTTGTCGGTTTTTTCTTTTTGCGGACTTCTTTGCGGACTGACGCATCGTTTTCTGCGGACCTCTTTGAGGACCGTACATACTATTATATATAGAAAGAATGTTTAAAAGAATGTTCTGTAAGAAAGAGAGAGAATGTGCCGTTCACCCACGCAAAAAAAGCGGTGAAAAATTTTTTTCATTTTTTTTGTTTTTTGGTGAAAAACGGGGAGAAATCCGTTTGTCTGATTTGTTACAATATGGCAAAACACAAACGGAGGACAATCAATGTCAGGTTTTATCAAGGTTTACAGAGAACAGCTTCAATCCGATCTTTTCAGGAATCCTGCCGTATTATACGTGTGGATCTTCCTGTGCGAACAGGCACGCTTCAAGGCAACCGTACAGGACGGAATTGAAATCCACCCCGGGCAGGTACTAATTTCCGCATCTGAGATCGGTCGCAATTGCCGTCTGAAAGAGGGCAGAGTTCGATATATTCTCGGTAATCTTGAAAAAAACGGACTGATCCGACGGCAAAATATCCGCAACCGCTACTCGCTCATTACCGTGTTGGATCCGTCCGCACAAAATGACGTACAAGATACAAACGATGCCGCACAGACGGGGGTTGCTCCTGCCGCAAACGATCACAACGACACACGTTCCGACGTTACGCACACTGCCTGCGATCCGCATTCCGATTCCGTCGCCGGTACAACCTGTGCTCCGCAACCGACAGCCGTACCGTATGCCGATCGCTCTGCTTTTTTCACTTGCGTTCCGTCGACAGATAGCGTTCCGACCGACGGAATGCAGACGAAAACGCAACTCACACCCTCAGCAGGATCTATTCCTACCGCCGCAACGGAAAATATGCAAAAACAGCCCGAAAAAGGGTCAAAAACCGCCTTCGGATTGTTTGGTAATGTCCTGTTATCATCAGAAGAAAAACGCATTCTGAGTGAACGCAGTGCCTGTTCCGACAATTACATAGATAACCTCTCTGCATACAAGAAACGCACGAAAAAAGAATATGAAGATGATTTTACCGTGCTGTGTGAATGGATCAGCAAGGACGATATTAGCGAAAAGCGTGCCGCCGCACGGCAAGCCGCCCAACAACTGAAAAATACAAAAGAGAAAACTGCGGTCGACATCAACGCGGCACCGCGGTGTGTGCAAATGCTGTCCGATTCTTCTCCTGCGTCCTATGATCTTGAACGTGCGGAACGGCAGGCTCGCGAAAGCGTACCGAAACTGCGAAAAAGACCGAAGAAATAGACGCTGAACGGGCAAAACAATTGGTCTTTTACGGGAAGTCGGAGGATTATAAATTATGATTTACACCTGACGGTGAATGATATATCCGCTTAATGCGGATATGATATATCTTCGATATGATGAATGATATATTTTCCTTGCGGAAAATATTGCGGGTCGCTTACGCTCCGATTATAGAATATTTATAGAGCGAAGCGGAACAAGCGACAGCTTCCGACATATTTGTGTAACAAATATATCATACGCAAAGCGTATATCATGCACGAAGTGTATATCATACGCACCAAACGGTGCGTATATCATTATTATGATTTATGCATATAAATCATAATTTATTTTTCCTGCCCCACCTTTTCGTGAAGATGCAAACAACAGGTTTGATTCTCCTTTTGCGTTCAGAGTGCTGCACTGAAACACAGAACACCCCGGCTCCGAAAGGAGTCGGGGTGTTTGTGCTATTGGTTATTCGCGTTTACGTTCGTAAACCGCTTAGCTGAACAGGTTCTTGAACCAATCAATGATCTTCTGGAAGAATTCTACGATCTTCTGCCAGAACGGAATCTGTCCGTTGGGAGCAATGCCGGGATCCGGATCAGCGGGATCGGGATTGACGATGTCTTCAATTTCTTCTTTTTCAACGAAACTGTTGAGATCGTTCCAAAGACCGCTCAGCGTATCATCCTTGCTGTTCTTCATCAGATCGCAAAGGAAGGTGAAGTTGTCGTTGGTATCGTCAAGCCAGTTCAGGGTTTCCTTACCTGCATAGTACAGACCGTAGAAGATGTAGTAGATGGTGTACAGCATCTTGTCTACGCCGTCGCTGGTGGAAGCCATATCCTTGAGCTGATCAAGCAATGCACAGATGAACTTGAATGCATCTTCATTGACGGAGTCTTTGAGCATCAGCTTGATAGCCGTGATGTTGTCGCCAAGGGTTGCGAAGGTAAGTGCGAAGCGAAGCAGAACGGTGATCATGTCGCCTCTGTCGGCGGATTCATCGTTGTACTTCATGGTGTAAGCCGTTTCACCGTTCTTGGACGTGAAGGAAACGATTTCACCGTGTGTGAACTCAAGAATTGCGTTGTAGGCAGGTCTTACGATTTCCATACCGAGGTCTTCTTCAACACCGCTGAGTGCGAGTTCAAGGATGCCCTGGAAGTCAAGCGTGCCGAGATCCGGGATACCTACAAGTTCATAAGCATTGACATCTCCGAGCAGCGGCTGAAGGGCATCAAGGACACCGAATACGCCGTGCAGCAGGTTCTTAACTACCGTATCAACACCGTTGGAGTTGACGAAGTAGATCAATGCGGGCAGGAGTTCAAGCAGTTCCATTGCGGGATCTGCTGCGAAGTCAGCAAGTC
Organism: Acutalibacteraceae bacterium; assembly: GCA_045590895.1. GTDB lineage: Bacteria > Bacillota > Clostridia > Oscillospirales > Acutalibacteraceae > RUG806. The sequence continues at coordinate 2,855 of JAZNRU010000001.1, forward strand.
TTGCAGCGATCGGACGCAGGATGTTAGCGATCATGTTTGCGGGATCTTCATCAGCAGCTGCGTAGTATTCAGCCGGAGTCAGGATGCTGTCTGCCGGGCAACCCAGTGCTTCAAGCAACGGGATGATTGCATACGCATAGCCTTCGCCGCCGAGGAGAGTGATTGCATCGTAGCCTTCGTGATCGTAGAAGAAGGACAGTGCATCGTTGCAAAGCAGCCAGTCAAGCAGCGGAGTGAGAGGTTCAAGGATGCCGCTGAGGGCAGCGATGAAGCTTTCGGTATCGCCCTTGGTAACGACGTAAACCGTGTAGTTGGAGCCGTTGTACTGAGCAGCTTCTTCTTCGGTAGCGACGATCTTGATCTTCGAGAGAGCACTCAGATCAACACCGAGAAGTTCCTTAACAAGACCAAGGATATAACCGTCGGGATCAATTTCATCGATCTTGCTCAACAGACCTACAAGTGCATCGAGAATGCTGTTGCCGATGTCTGCAGTGTACAGATACTCGTTGAGCAGTTCATTGACGAGTTCTTCAAGGCTGTCGAAGGTCATACCGTCGATCAGGCTTTCAATACCGAGCAGGCGGATCCAGATGTCTACGAATTCATCGAAGTGAGTGACAATGTCATTTGCCATTTCCTTCGTGAAGTACTTGCCGTATGCAGTCTTGAACATGACGGAGTTCTTGACGGGAGCGAAGATCATGCCTGTATCAGCATACTGATAATACAGCCAATCGAACTTCTGCATCTCGAACTCTTCAAGATGAAGAACTGCGTAGATAGCTTCCCAGCTACCTTCACCGATGAGAGCGTTGATTGCATCACGGTTGCCTTCGAAGTTGATTACGTCAACCAGGAGACCGACGATGATTGCAAGCAGGTCTGCACGGTCTTCGGGTACTGTGCCGCCGACAACATAGTCTGTGCTGAGTGCCGGGAATACCATTCTGTAAGCAGTGGAGGTATTCGAGGACTTATACTGTTCGATTTCGCCGAGGTAGAAGTCGTCGATTTCGACAGGATGTGATTCATCATAGACAGCTGCAGCAACTTCAATACCGGTGAAGTGTTTTACCAGATAGAAGACATCCATCAGGCTGAAGTCTTCAATGCTGAAGTGTTCATTTTCGATGCCGATTGCATCCTTGATGAGGGCGTCAACGGAGATGTCCTGACCGATTGCATCCAGCAAGCCGTAGATGGAACCAAGCAGGTTCTTCAACAGTGCGGAGATGGTGCCTGCGTTGATGTTGTACAGCAGGTTCGGGATCAGAGCAAGAACTTCATTGATCGGATCTGCGAGGATTTCGTCGATTCTATCCATCAGTGCATACAGCAACTGCGGCAGAACAACGGCGGTATCGTATTCACCGTTGACGTTGGGAGTGATGGTACCCATGTCAACGAACAGGGTTTCGAACAGCGGGACAAGGCCTGCCATAAAGCCTTCTGCACCAACGAGTCTGATGAGATCCTTTTCACCGCTTTCACTGTCAACGAAGAGAGCGATCTCGCCGCCGAACAGGAGCCAGTTGAGAATGCCGTAGACGGGTTCGAGCATCATGCAGATTGCGGATACGAAGTCATCGCGGTCTGCAATTGCATAGGTCTTGACACCGGCGTTTTCGATGTAGTACAGGTCGTGTGCTGCATCGTGTGCATAGGTTGCATTTTCGTCATAGTCTGCGTATGCCATCTTCGAGAAGGAGGACAGGTCTGCACCAAGCAGGACGCCGACAAGTTTGACGAGGGAGTCGCCGAGCTGACCGATCAGGTCTGCAAGCGTGACAGCAAGATCATCAAGCATTGCAGCCGTGTACAGGTCTTCATCCGGGTTGAAGAGACCGAGAATCAGATCGGAGATCGTCTTCTGCTGTTCTTCATCCTTGTAGATGATGTCGAATACCATCTGAACGATTGCATCGATGTTTTCGAAGATGTATTCAGAGGTGGCTTCGGACCAGTCGTTTTCATACGTCAGATAGTGGATGAAACGATTTGCGGGCAATGTGATGTTGCCGTCTGCATCAACCGTACCGTTCATGTAGTTCCAGTTGATCATCGAGTAGTTGATGATCGCATCGGAAGCAAGGTAGTTGACGATTGCAGCGACCATACCGTCGAGACCGAGCATTTCGTCGAGAACTGCCGCGTTGGAGAAGAATTCATCTTCTTCAGTTGCGGGATCGTCTGCTCTCTGATAGAGGGCAACTTCGATCAGGAAGCTGAGAAGGATGGTCAGCATATCGCCGGCATCTTCATCCGAGGAGTAGGTCATCTTGAATGCTTCGAAGTCGCTTACGGTGTTGTAGGACTTGATCTGACCGAGATAGAAGTCGTCGATCTTCAGAGTGCCGACAACGTCGGTAATTTCAAGACCGATGAGAGATTCAACAATGTTGAATACGGTCAGCAGGTCGGTATTTTCAAGGTCGAGCTCAATGCCTGTGTCGTCCAGCAAGCCGGAGATCAGCGTGTTGAGGTCGAGGGTTGCAAGAGTTTCTTCATCGATGCCAAGTTCTGCACCGTTCTCCTGAACGACTGCAAGTGCGTTGTAGACAGATGCGAGCGTATTCAGGATCGCTACGGACAAGCCGTTGGAGTTGATGAAGTACAGCAGGTTCGGCAGCAGAGCAATGATGTTGTCGATCGGATCGCTCAACAGTTCGTTGATTCTGTCTGCGAGTGCTGTAAGAACAGCCTTCAGAGTTGCGGTTGCATTGATTTCGCCGTTTGCGTCGTAAACCACGCGCGGAGCCTTCACGCCGAGTGCTTCAAGGAGAAGTGCAAGGCCGTTGGTGTATCCGTCTGCACCTGCGATAACCAGAAGATCATCAGCAACGCCGTCGCCGTTTTCATCTGTATCGTTGTGGTGGAAGAATGCGTAGCTGCCGCCGAACAGGAGCCAGCTGAGTACGTTTTCAATCGGGAATACGATTGCACACAGGCCGTTGATGAAGTCAGTTTCTGCATACTTATCGCGGATGACGTAGTAGGTAGCGCCGTCTGCTTCGTAGTAGATACCGAATTCACCGGGAATGAGGCCAACGCCTGCGGGTACTTCGCTGTCAGATACGAAGTGCATCTTTGCATAGGCTGTGAGGTCTACACCGAGAACCATGCCGATGATGGATACGAGTCCTTCATCAAGGCTTTCGAGCAAGCCGGGAATTGCACTTGCGATGGATTCAAGGTATTCAGCCTTGTAGATATCGAAGGAGCCTGCGAGCATATCGGCAACGGAGGATTCCTCACCGTTGATGAGATACATGATGTCAGCAACGATTTCGTCAATGTTGCTTGCAAGGTATTCAGCCTTCTCTTCCGTCCAGTCATTCTTGGTGTAGGTCTTGAAGTAGTTGATGTAACGGTCTGCGGGAAGTACGATTTCGTCGTAGATGCCGTCGCCGTCGTTATCAACGTAACCTGTAGTCTTATCGGCGTTTTCGTCGGTTTCGTCATAGCACATGTAGTTCCAGTTGAAGTCGACGTATTCGATATCGAAGTTGCCGAGGGATTCAACGAGGGCTACTACCATGGCGACGATGCCGTCGGTGCCGAGGAGTTCGTCGAGAGCAAGAGCATTGTTACCGTAGAGAACAACTTCAAGCAGGAAGCTGATAAGGATGGTAATGAAGTCTGCTCTGTCTTCAACGAGGGTTTCTGCATAATCACCGGCTACGCCGTCTGCCTTACCGAGAATCATCTTGAATGCCTGGAAGTCAGCTGCGGACTTGTATTCTTCAACATGGCCCATGTAGAAGCCGGAGATCTTTTCGGGAGCAACAGCACCCGTGATATCAAGACCGGTGAAGTATTCAGCGATCTGGATAGCGACCAGCAGGTTGGTGTTTTCAATGCTGAAGGTATCGTCAATGGTGTAGACTGCGTTCTTTTCTTCGTCGGAGAACAGCAGGCCGCCGAGAAGTTCGTCAAGATCGAGGTCTACCAGACCGCTGGAGTTGAGCAGGTTGACGATGTTGTATGCAGCTGCAAGGAAGTTGATGAGAGCTGCAGACAGACCGTTTGCATTGATGAAGTAAACGAGGTTGACGATCAGGGCAAGTGCCTTGTCGATGGTTTCTTCGAGACCGCCGTTGAGGATGTCATCGATGAAGACAACAACAGAGGTAAGGATTGCCTTGAACTTTTCTTCGGTGGTGGTCATACCGCTGATGTCAGCAGCTTCCACACCGAGTGCTTCGAGGATGAGTGCAAGACCGTTGGTGTAACCGTCTGCACCGTCGAGTACGATCAGATCAACAGGATTGCCGTCGACCTTTTCGTTGTAGTAGAAGAACTTATAGGATTCACCGAACAGCAGCCATGCAACAAGTCCTTCAATGGGCTGGAGGATGGTGTACAAGCCGTCAATGAACTGCTTGGAGGCGGGATTTTCTTCGGTTACCACAAATTCTTCGAAGTCTGCCATGTTTTCATACAGGGACAGGTCTACACCGAGAATACCGTCGACGGTAGAGATGATATCCATGTAGTCGGAAACATTGACAAGGAGATCCTGCAGAGCGTTCTTGATGAGGTTGAGATATTCTGCCTTGTACAGCGTGAAGTCTGCATCAAGGAAGTCTGCAACCGAGTCAGCCTCAAGGCCGGACATTTCAAGAACCATTTCAACGATACCGAACAGGGACTTATCGAGGATTTCAGCAGTGGTTTCGCTCCAGCTGTTGCCGTAAGTCAGGTAGTTCTTGAATTCGCGTACGAAGGTACCGTCATCGGGTGTGTAGGTGATGAAGGGATCGCCGTCTTCGGACGTTGTGCCTGCGATTTCGCCGGCAACGCCGCCGAAGTAGTTCCAGTTGAAGGTCTTGACGGTGTATTCGATATTGCCCAGACCTCTGATAAGATCAACAATACCTGCGATCGAGAAGCTGTCGGAACCGATCAGTTTGTCGATGGCTTCACCGTTGCCCGGGTAGAGCAGGAGTTCAAGTGCGAAGCTGAGGATGATGGTGATAAGGTCAGCCTTATCTTCCACAAGCGTGGTACCGTATGTGGTTTCATCTGCAAGCGTCATCTTGAAGCCCTTGTAGCCTGCGACGGAGTCATAAGCGTTGATTTCGCCCATGTAGAAGGTATCGAGTTTGTATTCTGCCAGCCAGGATGTGATTTCCACACCGAGGAGATATTCAACAACTTCGATGACCATGAGAAGGTCGATTTCTTCGATGTTGAGTTCGGGAGCCGTCTTGGTTTCATCGGTGAAGATGAGACCGCCGAGCAGTTCGTTGAGATCAAGATCGATAACGCCGTCTGCGTTGAGTTCCTTAACGAGACCGTATACGGAAGCAAGCAGGTTGAGGATTGCTACGGACAGACCGTTTGCATTGATGAAGTACAGCAGGTTGTTGATGAGATTGAGTGCGAAGTCAATGACTTCTTCAATATTCATGGCAAGTACGTCTTCAACGAACTTTGCAACTGCCGTGAGGATTGCACTCATCTTGCCTTCGAAGGTATCGATGCCGTCCACATCGGGAGCGTCAACGCCGAGTGCTTCGAGGAGTACGCCCAGACCGTTCTTATAGCCTTCGGAGCCGGCAAGAACAAGGAGATCTTCTTCGCCGGTTGCATTGTCGTGGAAGAATTCGTAGCTACCGCCGAACAGGAGCCAGTCAAGAAGACCGGAGATCGGAGCCAGGATATCTACAAGACCTGCGACAAATGCTGCGGAATCGGAACCGCTGAAGGTGTAGTCGGGCATATTTTCTGCGGTGTATGCACCGAGGTCAACACCGAGCAGACCGTCAACAGCCGAGATGAGATCCATGTAAGCATCCAGGTCTGCAAGGAGGTTGATGAGAGCGTTCTTGATGCTGTTGAGGTTATCAGCCGTGAAGAGTTCAATGCCGCCGATGAGATCGTTCAGACTGTTGACGTCTTCACCCATGATCGTTGCAATCAGGCCGGGTACGGAAGCAACCAGATTTTCAGCGGTTTCTTCATCCCAGTTGTTTGCATAGGTCAGGTAGTTCTTGAACTTGGCTTCGGGAAGAACGATAGAAGTGATAACATCCTTTCCGTCGACCTTTTCTTTCGTTGCGGTACCGCCCATGTAGTTCCAGTTGTAATACAGGTAATCCGGTACGTATACGCCGAGTCCCTTAATGAGTTCAACGATATCAACCAGCGAGATGTCGCCAAGGTCAATCATTTCACCCAGGACAGCAGCATTGCTCGTATTTTCGTCTGCGTAGAACAGAACTTCAAGTACGAAGGAGATGAGGATCGTGAACAGGTCTGCCTTGTCTTCTGCGACACCCGCGCCGTAAGCGGTGTTGGTATCGGAGAAGCCCATTCTGAAGCCGGTGTAACCTGCAACGGAATCGTAAGCAGTGATTTCGCCGATGTAGAAGTACAGAAGCTTGTTGTCGGTGACGACCTCTGTGAATTCAAGACCGGTGAAGTATTCAACGATTTCGAATACGACCAACAGGTTGGTGTTTTCGATGTTGAGCATGTAGTCGAGTTCGCCGTCGCCGTCCTTGTCTTCGAACAGCAGGCCGCTGAGAAGTTCGTTCAGATCAAGGTCAAGGATACCTTCATCCTGGAGCGTTTCAACCAGCGAGTATGCGGAAGCGAGCATATTCAGGAGAGCAACAGAGATACCGTTTGCGTTGATGAAGTACAGCAGTTCGGCTACAAGGCTGAGGATGTAGGTGACAGCCTTATCGAGCTTCATTGCGAACAGTTCTTCGATGAATGCACCGACATAACTGAGAACTGCGTCGATGGCTTCAACGTTGGTCATACCGTCAACGGACGGAGCCGTCTTACCGGTGATGGCTTCAAGAAGAACGCCGAGACCGTACTTGTAACCCTCTGCACCGGGCAACAGAAGCAGATCGTCTGCAACGCCGTCGCCGTCGGCATCGGTATCATTGTAATGGAAGAATGCGTAGTCGTCACCGAACAGCAACCAGCCGAGCAGACCGGAGATCGGAGCCAGCAGAGTTACGAGACCGTCAACGAAGTAGTTGATGTCGCTGCCGACGAAGTCGAAGTCAGCCATGGTGGTGTATGCTGCAAGGTCAAGACCGAGCAGGCCGTCAACAGCAACGATGAGATCCATGTAATCTTCAAGATTGCCGAGAAGATCAACAAGCATATCCTTGATGCTGTTCAGGTTCGCTGCGGTGAAGAGTTCAAGACCGCTGCCTGTGAAGGAAACGATGAGGTCGTTGACAGTGGATTCCGTGGTGATCGTGCTTTCGCTGTCAATCAGGCCGAGAATGCTGACAAGCAGTGACGGAAGGTTACCGAAGAGTGCTTCTGCGGTTTCTTCTGTCCAATCGTTGTTGTAGGACAGGTAGTTCTTGAATGCGGTGGACGGAAGCGTGATGGAGGTGATGTTGCCGTTTGCGTCGGTAGTGGCATCACCGTTCATGTAGTTCCAGTTGTAAACCTTGTAGTTGAAGTTAATGCCGAGGTTCTGAATGAGTGCGACGATTTCTGCAATGGAGAAGCTGTCGGAACCGATGAGTTCGTCAATGGCTTCTGCGTTGCCCGGGAAGAGCAGCAGTTCGAGAGCAAAGCTGATGATGATGGTGACAAGGTCAGCCTGATCTTCAACTCTGGTCTGGCCGTAAACAGTCTGATCTGCAAGGCTCATTCTGAAGCCGGTATAACCTGCTACGGAGTTATAGGCGTTGATTTCGCCCATGTAGAAGTTCTTGAGTTTGTATTCGCTCATCCATTCGGTTACTTCAACACCGAGGAGTTCTTCAACGACTCTGATGATCTGGAGCAGGTCGATGTGTTCGATGTCAAGCATGAAGTCGGGCGTGCCGTCTTCGTCGGCATCTTCGAACAGCAGACCGCTGAGCAGTTCGTTCAGGTTGAGTTCAAGCAGGCCGCTTGCGTTGAGGTCTTCAACTGCGTTGTAAACAGAACCGAGGAGGTTGATAACAGCAACGGATACACCGTTTGCATTGATGAAGTACAGCAGATTTGCAACGAGATCAAGAGCGAAGTCAATGAGCTCATCGATGTTCATAGCAAGTGCTGTTTCTACGAAGGTAGCGATTGCGGTGAAGATCGCATCGAGTTTTTCTTCGGTGGTGGCCATGCCGTCCACGTCGGGAGCTTCAACGCCGAGAGCTTCAAGCAGAACGCCGAGACCGTACTTATAACCTTCTGCACCGGCTACGGTGATCAGATCCTTGAGTTCGTCTCTGCCTTCGTAGTAGGTCTTGTTGTAGTAGAAGAATTCGTAGTCGCCGCCGAAGAACAGGAAGTCAATGAGACCGGAGATCGGGGCAAGAATTTCTACGAGACCGTCAACGAATTTTTCGGAGTCGGAGCCTTCGAAGGTGTAGTCGGGCATATTTTCTGCGGTGTATGCACCGAGGTCAACACCGAGGATACCGTCAACAGCGGTGACGATGCTCATGTAATCGTCAAGATTTACAAGAAGATCAAGCAGAGCATTCTTGATGCTGTTCAGGTTTGCTGCGGTGAAGAGTTCAAGTCCGCCGATGAGATCATCAAGCGTTTCAGTATCTTCGCCGAGGAGAGATGCAAGAAGTCCGGGCAGTTCAGCCATGAGGCCTTCTGCAGCTTCTTCGCTCCAGTTGTTGGCGTAGGTCAGGTAATTCTTGAATCCATCGGTCGGAAGAACGATGTAAGCAATATTACCGTCGATCTTGGTAACTTCAGCACCGTCCATGTATGCCCAGTTGTAATATCTGTAGTCTACGGGGATGCCGAGTGCTTCAACGAGTTCAACGATGGTGACAACGGAGAAGTCTTCGCTGCCGATCATTTCGTCGATGACTGCTGCATTGCCGTCATAGAGCAGAGCTTCGATCACAAAGCTGAGGATGATGGTGATAAGGTCAGCCTTATCTTCTGCAACGCCTGCACCGTAAGTGGTTTCGCCGTCTGCAAGGCTCATTCTGAATGCTTTGTAACCTGCAACAGAATCATAAGCGGTGATTTCGCCGATGTAGAACTTCTGAAGTTTGTTGTTGCCGACAACGTCAGTAAATTCAAGACCGGTGAAGTATTCAACGATTTCGAAGATCATCAGAAGATCCGTCTTTTCAATGTCGAACGCAGGAGCCGTCTTGCTTTCGTCTGTGAAGATCAGACCGCCGAGAAGTTCATTGAGATCAAGATCAAGGATGCCTTCTTCGTTGAGGGTTTCAACCAGCGTGTATGCGGATGCAAGCAGGTTGATGAGGGCTACGGATACACCGTTTGCATTGATGAAGTAGAGCAGTTCGGCAATCAGGCTGAATACGAAGTCGATTGCTTCGGGCAGCTTCATTGCCATGACTTCGCCGATGAATTCACCGACATAACTGAGAACTGCATCGATCTTAGCGGTGTTGTCTGCCAGACCGTCAACGGACGGAGCCGTCTTGCCGGTGATGGCTTCAAGAAGAACGCCGAGACCGTACTTGTAACCTTCTGCACCGTACAGTTTCAGAAGATCGTCAGCAACGCCGTCGCCGTCGGCATCGGTGTTGTTCTTGTGGAAGAATGCGTAGGAGTCACCGAACAGCAGCCAGCCGAGCAGACCGGAGATCGGAGCAAGAAGTGTTACGAGACCGTCAACGAAGTCGTCGATGTTGCTGCCTTCGTAGGTGAAGTCAGCCATGGTTTCGTATGCTGCGATGTCAAGTCCGAGCAGACCGTCAACCTGAGAAATGAGATCCATGTAATCTTCGATGCTGACGAGCAGATCGGCGATCATGTTCTTGATGCTGTTCAGGTTTGCTGCGGTGAAGATTTCAAGACCGCTGCCTGTGAGGAGAACGATCAGTTCTTCGACGGTGGTATCTTCAGTGATGCCTTCCGTGCCGGTAAGGGCAAGGATGTCGAGGAGAAGCGTGGGCAGGTTGCAGAAGAGTGCTTCCGCCGTATCTTCGTTCCAGTCGTTTTCATAGGTCAGGTAGTTCTTGAATGCGGTTGCGGGAAGTTTGATGGAAACAAGGTTGCTGTTTTCATCATAGGTTGCTTCGCCGTCCATGTAGTTCCAGTTATAACCGCGATAGCTGGGAACGCCGAGGTTGGTAAGAAGTGTTACGATCGCTGCGATGGAGAAGTCCTCGCTGCCGATCATTTCGTCAAGAGCCTTCGGGTTGTTGCCGTACATGAGGACTTCAAGCAGGAAGCTGAGAAGGATCGTGATGAAGTCTGCTCTGTCTTCAACAGCACCGACACCGTAATCGGTGTAAGTATCTGCGAAGGTCATCTTGAATGCGGGCCATTCTGCAACGGAATCGTATGCATTGATCTGGCCGATGTAGAACTTATCGAGTTTGGTTTCCGTTACAACGTCAACGATTTCAAGACCGACGAAGTATTCGACGATTTCGAAGATCATAAGAAGGTCGATCTTTTCAATGTCGATGACGGGAGCCGTCTTGGTTTCATCCGTGAACAGCAGACCGCTGAGAAGTTCATTCAGATCGAGGTCAAGGATACCTTCTTCCGTGAGAACACCTACAAGGTTGTAAGCAACTGCAAGCAGGTTGATAACTGCTACGGAGAGACCGTTTGCATTGATGAAGTAGATGAGGTTCGGGATCAGACCGAGGATGTAGTCAACTGCTTCGCCGACAGTCTTATTGAAGATGGAATCAATGAAGTCTGCGAGTGCGTTGAGGATCGCGGTCATCTTGCCTTCGAAGGTGTCAATGTCGTCAACATCGGGAGCGACAACACCGAGTGCTTCGAGGAGTACGCCGAGACCGTACTTGTAACCTTCAGCACCGGGCAGGACGAGCATATCATCCGTGACACCGTCATTGTCTGTGTCAAGGCTGTCGTGGTGGAAGAATTCGTAACTGTCGCCGAACAGCAGCCAGCTGAGGAGACCTTCCAGAGGAGCAACGATAGCAACAAGACCTTCGATGAATGCGGTGCGGTCTGCACCGGTGAAGGTTGCGGGAGTCATGTTTTGGTATGCTGCGATGTCAAGACCGAGCAGACCGTCAACTGCGGTAACGATGCTCATGTATTCTTCGATGCTTTCAAGCAGACCTGCGATAGCATCCTGAATTGCATTGAGATTTTCCGCAGTGTAGAGAGTGAATTCGGTTTCGCTGCCGGTAAGAGCAGAAATCAGGCCGCCGACTGTGGAGGTTCCGGTGATGTTTTCATCAACAAGGCCGAGAACCATGACAAGGATGTCAATAAGAGCTGCATCAAGGCCGGTAGCAACTTCTTCGGACCAGTTGTTGCCGTAGGTCAGATAGTTCTTGAATGCATCTGCGGGAAGGGTGATGCCGGTAAGGTTACCGTTTTCATCCTTCACTTCCGTGCCGCCCATGTAGTTCCAGTCGAACTTGATGTATTCGATTTCGATATCGAACTTTTCAAGCAGATCAACGATTGCTACGAGATCGATGTCGCCGCCGATCATATCGCCGAGAACTGCTGCGTTCTTGACGGTATTGGTCGTGGTGTAAACGAACTTGAGATCGCCGACAACGATTTCTTCGCCGTGTACGTCTTTCTTGAAGTAGCCGACTGCTGTCTCTTCGGTAGCGGTCCAGTTATCGCCGTCCTTGGTGTAGACGGTGTAGACATCCTGGCTGCCTTCGAACATAACAGCTTCAAGCAGGAAGCTTACAAGGATGGTGAAGAAGTCAGCCTTGTCTTCTACCAGCGTTTCGCCGTAGGTGGTTCTGCCGTCAGCAAACTGCATACGGAATGCGGTTTCGCCGGAAGCGGAAGTGTAAGATACGATTTCGCCCATGTAGAACTTATCAAGCGACCAGGTCGTTACAACGTCGTTGAACATAAGGCCGGTGAAGTTTTCTACGAGACCGAAGATGTACTTGAGGTCAGTCTTTTCAATGGTGATCGGGTAGTTCAGCAGACCTGTCAGCAGAGCGTTGAGGTCAAGCGTGATCAGACCGCTGTCATTGAGAATACCGACAAGGTTGTAAGCAACACCGAGGGTGTTGAGAAGTGCAACGGAAACACCGTTTGCATTGATGAAGTATACGAGTTCGGTGAGCAGATCGAAGATGAAGTCGATGCCGTCATCAAGGGTCTTGTTCAGCAAGCCGGTAACAACGTTAAGAAGCTTGTTGAGAACTGCCTTCATGGTAGCTTCCGTGTCAACAACACCGTCTACTCTGACAACAGCGGGAAGTGCTTCGCCGATGATGGCTTCAAGCAGATATGCAAGGCCTTCTTCGTAGCCGTTGCCGCCTGCAAGAACGATGAGATCATCGATCGTGCCGTTGCCGTCGATATCCTGATTCTGGAAGAAGAATGCATAGGAATCGCCGAACAGGAGCCAGTCAAGGATGCCTTCGATGGGAGCGATGATGGTCCACAGACCGTCTACGAACTTAGCGGTATCGCTGCCTTCGTAATCGAAGTCTGCCATAGTGGTGTATGCACCGATGTCAAGACCGAGCAGGCCGTCCACCGCAGTGATGATGCTCATGTAATCTTCGATGCTGACAAGCAGATCCTTGAGAGCATTCTTGATCATGTTGAGGTTTTCAGCGGTGAAGAAGTCAAGACTGAATTCTACGCCGAGAGCCTTGATAACATCATTGATGGTAGCGGTTTCGGGATCGATGGTGACGTCACTGTCAATGATATGAAGTACGTCAGCGAGGATCTGCGGCAAGCCGAGGATCAAGCTTTCTGCAGTTTCTTCCGTCCAGTCATTCTTATAGGACAGATAGTTCTTGAATGCGTTTGCGGGAAGGGTGATCGCGGTCAGGTTACCGTTTTCATCCTTGGTTTCGGTGCCGCCCATGTAGTTCCAGACGAAGTCAAGGTAACTGATGGGAAGACCGGCTTTCTTGAGAAGTTCAACTACGGTGACAATGGAGAAGCCGTCAAGACCGAGAAGTTCGTCAAGAGCTGCTGCGTTGCCGTTGTAGAGAAGGATGTCAACAAGGAAGCTGAGAAGGATGGTCAGCATATCAGCCTTATCTTCTTCAGTGGAGAACTGCATGAAGTAGGTGGTTACGCCGGAGCCGGAATCGGTGTTCTTTACGATTTCACCGATACGGAAGGTGTCGATCTTGCTGCCGGTGATGTTGCCGTCTGCATCATAGACTGCGAACAGGTCGGTGACTTCAAGACCGGTGAAGTATTCAACGATACCGAATACCATGAGAAGGTCGATGTGCTCAATGTCAACATAAGGAGCTTCCTTACCTTCTTCAGTGAACAGACCGCTGATGAGTTCGTTGATGTCGAGGTCAACACCGAGAGACTTGATATCGTCAAGCAGATGGTATACAGCCTGAACGGTATTGATGACGGAGACGGAGAGACCTTCGGCATTGATGAAGTAAATAAGGTTCGGGAGAAGAGCTACAACTTCGTTGATCGGATCTGCGAGGATTTCGTCAACTCTGTTGAACAGGGACATTACGAGGTCGTCGATGAATGCTTCGCAATCATACTTGCCGGTTTCAGCGATGTAGTATTCATCTCTGGTCTTCATGCCGGTAGCATCCGGATCGTCGGGATCCGTACAGCCGAGTGCTTCAAGAAGAAGGACAAGGCCCTTGCTGTAACCGTCAGCACCGTTGATGATCAACTGATCCTGCGTACCGGTTGCATTGTCGTGGAAGAATGCGATTTCGTCGTCGAACAGAAGCCATGCAAATACGCTTGCAACGGACTTCAGCAGATAAGAGAGACCTGCAACGAAGTCATTTCTTGCATCGGTTTCGTTTGCACCGCCGATGATGAAGTACTTGACTTCTTCGGTTTCGTAAGTAGCGGTGAACTTATCCTCCTTATCTGTGCCCTGATATTCGTAGTATTCGTCGTACAGGACGGTTTCTTCTGTAGCAACCCATGCACCGACTGCTTCGTCATAAACGTTGACGGTGTAGATTTCAAGCACTGCGGTGAATACATCCAGACCGGATTCGGTATCCAGTACGGGTTCAACGACTTCGCCGGCGAATTCATACGCACCGGTTGCGGTGTTGAAGATCTTTGCATAGTCGATGAAGCCGATTCCTCTGAATCTTGCAAGGTCGACGCCGAGAACCGCATCAATGAGATCAACGAGGATTTCATCAAGCGAGGACAGCAGGCCCTGAAGTGCTTCGGAAATGGTTGCAAGAAGTTCTGCATTGTAAATTGTGAAGGAGTTTGCAATCAGATCGGATACGGAAGTGAATTCCGAACCGCTGAGGCTGAGAACGGTGGAGACGATTGCATCAAGGCCATACATGATGGCAGCGGATGTTTCATACTTCCAATCGTTTTCGTACAGCAGGTAGTTGAGGTCACGCGGGATGAGCGTGATGTCACCTGTTGTTTCGTCGAGAGTACCGCAGTAATCCCAATCAACGCCGAGGTAGTCGATCTTGACACCCTTCTTGGTGAGAAGGTTGACGATCTGCTGTACCATGCCGTCGGTACCGAGCATTTCTTCGAGAACGGCAACGTTGTTGATTTCAACCGTATCGGTGTAGACGTATCTCTGTGCACCTGCGGTTGCGGTTGCGGCGGTTGCACCGTTGATGTAAACGGTTTCGCCGTCAAGAACCTTGGTCATGAAGCCGTTGACGGTTACGGGTGTTGCAACGCCTTCAACTTCTTCGGTTACAGCGGCCCAGTTGCCGTCTTCGCCGAGAGTTTCGAGTGTGTAGACATCCTGATAGCCGTTGTAGAGAGCAATTTCAAGAACGGTGCTCAGGAGGATGGTGATCATGTCGCCTCTGCCTTCATCGGTGGTGTAACACATCTTGTATGCGGCATCGCCGGAAGCAGAATCGTAAGCGTAGATTTTACCGACGTAGAACTTTTCAAGCTTGTTGACGTCATCAACGGTGAATACGTTGGTGATTTCAAGGCCGACGAGCTGTTCTACGATCTGGAAGACTGCAGTCAGGTCAAGCTGTTCAATATTGATGCCTTCAATGCCGAGCAGGCCGCCGATGAGAACGTTGATGTCAAGGGACATATCAACGATGCCGGCTTTGTCAACATATTCAAGCATACCGTATACAGCACCGAGGAGGTTGATAACCGCAACGGACAGACCGTTTGCATTGATGAAGTAGAGAAGTTCGGGAAGGAGATTGAATACTTCTTCAACGGGATTTGCAAGGATTGCATCAACTCTGTCAAGCAAGCTGGTTGCAAGTTCGGTGATGAAGTAGTCAACGTCGTAGGAACCGTCAAGAAGCAGGTAACGATCCTTGGGCATCATGCCGGTTGCACCGTAAACGGCGGGATCCACGCAGCCGAGTGCTTCGAGCAGGAGTGCAAGACCCTTGCTGTAACCGTCGGCACCTGCAAGACGGATGATGTCAACGGGTTCACCGTCAACATATTCGTGATAGTTGAAGAAGGAGATGTCGTCGCCGAAGAACAGGAAGGAGATCAGGCTCTTGAGAGAACCGAGGATGTAAGAGATACCTGCAATGAAGTCTTCCTTGGCTTCGTTTTCTTCGGTCGCTGCATCGTCTGCAGAGACAACGTAGAAGGTGTATTCGGTGTTGACGTTTTCTTTATAGACGTACTTGACGGTAGCGTCTTCTTCGTCAGCAACTTCCGCACCGTTTGCTGCCTGCGTGTACGTACCGACAACATATTCGCCGGTTGCATCCCATTCATCTGTTTCTGCGTTGAGTTTGTAGATTTCATAGGATTCTTCAACAAGGGTGTAATCGAAGCTGTCAAGAGCAAGATCGGTGCCGGGCACAACCGTCACTTTGGTCTCGTTGTATGTAGCAACGCCGTCCACATAAAGGTCTGCTTCGTCGATGAAGCGGATGCCTTCAAGTCTGGAGAGATCCAGTTTGAGCATGAGGTCGATGAGTTCAACGAGGTCAGCATTGACGATGTCATAGAGCTGTTCGGTGAGACCGACGATCATGTCAAGGTATTCAGCGGTGTACAGCGTGAAGCTGTCGCCGATGAGAGCACTGAGAGAATCGTAGTCGGAAACCATGCCGATTACAGTGTCAACGATGGTGGGAAGTTCTGCATTCAGAGTGTCTGCAAGTTCTTCGGTCCAGTCGTTGTTGTAGCTCAGGTAGTTGAGTCTGCGACCGTCAAGTTTGATATCGCCGACATTGTAGATACTGCCGGGATCTTCAACAGCCTTGTTTTCTTCGGTGATGGTGACGCCTGCGTAATCCCAATCAACGGTGAGATAGGAAACGTCAATGACACCGAGGCTGATAAGAAGGTCAACGATCATGGCAACCATGCCGTCCGTGCCGAGCATTTCGTCAAGAACTGCTGCGTTGGAGAAGGTCTTGGTTTCGCCGTTTTCGGTGTAGGTGTACTTGTAGGTTGCAGCTTCAAGCAGGTAGGACAGAAGGATGGTGAGCATATCACCGCGGTCTTCCGTGCGTACTTCTGCGTAGTCGGTATCTGCATTGAAGACCATCTTGAATGCAGGTTTACCGGAACCGGATTCGTAACGGACGATGGAGCCGATATAGAACTTGGAAATGAGTTCAATGCCGTCCATCTTGTCGGTGGATTCAACGTAACCGTCGTGGTCATCGTCGTTGAGGAAGGTGTGCAGGTCAAGACCGAGCAGACCTTCAACGATGGAGATAACAACACCGATGTTGACGTTGTCGATATCGAACGGGCCTTCGATTGCTTCGCCTTCAGCGGCATCTTCGTCGGTCAGCAGGCCGTTGACGAGGTCATTGACGATCTGCTTGACGTCAAGGCTGAAGCCGAGATCCATCTTGTTGACTTCTTCAAGAAGTGCAAGTACGGATGCGACTGCGTTGGTGATAGCAACGGTGAGACCGTTTGCATTGATGAAGTACAGAAGTTCCGGAAGCAGATCAATGATCTGATCGATCGGATCTGCAAGGATTTCATCGATGCGGTTTGCAACTGCGGTGAGCAGGTCTCTCAGACAGGCAATGCTGTCATAGGAGCCGTCTGCAAGCAGATAAGCGTCAGCAGTGTTCAGACCGTCCTTGCCTTCTGCGTGGATACCGAGTGCTTCGAACAGATATACGAAGCCTTCGCTGTAACCGTTTGCACCGGGCAGTTTGATGAGATCCTGGGTACCGGTTGCGTTATCGGTGAAGAATGCGATGTCTTCGCCGAAGAGCAGCCAGGAGAGAATCGGATTCAAGGGAGCGATGATTTCGCAGATTGCGTTTACGAAACCTGCTTTGTCGCCGTCTTCAAATGCAGTGTACTGACCGAGTTTGGAAACAGTTGCCTGTTTTGCATCCTTGATATACTTATAGGTTACGGCTTCTTCGCCTTCACCTTCGGTAAATTCAGCGTTGGGATTGAATTCGAGTTCCTGACCGAGGTCAAGGACGTATTCGGAAGTTGCATCCCATGCATCGGTTTCTGCATTGAGTTTGTAAAGGGTGTACTTATCGACCTGCTTGGGTTCAAGATCAGCCTGCAGGAGATTGCCGACAAGGTCAATCCACAGCGGTTCGATTTCGAACAGCAGTTCGGTAAGCATGACAGCGATAGAATCAATGTATTCTGCCTTATAGAGCGTGAAGTCTTCGCCGAGAAGCATATCGATGAGGTTTACATCGGCTTCACCGGTCACAAGGCTCATGATAGCAGCAACAATATCGTCAAGGTCGTTGCCGAGTTTTTCAGCAAGGCCTTCGCTCCAGTCGTTGCTGTAGGACAGATACGTGACGTAGCGGTTGAGCGAGGAAAGATCAATGGAAGTGATAACCGTTTCACCGTTGACTTCTGTTTCGGTGACTTTACCGCCCATGTAGTTCCAGTTGATGTCGGAATACTCAACGTTCAGCGTGGTGGTGAGCAGTTTCACGATGGAACTTACAAGACCTTCCGTGCCGAGCATTTCATCAAGAGCAACAGCGTTGTCAATGCCGTTTTCAGCATCGGTGTAAGCAACGACTTCGAGAAGCATATTGATGATAACGGTCAGCATATCGGCTCTGGACTGAGCATCATCCGTGCCGTAGCCCATCTTGAATGCAAGGTCGCCGTTGGAAGATGTGAATGCGGAAATCTTACCAAGGAAGAAGTTATCAAGTTTTTCGGGTGCAAGCGTACCGTCAGCCTTCTTGAATACATCAGTGACTTCAAGACCGACGAGTGCTTCAACAAGTCCGAATACAGCCATCAGATCGAGGGTAAGTTCACCTTCAGCGTTGAAGAGGCTGAAGCCTTCGGGAAGATCTGCACTTTCAAGTGCCATGTCAAGCAGGCTCTTGAGAGAGATATCGTCTTCGATGATACCCATGTTGTTGACTTCATCAAGCAATCCGAGGAAGCCGCCGACAAGGTTCTGGACAGATGCTGCCAGACCGTTGGCGTTGATGAAGTAAATAAGGTTCGGGATAATGGCAAGAACCTTGTCGATCGGAGTGCCGGTAGCATCCGTCTTGAGCAGGGACATGACGTAATCAAGAACTGCAGTGAGGATATCGTCAAGGATGTCTTCACTCTTGTAAGTGACAGCAGGATTGCTTACGTCGGGAAGCTTATCAGCGGGTACGCCGAGTGCTTCAAGGATCGGTACAAGACCGTTTGCATAGCCGTAGTTGCCGGGGATCTTGAGAAGATCCTGGGTACCGGTTGCACTGTCATGGAAGAATGCAAACAGGTCTTCACCGAACAGCAGCCAGTCAAGCAGCGGGAATGCAGGTTCAAGAACCGTGCAGAGTGCCGTTGCGAAGTCTCTCGTCTTGTAATTGTCAACAATATAGTACTTGACTTCAACATCGTTGGTGCTGATGGTGCCGTCTTCATTGAGGACGGAGTACGGTACGGTGTACATGAAGTATTCAAGGCCGTTTTCATCGGTTGCAACGGTGACGTCAGCCTTGTTGACAACAAGTTCAACAGTTTCCTTGGTTGCTTCGTCGAAGATGACGTTGCCGTCTTCGTCGGTGGTGGTTGCGGTGTAGGTATCGTAAGAGGTGGTCCATGCGGTGATACCGGCTTCTTCATCGGTTACCATATCAACGAAGCCGATGCCGTCCCATACGGACAGATCGATGTTGAGAAGAACGTCAAGAAGATCCGTGATTGCCTTGTCAAGACCGCCGAGCAGACCGGTGAGCATTTCGTACAGCGACTGTGCGGTTGCACCGGACAGCAGGCCGTCGAGAAGTCCGCCGAGCAGATCGTCAAGCGTCTGCGGTTCTTCGCCTTCTGCGGCTGTCATTTCAAGGATGGTGTTCACGATGTTGCTCAGGTTTGCATCAAGCGTATCAGCAAAGCCTTCGCTCCACCAGTTGGGATAGTTGAGGTAGTTGATGGTGTTGTCTGCTCTGTATTCAACAGCAATCTTGTCGCCGTCGAAGTCAGCAGGCAGGTTTTCAAGGTCAACGGTTTCGTCGAAGTAGAACCAATCGATCGGAACCTTCTTGGCCTGCGTATACTTGCCGGTCAGGAAGTCAAGGATGCCGTCAAGAGCACCGGCTTCCATATCAAGCATGGTTGCAAGAGCATCGGCGTTGACATACTCGCCGTCTACCTGATATTCGAGAACATCAAGTACGAAGCTGAGGATGACAGTGATGAGAGCGGCACGGTCTTCAGTGGGAAGAAGGTTGCCGTTAGCATCGGTCTCGGTGCTCATGGTATCGAGTACCATCTTGTATGCAAGATAGTTTGCGAAATAGGTATTACCGGTTTCTTCATCGGTAATGTATTCGCCGCCTTCGGAGATGTACTGCTGGATATCGCCGAGGTAGAAGTAGTCAAGCTTGGTGCCGTTTTCGGTAGCGAAAATATCATTGATCTTCATGCCGGTGATGGCTTCAACAAGTGCAAAGATGTCTTTGAGCTTGAGGTTGTTGATGTCGAACATATAGTTCGGATCTACCAGCATATCTTCGAACAGACCGGTGATGATGGAGTTGATATCGATCTTGGTATCGCCAAGCATACCGGTGTCTTCAAGGGCTGCAAGAATATTGAGGACGAAGCCTGCAATATTGTTGATCGCAACACCCAGACCGTTGGAGTTGATGAAGTAGATGAGGTTCGGAAGAACTTCGTCAAGAGCGATGTTGATGGGATCTGCAAGGATCTCGTCAACTCTTACGAATACGGAGTTCAGAACATCGTATACAGCCTGTTCAACGTTGATGGTGCCGCTTTCTTTGTCGGTGTAATACTCGACAGAGTGCAGGTTTTCACAGCCGAGTGCTTCAAGAAGAAGTACAAGACCCGTGCTGTAACCCAGACCGCCGTGGATGGTAAGAAGAACGTCTGCATTGACAACATACTTGCTGTTGCCGTCAACGTATTCTTTACCGTACAGACGGTATGCCATATCCGTTACGTTGTTTACGGTAACCATGGTATCGCCTGCAAGGGTGGAGTCGGTTGCAGTCCATGTCAAACCGCCGTCAGCAGTGGTGTAAACATCGTAATAGAAGTTATCATTGGAAGGATCATCGTCATAGCCCATGCCGTGGCCTACGAAGAATTCGTATTCCTGACCGAACAGGAGCCAGCCGAGAACTCTGGAGATGGTGCCGACAAGCATCGACAGACCGTTTACAAAGTCGTCTCTGTCTTCAGCAATATCTTCCGTGGTTTCATCATCGGGACGTACGAAATAATACTTGACGCCGGTTTCTGCCTTACCGGGTGTGACTTCGCCTGTCTGCTTGTTGACTTCATCATCGGTATGATAGGTTGCGGTGAAGTAGTACAGTTTGGCTTCGTCATCCCATACAAGCTGAGAAGCAAGGTCTTCTGCCTTGATCTCAACAACGTTTTCGGTTGCCTTGAACTTGTATTCGGTCCAGTCGTCCGAAGTATCGTCGGGAGTGCCGTTGTCGTTGATGATGTAATTGCCTTCTTCATCGGTTGCGAATCCGTCGGCAACGTAGGTTTTGTAAGTGTAAGTGAATGCCTCGTAGGTGCTTACGACTTCCATGACGGGGTCGCCTGTCTCTTCATCAAAGACAAGGTTGCCTTCTTCGTCCACTTTCTGTGCTTCGACGGGAACGTCGGAGTAGGAAGCAAAGCGGTAGTCATTCCACTCGGAGATAGATACGCCGAGCAGAGCATCAACAAGGTTGAAGATAACTTCGTCAAGAGATTCCATCAGACCTGCAACGAGAGAACGGATGGATTCAAGGGAGTTACCGTTGTAGATGTCGATCATGCCGCCGAGAAGTTCGGAAATATCGGTTTCTTCTGCACCGGTCATGGAAAGTACGGTAGCAACGATGTCTTCAATGCCGTATGCAAGGTATGCAGCGGATTCATAGGTCCAGTCGTTGCCGTAGGTCAGATAGTTGATGTCGCGGACAGGAATGTTTTCATCCTTATGACCGCTCTGGATATAGTCGCCGTCATCGGGAGAGAGAACAACGTCCTTTTCACCGTAGTACCAGTCAACACCCTGATAATCGGTGAACTGGTTATCGAGCATACCGAGAACGGTTTCAACGATACCTGCCTGGCCTTCTTCGGCACCGATGAGTTGGTCGATAGCTGCAGCATTGTTATATTCAATGGTTTCAGTACCAACGTAAACGTAGCGATAGTAGTCGCCTGTGGACCACTTGCCGAACGGATCGTCAACGATCTCGCCGTCAAGAGCCTTGGTGTACTTACCGAGAAGGGTGTTGGTGGTGGTGAAGTCGTAGTAGGTCACAGCTACTTCAGCGTAAGCAAGATCATCATAATCCATGAAGCTATAAGTTACAACTTCAGGTTCTTCGCCTTCTTCAACGATCTGTGTGAGGACAAGTGCGTCAAAGTCGTCAGTAAGAGTCCATTCAGACGTATTGTAGCTGACCTTATCAGTCGTACCGTTGTTGTCATAAGAAATGACATAGTAGTTTTCTACACTTTCAGTTAAGGTAAGACCGACATAATCGTCAGGATCGTATGTGATCGTGTCAACGACGACAGCCGTTCCGGCTTCTTCGCTGAATTCATACTTGGAAAGGACATAGACACCGTCTTCAACGGTAAGCACTCTGTCCGCACTGCTGTAGGTTTCAGAGGAAGTTACGTCTTCCCATGTTGCCTTATCGTCGTGGGAGACCTGTACTTTATAGGTATCCTTGACGTAGGTGCCTTCATCCATGAGAACTTCAACGATGATGCTCAGCAGGATGGTGATAACGTCAGCCTGGTCTTCCTTATCGGTGAGAACCATTCTGTAAGCGGCTTCGCCGTTTGCGGACATGAAGTACTGTACTTCACCGACATACAGTTTTTCAAGGAAGTGCAGGAGAGAATCATTGACGTGAATGCCGAGGAAGTTTTCA
This sequence comes from Acutalibacteraceae bacterium, assembly GCA_045590895.1. Lineage (GTDB taxonomy): Bacteria > Bacillota > Clostridia > Oscillospirales > Acutalibacteraceae > RUG806. Next base: position 25,057 of record JAZNRU010000001.1, read on the forward strand.
AGAACGCCGAATACTTCCGCAAGAGTAAGGTTGTTGATGTTAAGACTGATTGCTTCGTCAACAAGGTTGGCGAGATTGATCTGATCTTCGGGGTCAAGAACTGCATTGATGGCATCCAGGAAGTCTGTGATGAAGACAATGATGTTGTTGATAGAAGAGGAGATACCGCCGCTGTTTGCGAAGTAGATAACGTTTGCAAGTTTGTCGATGAGCCAGTCAACCGTATTAACGGTTGTGTCACCGTCTGCCATGTAGAACATATCGTCTGCAGTGGGATTGATGAGCGTATCGACAAATTCCTGAAGCAGGTCAACAAAGTATGCAAGGAATTCGTTGACCTTGATATCCTTAACGGTCTTGCCGTCGGTATCGAATACGTAGAATTCTTCTACGGGTCTGGGTTCGAAGCCGAATGCTTCAAGGATCGGAATAAGACCGTACTTGTAGCCCATACCGCCGTTGAGGATGATGGAGTCATCACCGAAATCGTTCGGGTTGTCGCCGTCACCGTCAAGGTCGCCGTCTTTATCGTATACGATATCGTAAGTGGTGTTGCCGTTTTCAACTTTCACATCATACTTGATGCCTTCGCCCATGGTGAAGAAGAAGCGGTAGTCAGCACCGATGAAGAGCCAGCCGAGCAGGTATGCTGCGGGCTGCAGAAGATCGGTGATGAAGTCGAAGAATGCTTCTGTCTTGTCATCAGCTTCATCAATGCCGAAGTTGTATTCGGTGGTTTCCACACTGACCGTTTCCATGACGGGATCGCCGTTTTCGTCGACTACGGGTTCGCCTGTTTCTTCGTCAACAACGGGCTGTTCTTCCAGTTCAACGGAAACTTCAGCATATTCGGAGCCTACAACATATTCATAGGTTCTTACGCCGTGATCGTCAATCGCGGTAACAACGTGGTCAAAGTATTTGTACCAACCGTATTTGCTTTCGTCGGTCTTGAGGATGTCGTCACCGATCATATCATCAGCATTCTTATTATCGCTGATAAGGTCACCGGCAATCGTGGTGTTGATAAGGGTATCAACAAGCTGGAACACAACGGACGGAAGCAGGTTGAGAACCGTTGCAAGAAGATCAACGATGGTACCTGCCATTTCGTCCGTGAACAGCATATCGTTCAGCAGACCGTTGAGGAGATCCGGAATGGTCTCGTAGGTCTTGCCGTCGATTTCGATCAGACCTGCAACCATGTTGAGGATCGCATCAAAACTGTCATAGATACCGTCAGCGGTTTCATAAGTCCAGTCGCTTACATAGGACAGATAGTAAATGGAATGATACATACTGAGATCCGTAGAGTCAGCATACATCCATTTCATCTGATCTTCAGAGCCGGTCCATTCATCAACAGTACCGTCACCGTTGAAGTCACCGGACATGCCTTCCATCAGATAATCCCAATTGGGAGAGCTGAATTCAAATTCAGATTCGGTGAACAGGAAATCAAGAGCAGCAAACAGACCTTCGGAACTGAAATCATCACCGAGCGTACCGGTACCGAAGATGAGTTTATCGAGTGCTACACGGTTCTGTTCAATGTGCAACAGGTCGAGCAATACGGACATGAGAAGCGTGATGGAGTCGGGTCCGTAGAAGTTCAGTCTCGTTGCAACGGGAGCAGACTCGGTGGACTTCCATTCCTTACCCTGTGCGTCGATGATGGTATCGTTCTTCAGACCGTCGCCGTTGATGTCGGTGAAGGAAACGGTGGACTTGGTGTTGTATGCTTCGATACCGTATTTTTCACCGCCGCGTTCGGTGGTCATGGAGATACCTTCAAGTGCATAGTGGATCGTGGAGAACTTGAAGCCGAACAGGTTCTGAACGATCTGCAGGATCGCCTGGAAAGAAAGATTCTTTACAGAAAGAATTTCAACCGCTGCAGGCGTTGTCTCGTTCTTATCCTTGGATGCATCATAGTGTTCTGCACCGTAGGAGTGTGCTGCCTTGAAAGCTTCGTATTCTTCAAGGGCTGCCGTATAATCGGCATAGTCATGGTTCAGCCAGTAGTTGTAGTCGTCAGGATTGGTCTCCTGATCGGGTGCTTCGGACAATACGGGTTCAGCGACTACGGTACAACCGCAATCGGGATCCGTCAGATTTTCATTGAGAGAATCATCATAATCGATCAGAAGATCGAACAGAAGATTCTTGAGGAGAGCATCCAGATCGAGGTCGAAGATGGGACGGATGGTGTCCACAAGAACGATTGCGAACTGTATGAAATTGAACAGCAGGTTGGAAATGAGGTTGGACTGCAGGCCGTAGAACAGGTTGGGAAGAAGGTCAAAGATCTTCTGCACCATGTTCTTGCCGCCTTCGTCATTGGTAACGAGCCAGTCGATCCATGTGAAGAGCTGTTCGGCCAGGTAGGTGATACCTGCAACGGCACCGGCATTGGAATAACCCTTTGCGGAATCGTAGGTCGGGTCACCTGCGGAGGACATGGAACGAACGTAAGTGAGGTATTCAGCTGCACTCATAAGGTCGGTCTGACCTGCTTCTGTCTGCATGGTGGGGCTGCAGATACCGAACAGTTCCCAAAGAGGAAGCAGAACGCTGTCGTAGGCATTGTAGCCGACGATGGTAAGAGCGCCGCCGAACAGTTGTGCATCTTCACCGAGGAGCAGGAGGTTGAACAAGGGAGCGAGGTCTTCCATCATGTACATGGAGTAGGATACGAAAAGTTCACGGGAATAGGTCTCAATGAGTTCCTTTTCGCCGTCTTTTTCCATGTCATAGTAAACTTCGTACTCAAACTTATTGTAAGCACGTTCACCGGAAAGTGCTTCAGCCTGTGCTTCGGGAAGCGGATTACGCTTAACGGCAACATCCGGGAAATTGTCTACCCAAGCGGAGTCGGGAAGCTGATTGCCCTTGTATGCGTTAGCCTGATAGTAATGGTTGCTGGGGATATAGAATTTTACTTCTTTTTCCTCACTACCCATATTATCAATGGTAGTCCAGGAACCGTCATAGGTGTAGTAGGAACGGCCGACTACAAGTTCGGTTTCGTTGCCGTCTTCGTCGGTTTCAACCTTCTTTGCATCGGCATATTCAATGTAAGTAGTCGGGATCTTAATGTCTTCACCGAGATCGTCCGTGCCGTAGGTGATGGTCAGACGATTACGGCAGTTTGCACAGTTATAAGATCTGTATGTAGAGGGATCTGCGGCATAGGAGAAGGAAGAAACGTACTGCGGATACCATTCAAGGAAGTCACCGGAACGGGCAACCTTGCCGGGCTTGAGATCGCCGTTTTCGTCGCGGATACCGCCGAGAACGACCGTGCCGTTTTCGTCTTCAACGTCCGTATCAGAGCAGTACAGACATTCAAACTGCGGTACGACTCTGGTTTCAACTTTTGTCAGATGCGTGGTGCCTTCGGGCAGACCGTTGGCAGCATCAAAGGGCTGGAAGTAACCGTCTTCGGCAAAATATTCACCGTAGAACATATAGCCGTAGGTTTGGAACCAGGAGTTGATGTCAATACCGAAGTTGTTTTTAAGCAGACCGAGTATCTGTTCGGGCAGAGTGCTCATAAAGGAACCTACGGTATAGCCGAAAGCTTCGATAACGTTCCATGCACCGTCGGAGGAGAACATTTCTTCGATCATGTTACGAAGATACGTTGCGGCAGAGCCTTCACCGACAACATAGAAGTCATAGTATTCCTGGCTGGTTTCATCGGTCAGCAACAGGCCGACAAGAGCATCAACAAGACCGATGGAGTTGTTGTAGAAGAATTCAGCCTTGTCAAGAGTCCAGTTGTTTTCATGGTTGAGGTATACGAAGTCAACAACAGAGATGTCCTCTACGGACTTGAAGAAAATGCTGTCTTCACTCGGATACCACCAATCCCAGTTGTTCAGAGCATAGGGAGAGGAACCGTCCGTATACTTACCAACGTAAGCGGCATCGCCGCCGATGGTGGAGGTGTTGGTGGTATTCGGGCAGAAGATTTCAACGAGAGCCGCAATAACGTCTTCGGGGCTCATGTGCAGGAGAATCTGTTCAACGTCGAGACCGATCATGTCAACCTTGACGGAACTCAGGTCAAGACCGAGAGATGCAAGGCCGCCGCCGGAAGCAAAGTTGAGAACGAACTCAATGAGGTAATAGAATACGTCTGCGACGTCAACGTCAACAGCCCAGAACTGACCTGCGGGAAGTTTGAGTGCTTCGTTGACATAGGTTCTGGAAGAACCGTAGCGGGTAACGAGGTTACCGAGGGTTGCAATGGTATTCATGTCAATGGTCGGCAGAGCGAGATCGGGCAGGAAGGTATGCAGAATACCGTTGATGTCGGTCAGCGGAGCACCGAGAAGTTCTTCAAGGTCAAGCAGACCGCCGAGGTCGATATCAAAGCCGATCGGGAATACCATGCCGAGAACCCATTCAACCAGCCAGTCCTGCTTGAGCGCCCATTCAGCAAGACCTCCGGCTTCGATGATACCGTATTTACCGTTGGTAATGTTCAGGTTGTCGCCGTCGAACGCACCGACTGCTTCGTCGATGGTAAGTGTGATCTTCAGACGCTGAATCAAAGGATTGACCTGGTTTGTGGTCAGGAAGAGCATGATGTTGGGCAGGAGTTTCATGACTTCCTGGACGGGAGCCTTCGTCAGTTTATCAATAAGAGCATAAACGGGCGTGAACAAGCAGTCAGCAAACTGTGCGGGTGTTGCGGAACTGCCGCTGACACCGAAGCTGCTGGAGAAGGGTTTTGCAGTGGTGGGATTGTAGTTGTTTACATAGTAAGGAGAAGTGGAGGTTGCGTAATCATTGTAGAACAAGGATTCGAACAGCCATACCCAAAGGTTGTTGTAAAGGTCAAGACCGGAGATGGTCAGTTTTGCTTCGGAAACGCCGAGAGCTGCCGGCTGTGCTTCAAGGGTAAGGTCGCCCTTGAAGACCGGGTCAACGTCGGGATAGAAAACATAGAGATAGGTAGCATAGATGTAAGCAAAACGTCCGGTGGACTTGGTGTAGTTGTGACCGCAGAACAAGCACTGCAGCAACGGAACGATACCGCGGAATACGTCACCGATGATGGTCAGGAATTCATTGAAGCGGGCATCGTTGTCTTCGATTTCGTCAAGTCCCCATTCAACACCATGGTATTCGAGTTCTTTACCGGAGATGGAGCCGTCTTTGTTCAGGTCAAGATTGGTCCAGTCATCATTGATGCCGTTCAGAACACTTCTGACGGTTGCGTACTGAGAAGCCTGGCCGCTTTGACCGAGAGAGGAAGCAAGCTGTGACGGGAACAGACCGAGACCGAGATCACCGAAAACGGTAACCAGCGAAATGGGCCTGTAAGAATTGTTAACACCGGAGGGAAGCATACCGTCGGTGTAGATATACAGTGTACCTTTGAACACAAGAGAGCCGTCGCTGATATCAAGCTTCAGCGGTTCGGTTGCAAAGCCGTGCAGAAGGCCAACGAGAAGGTCAGTCAGCATCGGGAACAGGAGACCGACGATGGTGTTGATAAGGCTGTCGGAGAAAACAAGGTCACTCAGCAGGTCCTTGAGCCATTCGGTAAGGTTGGCAGCATCTGCATCGGGAGCGATCAGATCAATAAAGTCAGAAGAAGTAAGGAATGTGTCGAGTTTTGCGATCATCTCTTCCACGCGGTCAACGGACAGAACATAGTCGTCCTCTTCGCGGTTGTCAAGAACTTTGCTGAAGTCGGAGCCTTCACGGGCAAGGTCAGCGTAAGCCTGTGCGTGGCGGATTACATAGTAACCGTCGCCGCCGACACCGTCACCGTTGCCGTCGTCGTAAGAGGTCTTCTGCTTGAGAGCTTCGATCAGGTTTGCGTTGAAGTCGTCAAACTTGGTCTTGCAATCGTCAAGGTATTCATACATTGTCTGCAGATAGCCTCTGCGGGTGGAATTGAATTCGCCTGCCTTGTTGACATCTCCATCATAACCGGTATAACCTGCACCTGCCCATGCAACGTAGCTATTGGAGGAACGGACATAAACGTTGTTGCCGGTGATCCAATAATAGAGAGCATGGTCAATGGTGTTGATACCTGCATTGACAAGAGAGGAGTTGCGCAGTGTAACGGAACCGCCGGTAATGGAGATGGCACCGCTGAGGTTGGTCACATCGTCACCGGGTTTTACGACCGTGTTGCCGATCTTAACGGTATAGTTCGCATCGGTCAGCAGGGTAACGAGTTCTTTGAACATTGCACTGTAAGCCGCGTCACGGATATTCTGGATGGTGACGTCAATGACAGCAGTATCATAGTTACCGAAGATCTGATTGACTTCGGTAGCCGTGAGTGCTTCAAAGGTTTTGTCGTCAACGGTATAACCCTTGCCGGCATTTGCCTTTGCGGTATCCCAATCGTCGGCATACTTGGTAGCCGTGTTATAGTTGGGAACAAGCTGTGTGGGATTCATGCCCATCCAGTTGTTATTCTTATGCTGCTCGTTCCATACGTATGCTTCGGAAGCGAGGTAGTCGACTACAACACCACGGTAGGAGATTTCATGATTGAGAGCCGTTACGAATTTAGACAGTTCGTCATAGCCGTTGGGGAACAGAAGATTGAAAGCATCCGTTCCGTTGTAGCCTGCAATTGCACTCAGTTTGCCGGCCATCTGCTTAACACCGGCTGCAAGTTCTGCGTCGGTGGTGTACTGAAGTTTGTTATAAACATAGCTTTCATATTCGGCAAGACCGTTGGTGGTATCGTCACCGTATTTATAGGTTGCACTGTCGTAAATAACAGCGTCACCGTTGTTCATACGGAAGGTGAAGTACTCATAGTTTTCATACAGCTCGTAGTAGTCTTTGTAGAGCTTGAGTTCCTTCATGCGTGCTTCCACATGAGCAGCATAGTCAAGACCGTAAGCGGCGGACATAGCATCAAGGATTTCCTTCTTATTGGCAAGACCGTTGAGAATGTCCACGTAAGCCTGACCCTGGTTGTAAACAGCAACGATGCTGTTGTGTTCGCTTGCAAGGGTTGCACCGTCATCACCCATAAAGGTTTCGATGAAGGATTCGTCATAGTCGGTTACCCACAGACCGCTGCCGTTGTCAATGTCACCCATAAACCAATCGGCAATGTACTTGTACTGTGCAACGTCTACTGCTGCCTGCAGAACACGGCGGAATTCTTCATAGGACAAATAAGCGTTGCTTTCTTTGCAATCGCTGTGTCTGTTAGCAGGATTGTAAGCCGTGAAGACTGCTTCGAGAGCATAGGAAGCACCGGCACCGACAGCAGTTTCAGCAGGAGCGTTGACTGCATCGTAGCCGTTCATGAGGGATTCCAGTGTGTCGGTGTCAAGACCGTAAACGTAGTTGTTACCCTGTGTGATCCAGTTGTTCCAGTGCGTGTTGAAACTACCTGCGGTCACATAGCCACCGTAAGCCTTGATGGCAGCCAACTCATCTGCATAACCCGTTGTAGGATTTCTGGTTGCAGAAGAAAGATAATGATACTCATAAATAGTACGGGTGCGGACATAGTGAACCGTGGACTTGGTCACATTGCCATCACAGTCTGTTTCAATACCATCCGTATAACTGCTGGTCGTTGTGGTGGCATCACCGTAATATGTTGCCGTGTTAACATATGTGTAGGTGACAGACTTTATGATTTCATTGATATCCGCATAGTTCGTGAAAGAACTGATGTAAGATGCAACTGTTGCCGTCAAGGTAATGGTTTTGGTAATGTTGCTGAACTGTCTTGCCGGCGGGTCGGGAGTAGCGGTGTTGCTTGTACTTGTTGTGTCTGATGTACGCTTAACAGCAGATCCTCTTGCCGTCGGAGTATTACCGTAAGGATTCATCAAACGGCGGATTTCCGTATCCGCACCAACAGCACTACTCAACGTTGCCGTTGTTGCGGTGTCAGACTTATTTGTATTCAAATAAGAATGAGCCTGATCGGCCGCAGCAATGTCAGCAGCACTGACCCTGTCAAGGGTATACCTGTCATCACTGGCTTCGGTACCACCCGTTCGGATATAGGCTCCGACCGTGTCGCCACCGACCTGGTGTGCCTGTGCCAATGCATTCTTAATATCTGATGCCGATGCTGCTGAAGCATCAACAGTCAGACCGAGCTTGGCTGCGATGTTCGGGGCACTCATTTGGAAACCGCTGAATGCCATGATGATCGCCAGGAACACGCACAATGTGTTTCTGAGAACTCGTTTCATAGTCATTTCTCCTTTTCTGACTTGAAATTGAAGATGATCCAAACGCATACTTTTGTCTGATTTTAGACATAATTATACCTTTAGATACTATCATACGATTGTCATTATACATGATATTTGTCAAGTTTTCAAGTTCTTTTCAGTAAAATCTCTGTACAAATATAGATACCATATTTGTGCAATTACACTATTGACAAATATAAATCGGATATAAATTCCTATATGCTGTGGTATGACCGTATTACCACCACAATTCTACCTTGTAACGTCCGAAAAAAACCAAAAGACACCTGCAACGAGTATATATATTAATGTAATGTACAAATCAAGTATTGACCACAGATACGGATGTTGTTATAATGGAATCATATTTTAGTTAAGGACGTGTATCATGATAAAAAAACGGATAAAATCTTCGGATATTGTTTTTATATTTGCACTGCTTGCCATTTGCGTAATTTATTTGTTTTACCTAAAAAAATTTCCGCGTTTTGCAGACGAATCATTTTATCCGACCATCGCATTGCGTCTCATCAACGGTGACAGTCTGTTGTCGGACGAATGGCATTTGTCACAGTTTTCGTCCTTATTTTTGTATCTACCCGTTAAACTGTGGCTTATGATCAAAGGCTCAACAGACGGTATCGTGATGTTTTTGCGTTGCGTTTATTTGGCAATACACACATTCACAGCCACCGGTATTTACCTATATTTTCGCGATAATAAGATTTGGGCGGTTGCCGCAGCAATGATGTTTTACTCTCAAAGCCCACTCAATATTATGAATTTAAGCTACAACACTCTTTTTGCTCTGTTTTTACTTCTGCTTTGTTTTGCGTTGATAAAAATTTACGCTTCCCCCAAACCCGTTTTCTATATCATTGCCGGTATTGCTTATGCCTGCGCGTGCGTTTGCAATCCTTTTTTCTGCCTTGTTTTTGTTTTTTATTGTGCGTTTTTGCTTTTGAGTTTGTACAAAAACAGCAAACTACATAAAAAAAACCTTATATTGAAAAACAAAGAGCGAAAAAAAATGAATCGCAAACCATATTCCATGCCTATAAAAAAACACGGTGAAATTATTTTTTTCAGCAAAAATGCATTTCTTTTTACCTTTATCGGTATTGCAATAACAGCAAGCATTTGCCTTTTGTTCTTCCTTTGCACAAACGGCTCACTGTCGGGCATTGCCGCTAATTTCAAGAATCTTCTGACCGATTCCGAACATAATGTATTCAATTCTCCGCTTGTTGCACTATTTAATAAACTTAAAAAAGCGGCAAGTTGTTTCAACACTATCAGTTTCGGACTGTTTTTCTTGCCGTTGCTTTTATTCGGCAGCCTTGCTTTTGATAAAAAAAGAAAAACGGTCAAACATAAGGCAGTCTATCTCTCTCTTACATTTGCATTATCCGTTTTTTATCTTTGCGGTGTTTCCGTGGCTTCCATAAACGGAGAAAGTAATATACACTTCTTTTCTCTGCCGTTCTTTTTATTCTCCTCTGTTTGCTACATTTTATCAAACAATAAAAACAAAAAGTTGTTTTATTGTTTTTGGTTACCATGTGTAATTTCCGCAATAATACAGTTTTTAGCCTCAAATCTTATCCTGTGGCCGGTCGGGTGGGTATGTGCAATCGCAAATGTCTGCGGTACTTTTTTTGTAAAAGATGTGTTTTACGAATTCATAGAAGAAAAAGAAGATTGCAAAAAAATCATAAAACAAATTGCTTGTGCCGTTTTGTGCTGCGGCATTATTCTGCAAATTTCATATAACAGCATTTCGATTGTTTACGGTTATACATTAAAAAATAAGGATGAATTGCATTTAATCGAAACCGGCCCGTATGAAGATCTTTATCTTTCCAAAAAATATTACGGAACATTAGAACTGAGTATGCAGGACCTTGACAAGATCAAAGAAATGAGCGAAGAAGACGATTCCGTACTTATTTTGTCGGATATGACGTGGTTGTATCTGCACATCGACCGTCCGTTCGGCACCTATTCCGCATGGCAGTTGAGTTTTGAGCCTGAACGTCTGAAAGCATACTACGAACTAAACCCTGAAAAAATACCGAAATATATTTATATCAGTGCCGTTATTCCCCGTTCAAATTACGGCGTGAGTTTCAAAGAAGCACAATACAAAGCCGCTGTTATGAAGGAAATGTTCAACTGCACCGAGAAAAAACTGTCAAGAGGCATCCTGCTGACGGTGATTGAATAAAATAAATGCACCCTCTCCGATACAACAAAACGGAGAGGGTGCGTTGGTGTTTATGATGCAACATATTATAAACAGGCTCGTTTTTTTCTTGCAAATATCAACCAAACGATACCGACAACGACCGTCAGCACCGAAAACAGTTGCCATACGGAGAGGTTAAGAAAAACGTCTCCCTCTGCGGCGAAGTCGTAGTGCCGCAGAAATTCAAGGAAAAACCGAGGTACGGAATAGGCGATCTGTGCGATCGGAAACAGCAGACCCTTGCATTTTCCCTTGTGCAAAAGCCGCATCAGCACTGCACCGAGTACGAAGCAACATACCGTTTCCATGAGTTGCACGGGCACAACGGTATTCCCCGTCAGGCGGTTGACGATACCGTGTTCACAGGCAATACCGTAACAGCATCCGTAACCGAAACAGCCGATCTTTGCAAAACCGAGCGCAAAAACCGTGCTTGCCGCATAGAGATCCAGTTGTAAGCCGACCTCTTTTTTGCCGACCGCGTATATGCCTTTGATTAAAAACGGAGAAAAAAGCAGAATGCCGAACAAACGGAAACGGCTTGCGGCATACACGGTGCCGTCACTTGCAAATATAATGAGGGCATTGTACAGATGTGCCATGAGCATTGCTCCCAACAAAGAGGTGCAAAGCCCGAGAAGCGCCGACTGCAGGGCGTTTTTCATGCTGATACCGTATTTTTTTCGCACGGCAAACAAATAAACCGTACCAACGAGAAAACCGATGCCGATACAGGCATAATAAAAAAGAAGATATTTGTCCATACTGACTCCGAAAGGATAATTTAACTTTTACATTGTACAAAAAAAGAAATGAGATGTCAATCAATTTGACAAAATGCATATTGTATGATATATTATAATATAAATGTTTTTACGGAGGTCTGATATAGAATGACAGAATTGCTTACTCAATTCCATGCACATTCGGGTGAATGGTGGGAATTGGTTCTGCGGCTGGTCGTAGCGGGACTTTGCGGTGCGGTGATCGGCTACGAAAGAAGCCTTCGGCAAAAGGAAGCGGGACTTCGTACGCATATCATTCTTGCACTCGGTTGTACCTTGGTAATGATCGTTTCCAAATACGGATTTACCGACGTCGTACAGATGTATGAAAACTATAAGATTCAGGCTGATGTCTCCCGTGTGGCGTCCAACATCATGACCGGTGTCGGTTTTCTGGGTGCAGGCGTTATCTTCGTACGCGGCGGCACCATCAAAGGTCTTACCACCGCGGCAGGCATCTGGTCGTGTGCCGGTATCAGTATATGCATCGGCTCGGGAATGTATCTGCTGGGCATCATTGCAACCCTTTTGCTGTTGCTTGTACAGATCCTGCTGCACAAATTCCTGCCCGCAAGTGAAACCATGGAAAACAATATCATCACCTTCACCGCAACCGACCATGAAGTGCTTGAAAAGGTCAAGGATTTCGTAATCAACAACGGCATCAAGGTCATTACGATCGAAACCAAACAAAAGGCTGACAAATCCGTATACGTTGCCATGACCATCAAGATCTCAAAAAATATGTCGCTTGAATCGATCATGACCATGATGCACGACATCGACGGTATCAAAGAATTTTCATTCAGTGCATAATAAAGGACAAAAAAAACGGGCTGCAACAACAGCTCGTTTTTTTTCGTAAAAAAAGCCGCCGTCCTTTCGGACAGCGGCTCGGTATTTGCTTTCGCGGTCAGGTCCTTACAGTTCAGCGAAGTACTTGATGGTGCGGACGATCTGGCTGTTGTAAGAATTTTCGTTGTCATACCAGGAAACAACCTGTACCTGATAGGTATCGTCGTCGATCTTGGCAACCATGGTCTGGGTAGCATCGAACAGAGAGCCGTAACGGATGCCGATAACGTCGGAAGAAACGATCTGATCTTCGTTGTAGCCGAAAGATTCGGAAGCAGCAGCCTTCATAGCAGCGTTGATGCCTTCCTTGGTGATGTCCTTGCCCTTGACAACAGCAACGAGGATGGTGGTGGAACCGGTGCAGGTGGGAACACGCTGTGCGGAACCGATGAGTTTGCCGTTGAGTTCGGGAATTACAAGGCCGATAGCCTTTGCAGCGCCGGTGGAGTTGGGAACGATGTTCTGTGCGCCTGCACGTGCACGGCGAAGGTCACCCTTTCTGTGGGGGCCGTCGAGGATCATCTGATCGCCGGTGTATGCATGAACGGTGGTCATGATACCGCTCTGGATTTCTGCGTAATCGTTGAGAGCCTTAGCCATGGGAGCAAGGCAGTTGGTGGTGCAGGAAGCAGCGCTGATGATCTGATCTTCAGCAGTAAGAGTGCTTTCGTTTACGGAGTAAACGATGGTCTTGAGATCGTTGCCTGCGGGAGCAGAGATAACGACTTTCTTTGCACCTGCGTTGATGTGAGCCATGCTCTTATCTTTGGAGCAGTAGAAACCTGTGCATTCGAGAACAACATCAACACCGATTTCGCCCCAGGGAAGTTCTGCAGCGTTAGCCATTGCATAGATCTTGATGGTCTTGCCGTCTACGGTGATGGTGCCGGCTTCGTCATCAGCACAGACACAGTGACCGTCGTAACGACCCTGTGCGGTGTCATACTTGAGAAGGTGAGCGAGCATAGAGGGTTTGGTAAGGTCGTTGATTGCGACAACTTCGTAACCTTCTGCACCGAACATCTGACGGAATGCAAGACGGCCGATTCTGCCGAAACCGTTAATTGCTACTTTAACTGCCATAATAAATTCCTCCAATTGTTTTAATTAAAATTTTAACCGTATCCATTATACATTCTGTGCAAAAAAATGCAAGTGTTTTATGAAAAAAGACGGATGCTTGACAAAAGTTTGTCAAAATCGGATAAAAAACCGTGTCTGCGGAAATTATAATTTTACATATTTACAACATTTATCGGATTGCCGTTGAGGAAGGCACGGATATTTTCTTCAAATATATCCATAAGCCTCTGTCTGGTTTCCGTCGGTGCCCATGCGATGTGCGGTGTGATGAAGCAGTTTTTCGCCGTCAGCAAAGGATTGTCAGCCTTCGGCGGCTCGGTTGAGAGCACGTCCGCACCTGCTCCTGCGATGCGGTCTTCATTGAGTGCCTGTGCCAAAGCCGTTTCATCCACAACGGGCCCTCTTGAAGTATTGACCAGAAACGCACTTTTTTTCATTTTTGATAAAAATGCGGCATTCACAAGCCCCTGCGTGTCCTTCGTCAGCGGACAGTGCAGTGAAATAAAGTCGCTTTGTGCGGCAAGGGTATCCAAAGATACGAATTCCACCTGTGCATCCGCGTATTTTTCGGGATGTGCGGTGTAAGCGATCACACGCATACCGAACGCACTGCCGATGGCGGCAACCTTTTGTCCGATCTTACCGTAGCCGACGATACCCAGCGTTTTCCCCGCCACTTCGCAGATAGGAGCCACGCGGAAGGTAAAATCGGGGCAGGCCGTCCACGCACCCGTATGCACCGCCGCAGAATGTTCCGCAACGCGGGAAGCGTGTGCAAGAATGAAACTGAACACGTACTGTGCCACGCTGTCGGTGGAATAAGCGGGAATATTGGCAACGGGAATCCCCTTTTCGGCACAGCATTCAACGTCAATGATGTTATATCCGGTTGCAAGGATGCCCACGAAACGAAGATCGGGAAGCTGTTCGATGATCTCCCTTGTCAGCGGCACTTTGTTGACCACCACGATCTGTGCCCCCCTTGCACGTGCAATCACGTCCTGCGGCTGTGTGCGGTCATACACGGTCAGATCGCAGAGTTTTGCAACGCCGTCCCACGAAAGATCACCCGGATTCTCACAAAAACCGTCCAGAATTACGGCTTTCATCTGATTCCCTCCAAACATTGTTTTTTTAGTATTATACACGATTGCGTTCACAATAGAAAGTGTTTTTTATAAAAAAGATTGACCTGTATGTAAAAATATTATATACTGTAAGTTGGTGATTTTTTGAAGAAGAAATACACGCCCGAGCAATGGGCAGGCAGGATCACAAAAGCATACGGCATTACGCTGCTCGTCGTAGCGGCTGTGTTGCTTATTGTCAGTTTCCTGATGTACCTGGAGCCCGTACAGCAAAAATACGCCCAGTGGCTTGTATATCTGGACGATTTTGAATACCAGATCACGACCTTGCAGGACAAATGGATGATCGTCATCGTGCTGTTCCTGCTGTTTCTCGTACGGTGCCTGTTGCCGTTTTATCCGCAAAGCGTGATTCTCGTTATCAGCGGCGTTGTCTTTGATGCATGGACGGCGTTTTTCATCAATATGTGCGGCATGGCAATGGGCATTGCACTGCGGTATTACACGGGGAAAGAAATGGGCGAAGGCTACGCACTGAAACTGCTTCGCAAATATCCGATCTTTGACACGGTTCTTGAGAAAAACGGTCTGAGTAATTCGGTTCTGCTGTTTTTGTTCCGCCTGTTTCCCGGCGTTGCCCCCAATTCCGTCAGCCAGATCTACGGCTCCCTGCATTTTCCGTTCAAAAAATACATGGTGATCTCCCTGTGCGGCATTACACCGAAAATGCTCACGTACAGTTTCATCGGCCGCAGTGTGACCGATCCGCTGTCTCCGTCTTTTTTGGCACCCATCATCGTATTGCTGACGCTGTCGGGCATTTCTCTGCTCGGTTTCCACGCCATTATTGCACTCATTGCACATCTGCAGGAACTTCTGACCGCCAAAAAAGCACCATCCCAAGACTTTGAAAATAAATCAGACAAATAAAATCCGAAATATAAAAACATTTGAAAGGACGTACCGAACATGAAAAACAGCGAAATAAAACAATACATTGAACAGGGCAGTTTTGACAACGCACTTGTGCGTCTGTACGGCGAAAACGATCTGTGCGAACAGCGTACGAGATACGCATCTCTGTCAGAAACCTTTGCCTCCGTTTACGGCGAAAAAGACGGCATCCGCTTCTTCTCCGCACCGGGCAGAACCGAAGTCTGCGGCAACCACACCGACCACAACAAGGGCTGTGTTCTTGCGGCGGGTATCAATCTGGACGCCATTGCCTGCGTGAGTGCAAACGCCGACAACACCGTACGTCTGAAAAGCGTTGAATATCCCAAAGAGGACGTTGTGGATCTGTCCGTTCTTACCCCCGTGGAAGACGAAAAAGAGCACTCCGCATCTCTCATCCGCGGTGTTGCCGCCCGTTTCGTGCAGTTGGGCTACAAGATCGGCGGTTTTGACTGCGTGACCACCAACAAGGTCATTGCAGGCAGCGGTCTTTCTTCCTCTGCCGCATTCGAAGTGCTGGTCGGCACGATCTTCAACTATATGTACAACGACGGCAAGATCTCCGCCGTTGAAATTGCCAAGATCGCACAGTACGCCGAAAACGTATTCTTCGGCAAACCCTGCGGGCTTATGGATCAGACAGCCTGCTCGGTCGGCGGCTTCGTACAGATCGACTTTGCAGACACCGAAAAACCCGTCATTACCCCCGTTTCTTTTGACTTCGGCAGTTGCGGCCACGCACTCGTCATCACCGATACCAGAGCCAGCCATGCTGATCTGACCGATGAATACGCCGCCATCCGCAAGGAAATGGAAGCCGTTGCCGCCTGCTTCGGGAAATCCTGCCTGCGTGAAACGGACGAAAAAGAATTCTTTGCAAATATGGCTCTCGTCCGCGAAAAATGCGGTGAACGTGCCTGCCTGCGTGCCATCCACTTCTTCAACGACAACCGCCGCGTTGAAAAAGAAGCCGCCGCACTCAAAGACGGCGATTTCGAAACCTTCAAAAAGTACGTCATTGAAAGCGGCAACTCCTCTTATATGTACAACCAGAACGTATTCGTCAAGATCAAGGATGCCGGTCAGCCCGTCTCCCTTGCCCTCGCCCTCAGCGACAGCGTACTCAACGGCAAAGGTGCATGGCGTGTGCACGGCGGCGGTTTTGCAGGTACCATTCAGGCGTTCGTTCCCAACGACCTGCTCGACAGTTACATAAGCACCCTTGAATCCGTGTTCGGCACAGGTGCCTGCCACGTGCTTTCCATCCGCAGTGTCGGCGGCACGGAAGTCTGCTGATCGTTCCGTAAAACTCTCTGAGATAAGCAAAAAACTCCCACTCTGTCACAACGACGGAGTGGGGGTTTATAATTTGCAGGTTTTATAGTTTTCTACATTGCAATGCATAAAACTTCCCGTTTTGCAATAGTTTTCTACATCGTAATGTATAAAACTTTCGCTTTTCAAGAGTTTTCTGCATTGCAATGCATAAAAAACCGGATACTCACGAAAAACTGAGGGTTGATGTATTAAACAGAGAAAGCGTAAATTATGATTTACACCTGACGGTGAATGATATATCCGCTTAATTCGGATATGATATATCTTCGATATGATGAATGATATATTTTCCTTGCGGAAAATATTAAGGGTCGCTAACGCTCCGATTATAGAATTCTTATATAGAGCGAAGCGGAATAAGCGACAGCTTCCGACATATTTGTGTAACAAATATATCATACGCAAAGCGTATATCATACACGAAGTGTATATCATACGCACCAAACGGTGCGTATATCATTATTATGATTTATGCATATAAAGCATATTTATCTTATTTTATAATCCCCCCAACTTTACGCAAAGAACCAAAAAACAGCACGCACGCGGAAGTGAATCCGCAGACGAAATAAAATGATTGAATTGCAACGCAAAATAGAGTATAATTATGGATAATTCCTTTTTTGAAAAGAGTTTTTACCATGAAAGTAAGCGAAAACAGACATTATAAAGCCCTTGAACTGGACAAGGTGCTCACGAGACTTGCGGAACTGACCACCTGCGAAGATGCGAAATGGGAAGCCGAGCGTATTCTGCCCGTCACGAGCCTTGCGGATGCACAGGCACTGATGAATCAGACGGAAGCGGCGTATCTGCTGCTTGCCAAATTCGGCGGTCCTTCGTTCGGCAGTATGAAAAACGTAAACAACGCCCTGTTCCGTGCGAGTGCGGGCGGTGCACTGACCATGCGTGAACTGCTGGATATTGCGGAAGATCTGCGTGTGGTGCGTTCGGTGTCGGAATGGCGTTTCCGTCAGCCGGGTGCGGACAGTTGCCTTGACCTGCTGTTCGGTGCCCTCATGCCGCAGAGATTGCTCGAGGAGACCATCCTGCAATCCATCGTCAGCGAAGAAGAAATGAGCGACCGTGCCTCTCCCGCATTGGCGGACATCCGCCGCAAGATGCGTCAGCAGGCACAGAACATCCGCGACAAACTGGACGGCATGGTGCATTCCGCACACTACAAACAGTACTTGCAGGATGCCATCATCACCCAACGCAACGGCCGTTTCGTGGTGCCCGTCAAAAACGAATTCCGCGGCAACGTACCCGGTCTCGTACACGATACGTCGGGAAGCGGCTCCACGGTATTCATTGAACCCATGGCGGTGGTGGAGGCCAACAACGAGATCCGCGTACTGCAAGGCAAAGAACGTGAGGAGATCGACCGCATTCTTGCAGAACTTTCCGCACAGGCAGGCGAAATTGCCGAAACGCTCAAGAACAGTTACGAGTGTCTGGTGGAACTGAATCTGATCTTTGCAAAGGCAAGACTTGCCTACGATATGAACGCAAGCGTGCCCGCACTCAACGAGGACGGCATCACGCAACTCAACAAAGCCCGCCATCCCCTGCTTGATAAAAAGAAAGTGGTTCCCATTGATATTTCTCTGGGTGACCGCTTCGACACGCTCGTCATTACGGGCCCGAACACGGGCGGTAAGACCGTTTCCATCAAAACGCTGGGACTTCTGACGCTCATGGCATCCTGCGGATTGATGGTACCGTGTGCGGATGAAACGAAGATCTGCATTTACCGCAAAGTCTTTGCCGATATCGGTGACGAACAGAGCATCGAACAGTCCCTGTCCACCTTCTCGGC
This sequence comes from Acutalibacteraceae bacterium, assembly GCA_045590895.1. GTDB lineage: Bacteria > Bacillota > Clostridia > Oscillospirales > Acutalibacteraceae > RUG806. The sequence goes on from JAZNRU010000001.1 coordinate 43,443, forward strand.
ACACATGACCAATATCATTTCCATTATAAAAGAGAGCGACACGGAAAGCCTCGTGCTCATCGACGAACTCGGTGCAGGTACGGATCCCGTAGAAGGTGCCGCCCTTGCCATGGCGATCCTTGAACGCTTGCACTTCAACGGCAGTAAGATCGCCGCCACCACGCACTATGCCGAACTCAAAGCCTACGCATTGCAGACCGTCCGCGTGGAAAACGGCAGTTGCGAATTTGACGTGCAGAGCCTGCGACCGACCTACCGCCTGCTCATCGGTGTACCCGGACGAAGCAACGCCTTTGCCATCACCGAACGTCTCGGCATGGATATGGACGTCATTCTGCGTGCCAAAGAACTCGTGGAAACGGACGATCTGAAATTTGAAGACGTGGTGGATTCCCTTGAATCCAGCCGTTTGCAGATGGAAAGCGAACGCGATGCCGTTGCCGAACGCATGGCAGAAGCCGACCGCAAACTCGCGGAAGCGGAAAAGAAACTCGCGGAAGCCGAGGATCTTCGCAAACGCGAATACGAAAAAGCACAGGCAGAAGCTATGCGGATCACCGAAAACGCACGCCGCGAAGCCAACGCTTTGCTCATGGAAGTCGAACGTTTCCGCAAGGATATGCGAACGGCAAAAGACGCCTCCGACCTTGCCGCAAAGGCACGTTCTTCCATGAAAAAGAATCTCTCCACCCTTGACGGCATCGTCAATCCCGTGGTGACTTCCCTGTATGAAGACGAGGATTACGAACTGCCCCGTCCCTTGGTGGCAGGTGACCGCGTGCTGATTGCCGACATCGGCAGAGAAGCGGACGTCATCTCCCCCGTTGACCGCAAAGGCAACGTGGAAGTGCTGGCAGGTTCCGTAAAAATGCGTGTGCAGGTCAAAAGACTCCGCCTTCTGGAGAAAAAGAAAGAAAAGAAAAAGACCGTTTCCGCCCCCACCGTGGCAAGAAGCGAATCAAGGCTTACCGCCAGTGCCGAAAACCGCGTGGATCTTCGCGGTATGAACAAGGAAGAAGCCCTGTTCACCCTCGATGCGTTCATCGACAGTATGTTGCTTTCGGGCTTGCAGGAATTCACCGTCATTCACGGCAAAGGCACGGGCGTTCTGCGTGAAGCTGTGCAACAGCACCTCAAAAACAACAAATTCGTCAAATCCCACCGCCCCGGTCTGTACGGCGAAGGCGAAAACGGCGTCACGATCGTAACACTAAAATAAAATCGTAACATTAAAATAAAAAAGAATTGCAGGTGTGAAAAAATGAAATACGCCGTTCTCGTTGCCGTTATTCTTGCCGTTGCCGCGACCGTGAGTGTCTGCGTGCTCAAATTCGGGCCTTCAAAATTCACAGGTGAAAACTACACCGTTCCCGTGCTGGATCTGAGCGAACTGCCCGACGAACTTGTCGGAACGGAATTTGAATATCTGTACGACCTGCCCGTGGTGGACGACACGTATGACTACATGGCACATCCCGACAGCGTGCTGCTGAAAAACGGCGATATTCTGACCGTTTATCCGCAAGGGCACGGCAAGGGTGCCATTCTCAACAAAGTAAGCACCGACGGCGGCAAAAGCTGGAGCGAAACGGTCGAAAACACCCCCGAAAGCTGGGTGCATTCCCTTGAAACGCCCACCGTATACCGTCTTACCTTCTCCGACGGCACAGCCGACAAACTCATCCTCATTTCCGCGAACTCAAAATGGGCAAACATGGAAACCCCCGGCGGCTTTGAATGCTCAATTTCAACCGACGAGGGACAGACGTGGTCTGAATTCCAACGGTTTTTCAGTTTTGAAGACGAGTTTTCCGTTATTCCCATTGTTGCCTTGGCAAGTCTGACACGGCTCAAGGAAAACGGCGAATTCGTTGACAAGTGGATGGGCCTGTTCCACGACAATGAATTCTACAATTATAAAACCGTCCTCACGTTCGACGAAAACGGGAATATGCAATGGAGCACACCCGAAAAATACCTTGCAGACTACCGTGAGATCGAAGCACAAGCCTGCCTTTGCGAGATCGAAGTCATCCGTTCCGACAGAGGACAGGGTGATGAACTTTGTCTGATCACACGAAGCAATGCAAAAAATATCAACACGATGGTCGCATTTTCAACCGACGAGGGCAAAACGTGGAGTGAGCCCAAAGAGGCACCTGCCGCCCTCAACGGAGAACGGCATAAGGCGGAATACACCGCAGACGGAAGGCTCGTCATCACATTCCGTTCCATTGAACGCGGTAAAAAAGCACAGTTGTACGCAAAAAAGACCGACCGCAGCCGCGGCTGGATCAGCGAGGGACTCGTGGCGTGGGTAGGCACGTACGACGATCTGAAAAACGGTACCGAAGGACAGTACCGCATCAAACTGGCACACGTTTATGCGGACGGACAAACGAAGCCGCAATACTATGCAGGTTCGGACACGGGCTACTGCGGCAACGTCGTATTGGAGGATGATACCGTCGTTATCACCGCTTACGGAAAATTCAGTCCGGATGCAAAAACCGCCGACGGTAAAACCTTGAAAACATATATCTGTTCAAAGAGGATCAACCTCAAAGACACCGATGCATTGGTTGAAAAACTGCTGAACGAAGGATAATTTTCGTTTCTTCTCGGACTGTCGGGGGATTGCAGAAGAAGATAAATTATGATTTACACCTTCTTAATTACAAGTACCCCCTGCTTTCCGTAAATATCCTGATTTTTCCGTATAAACGCTTGCTTTTTGCATCAAAAATACATTAAAATATAAATAACCAAAAGATCAGGGAGGACCGTGCCGATGCTTACCATTCCGAAAAAGATTTTTTCAATCATTCTTGCCTTCTTCACGCTTTTGTTCAGCGGAGCGGATCTCGGTGAGGAGATCCGTTACCTGCGTTTTGACAAGGACGTAACGTTCACGTCCCTTTCCGCCGATGCACTCGACGTGACCGAAGAAGAAAAATCCGCCTGCCGCACGTGGTATGAAGAAAACATTCTCTATGCCGGTCAGAACGGCAAGGCACCTGCTTTCGATTTCTCGGTGAACGGCATTCCCCTTTCCCTGCAACTTTCCGCGTGGGAATTTACCGTTGCACCTGCCGCCGAAAACCGCAAAAACGGTGAAACTTCCGTTATTACCCTGACAAACAGCCGTGCAGGCTTACAGGCGACGGTTGAAGCCACGCTTTACATTGAAACCGCCACCTGCGAATGGACGGTAAGCGTGGAGAATATTGCCGAAAAGAATTCCGGTATTCTCTCGGGCTTTTATGCGGCAAACTGCACCTTGCCCGTTGCGGATGCAGAAGTCTTTTTCAGCCGCGGCAGTGAAAGCAACGCAGAAGATTTCACAATGCTGCACGACGATCTGTTTCTTCCGCTGACCGTCACCACAAAGGACGGTCGCTCCACCACGGAATTTTTGCCTTACTTCAATTTAAGCGGCAATGCGGGCGGCATCGTGCTGGCGATCGGCTGGTCGGGACTTTGGGAAGCCTCGTTCCGCAATTGCAGAGACGGTCTGCAAGTCACCGTCGGACAGAAAAACCTGCTCGGTTATCTGCAACCCGGTGAATCCGTCCGTTCTCCGCTTGTATCCCTCACGTTCTATAACAATGAAAATCCCGTCAAGGGCTTCAACGTATTCCGCAATCAGATCACGGACAACGTATATCCCGACAACGTGCCGACGGTGCAGAACAATATGGATATTCTTTTCGTGAGCAACACGCGTACCGCACAGGAGATCTTTTATGATCTTGAATACCTCGTGGACGACTCCAAATATCCGTATGTCGATAATTACTGGATGGATGCGGGCTGGTATGCAGGTTGCGAAGAAAGCTGGGCAGACGGCGTGGGCAACTGGACGACCTCGCCAAGCCGTTTCCCCGACGGCATCAAAGCGATTTCGGACTACGGTGCCGAAAAGGGCGTGGGTGTCGTGCTGTGGTATGAACCCGAACGCCTGACCTCAAACAGTTATCTCTACAGTGTCGGTTCTCAGCATGAAAACTGGATCGCGGATCTCGATCCGAAAGCGGATTTCAACCAGACCGTCATGTGGAATCTCGGCAACGAAGAAGCACGCGTGTTTTTAAGTGAATACATCGCTTCCTCCCTCATTGAAAACGGTGTCGCGGTCTACCGCCAGGATTTCAATTTCAGCCCCACCGAATACTGGCAACATCTGGATCTGCACGCCTACAGCGGCAGGATCGGTTTTGCCGAAAACCATTATATCACGGGTCTTTACGCTTACCTTGACTACCTGCTTGCAACCGTTGACGGCCTTGTGATGGACAACTGTGCAAGCGGCGGCAGACGTCTGGATCTTGAAATGACACGCCGCAGCGTTCCCATGTGGAGAAGCGACTATAACTGCGATCAGACACTGCCGGATCTGTTGGATGCGACCCAGGCACATACCTACGGTCTTTCCTTCTGGCTTCCCGTCAGCGGAACGTTCATCAATTTCGACACCGAATACGGCAGCCGCAGTTCCATCATGCCCATTCTGCAGGTCCCCATGGCAGCCCCCGTATCGGCTCTGAGTGCTTACCGTGCCGAACGCGAAGCACAGTTGCAGAACTTCTTCCCGCTTGCTTTCGGCGGCACCGATCCCGAAAAGATCACCGCCATGCAGTACGGTGACGAAACGGCAGGCTGTGCACTGATCTACGCCCACGCCGAACACAAGGACGATGCCTTTACCGTATATTTCAGCGGTCTTAAAGCAGATGCCGTTTATACGGTAACCGATGCCGATACACCCGACACGGCCGTGTCTTTCAGCGGCTCGGAACTCATGGCAGGTGCTTACACCGTTTCTTTCCCCGAAGGCAGAAAAGCCGTCGTGCTGAATTATACAATCGCATAAATCGCAAAAGGACGGTTGCATTAAAAAACGGTTTTTGTCTCAATTGCGATCTCATTCAATAACCCGCAAAAAAACAGGCATTTTGAGCGATCACCACCGCTTAAATGCCTGTTTTTGTCTGCGATATATTTACCTTACTTTTTTTGTCTTAATTGTTCGATTTTTGCCTCTAATTTTTCAATTTCAACAACAATCAAATCAATACTTTCTTGATAACTTACATTCTCTGCTTCAAGTTCAACAATTCGCTCATTGCAACTTTTTATTGATTCATTGTAGCTTGCTATAAATTGGTCTCGCTGATTTTCGTGATATTCTCTGTCATCTCCGAAATCAATAGCCTCTTGACATTGAATATATTCAAGTTGAATGTCTTCTTCCCACTTCAAAATATCTTCTTTATTGCTTTCAATCGCTGATTTATTCCAATTTATATCCCTTTGAATGTCCGCGACATCATCCCAATAAGAATCTATTTGAGCTTGTACACCATCAATTTCATCCTGCAATCTTTGTTCTTCCAGTGCTACAAGTTCCCTTTTCCGAATTTCCTCCAAAATCTTTTTCTGTTCATCTTCGTTATTGGTAAACTCCGTATATCCATCTTCAGTTGCCAATCGAAGTTTTAATATGTTGCCATCTACTTCAAAAACAAATTCCGTAACTCCTTTTCCTGAGGAATCTACAATCTGTAAATGATTTTTATCATAAATCTTGTATGTTTGCGGTGTTCCTTCTCCTATTGAACATGTAGATTCATCCACAAAAGAAATGGTATAGCCATCATCACTCATCCAGTATCCAATAATAGATTTATTAGAATTTAGGCTACACGAACAACACAAAATCATAATACATATCGACAAAATAGTCGTTATGGCAATTGCTTTATTCTTCATAAATAACAATCCCCGTTTGTGCAATTTCACTTTCCACCGCCGAACCGCATTGCACGTGGCGTACATCCAGCAGATCCACTTCCATTCCCGCTGCCCGTTGCAGATCCTCAAGCAAGCCGACAAAACGCAGTCCGGTCAGTCGGCTGTCCACCAACACATCCAGATCGCTTTTTTCGGTGTTCGTTCCTTTTGCAACCGAACCGAACAAAACCGCACGGCGTACACCGTAATGCTTAAACACGGGATGCAGTTGTTCTGATACCGTCTGCACCGAAATGACCGACATTTTGTTTCACTCCTTTCGGGAATCTCTGTTATTATTATAAACAAAAATCATATAAAAGTCAACTTACACCGCAACTGCATTGCGGTCGCAACGCCCAAACAATATTCTGTAAAGTTTTTTCCCTTTACAAATGTAAACATTTCCGCTTTGTCAAAATTCCTCTTGACAAGGCGGTTTGTTTGTATTATAATGCCGTCTGTAAAGTTTTGCATCTTTACACCGAAGGAGCGTTTATTGTGGCAAAAAATCTTGATACGATTCTCTTGCTTGACTTCTACGGCGATATGCTGACCGCCAAGCAACGCGAATTTCTGGATTACTACTATAACGATGATCTTTCCCTTTCCGAGATCGCACAGAACGTCGGCATCACCCGTCAGGGTGTCCGCGACGCCGTCAAACGTGCGGAAGTGCAACTGACGGAAATGGAAGAACGGCTCGGTCTTGTCAGCCGCTTCCAGACCATGCAGGCAGGCATCAGCGAGATCATCGAATGTGCGGAAGCTATCAACCAAGAAAACCTCTCCTGCGGACTTTCAAGAAAGATCAACGATCTGACCGTCCGCATTCAATCCATCGCAATGTCACTTTCCGAATAAGCGGCGTTGCGGAAAAACGGCAAGCCGTTGTGCCGTTTTTTGATACGAATATAAGCAACGGCAGAAACGGAGTAAAGTATGGCTTTTGAAGGTCTTTCCGACAAACTTGAATCTGCGTTTAAGAAACTGAAAAGCAAAGGTGCACTGACAGAAGCAGACGTCAAAGACGCGATGCGGGAAGTCCGTCTGGCATTGCTCGAAGCGGACGTCAGCTACAAAGTGGCAAAAGACTTTACCGCCAAAGTGACCGAAAAGGCGATCGGTGCACGCGTTATGGAAAGTCTGACACCTGCACAGATGGTCATTAAGATCGTCAACGAAGAACTGACCGCACTCATGGGCGGCACGCAGGCACGACTTGCCAACGCATCCCATCCGCCTACGATCGTCATGCTTTGCGGCTTGCAGGGTTCAGGTAAGACCACCCACGCCGCGAAAATCGCAAAATTCCTCAAAAAACAAGGCCACCGTCCTTTGCTCGCAGCCTGTGATATTTACAGACCCGCCGCTATCAAGCAGTTGCAGGTGGTTGGTGAACAGGTCGGCGTTCCCGTTTTTGAAATGGGCAAGGAAAACCCCGTGACCATCGCAAAAGAAGCCGTGAAAATGGCAAAAGACCACGGTTACGATTACGTGTTCCTTGATACGGCAGGCCGTTTGCACATTGACGAAGCGTTGATGACGGAGCTTAAAAACATCAAAGCCGAAGTCAAACCCCACGAAATTTTGCTCGTTATCGACTCCATGCTCGGTCAGGATGCGGTCAACGTTGCATCCACGTTCAACGAAGCGCTGGGCATTGACGGTCTCGTTCTTACAAAATTAGACGGTGACACCCGCGGCGGTGCGGCACTCTCCGCAAGAGCCGTTACGGGCAAGCCGATCAAATTCGTCGGTATCGGTGAAAAACTGGACGATCTCGACATCTTCCATCCCGACCGTATGGCAAGCCGAATCCTCGGCATGGGCGACGTTCTCTCGCTCATTGAAAAAGCCGAAACGGCACTCGATGAAAAGAAAGCGGAAGAACTTGAACGCAAACTCATGCAAAACAAGTTCGACCTAAACGATCTGATGGATCAGATGCTCGAACTTCGCAAAATGGGCAGCATGAAAGATCTGCTTTCCATGATCCCCGGTGTCGGCAGAAAACTCAAGGACACGGACGTGGACGAAAGCGGCATCGACAAAACGCTTGCCATCATCCGTTCCATGACCCCGCAGGAACGCAAAAAGCCCGAGATTATCAACCCCTCCCGCAAACGCCGCATTGCCGCAGGTTGCGGAATGCAGGTCGAGGACGTCAACCGTCTGCTGTCCCAGTACAAACAGATGCAGAAAATGTTCAAGCAGATGAACGGCAAGGGTGCAAAGAAAAAAATGAAGCGTATGTTCCCCGGCGGAATGCCCGGCGGACCGGGCGGTATGCCCCCCATCGGCGGTATGCCCACGGGCGGTTTCTAATCATGTTTTGAACGCAAAAAGCGTTTGAATAAATAAATTTTGTTATATTATTATTGCAGGTACCATAAAATGGCAGTAAAAATCAGACTTCGTCGCATGGGTGCTAAGAAAGCTCCCTTCTATCGTGTTGTTGTTGCGGATTCCCGTTATCCCCGTGACGGCAGATTCATTGAAGAAATCGGTTACTACAACCCCATGACCGAGCCTTCCACCGTTAAGATCGACGCTGACAAGGCAAAGCAGTGGATCGCCAACGGCGCACAGCCCACCGATACCGTCAAGAGCCTGCTCAAGAAGAACGGCATCATCGACTAAGCCACTCGGAAGGATTACACAGCATGAAAGAATTGCTCATCACCATCGCACAGGGCCTTGTTGAAGCTCCCGACGCAGTCAGCGTGACCGAAGACGAGATCAACGAAGAAGGCGTTGTTGTGTATCATCTGCACGTTGCAGAGGACGACATGGGCCGCGTCATCGGCAAGCAGGGTTGCATTGCAAAAGCGATCCGCACCGTTATGCGCTCCACCGCCAACCGCCGCAACATGAAGATCCAGGTCGAAATCGACTGATTTTCGCACAAAAAACGAAACCGTATCGGAGTTGCATCCGGTACGGTTTTTGTTTTGTAAACTGTCATTTTGCAAAAATCTGTTTTGAAAACTTGACAATCGAAGCAATCCGGTACGGTTCGTTTTTCATATTCAAAAAATCGGAGCGGCGGTGTCGGTGATGCCCAAAAGGTAATCGGCGGAAACATTAAAAAAGAGGGCCAATTAAAATACATCCCCAATAACAACGAAACCGTATCGGAAGTGTTTCACCTCCGGTACGGTTTTGTTTGTGTCGGTCAGATATTTGATTTACTTACTTGATTTCTTCCGTCACACCGTTGCACTCAATAAAAATACTTGCAGTATTCTCACAATCTTCATAACAGTGTTTCAGACGTTTTAATATTTCATATATTTTTTTTGCAGTTTCAGCATCTGCTTTTTGCAGATCTTCAAAATGATAAATGCGTATCTCAACACCATGCCACCAGAGATCCGTCAGGCAATCCCACAGGGCATCCAAATTGTGCCCGTAATAGTGCGGAAAGTTCATGCTTTCTTTGAATATGCGGTGCATATCGTAATTCCCTTTTACGTTTTTGAAATCTATGGTATAGATTTCTTTTTCCATTTATTTCATCTCCTTAAATCAATTCATAAAAGGTTTCGCGTCGGTCGGATATTTGATTTACTTACTTGATTTCTTCCGTTACACCATTGCACTCAATAAAAATGTGAACGGTGTCATAAAACTCATCGTCATAGCAGTGCTTGAGGCGACGCAGAATTTTGTAAACCATTGCAGCCTCTTGTGCATCTGCTTTTTGCAGATCTTCAAAATGCAAAATGCGAATGGTGATGTCATAGCACAAAAGATCCGTCAGGCAATCCCACAGGGCATCCGGATTGTGCCCGTAATAGTGCGGAAATTCCATGCTCTCTTTAAATATGCGGTGCATATCGTAATACCCTTTTACGTTTTTAAAATCAACGGTATAGTTTTCTTTTTCCATTTATTTCATCTCCTTAAATCAATTCATAAAAGGTTTCGTAATGATCGTAAGTAACAAAAATCAATCCGTAGGAAGAATACAGAATGCGGCTGTCGTTACGATAGGGTGACGGATATCATTCGAACCCGTTTTTTACAGGTGGATTTCCGCCGATACTTCGTTAAAATACTCGAAAATCCACAAAACCGCCGTAATAGTCAAAATCGGCTTCGTACCATGTTCTGCCGATTTCATCGGGGAGTTTACTGTTTTTGTTTTTATAAACATCTCCGCCGATCACTTTTCCGGGCAACACCTCCGCAAGATTGCCTTGTTTTTGTTCCCATCCTTTTCGTTTTGCCTCATTTTTCGTCACATACTCCGACGGCAGCACACCGGTATACTTCAGATAGGGTGACGGTTATAATCCGAACCCGTTTTTTACAGGCGGATTTGTGTCGATACTTCGTTAAAATACTCGAAAATCCACAAAGGATTTTCTGCGTTTTGTGCCTTGTCTCGCCAAAAATCCACACTGTAAAAAATCTTCGACCCGAAGACGAGTTATTTTTATTGGATTTTTGGGGTTGAGACCGCAGGAAGGCTGTCGCCTTTCAAGGGTGAAACGCCGAAAAGACTTAAAAAGAACCGTTTTCGGGCGGGTTCGGTTTATATCCGTCACCCTAAACATCCGCACCTGTTAAACCTTTTTTCGTTGCAGTACCGGCTACCTTTGTGCGTATACGCACAAGTCTGCACCTACAGAAAAAGTGTAGTTTTTCGATGATTTTAAATATCGGATAAATAGTTCCGTGCATATGTATACAATCATCACAGGTTTCGGGCCCGAAAGAGCATTGCCAATTCTTCCAACGCACGCTGTTGCCTTTCAAATCTCTGTCAAAGTCTCTGAATACTATTGTTATACCTCCTTAAATATACTTGTTTTTTGTGAAAAAGTAAAGCATATCCGACCGACAATCTCATTTTACAAAAATCTGTTTTGTAATTTTGCAAATTTGTTTTGAAAAACAGGAATACTGTTTTGAAAAATACACTTCTTGTTTTTGAAAATTCGGAATATTGTTTTGAAAAATGAAAATACTGTTTTGAAAACTTGACAATCGTTTTGAAAAATACTATAATCAAAACAGGGTGATGTTTATATGACAGAAGCAGAACTGAAACTACTGATAACAGAAATACGCAATCAGAAATGTGAAAAACAAACAATTGAATTAAAAAAAGCGGCCAACGGCACCCCTGAAAGGTTATATGATACACTTTCATCCTTTTCCAATCAAACGGGCGGCGGTATTATCATATTCGGTATCGATGAAAAGAACGCTTATGAAATATGCGGCGTTTTCGATGCTCAGGCATTGCAGGTGCAGGTCACCAATGCCGCCTTGCAGATGGAACCTGTTGTCCGTCCTGTTTTTACGGTAACGCAAGGTGATAACGGAAAAACGGTTGTCAGTGCGGAAATCTCGGAATGCGATCCTGAAAACAAACCTTGCTTTTATAGGGCGGCAGGCAGAATACGCGGTTCGTATGTAAGAGTCGGCGAAGCGGATATGCCGATGACCGAATATGAGGTTTACAGTTATGAGGTCTACAAACGCAAAATCCGCGATGAACTTCGTCAAGTTGAACGGGCAACACGCAATGATTTCAATGCGGACATCCTCAATAACTATTTTACCAAACTACGACTTGCAAAACCGCAACTTGCAAAACACACGCAAGACCGCATTATGCAATTGCAGGGATTGACGGATAACAATATCCCTACCGTGGCGGGGCTGATGCTGTTCAGTGATTATCCGCAGGCATTTTTTCCGCAAATGAGTATCACGGCAATGGTTGTAGCCGGAACACAGATCGGTATGCTCGGTGATAACGGAGAACGTTTTGTCGACAATAAACGCTTGGAAGGCACGATTGAGCAAATGCTGGAAGAAGCACTCGCCTTTGTTCGCAGAAACATGAAAAATGCCGTCATCATCGATGAAAACGGCAAACGTACGGACAGGCCGGAATATCCGCTTGTTGCTGTAAGAGAGATCATCCTGAATGCACTCATTCACCGCGATTACAGTGTACACACGGAAGATTCTCCCATTCGCATTATTTTATACAGCGATCGGTTGGTTGTGGAAAATCCGGGCGGCATTTACGGCAGATTAACCGTTAATGACCTCGGCAAAATGCCCGCCGACACAAGAAATCCTTTTATAGCAGGTAATCTTGAGGTATTGCTCAATACAGAAAACCGTTTTTCGGGCATCCCCACCGTATATGCAGAAATGGAGAATGCAGGCTTGCAACCACCCGTATTTGAGAGTTTCAGAGGCAATTTTAAGGTTACTTTGTATAATGAAAGAAAAAAAGCCGCAGTCGAGACCGTTGCCGAAGACCGCATAAATGACAGAATTCTGCAATTCTGCAAAACCCCGAAAACCAAGGAAGAAATTGCGGCCGCACTGCATATCACAACTTCGTATTATATAGTATCAAAGTATCTCAAACCTATGATTGAAGCAGGCTTGCTTGCAATGACGATTCCCGAAAAACCAAAAAGCAAGTATCAAAAATATTACACAGTATAAACAAAAACCGTATCGGAACTCCGGTACGGTTTTTGTTTGGCAGTTCGGACAGGTTCGTTGCATCCTCATCTTGACATCTTTTCAAAAAAAAGGTACACTGAAGGGGACAATGCAAAAAAATAATTAATAAAGGCGGTAAAAAATTATGCTCAACGGTATTCCGAAAATCATATCCCCCGAACTTCTCAAAATTCTGTGCGAAATGGGACACGGTGACGAGATCGTCATCGGTGACGGCAACTTCCCTGCCGCATCCAATGCACAGCGTCTGGTGCGTTGCGACGGTCACAACGTGCCCGAACTGCTCGATGCCATTCTGCAACTGATGCCTCTTGACACCTACGTGGAAAGCCCTGCCATGCTCATGGCGACCACCAAGGACGATCCCACACCCGAGATCTGGGCGGTTTACAAAGACATTGCCGCAAAATACGGCGACTACAAATTCAGCGAAATCGAACGCTTTGCGTTCTATGAACGCACCCGCAGTGCCTACGCCGTCATTGCCACGGGCGAAAGTGCACTGTATGCCAACATCATTCTCAAAAAAGGCGTTATCAAATAAACAGACGGAGGAATTGTCATGAAAAGAGTCCTTGCCTTTGACTTTGGTGCTTCAAGCGGCAGAGCCATTCTGGGTAAATTTGACGGCAAAAAAATAGAACTCGAAGAAGTCCACCGTTTCACAAACGATCCCGTCACCGTCAACGGTACGGTGTTCTGGGATATTCTGCGTTTGTTCCACGAGGTAAAACAGGGCATCCTCAAAGCCAAACAGGCGGGCGGATTCGATTGCATCGGCGTGGATACGTGGGGCGTTGACTTCGGCCTGATCGACAAAAACGGCTATCTGCTCGAAAACCCCGTCCATTACCGCGACAAACGCACCGACGGCATGATCGAACTTGCCTGTCAGAAAATGGACAGAGATAAAATTTATGACATCACGGGCATTCAGTTCATTTATTTCAACACCCTGTTCCAGCTTTTGTCTTTGCGTGAAAATCGTCCGGAACTTCTTGAACGTGCCGACAAACTGCTGTTTATGCCCGACCTTTTCAACTATCTTCTGACGGGCAACATGGCGGCTGAATATTCCATTGCCACCACAAGCCAGCTCGTTGACCTTGCCGCCCACGAATGGAGCGACGAGATCTTTGAAAAAATGCGTTTCCCGAAAGACCTCGTGTGTCCGCTTGTAAAGCCCGGTACGGTGGTCGGAAAACTCTCTGCCGCACTGTGCGAAGAATTAGGCGTTCCCGCCGTGGACGTCATTGCCGTTTGCGGTCACGATACGCAGAGTGCGGTTACCGCCGTTCCCACGGATGCAAAGGATTTTGCATTCATCAGTTGCGGCACGTGGAGCCTGTTCGGAACGGAACTGGAAACGCCCATTCTCAACGATAAAGCAAGAGCCCTCAACGTCACGAACGAAGGCGGTTACGATTATTCCACCGCTTTCCTCAAAAACATCTGCGGATTGTGGCTCATTCAGGAAAGCCGCAGACAGTGGATGCGTGAAGGAAAGGAATATTCCTACGCACAACTCGAAGAAATGGCTTTGCAGTGCGAGCCGTTCAAGTGCTTCATCGATCCCGACGCGGACGATTTTGCACCCATGGGCAATATGCCCGAACGCATCCGCGAATTCTGCCGCAGAACGGGACAGTACGTTCCGCAGACGGTGGGCGAAACGGTGCGTTGCATTTATGAAAGTCTTGCCCTCAAATACCGCCACATCTTCCGCGGCATTGAAGACTGCACGGGCAAACAGTATCCGCACATCAACGTCGTGGGCGGCGGCACCAAGGACAAACTGCTCTGCCGCATGACCGCCGACAGTTGCAACACCACCGTTTACGCAGGTCCCATCGAAGCCACGGTGCTGGGCAATATTGCGGTACAGCTTCTCTCCTGCGGCGAGATCAGTTCCATTGCAGAAGCAAGAAAGATCATCGCAGACGGCGAAAACTTGCTGTGCTATCAGCCCGAAAACGCCGCCGCATGGGATGCAGCCTACGAAGAATTCAAAAAATACATTGTTTGAGATACAGGTGAAAAAATGCTCGATCTTTCCGATATCAACACCTTAAAAAATCTGTTGGGACGGCACGGCTTTACGTTTTCCAAAGCAATGGGACAGAATTTCCTCATCGATCCTACCGTCTGTCCGCGTATGGCAGACAGTTGCGGCGTTGACAGCGAAAGTGCCGTTATTGAGATCGGTACGGGTGTAGGCGTTCTCACCAAAGAACTGTCTTTGCGTGCGGCAAAGGTGGCAGGCATTGAACTGGATACACGCCTTTTGCCCGTGCTTGCACAGACCTTGCAGGATTGCCGCAACGTGGAGATCATCAACGCTGACGTTCTGAAAACCGATCTGCACGCGGTGATCGCTGACAATTTAGAGGGCAGAAAGACGTACGTTTGTGCCAACCTGCCCTACTACATCACCTCACCCGTTATCATGTATCTGCTCGAAAACCGTCTGCCCGTGGAGGCGATCACGGTCATGGTGCAAAAGGAAGCCGCCGACCGTCTGTGTGCCCCCGTCGGCAGCAGAGATTCGGGTGCGATCACGGTTGCGGTCAATTACTACGCCACCGCACAGCGTCTTTTCGACGTGCCGAGAACGGCATTCCTGCCCTCTCCCAACGTAGACAGTGCGGTATTGCGTCTTGATCTTCGCAAAACGCCGCCCGTGGACGTGCCGAGTGAAGAATTTTTCTTCAAAGTGGTGCGTGCCGCGTTCTCCATGCGTAGAAAAACCGCACAGAACGGGCTTTCCAACGGTCTTTCCATATCCAAACAGACCGCCGCCCTCGCACTGGAACAAGCAGGCCTTTCCCCCACCGTGCGTGCGGAAAGTCTGACGATGGAAGAACTCGCCCAACTGACAAGACAGTTGCACACACTCATATAAAGGAGCATATCATGCAAGGCAAATTCATAGTTATTGAAGGCTTGGACGGCACGGGCAAGACCACCCAGTTGCAGTGCGTTGCACAGGCACTTCGCGAAAAAGGATATACCGTTCACACCACCGCCGAACCGACGGGCTCTGCCACGGGCAAACTCCTGCGTGCGTTTCTGGGCGGCAGGGAAAGAAGTACCCCGTGGGCGGCGGCAAGCCTGTTTCTGGCTGACCGCATCAACCACAACACCGATCCCGATGACGGCATTATAAAACACCTGTCCGACGGCGACATCGTGCTGTGTGACCGCTATTATTATTCAACCTTTGCCTATCAGGGTACGGACACCGATCTTTCGTGGATCTCCGACAGCCATTTCAACTGTCCCGAGGTCACAAAACCCGATGCCTGCGTGTTTCTGACCATGCCCATCGAAAAATGCCTTGCACGCATTCATGCAGGCCGTGATGCCGATGCGGTTGAAATTTTTGAAAATACGGACAGTCTGACACGCATTGCAAAACGCTTTTCCGATGTTTTTGCGTTGCTCAAAGACCGCGATACGGTTTTTGAAATCGATGCCGACGGCACGATCGAACGTGTGACCGAACGCATTCTGACCGCCATTACCCCCATTCTGGAGGATTGAAATAAATGAGATTCACCACCGCCGTTTTTGACGTGGACGGTACTTTAATAGACAATTCCGAGGGTATTTTCAACTGCATCCGCTACGCTTTGCAAAAACTGGACTTACCCGACATGACCGATACACAACTGCGGCCGTTCATCGGCCCGCCGCTGTTCGTGGGGGCAAAAGAATTTCTGCTTCTCGACGATGAACGTGCGGAACAGTTCGTTTCCCTTTACAGAGAACGCTACAAAGTCAAAGGCTATGCCGAAACCAGGCTGTATGACGGCGTTGTTCCCATGTTGCAGACACTCAGGGAAAACGGCATTCAGCTTGCCGTTGCAACGGGTAAACCCCTGCCCTTCATTGAAAAAATATTGCCGCTGTTCAACTTGCAACATTTTTTTACCTGCGTGCACGGCATTACCTTTACAGACCACCAAAGTGATAAGGTCACGTTCATCCGCCGCAGTCTTGCAAGTTGCAACGCAACAGCGGACAAGGCACTCATGATCGGTGACAGAAACAACGATATGCAAGCCGCAAAGCAGGCAGGCGTGTTTGCCGCAGGCGTGACTTACGGTTTCGGCAGTGAAAAAGAACTGCTGACGGCAGGTGCGGACAAACTGTTTGCAAACCCTGCGGAACTGACCGAATTCATTTTAGGATAAACACCATGAAAACCGCTGTTATTTTCGGAGCAGGAGAACAGAATATCCAAACCCTCACACTGCCGCAGAACTGCCTCGTATGGGCTGCCGACGGCGGTGTGGTTTACTGTGAAAAATTGGGAATAAGCCCCGATTTTATCATCGGTGACTTTGATTCTCTCGGATACACGCCCGTCAACGCGGTGGTTCTGCCCGTACAAAAGGACGTAACGGACATGGAAGCCGCCGTTGCCGATGCCGAAGAAAAGGGATGCGATGCGTTTTACCTTTACGGAGGCACGGGCAACCGTCTTGACCACACGCTGGGCAACATTGCCATTCTCATTTCCCTTGCAAAAAAAGGGAAACGGGCATATCTGTGTGACCGTGCATATACCGTGACCGCCGTAACGAACGGTACGGTACATTTTGACAGCACCGAACGCGGTACGGTTTCCGTGTTTGCGGCGGACAAAGAGGTGCACGGCGTGACGATCGAGGGACTTTTATATCCTCTGCACAACGCAACGCTGACCAACGACGTCACCCTGGGCGTCAGCAACGAACTGACGGGACGGGATGCAAGCATATCGGTTGCGGACGGAACATTGGTGATCGTAAAAACACCTAAACTCTAAACGCTAAACGCAAAACGGGCGAAAACAATTTGTTTGTTTTATCGTTTTTCACCCTGCGTTTTATCGTTCTTTTTTATCAATTTCACTACAAATGACAGTAAAACTTACTGTTTCAGCCGTTTAGCGTTTAGCACTTAGAACTTAGCACTTAATTTATGATTTATGCACATAAATCATAATGCATCTTGACAACCCCGTTTTCCTGTGCTACAATGCAAACAAATGAATATCCATGTCAGGGGTGCCGCAAGGCTGAGATGAAGCAATTTGCTTCGAACCCTTTTAACCTGTCCGGATCATGCCGACGTAGGAAGACTTGTGAGGTCTGCGTGTCGGCGCAGACTTTTTTCTTTTTTCACAAATGAATATGGCAGGGGTGCTGTGCAAACGGCTGAGATGAAGATTTTTCTTCAAACCCTTTTAACCTGTTCGGATAATGCCGGCGTAGGAAGACCTTATGCCGCACAAATTTTTCGGTGCGGCTTTTTTAGTACCGCAAACGCCACTTTCAACCCGGGGAAAATGATGTGTGCCGTACTTATAAAGGTAGAAAGGAACTGTATTTTCATGAAAACCAAACAGAATCTGCGTGTGACCGCCGAATGTGCGATCCTGCTCGCAATGTCCATCGTGTTCAGTTTTATTAAAATATGGCAGATGCCCATGGGCGGCGAAATCACCTTCGTCAGTATGCTTCCCGTCATGCTGGCAGGGCTTCGCAACGGCCCGAAAGCAGGCTTTCTGACCACATTCGTCTATTCCCTGTTCCAGCTTGCAAGTGCGTTCGTGTCGGGCAACGTATTTGTATACTGCACAACTGCATTAACATTCATTCTTTGCGTGCTGTTTGACTATCTCGTCCCCTATACGGGACTGGGTATTGCCTGTTTATTTAAAAACATAAAAATAAATTCAGTAAGATTTAAGAATATCGGACTATATTGCGGTATAATGTGTGGTATTGTACTGCGTTTCATCTGCCATTACGTCACCGGTGTTGTCATCTGGGGACAGTGGGCAGGTGACGAAGGACCGTATATTTATTCACTGATCTACAACGGCACCTACCTTTTGCCCGAACTGATCCTCACCTTGCTGGTCTGCGTGATCCTGTTCAAAGCAAAAAGAACCCGTAAAATCTTATTAAATGAATAAATAACAATTGCCTTTTGAAAAAACGCATGGTATAATGTCTATTTATTAAGCGGTTTTCAAAAGGCTTTTTTTGTTGCCGCAATTTTCCGGAGGTTATGTTATGAGCGAAAACAAACAAGATGCCCTGCAGGACGAAATGCAGGAACTGGCCGAAACCTTCCAGAGCGAATTGGATAAGACCACCGCTGAAGCGGAAGAACATCCGCTGATTCAGGAACTTGACGAGATCGTGGAAGAAGACGACGAGGAAGACGAAAACGGCGAAGATGATGCACAGCCCGAAAAGAAAAACGGCAACAAAAAAAGCGGTAAAAAACGCTTAAAATCCTTCATCAGCACCCTTTTCTCCCTGCTTTTCACACTTCTTCTGATGATCGTCACCGCCGCCGTTGCATTCTATGCATCCGCATACACGGATTTTGACAGTTACATTTACAGCATGAAATGTGCCGAAAGCGTATCCAATGCAACCACGAAGATCTCTTACTACGAAGAAGCACTGGGTTATCTCAAAAACGATCAGCTGATCTCTGTCAATATGTCCTCTCTGTATGAAAGCGAACTGCAGAAAGTGCACGAACTGATCACGGTCAGCACCGTCGAAACGGACGATTACGCAACCGCCATGACCTATATGCACGCAAACCTCTCCGAAGATCAGATCGCATCTCCCCAAACCGCCGAATTCAAGGCTTTCCTGAAGATCGCAGGCGTGTTTGAAACCCTTGCCGCAGATTGCGTGGAAAAGATCGAAACCAACGGCACCGATTCCGATATGACCGCACTGGCAGCCGCTTACACCGACGACGCCGTTCTCGGTGCCGACATTGCCGCCATCCTGCAATGTGTTGCAGATGCCGTTGCAGCCGAAGATGCCGCCACTGCCGCCGCCGCTTACAAAGAAGCCATTGACGGTCTTGCCGCATACAGCACGTTCAGCCAGGTGCTGACCGAGCATTACGTCATCTGCCTTGCACAGACCGAAGGCTATGCCTCCGCACTCACTTATGCAAACGAAAATATGACCGATGAAGAACTTGCTTCTCCCGTCGTTGCCGAATTTGAGTCTTTCAACGGTGTCAGCGATATTCTTGCAGGTCTTTCCGAAACCATCTGCGAAACCGCAAAAGAACTCGTGGGCGATGCCGCAACGGCTCCCACCGACTTCAGCGAACAGATCGGTGCACTCAACGCTCCCGATTACGTACAGGAAGAAATCAGCACCCTGTTTGCAAACGTGACCTCGGGCTTTGCAAAGATCAACAGCGGCAGTTACGCCTCTGCCGTTACGGCTCTGACCTCCGCCGCTGACAGTTTTGCAGGCTACGGCTGTGCATCCGATGCGATCATGGAACACATCACCGTTGCTACCGCTTATGCAAACGGCTATGCCGCCGCACTCACCTATGCCGCAGAAAACCTCGATGCAGAAGATTATGAACCCAAAACGGAGGAATACACCGCATTCCTTGCCGCAAAAGACGTATTTGAAACGCTTGATGAAACGCAGTACGAGGCTGTTTCTGCCGCCGTGGCAGGCATGACCGATGCAAACAATGCAAACATCGATCTTTCCGACCTCGTTTCCGCCCTCGAACTTCCCGACTGCCTGCAGGCGGAAGCACAGGCACTGCTTACCAACCTCGGCCGTGCAATGATCTGCGAAAACAACGGCAAAAAGGCAGATGCTCTCAGTTACTACACTTCCGTCAACGAAGATTTTGAAGCCATCGGCGTTACCGCTTCCTACGTCCTTGAAAAGATCGCGGTACTGACCAAGGATACCGAAGATATGCACGCCGCACACGTATTCGTTTCCGAAAATGCAGACGGCCTTGCTTCCTCCGCAGACACTGCGATCACGACCGAATTTGCCTCCCTTCTTACCACCCTTGACGGTGCATTCAGCGAAGACAAGGTAAACGATTTCATCGTCAATGCAAAGAAAGCGTTGCAGGACAACAACTACAACGACGTTGACGTTGCCGCCATCGTTACCGAAAGCGGAATCGACGCTTCCGTTGCCGATTTCTACAAAGCGTATTACGCTCCTCTTGCCGCAGCCCTCAAGGCTGAAAACGACAAGAACCTCAACCTTGCAATCAAGAATTACGATGCACTCATCACTCTGCTGACCGACGACGGCATTGCCGTTCCCGTTTCCGTTCGTGAAGGCATCATCACTGCCGCATTCAATGCAGGCGATCTGACGGCCGCGATCACCCACGTAGGTGCAGTGGATACCGAAGAACTTGCCGACGGCGACTTCAAAGATCTCTGCGAGACCATCCTGGCTTGCAATGCCGCCATGGAAAGTGCAATGGGCGTGTTCCAGCAGGCTTACTATTCCTCCTACTACGGAAGCGTACCTGCCAGAGATGAACTCAACGCACAGTTTGATGCATTGCTGACCGAGGATTCCGACAAATACGAAAAAGCCTTTAACTACTACTACCGCTACGTCTGCGAAATGTACTTCTTCTCCTCCGAGGAAGGCAGTGCCGACAGACAGACCGAATACCTTGCAAAGGTACGCGAGTTCATCCCCGAACAGATCTTTGTCTACGGTTACAGCATGATCGATCAGTACATTGCAGACAAAGACTTTGACAGTGCAAAAGAACTTGCAGAGGATATGCTTGCCATCAACGCTTACGATGACGTTGCTCTCAGCCTGCTTGCAAAACTTGCCCGTATTGACGGTGATCTTGCAAGTGCAAAGGCCTACGCAGAAAAAGGCATCGCTAACGAAAACGAACTGTACGAAAGCGAACGCGAATACATCATCGTCTGTATGCTCAACGGAAACCTGTCCGATGCCTACGACAGCGTGGTAGCTCTCTACGACAAAGGCCTTTCCACCATGTACGAATGCGAAACCATCGCCGTATTCTGTGCCCTGTACGAGGATGCGACCGCTGAACAGAAGACCAAACTCAGCGAGATCACTTCCTATATCGAAAACGATATTTACGCCGCATACGGTTATACCTACGCCGACAACACGCAGGCAATCATCAACGGCACCATGACCGTTGCAGATACGTTCCTCGCAGACCCCTATGACCTGTGGTAACAGGCAACAACCGCAAACAATAAAAAATTTCCGCCGGAGATCATTGTAATCCCCGGCGGTTTGCTGTTTTGATCCGTTTGTTAAAAACTATTGATTTGAACAGATTTTTCGTATATACTATAAATGAGTGAGGTGATTCTATGTGCACGGAAAACCAACTGCAACTGATAACCCGTGAAGTTGCCCGTTTTGCAAGTGAAACCTTGCAAAATTCCCTTGATTCTGTGATTCTGTACGGTTCGTATGCACGGGGAGATTATGACGAACAATCCGATATTGATATAATGATTCTGGCACATATTACGCCCGAACAGTGCTGGCAGTACACCAATACCATTGCAGAGAAAATGACAGATCTTGAATTGAAATATGATATTGTCATTTCCGTTCACGTTGTATCAAGTGATGTTTTTCACCGTTACGTGAACGTCCTGCCGTTTTACGGCAATGTCAACAGAGAGGGGATTCGCATTGCTGTCTGAAGAAAAAATTACATTATCCGAACTTCGATTGGAAAAAGCAAAGGAATGCCTTGCTGACGCCGCACTTCTTGCCGAAAACGGCAGTTACAAATCGCTGTCAAACCGTTCTTATTATGCCGTTTTTCACGCCATGCGTGCTGTACTGGCATTGGATGCGTTTGACACAAAAAAACATTCCGGTGTGATTGCTGAATTTCAAAAACGATACATCAAAATCGGTGTTTTTGATAAGGAAATGTCCTTCATCGTCCGCAGTTTGTTTCTTGCACGCAACAACAGCGACTATGATGATTTTTTCATTCTTGCAAAAGAAGATGCTCTCAAACAGTATGAAAATGCCGTTCGGTTTGTAAATGCCATTGAAGAATACCTGCTGAAAAAATATAAAAAACAATAAAATTTCCGCCGGAGATCATTGTGATCCCCGGCGGTTTGCTGTTTCGATTCATTTTTTGATCTTTTCCCAATACTCCTTTGCCGCCTGTTCGGTGCGGTTTTCGCCGTATCTGTAATAGACGGCGTTTTTCAGCACGTCGGGCAGGTATTGCTGACGGCACCAGTGATTGGGATACGAATGCGGATATTCATAAAACTGACCTTTGACTGCCGCATCTTCGCCGTCAAAGTGTTTGTTTTGCAGGTTACGCGGCACGGGGCCCGTTTTTCCTGCACGGATATCGGACAGTGCGGCATCATAGCCGAGATATGCGGAATTGGATTTCGGGCTTGTTGCCACCAGTACCGCCGCATCGGCAAGCGGGATACGTGCTTCGGGCATCCCCACCTGCAATGCCATATCCACCGCCCCTTTGACGATGGGAATGATCATCGGATAGGCAAGTCCGACGTCCTCTGCCGCACAGACCATCAGCCGACGGCAGGCGGAAGGCAGGTCGCCCGCTTCGAGAATGCGTGCAAGATAGTGCAAGGCCGCATCGGGATCGGAGCCGCGCATGGATTTCTGAAAAGCGGACAAAAGATCGTAGTGCTCGTCCCCCTCACGGTCATACCGCAGAGCCGTTTTCTGCGTGACGGCTTTTGCCGTTTCCAACAAAATCTGTCGTTTTTCGCCGTCAACGGGAATCTTACTTGACAGCACGCACAGTTCGACCGAATTGACTCCTTTGCGAACGTCGCCGCCGCAACCGCGTGCAATGTGCATCAGAACGCCGTCCTCAATTTCAAATTCCTCTTTGAAATCCTCTGCCATCACACTGAACGCACGGCTGAGGGCGGGAATGATGTCCGCAGGCTCCACGTATTTGAATTCAAACACGGTACAACGGCTGAGCACCGCACCGTAAATATAAAAATACGGATTTTCGGTGGTGGCGGCAATGAGCGTCACCGTACCGTTTTCAATGTATTCCAGAAGTGCCTGCTGCTGCTTTTTGTTAAAATATTGGATCTCATCCAGGTACAACAGCACCCCGTTGGGTGCGGCAAGGGTATTGACCTCACCGATGACCGCACGCACGTCCGCAATGGAGGCGTTGGTGCCGTTGAGAATATGCAGGCGGCGGTTGGTAGCGGCGGCCAAAATGCGTGCCACCGTGGTCTTTCCCGTTCCCGACGGGCCGTAGAAGATCATATTGGGTAAATGCCCCGATCGGACGATATTGCTCAAAGGGGCATTTTCACCGATGAGGTGTTTTTGTCCGACCACTTCGTCCATGCTCCTCGGACGTACACGTTCCGCAAGCGGCTGTGCCATGCGTTCACGCTCCTTTCCGAAAACGTTTTTTACAGGCGGCTTTTTTATCTTATCTGACCGTTGCCGCGGATGATGTATTTATAAGAGGTCAGTTCAGGCAATCCCACGGGACCTCTTGCGTGCAGTTTCTGGGTGGAAATACCGATCTCCGCACCGAAACCGAACTCGCCGCCGTCGGTAAAGCGTGTGCTTGCGTTGACGTAAACGGCTGCAGAATCCACAAGACGGGTGAATTTTTCGGCATCGGCAAGGCTGTTTGTGATGATGCTTTCGCTGTGGTGGGTGGAATATGCGGCAATGTGGGCAATGGCTTCGTCGGTGCTGTCCACGGTTTTGATGCTGATCTTGTAATCAAGATATTCCGTTGCCCAATCGTCGTCGGTGGCGGGCTTTGCATCGGCAAGAACGGCACACACGGTCTCATCACCGAAAATCTCCACGTTCTTTTCGGCAAGTCTTGCGGCGATCACGGGCAGAACGGTCTGCACTGCATCACGGTGAATGAGCAGACTTTCACACGCATTGCACACCGAAACACGCGAACACTTGGCATTGAACACGATGTCCGCCGCCATTTGTGCATCGGCACTTGCATCCACGTAAACGTGGCAATTGCCCACGCCCGTCTGGATCACGGGTACACTTGCGTTTTCGACCACGGAACGGATGAGTCCTGCACCGCCGCGGGGAAGAAGCACGTCCACGTAATCGTTCAGACGCATAAGCTGTGTTGCGGTCTCACGGGCAGTGTCCTCCACCAACTGAATGCAATCGGCAGGCAAAGAGGCACTCTCCACGCTCTTACGCATGGACGAAACGATGGCGGTATTGGAGAAAATGGCTTCCTTGCCGCCGCGAAGAATGACGGTATTGCCCGATTTCAGGCACAAAGCCGCCGCATCGGCGGTTACGTTCGGTCTTGCTTCGAAAATAACGGCAATGACACCCAGCGGCACGCTCACTTTCGTCAGTTGCAGACCGTTGGGAAGCACGGTGCCGTCGCTGACCTTGCCCACGGGATCGTCAAGGCTGATGATCTTCTCCACCGCCGCGGCAATGCCGTCAATACGCTGTTCGTTGAGCATGAGTCTGTCCTGCATGGCTTCGCTCATGCCGTTGTTGCGTGCGTTTTCGATGTCAAGTGCGTTTTGTGCAATGATGTATGCACTGTCTGCACGCAGTCCTGCCGCAATGGCGGCAAGAGCCTTGTTTTTATCTTTACTGCTTGCCGCACCCAATACGGCGGCGGCCTTTTTTGCATTTTTACCGAGTTGAATAAGGTCTGTCATGGTAAAAAACTCCTTTATCCGGGATTGAAGTTTTGGGAAAGTAAATTATGATTTACAAGTTCTAAACGCAAAACGCTAAATGCTAAACGAGTGGAAACAATTTGATTGTTTTATCATTTTTAATTTACGTTTTGCCGTTCTGTTTGACCGATTTTGGTTCAAACGATAGTAAAACTTACTGTTTCGGTCGTTTAGCGTTTAGCACTCAGAACTTAGCACTTAAATTATGATTTATGCACATAAATCATAATTTATTAGCTTTGAAAAGCGTTCCGATCGAATGTCCGTCGGTCAGTTTGTAGAGGTCGGTCGGATCCGCACCGTTCATGATAACGGTATCGATTCCTGCACCCGTTGTCAGTTTTGCGGCGGCAATTTTGGTAGCCATACCGCCCGTTCCGCGTTTGGTGCCCGTTCCGCCTGCCATGGCTTCGATCTCGGGCGTGATGTGCTGTACGACGGGAATGAGCGTTGCCTCCTCGTCCGTCTGCGGATTTGCAGAGAACAGACCGTCAATGTCAGACAGGATCACGAGTGCATCCGCACCGATGAGTTTTGCAACGATCGCCGAAAGCATATCGTTGTCACCGTACACGATCTCCTCAACCGCAACCGAGTCATTCTCGTTGACGATGGGAATGGTGCCGAAATCAAGCAGTTTGTGGAACGTATTGATGAGATTTTCACGGCGTTCGGGATGTTCGACGTCACTTTTGGTGATGAGAAGCTGTCCGACATTATGACCGTATTCGGAAAAGAGTTTATCGTACATAAACATCAGTTCACACTGGCCCACACAGGCGGCGGCCTGTCTGCCGGGGGTATCCGCAGGTTTTTCGGCAAGACCGAGTTTACCGACACCCACACCGATGGCACCCGATGAAACCAACACGATCTGCCGTCCGGAATTCTGCAGGTCCGACAGCACGCTTGCCAGTTTTGCCATACGGCGGATGTTGGTTTTTCCCGTATCGTACGTCAGCGTGGACGTACCGACCTTGATTACAATACATTTTGCGTCTTTGAGAGAAGCCATGTCAATCTCCTTTGTAATTTACCTTATTAAAGTAATATAACATGGTTTTTATTATAATGCAAGGAAAATTTCAGTCGCCTTTCTGTTTCGAAAAACCTTGCAAATGCATAAAATTTCGAAGTAAGACAAGAATAAGACTTGCATTTGCGTGCATAATGATATATAATTATTTCGAAAAACCTTGCAAATGCATAAAATTTCTAAACAGGAGTTGTTTTTTATGCAGGAAATTAAAAGAGATGTGTATCTGAATCAACTGATCGACCGAAAAGAAAACGGCTTGATAAAGATCATTACCGGCATCCGCAGATGCGGAAAAAGTTATCTTCTTTTCACCCTTTACTATAATTATCTGAAAAGTCTCGGGGTAGACGACGACCATATCATCCGAATCGCACTTGACGATGACGATAACAAGCACCTGCGGGAACCCGATGCTCTTTCCTCTTATCTCAAAACAAAAATCGGTGACGATCAAATGATGTACTACGTGCTGTTGGATGAAGTGCAGTTCGTGATCTCCGATGATGAGATCCGCAGAAACGAGCCCTTACGCATCTACGGTATTCTCAACGGCCTGTTGCGTAAAAACAACGTTGACGTTTACGTCACGGGAAGCAACTCACGGTTTCTGTCTTCGGACGTCATGACGGAATTTCGCGGCAGAGGAGACGAGGTCCGTGTTTTCCCCCTGTCTTTTGCCGAATTCTTTTCGGTATATGACGGCGATAAATATGAAGCATTCACCGAATACTCCGTTTACGGAGGATTACCGTTGGTGCTCACCAAAAAACGGGAGACGGACAAGGCAAAATACCTGCACGACAATCTGCATGAAACCTATCTCAAAGACGTTGCTCAACGCAATAATCTGCGGGGCAACGTCGTAATGAGCACCCTGGTGGAAATACTGGCATCCGCCATCGGTTCCCTCACAAATCCCCTGAAACTTGCCAACACGTTCAGAAGTTCCGGCATACAAACCAACGAAAACACCGTTTCCGACTATATTTCCTATCTGACCGATGCATTTATCATCAACTGTGCACAACGGTATGACGTAAAGGGTAAAAAATACATTGCGAGCCCGTGCAAATATTATTTTTCGGATATCGGCATCCGGAATGCGGCACTCAATTTCCGTCAGCAGGAACGCACGCACATCATGGAAAACATCATATACAACGAACTGCTCATCCGAGGTTATAACGTCGATGTCGGCATTGTCAGTTACAGCGGCAAAACCGCGGACGGAAAACGCACGACCGTGCATTCCGAAGTGGATTTCGTGTGCAACCTCGGCAACAAACGGTATTATATCCAATCGGCTTTTGCCATTCCCGATGCGGAAAAAATGAAACAGGAAACCGCTTCTCTTGACCGTATTGACGATTCTTTCAAAAAGATCATCGTTGTCGGAGACATCATCAAACCCTGGATCAACGAAAAAGGCTACCTGATTATCAGCATCTATGATTTCCTTTTAAAAGCAAACAGCATGGATCTGTGATTAATCGCCTGTCCGCTATTGCAAAAAAGGAAAATATTTGATATAATAATTATTTCAGAGGGGTGAATACATCTTGAAATTCATTTCATGGAACGTAAACGGACTTCGTGCCGTGGTGGGAAAAGACATTTTTATTCCCGCATTTGAGCAACTCAACGCTGATTTTTTCTGTCTGCAGGAAACCAAACTGCAACTCGGACAAATTGATCTTCAATTTGACGGTTACACGGCCTACTGGAACTATGCGGAAAAGAAAGGCTATTCCGGTACGGCGATCTTTGCCCGTCAGCCGGCTTTGTCGGTCAAGTACGGTTTGGGAATTGAAGAACACGACAAAGAAGGCCGCGTTATCACCCTTGAATACGAGCATTTTTACCTTGTGACCGTTTATACGCCCAATGCAAAAGAAGATCTCTCCCGCCTTGCGTACAGACAGGAATGGGAAGATGCCTTCCGTGCATATATTTTGGAACTGGATAAAAGCAAACCCGTCATTTTCTGCGGCGATCTGAACGTGGCACACAAGGAAATTGATCTCAAGAACCCCAAGCCCAACCGCGGCAAGGCAGGTTTTACGGACGAAGAACGCGAAAAATTCACCGCAATGCTCGACAGCGGATTTACCGATACCTTCCGCTATTTTGAACCCGAGACCGCGGGTGCGTATTCGTGGTGGAGTTACCGCTACAAGGCACGCGAAAACAACGCAGGGTGGAGGATCGACTATTTCGTGACCTCCGACCGTCTGCGTGAAAAACTCACGGGTGCTTCCATACACAGTGAAATTTACGGTTCCGACCATTGCCCGGTGGAACTGAACGTAAATATTGATTTTTAACAGGAGTGAACGAACATGACAAAGAAAACGTTTGGCTGGATGGCAGGCCTTTGCGGCTGGCTGTTCAAATTCGAGGGCTATTCTTACAAAGCAAGATACCTTCGCAACAAGGGTGACAAAAAGGCTTTTGACGCTTACGTACAGGAGCGTGTAAAGCATTTGTCCGATGCGGTCGAAAAGAAAGCAGGGCTGACCTATACCGTTGAAGGCACCGAAAAGATCCCGTCCTCGGGTCCCGTGGTCTACGCCTGCAACCACCAGAGCATTTTTGACACCACCGCCGTGGTGCGTGTTTCCAGAGATCTTCCCGGTTTTATTATGAAACATCAGCTTCGCATGATCCCGCTGACGAGAATGTGGTTTTCCTTCTTTGATTGCGTGTACGTCAACCGCAAAGACAAGGAATCCTCTCACAACGCATACGAAACCAGCGTACAGAACCTGAAAAACGGCAGAAGCATGGCGATCTTCATGGAAGGCACACGCAGCCGCGACGAAAAACACAAACTCGGCAAATTCAAGACCGGTGCGTTCCGCATGGCAATGGAAGCAGGCGTTCCGCTTGTGCCCGTCGTGATCTGCGGCACGTCCAAAACGTTTGAAGATACGGGCGAGATCGTTTCCGCCGTCGGCAAGGTCAAAGTGCTCGATCCCGTCATGATCCCGAAAATGGACTTTGACGATCTGGAAGACTTCATCAAGGATTTCCGCGAAAAATACGAAGACGAATACGAAGACATCTTCGAAGAAGTGGAAGAAATGAACAAAAACCTCAACCGCTGACCTTTTGAAAACACAACAAAAAGGAGTACAGGTATGACTTACAGACTTTTTGCAAACCACTGCCACGTTTTCCCCGAAGGCTCCAAACCCAACGCACAGATCGAAAACTTAAAAGCACTGATGGCAGAATGCGGCATTGAAAAAGCCGTGTGTTTCACCTGTTTTCAGGATCAGTATGACCGTTGCGGCAAGCCCGGCGATCCCAACACGTGGCTGTATGAACAGATCAAAGACGATGATTCTCTCGTCGGCTTCGGTACGGTCAATTTTGAACGCGAAAACATCACCGAACAGGTCGAATACATCGCAAGCCTCGGTTTCAGGGGCATCAAGATCCACCCTGCGGCACAGGAAGTGAACATCATGGGCGAAAAAGCCCGCAAGGTGTACGAAAAAGCCGAAGAATCAGGCTTGTTCCTCTCCTTCCACACGGGATTGCACTGGCACCGCCTTGCCGATTACAACGTGCTGTTGTTCGACGAAGTGGCGTGGCATTATCCAAAACTCCGCTTCAGCATGGAGCACATCGGCGGCTATCACTTCTTCCGCGATGCACTCGCCGTGATCTGCAACAACCGCCGTGCCGCCCCCTACCCGACCGTTTACGCCGGCTGGACGAGTGTGGGCATTGAGGACGAGGAGATCCCCGGCGGCTGGCACCTGTCCGACACCGAGCTTCGCACCGTTATCAAACAAACAGGCAACGATCACAGCTGTTTCGGCCTCGACTTCCCCTACAACGATGCCGAGGAGACCGCCGCGTTCATCCGCCGCATCGAAAACCTTGACATCCCCGAAGAAGCCAAAATCGGCATCCTCGGCAAAAACCTCGCCGATGCCCTCGGCATCGAGTGGTAAAACGCTTATCATTCACAACATAAAAACCAACCGACCTGCTCCGCACAAACGGAAAACAGGTCGGTTTTTGTTATTTCATTTTTTCAGGTTCTTCACGCAAAATCGGGGGATTGTAAAAGAAGATAAATTATGATTTAGTGAACTGTTCGCACAGAGTAGATTACTTCGTCAGTATTTAAAGATTTTTGGTCAAGCTTTTGCAAAAGCTTGCGGGTTAAGGGCAGAGCCCTTATCGCCCGTCGCAACGGGCGAAACACCCCTTTCCTTCAAAAAGCGCAGGAGAGTAGGAAAACAGTCCGGTGGACTGTTTTTCGTAGAGAACCCTCGCCGGGGGTTCTCTAAAGTCGGATCGTAGCCATGTCGTTCTGTGAGCCAAGGAGTTGTTATCAGGTCTTG
>JAZNRU010000002.1:0-81570 GCA_045590895.1 Acutalibacteraceae bacterium
GGCTGTAAAGTAGCAATCGGTGATTGTGAAGATACAGACTTCGATCATGCTTGCGATTACGGTTGTGACGCATACTTCGGTGAACACGAAGACGGCGACAAAGATCACGCTTGTGATTACGGCTGTAAAGTAGCAATCGGTAATTGTGAAGATACAAACAAGGATCACACCTGCGACTACGGTTGCGACGCAGTCTTCGGCACTTGCGAAGACACCGACCTCGATCATGATTGTGATTACGGTTGTGATGCATACTTCGGTGAACACGAAGACGGCGACAAAGATCACGCTTGTGATTACGGCTGTAAAGTAGCAATCGGTGATTGTGAAGATACAGACTTCGATCATGCTTGCGATTACGGTTGTGACGCATACTTCGGTGAACACGAAGACGACAACAACGATCACGTTTGTGACTATGGCTGTTCCGAAACCATCGGTACTTGCGAAGATGCAAACAAGGATCATACCTGTGACTACGGTTGCGGTAAGTCCTACGGCACCCACGAAGATACTGACAAGAACCACGCTTGTGACTACGGTTGCTCTGTAGCAATCGGAACTTGCGAAGATGCTGACAAGGATCATACCTGTGACTACGGTTGCGGTAAGTCCTACGGCACTTGCGAAGACGAAGATCATGACCACGCTTGCGATTACGGTTGCGACAAGTACTTCGGTACTCATGCAGACTCCGCAGAAGATGCAGACCACGTCTGTGATTACGGTTGCGGTGCAGTTCTTGAAGAATGTGCCGATGTAGCAGGCGATGATGACCACAAGTGCGATATCTGCGGCAAGGATGACGTAACTGCTCATGATTACGCAGATGCAACCTGCACGGTTGCGAAGACCTGTAAGGAATGCGGCACAACGGACGGCGATCCTCTCGGCCATACATGGGGTGCATGGAAAGTTACAATAAGCGTAACCTGCACCACCGACGGTGAGGAAAGAAGAGATTGTTCCGCTTGTGATGCATTTGAAACCGTTGTTATTGCGGCTCTCGATCATGATTATGAAGCTGTTGTAACGGATCCGACTTGTACGACCGACGGTTTCACTACCCACACCTGTTCCAGATGCGACGACAGTTATGTTACCGATCCGGTCGACAAACTCGGTCATACCGCAGGCGAAGCTGCAAACGAAAACGTTGTCAAGGCAACCTGCGAAGAAGACGGTTCTCACGATGTAGTTGTCCGTTGTACGGTATGTAAGGCGGTTCTCGAAAGCGAACACGTGGTCGACACCAAACTCGGACATGAATACAAACTCGACGATCTGGTTCGTCCGACACAGAAGACTGACGGCACATGGAGCAACGGTCTTGAAACGTACGTGTGTCAGAACGACAGTCACCACAACTACACAGTGATTGTTTACAGAGCCGACTATGCAGCTTACGATGCAATCGTTGCAAAACTGGAAGGCAGACTGGAAGACACCAAACTCGATGCCGGCGTACGTGCCGAAATCGAAAAACTGCTTGCAGACAACGCAGTTGCTCTTGATCGCATTGAAAGCGAACAGGCAGAGGTGGATGCAGCCGCAACTGCACTCAATGAGGACGGTGCGAAGTATCTTACCGCCTACACGGTCAAGTTTGTTGACTTTGACGGCAGCGAGCTTGCAAGTGAAACCGTTTACTACGGTTCTGCAGCAACGGCACCTGCCGATCCTGAAAGAGAAGGCTTCCTGTTCATCGGTTGGGATGCCGAGTACACCAACGTACAGGCAGACGTTACGGTAAATGCTGAATACCACGAAGGCGAACTGGTCATCCTTACGCAGGCCGATGTGCTCAAGGTTGCCGTCGGAAAGACGAAAGCAATCAACGTAACGATTATTCCCGCCGAGGCTGATGTTGAACTCGTCTGGACGATCGGCGACAGTGCAATTGCCACCGTCGATGAAAACGGCGTTGTCAAGGGCATCAAGAACGGTGCTACCACTGCTACCGTCAGTGCACTCAACGGCAAGATCAGCAAGACCGTGGCCGTATACGTATACGATGCAAACAAGGAATACACCGTACAGCTTGCGAAATCCCCGTACGGCAGTTTCGTAGTCGGTGATTACTACTTCAATGAAACCGCATACATCAAGGTCAAGGCCGGTGAAGAATTCAAGTTCCAATTCGCTCTCAACGGCAATTACGATCCGAATGACTTTGTTATCACGGTCAACGGTCTGGAACTGTCCGTAGGCGAAGATAACTACTTCACCATTCCCTGCATGACGGATGCCGTAACCATTCTCGTCGTTCCCGCACCCGGCATCACTCCGGATGATCCCGACAGTGACAACAGCGGTTCGAACACCACCGCACATTCCTGCTGGTGCCATTCTTCCAATAAACTGTTGCAGTTCATCTGGAAGATCTGGATGTTCATTGCCAAACTCTTCGGTATGGAACAGTATCACTACTGCGGATGCGGAAAAGCACACTGGTAACGTGAACAACACGGCATAACCCCTCTTTCTCCCCGATTCCTCGGAGTCGGGGAGTTTTTTCTGCCGATTTTTCCGATTCTGTGAAAAAACGGGTTGTTTTAGAAAAAAGAATATGGTATAATACTATCCAATAACAAGACAGGAGGAGATACCCATGTCTGACAATACTGCACAGCAGGTTTCCGTACAGGAAATGCAGGCATCCGCATACAGCGACCGCCGTTGTATCACCCGAAAAGAAACCATCGGTTATATGCTGTATTCCGCATCGCTGAATTTCAACCTGAACGGACAAAAAGAACTCTACCGTGACAGTGTGTTGAAAATCAGTTTCAACAAGCAATCCATTTACAATTCCATCGGTGGCCTTTGGGACTGTGTCAACGACATTCTCATCGGACAGATGGTGGACAAGACCCGTACCCGTTGGGGTAAGTTTGTACCCTATATGTTCTTTTCGGGTTTGCCCTATGCCGCTATTTCATCCATTTATTGGCTGTTGCCGATCTTGCTGACCGCGTCGCAGTTGAATAACTACGACGATATCCCCAAATTTATTGCCTATATGCTTTTTGAAGTGCTCATGGAAACGGTTACTACCCTGCAAACCGTTACGAAGGACGGTTTTGTGGCAACGGTAACGCCGTATCCCGTGGAACGAACGCGATTGCTGGCAGTTACGGGATATCTGAACGGTTGGTTTTCGGGATTGCCGTCTACCATCTGCGAATTCCTGTTTGACTTTATCACCAACGATATCATCAAATCCAGCAAATATACCAGTGCACAGATGATCCAGAGGGCTTACACCATTATGGGCCCCATTACCGTCTTTGCAGGCGGCGGTGTCGCGTTCTGGTTCTCCACCATTGCAAGGGAGCGTGTGCCGCAGTCGGTTGAAAATCCGCCCGTTCTCAAGAGCCTGAAAGTGGTCGTATCCAACCGCCCCGTTCTTATTTACATCATTTCCGAAGCACTTGCATCTTTCGGAACCGGTATTTCCACCAACAACTATTACCGTTGGGTTTTGTTCTGGTCCACCATGGAAACCATTTGCGGCATTCCCTCGGCATTCGTGCAACCCATCGGTTTTGCCAAGATCGGTAAATTGAGAAAACGTTTTTCCACCAAGAGCATCTACATGGTCAGCACGGCCTTTGCAAAGGCAATGTACATACCTGTGTTCCTGTACGGTCTTATCAAGGGCAAAGACGGCAAGCCGTTCTATACAAACCGCAACGCAATGATCCTTCCGACCATGCTTTGGGAGATCGGCTACGCTTTGTTTGCGGGTCCCAAGATGGTTACCGCACAGGAAATGCAGAACGAATGCATGGACTATATCGAATGGAAAAACGGTTTCCGCAACGAAGCCACCATCACCATTGCAAAATCGGTGCTTAAAAAGGTGCCCAACCAGATCAATGAAATTCTCAAGCCGCAGATCAAAAAGTGGATCAAATTTGAGCCTGAACGCTACAACAACAAGCAGGCACAGGAGCAGAATACACAGCTTTGGATCTTCGCCATGGCAACCATTTTCCCCGCAGTTATTATTATGATCAGTATGATCCCCATGTTCTGGTACAATCTCGACAAGGAAACCAGAGAGCGTATGTATTATGACCTTATCAAACGTCGTGCCGAACAGGCTGAAACCGTAAAAACGGAAGCTGATGCCGAAACGCAGGGCAATACATAACAGATAAACAAAAGAACCGTCAGAAAGTGAAATTTCTGACGGTTTTTCTGTTTATTGTCTGTTTTGTGCAATATGAATATAATTTTCTTGACTAAAAGAGAAAAATAGGTTATATTTATAGATAGGGTGTGATTATTCAAGAATAAAAGGGGAGGAATATCTGTGAGCAACGAAAACAATACAAATACAGTTGTTGCCGAGGAAGGCGAACAGTTGATGCACGGTGCGAAAACGGACCGTATTTACTGTTCAAATGCGGAACGCATCGTCTATACGGTTAAAAACAGCGTTTCCGGTATGAGTCTGGGTAATTTTTCAATGGGCTCGGACATTTATCTTTATCAGATCTTCGGTCTGAAACCGTTGGCACTGGCAAAGGCGAAGTTCGGACTTACCTTGTACGACATGATAAACGATCCGCTGTCGGCGGTCATCGTTGACAGAATGCGTACACGTTGGGGTAAATTCAAACCCTTCCAGTTCGGAACGATTATACCGAGTACACTGTTGGGAATGTTCAACTGCTTTATGCCGCTGATTGCTTTGTACTTCGGCATGAATGCACACGAAAAACTGATCATGTATATGGCAAGTGCTTACTTAGGGGAGACCATCGGTGCATTGTTCAGCGGATCGGGATACATTGATCTTGTCTTTACTCCGAACCCGCAGGAACGAACGAGTTTGCTGACGGCGGCAAAGTTCCTTTCAGACATTTACGGAAAAATACCAAGTCAGATCGCGACCGTTATTTTCGACCTTGTGGATCATGGGGTTATAAAAATGGATCTTATCAAGGTTTACGTTATTATGAATACTGCCGTATGGGCGATCACCACCATACCGAGTTTTATATGGGCGTTTGTCAGTAAGGAACGTGTGCCGCAATCCATTCAACCGCCGAAAGCTTCAGCCAGTTTGCTGTCGGTCGTCAAAAACAAACCCTTGCTGATCTACACGTTATCGGGTGCGATCGACAATATTCAGGTCGGTACGGCAGAATCGCTGTATTTCCGCAACGTATTGGGACTTAACTCCTTCGGTACGGTCTGGGGCATTCCCGGTGGTCCGATCTCGTATTACAGTTACATATTGGCACCCAAGTTCAGACAGCGTTATTCGACGAAAACTCTGTGGCTGTTGCAACGCTTTTCCATTATCATTTCGGAAGGTGCGTTCTTCCTGGTCGGTCTTGCGGGCGGCATGAAATACAAACTCTATGAAAAAGTCGGTGTCATGGGCGTTATGTTCATGCTCGGCAACTGCCTTGAAATGGTATTCTACGCTACCAAGAAGATCGTCGGTACGGAGATCAGTTACGAAGTGCAGGACTACTGCGAATGGAAAAACGGTTTCCGCGTGGAAGCCACCACGGGCTTGCTTACGAACTATTGGGGCAAAGTGCAGGGGTATCTGCTAAACCTCATCAACGCATGGATCCTTGAAAAATGGACGGGATTTGAGTCCGGTGCATTGGCTGTACAGAGCGAAAAAACAAAGTACCGTCTGTTTATCATGGCATACGGCCCGCGTCTGATTCCCGATATTCTGTGTACCATTCCGATGTTCTTCTATAACATCGATACGAGAACGAGAGAAGTCATGTATCGTGAATTGCAGGAAATGCGTATGCAAAAGGCGGCTGACATTGCCGCTGCCGCCAACGCAGGTGAACAGAATTCATAACGCAGTTTTCAAAACAGAAAACCGACTGAAGCAAAACGTTTCAGTCGGTTTTTTTGAAATCTGATTATTCAAGATAAAATGATTGCCAGCACTCTTTTCTTTCAGGTGTGATGCAATACTCTTGCAGAAGAAAATCGTCTAAATTGCGGTAATTTTGCAAAGCGGCGGTGTATGCCGCATTGAACTGATGCTCGTCAACGGTTTCGCAGAAGGCAATGACCTCGCGAAGCCGTTTTTCTTTGCCCAACAGCCGCAGAAGAAACTGCGTTTTGCGGTTGTGGGCTTTGATGTATTCGTTGCTCAGCAGATACTGTTCCATGATCTGTTCACGCGAACGCCCCAGACAGTATTCGATCACAGCCGCCGCCATGCCCGTTCTGTCTTTGCCTTCCGAGCAGTGGAAAAGGATCGTTTCACCCTTGTCCATGCAGGAAAACAGGTGTTCCCACGTCTGTTTTGCAAACGGCATCAGCGTATATACGGTGTATTTCTGACGCCGCATTTCTTCGATACCGTCGCCTTTGAGGGCCAGCACACGCTTTGTGTGGTCACCCGAAACGGTCACAAGATCATACGGACCGTCAGCAAATACGGGCAGATGTACACGGGTACTGCCTTTGGGAACGTAATCGGGTTTGTCTGCAACTTCGCTTACACAGCGAAAATCGATCACGGTGTCGATGTGCAGATCGTCAAGCATCTTTTTTCCTTTATCGGATAAATCAAACAGGGAAGCCGATCGGATCAGTTTTCCGTGTCGGACGGTTTTGTTGTCGGGACAGGGAAGTCCTCCCATATCGCGGTAGTTGTTCGGATAGTCTTTCATGTGAGATCCTTTTGTTTTTTTTTGTTATTATACGCCTGCTCTTGTGAGAAGTCAATCGGTTTCATCTTGCGGTTTACAATTCTCCGCATTCCGAAAAGACAAAAAAATCTCCTGCAAACCGTTTGCTTGCAGGAGATAAGGGGATCAGAATTTTTTGGAAGTGCCGCCGTGGGTTGCACCCGACGATGACGTTCTTCCGCCGGAACTCGAGGATGATGCCTGTTGTTTTGCCGTTTTGGTGACGTTTTTATAAAGGAAACGGTCACTGCTGCCGGTGAGCATCAGGCTGTTTTCCTGTATATAAAAACGGGCGTTTTTCTGCGGTTTTACCGATTTTAAGGAGGCGGTCTGTATTTTCAGGATGATGAATGCCGCCGCAAAACCGATCAGCAGACACAACGGGATGTAGTACAGCGGCAAAGTTTTGGTTTTGCCGATCTGTGCACATTCTTCCTTTGAAAATTCCACGAAACTGTCGAAAGCGGAAACGTAGTTTTCATCGATCAGATCGGGAATGAGGGTGTCGAGCATGGCATCGGAGTCCGCATCGCTTACGCACTCGTAAAGCGATCCTCTCGTGGAAAGGGCAATGTCGCGTTCACCCTGCGGACCGGGCAAATACAGCAAAAGCATACCGCTTCTCTCGTCACCCTGTCCGTAGCCCATGTAATCAAAATAATCATCGGCATATTCCAACGAAGTTTTGCCGTTCAGAGAGGGTACGGTCAGCACAACGAGATCCACTGCGTATTGCGTGCCGATCGTATACAGTTGAACGCTCAGTTCGTATTCTTCATCGGCAGAGAGCAGATCGGCGTTGTCGACCACCAACGGCAGCCCGTTGTTCGTTGTCTGCACGGCAAATGCACTGACGGCAAACGTGCACAGAAGAAGAATGCAAAGAAGTACGGATAAAAGTTTTCTTTTCATGTTCACATCCACCTCCTTACAGCATCTGCCAGATCCACATGCCGGCATAGGCGATGGCACCGATGATGGGTGTGAGCAAGGCAATGCGTTTCCATACGGCGGCTTTGTCCACGGGCAGATCACC
Organism: Acutalibacteraceae bacterium; assembly: GCA_045590895.1. Lineage (GTDB taxonomy): Bacteria > Bacillota > Clostridia > Oscillospirales > Acutalibacteraceae > RUG806. Next base: position 7,726 of record JAZNRU010000002.1, read on the forward strand.
GACGAATTTGCCTGTCTGTCCGTTCATACAGAACGTGTATTTCTGATTGTTCCAAGAGGTATTGAGGATCCACACGGGATACAGGGCGTATTTATAGCCGCCGTTTGCGATCTGCATATTTGCGTGTTCGGGTGTCACGGAATTGTAACCGCTGACGGTAGCACGCAGTTCATCCACGCAACTGGCTTTGATGCGTTCGTTGGCGCGGTCCTTACTCTGTTCAGCGGTGACGTCATATTTGTCCGCCAGAAAACCTTGCAGATAGGCGGTCTGAAAATCAACCGCCTGCGAAAGATCAAACGGCTCAACGGATTCCATCAGCGTATCGTCCATCTTTGTGGAACCGTCCACGGGAACATTCTCAAAAGCAAGATTTCCGCTTCTGAATACGTTGAAAAAGGACGTTTCCGTGTAGTTGTATTTGCTGTCGCTCCACATACGGGTACGGGTGGCTTTGAAATTGGCAGTTGCAACGGCGTTGCCCGAAAACAGCCAATTCGGTACGTATACGCCTTTGATCTCGTCAATGTGGTTTTCATCTTTGAAAACGGAGGGAACGAACTTTTTGCTTGCAATGTGCTTCTTGAGTGCTTCTTTGGCGGCTTTCTTGTCATACTTGAAAGGAATCACAAGATGCGGACGCAATGCACCTTCAAACTGACCTTTCAACACGACAGGGCTGTTGCAATACGGACAGGAAGTAGCACCCGTGGTATCGTCGGCTACGATCTCGCCTGCACATGAATTGCAGACATAAACGTTTATACCTTTTGTTTCATCGGATGCCCAATCCACTTTTTCGGCTTCCCACGTGATCGTATCGGGTGTTGCCTGTGCATCTTCCGCTTCGGTCTGTTGCATGGCTTCAATGTCAAATTCAGAGTCGCAGTAGGGGCACTTTAATTTCTGTGAGGCGGTATCAAAGTTGATATTTCCGCCGCAACAAGGGCATTTTTGCTGTTGTAATACGGACAATGTTCTCACTCCTTGTTGAATGTATTTGTATTGACCGTTTGTTGATTTTTAATTGCTTCTCGGGGTTCCGCAAGCCTGGCAGAATTTGCCGCCTGCATTGTTGGCACCGCAAGCGGGACAAGCCCACGGACCTGCTGTATTTGCCTGCTGTGCGTAAGGTTGCGCCTGCGGCTGGGCGTAAGGCTGCTGTGCGTAGGGTTGAGCCTGCGGCTGAGCATAGGGCTGCTGTGCGTAGGGTTGTGCCTGCGGTTGCACATAGGGTTGCTGACCGTAGGGCTGTGCCTGCGGCTGTGCGTAAGGTTGCTGACCGTAGGGTTGTGCGTAGGGTTGCTGTGCATAAGGCTGTTGACCGTAGACTTGTGTCTGCTGTTGTGCATAAGGCTGATTCATGCCCATACCTGCCATGCCGACACCCAGTGCGTTCATGATCTCCATTGCCATCTGATTGTAGCGATGGTATTCCATGGAGCCCATGCCTTCCACGCGGGTGGAGTTGAGTTTGACTGTGAAATCGTCAAAATAGGGATTGTTGACAAGGAAATCAAGAGAAAAGTCATAGTAAAGATTGTAACGCGGCGGGTTGTAACTGACATTCTCGCCGTTTGCATTCTGTATATACACTTCTTCACGGTCTTCTTCAATGTTCAGTTTGCATGAAGTGATCTGTGCCATCGGAATGACGTCGGGGTTTTCATCCGCCCAGTTGCCGGGGTTGCGGGAAGAAACGACAAAGGTGCGGTTCATGGTGTCAATATACACCTTTTTGTATTCGCCCAATGTGATTGCGGGATTGAAAGCACGCAATGTTGTCTTGTTGGCTTCGCGGTAGGCAAGGTGCTGTTGCATCAGTGCAATGGTGGAGTGTCTTCTGTCATCGCAGAACGGAGAGAGTTTTTTTGCACAGTCCTTGCACATATTGCCGTCTTCGAGTTTTCTGTTTCCTAAAAGACCGATTTTATTGCCGCAGATATCACAGTTTTTCTTATCAAAAAGTCCCATGACTGATTCTCCTTTTTATATTAGATAGGGGTGTTTTGGTCAGTTGATGTCGCCGTCGTTGAAAATGTCACCGCATTCGGGGCAGAATCTGGGCGGATTGTGGGGGTCTTCGGGAGTCCAGCCGCATTTGTCACACTTGTAAAGCGGAGCACCTGCCGGCTTCTTTGCACCGCAGTTCATACAGAACTTACCCTGATTGACCGTACCGCAGGAACAGGTCCAACCGCTTTCGGCAGGTTTCGGAGCACCGCATTCGGGGCAGAATTTGCCTGTTGCCATCGTGCCGCAAGCACATTTCCAACCGTTTGCCGCAGGTTTGGGTTCGGGTTTTTTGTTGCCGCAGTTCGGGCAGAAATTGCCCGTTGCCGTTGCACCGCAAGCACAGGTCCAGCCGTTGGCTGCAGGTGCTGCTGCGGGGGCAGGCTGCTGTGCGGCCTGCTGTGCGGCATACTGCTGTTGCTGCATGCCCTGCTGGAAGAGTTGTGCGGAATTGCCCATCATATTGCCTGCCATACCCATGCCCATAAAGCCCGTAACGGCTCCGTTGGGGTTGTTGGCGGCACTCATGGCCGCATCAGTCATGCCTGTGGTCTGATAACCGCCTGCGAGCATGGGATCGGACATGATGATGCTCTTTTTGATTCTCTGAATTTCGTCTTCGTCTTCCTTGGGTGCGTTGAGGGCGTTGAAGGTAACGTCCGTCAGAGCAAGACCTCTGCCCTGTTTCCATTTGGTGGTCAGAATGTTGTTCATTTCATCGCACAGTTCCATGGTGTGTGCAGGAATGGAGCTGTAACGAAGTCCCATTTCACTGAGTCTTGCAAACGCAGGCTGTAAAGCATTCAGGAAGTCGGATTTGAGATGCTCCAGCAGGCTTTCTTTTCTGTATTCATCCGCAATGTTGCCTGCAACGGCGGTGTAAAGCAGAAGCGGATCCACGATCTTGAACGTGAACATACCGTTGCAGCGAAGTGTAATGTCATAGTCAATACCGCGGCGTTCGTCAATGATCACGCGGAACGGAATGGGCGATTTGGTGCCGAACATATTGCCCGTGATCTCCTTGGTGTTGAAATAGTAAACACGCTGATCCTTTGCGGGCTCACCGCCGAAGGTGAAACGCCTTCCGATGGTGGCAAAGGTCGCTTTCAGACTTTCGCCGAGTTTACCTGCAAACAGGCTGGGCTCGCTGGATGCGTCGTAAGTAAACTGACCGGGCTCTGCACAGAATTCGACCACTTTGCCCTGATCGACGATGATCATGCACTGTCCGTCGGCAACCACGATGCCCGAACCCGTTGTGATCACGTTGTCGCTTCCCTTTGTGTTGGAGGAACGGCCCGAAATATTCTTCTGTCCTTTGACGATCAGCACTTCTTCGCTGATGGAGTCACAGGTAAAAAACTCTTTCCATTGATCAGCCAATACGCCGCCTAATGCGCCGATGCCGGCTTTGATAAGTCCCATAAAAATGTCCCCTTTCAAAGTATACAAATTTATTTTATTATACAATATTTGTTTATTAATTTCAATATAAATCATAAAAAATGATTAATATTGTAAAAATTTACTAAAAATGAAAAACAACCGTTGACATAAATGCCAACGGTTGCGAAGGATGGATATTACAGGTTGTAGTATCTGTCGAACTCTGCGGGATTGGGAATTTTGGACAGTTCACTGCATTCCGCACGTTTTCTCTTGATGAAGTTTTTGATGAGTTCTTCGGGGAATACGCCGCCTTCGGTGAGGTAGGCGTAGTCGGCTTCCAGTGCATCCAGAGCCGCATCCAGCGACGTGGGCAGACCTTTGAGTTTTGCCTTTTCTTCTTCGGGCAGATTGAAAAGATTGAAGTCGTAGGGGCCCCAACCGTTTTCATGCGGATCGATCTGATTCTTGATGCCGTCCAGACCTGCCATGAGAATGGCGGCATAACAGAAATACGGATTGCAGGTCGCATCGGGATTACGCAGTTCAAAACGGCGTTTGTCGGGACTCTTTGCATAAGCGGGAATGCGGATGACGGCACTGCGGTTGGACGTTGCATAGCCGACCGTGACGGGTGCTTCAAATCCGGGCACAAGACGTTTGAAAGAGTTTGTGCTGGGATTGGTGATGGCACACAGCGAGCCGATGTGTTTGAGCAGACCGCCGATGAAATAATGTGCGGTCTTGCTCAGGTGGGAGTAACCGTCGTCATCCGAGAATACGGGCTGACCGTCTTTGAACAGCAACATATGTACGTGCATACCGCTGCCTGCCTCACCGTAAATGGGCTTGGGCATGAAGGTCGCACTCTTGCCGTATTTGAGGGCGGTGTTGTGGATGATGTATTTGATCATCATGGTCGCATCCGCCATGTGCACCACTTCACCGAGCTGGGGTTCGATCTCATACTGACCGGAAGCCGCCACTTCGGGGTGATGATAGTTGATCTCAATCCCTGCCTGCTGCATCAGAAGGCACATTTCGCTTCTGCATTCGTAAGACGTATCAAAGGGTTTTGCAATGTGGTAGTTTTTCTGTTTGGGAACGATCACACCTTTGCCGTCGGTTGCACTGTTCCAATAGGACTGAGAGGCATCCACCGTAGCACCGATATAATTGCCCTGTACGCTCCATGTTACGTCGTCAAACAGATAAAATTCAAACTCGGGCAGGATCTTCATTTCGTCCGCAACACCCGTGGCTTTCATGTAGTCCACGGCGGCACGGATGATGTTACGCGGATACTGTGCAAGCGGTCTGTTTTCGGGGGAGTCGATGATCATGGCGTTACCCGTCATGGTCAGAGTCGGAATTTCACAGAACGGATCGATCATGGCCGTGTCAGGATCGGGAATGAAAACCATGTCGCTCTTTTCAACCACGGCGTAACCGTAGTTGGAGGCATCAAAACCGATGCCGTTTTTCATCGTTTCTTCCGAGAAATTCTGAGCGGGAATGGTCACGTGGCGGTACTGACCGTTGATGTCCACCATCTTGAAATCGACCATCTGAATGCCTTTTTCTTTAATCAGATCCATGATCTGCTGAACACTTTTGCCCATGGGAATCATCTCCGTTTCTTTTAATTGCTTTTTGATTTTACCATAGTAAAGCCATAATTGCAATGCTTTTTCTGAAGTTTTACGCAGACCGTTTATTTTTTACGCGGATAAAATCCGATCAGATCGAAGAATGATGGGGGTACGGCCGGATAGTCTGTTTTGAGTGCTTTGTGCATGGTGGAGCCGAAGTTGAGATTTCTTGAGAACCAGATATTCAGTTTGGTGTAAGGCTGATAGCGTTGTCCGAGATCGATCCACGTTGCCTTGTCGACGATGCTCGTGTAGTGGGTGAACGTGTTAAATCCGTCTTTGCCGTGATACTGTCCCATCCCGCTCTCACCGACACCGCCGAATCCCATGGCTGTGGTGATGACGTGAATATCCGTTTCATTGACACAGCCGCCGCCGAACGAACAGGCAGTATGGACTTTTTCAATGTTCTGTTTGCTTTCGGAGAAGATATAAAGAGCCAGCGGTTTGTCGTGGGCGTTGATCTCATTGATTACGGCATCAAGATCGTTGTACGTAATAAAGGGGAGAACCGGACCGAAGATCTCCTGTTGCATAACGGCATCTTCTCGCGTTACGTTGTCCATGACCGTCATTTGTATTTTTCTCGTAGCGGCATCACTTTGACCGCCGCAGACAACTTTTGCGGGATCAATGAGCGAACAGACTCTGTCAAAGTGTTTTTTGTTGATGATGCAACCGTAATCTTCATTGTTCAGACAATCTCCGAACTGTCGTTTGATCTCCGCCTTTACGAGTGCAATAAACCGATCTTTGATGCTTTCATGCACGTAAACGTAGTCGGGAGCCACGCAGGTCTGACCGACGTTGAAGCCTTTGCCGAACACCAGACGTCTTGCGGCAATATCAAGTTTTGCGGTTTGGTCAACGATGACGGGACTTTTGCCGCCGAGTTCAAGTGTTACGGGTGTGACCGTTTCGGCGGCTTTTCGGAGTACGAGTTTACCGACGTTCTTACTGCCCGTAAAGAAAATATAATCGAATTTTTCGTCAAGCAGATGCTCGTTTTCTTCTCTGCCGCCCGTAATAACGCTTACGTATTCGGCAGGAAAAATGGATTCGATCATTTTTTTGACGGCCGCCCCCGTGTTGGGTGAATAGGCACTCGTCTTGACCACGCAGGTATTGCCTGCGGAAACAGCATCGATAACTGGCGGCAAGGTCAGCATAAAGGGGTAATTCCACGGGCTCATGATGAGCGTTACGCCGTAGGGTTTCGGAATGACGTAACTGTGCGAAAGTTGCTGACCGAAGGGGGTCATGACCGTTTTCTTTTTCGTCAGTTTTCTGATGTTTTTGAGCATATAGTTTACCTCTGCGATCACAACGGCGATCTCGCAAAGGTAGGATTCATACGCACTCTTGCCAAGATCTGCTTTCAGTGCGGCGGAAATTTCCGCTTCATGCTCCTCAATGTACTGTTTGATCTTTTTCAGATACCGGATGCGTTCGTCAACGTTGCGTGTATTGCCCGCTTCAAAAAAGCTGCGCTGTTTTGCAACGATTTCACGGATCTGCTCCTTTGTCATTTTTCTTCTCTCCCTGTTTTTTTTGCCCAAAACGGCACGGTTCGGTTAGCGTCGCCGTGCCGTTCTGTTTTTTTTCTGCGTTCGGCAGAAAACTTCATTAGCAAATATATAATAATAGTATAAAGCAAAAAAGTCAATGCGGATTTGGACAATCTTCTCAAAATAAACAGAAATGCGTTTTATTGCTTAGTAAAATCGAATGAAAATTTCAACATTCAACACACATAAATACGTGAATTGTACATAAGAAAAAAAACTGTACAAAAAAACAGATGCATTCATAGGAAAATGCATCTGAAAAAACGATCTGTCTCACAAACTGCCGTCGAGAACGGCGTCGATGATTCGCTTGCCGACACGAAAATGGTTCTGCATGGCGGTGTCAAAAATGTCTGCCGACTCCATGTCGCCGTCTGCGGAGAAGACTGCACCTGCCTGTTTCCCCCACAGGTTTTCGGGTGTGGAACCGTTGGTGAATACGTCCATGTTGACGGAAACTCTGACAGCGATAAAACGGTCAAGCATGCCGATTCTGTCCAAAGCGACCGCAAGGGCGGCGTCTTCCATTTCCGCACACACGAAGGCATCGGGAACGGGATAGGTGTTCGCCATGAGAATTGCGTTGTTGTGGTCGTGGACGCCTTTCCAGTAATTATCACCCGACAGGGTGGTGCCGCGAAGCACCTGCGGTTCACGCAAAGCCCACGCGGCGTTGTCAAAGGCTTGTGCCATGAAGATCTTCGTGTTTTCGGTGGTATGCAGTTTCGTGTCTTTTACCTGTGCGAAAACGCGGTCGGTCAGGGCAGGAGAGAAAATTCTGTATGCACTGCCGTCATAAATGGGATTGTGAAACCACGTGGTCTGCGTGCCGTCTTGCAGATCGCGTGCATCTGCATGGTGACCGAGATCGAAGTCGATCGCGGCGGAAAGCACGAACACGTCCCCCATGACGGTGGAGCCGATCGCCGAACCGCTGCAACCGACACTGAAAATATACGCTTCGGAAAAGTCAAAACGGTCATCGTGTAAAACTGCGTTCAACCCCAAAACGGCGTTTACCTTGCCGCAACCGGTCACGTACAGGGCAACGCCGTTTTGTACATACAGTCTGTTGCCTGCAATGCCGCCGAAAACGTCGTATGCATCGGCATCCTTGCAATAGTGTTCATAATAATACTGTGCTTCGCCTGCAGCATCCCCCGTCATGGCACCGTTTTCGAATTTGGGAAGGATGAGCACTTTGACGGGAATGCGGTTGTTCGTGCTATGGAGAAGTACAGAGTCTGTCATAAAAATCACCCTGACTTGTATCTGTTGTTTAATAAGCCTGTGCGACCGCGAGGAACAAGGTACGCAGTTTCCGGGCGATCTCTGCCTGTTGGGAAAGGGGCAGGGGATTGTGGCCTCTGCCGCATTCCACGGTCACGGAGGGGATGTTCTTTTCGATCATCGTCCAGTCTGCACTTGCTCCCGCGAAACTGTCGGACATATCGAGGTAATAACCCGTTTCGTCCTCAACGATGTACGCGAGTTTCTTTGCGGCTGTTTTTCCCGCAGCGTTTTGTTCGCAATCCCAGTAAATGAGGTTGCCTTGCGAATGAATGCTCAACACGGCAACGGGGGCGGAAAGGCTTTCAATAACGCATTTATAAGCCGCCGTTTCGGCTTCGGAAAACGGATATTCGCCTGCATACAGTTCGTTGGCGGGGGAGTATATCCCCGTGTAATACGGTTTTCCGTCTTTTTCAAACATGAAGTTGCGGTTGAGATCCACGCCGCGTGCGTTGGCTTTCCACACTTTGAGATACGTTGCAAAAGAATCGTAGGTGTTGCCTGCATTTTTCTGTTTGTTGTAAATGCTCTGCACGTTTTTACGCAGTGTTTCACTCCGTAATCCGTCAAGACCGTATTGGCTGATTGCAATGCCGTCGGGATTGAGCATCGGGAATATGTATATATCCGTGTCCCGCAGAATTTCTCTGACCGTTTTGCCGTTATGGATTTTCGTATCGTAATTGCGAAGATAATATTCGACAACGCTCATCACAGCCGACGGATTGAGGTACTCCGAGCCGTGAATGCCTGCATCAACGACGATCTGTTTGTTTGCAAAACCGCTGCCGAGTACGGCACAGTAAACGCTTCTGCCGTCTGCCGTGGTTGCAAGGGAGGTGTATGAAAACCGTGAGGGAATCAATCTTGCAAGCGTTGCAAGATCTTCTTCCATTTCTTCGTATGTGTAGAGATTGGCACCCGTATCTACGATCGGATTTTCAGCGGATGCAAATCCCTCGTCCGCAGGATATGTATAGGTTTCAAGTCCGACCGCACAACGCAGTGCCGTTCTTGCATCCGCAGGGGTGATCTGTTTGTTGTTGTCAAGATCATAGGAGGCAAGCGTTTCTCCGTCCGCATTTACAAGTCCGACGGCGGCACGCAGAATGATACGTGCATCCGCCGTTGAAAAACTGACCGCGGCGGCGGATACCGTGCGGTCGGTATAGCTGCAGAATACAAACATGATTGCGGTTGCAAGGAACAGGGAAAGTGTTTTTTTCATGAATCGGTCACCTTATTACTGGAGTTATCAGTATTATAATAAAAAAGTGTCTTGTTCGTCAATCCTTATTTCATTCTGTACCGTGTTGAAAAATACATTATTCCGTGCTATAATATATGCCGAAAACGAAAAATGCCTGAATTTTGCACAAAGGAGAACGGTTATGAGCGAGAAAAAAGCAGAAGTTTTTACCATTGCAACCGCACATCTGGACACTTCATGGTTGTGGACACTGGAAACAACGGTCAGAGAGTATCTGCCCGATACGGTGAAACGCAATTTTGAATTTTTTGAGAAGTTCCCCGAATACAAATTCAATTTTGAGGGCAGTTACAGGTATGAACTGATTAAGGAATACGATCCCGAAGCCTTTGAAAAGATCCGTCAGTACGTCGCTGAAGGCAGATGGCATCCCTGCGGCTCCTGCTATGAAAACGGAGACGTGAACGTTCCCTCACCCGAGGCAATGACACGCAACATCCTGTACGGCAACGGCTTTTTTGACCGTGAGTTCGGCGTGAAATCCAACGATATCTTCCTGCCCGACTGTTTCGGTTTCGGCAGGGCTTTGCCCACCATTGCGGCACATTCCGGACTGACCGGATTTTCGACAGGTAAACTGTTCTGGGGCAGTTCCGTTCCCATTCCGTTTGATACGGGCAGATGGACGGGTCCCGACGGGAACGGCGTATGGGCGGCTCTGATGCCTTTTTCCTACACCACCGTTTTTAAGAAAATCGAAAAAGCAAAGCGTGTGCTTGAAAAACTCGAAGACAATGCCAAAAAAGGCTTGCCCTCTTATACCTTTGCCTATCAAGGAACGGGGGATCGGGGCGGTGCACCGCACAAAACGTCCGTCAGGAACGTGATCGCATCACAGCGTAATAATAAAAATGCGGATATCAAAGTATATTCCGCTACGACGAAAGAATTTTTCGATAAAATGGAATCTGCACCCGATGCGGAAAAGAAGCGTTTTCCCGTGTATGACGGTGAATTTTTGCTGACCGCACACGGGGCAGGCAGTTATACCTCCCGAACCGTTACAAAACGCTGGAATAAAAGAAGTGAACTGCTTGCGGATGCGGCAGAACGTTTTGCATCTGCGGCATTTGTGAACGGCTATGCGGATTATGCACGGTATTCGTTTGACACCGCATGGAAAAAGGTGATCGCTCACCATTTCCACGATGATATCACGGGTACGTCTTTTGAAGAATGCTACAAAAGAAACCACAACGATTACGTGCAGGCCATGCATACCTTTTCCTCGGAATACACCGCCGCGTGCGAAGCTATTGCAAAGCACATGGATACTTCGTTCGTGCAGGGTACGCCCGTGGTCGTTTCCAATCCCGTGCAGTGTGCCGGAAACAGAGCCGCTGCGGTGACGGTCACACTTACAAGCACAGCGGATCGCTTCAGAGTGTTTGACCGCGAAGGCAATGAAATGCCCTCTCAGACAAAAGCGGTATCCGCAAGCGAAAAAGAAGTCACTTTTGTTGCAAAAGTCGAATCCTGTTCCCTGACCGTTTTTGACGTACGGGAAGCAGAACAGTGCTGTGATCTGCAGACCGGTCTTTCGATTCGCGACAACGTGCTCGAAAATAAATATCTGACCGTGAAGCTCGATGCAAACGGTGATATCTGCAGTATTTTTGACAAACGCATGAATCGTGAACTCCTGCGCAGACCTGTCCGTCTGTGCGTACACAACGACGTGCACAGTTTTGAATGGCCTGCATGGGAAGTAAAATATGAAGATATGATGTCGGCACCTTATATGTACGCTGCAAATCCCGTGATCCGCATCAGGGAACAGGGACCTGCCCGCTGTACGTTCGAAATCATATCCAAAGCAGGAAAGTCCACGTTCACACAGACCGTTTCTCTGGACAGTGAGAGCGAGTTTGTCAGCGTGCAGAATGAAACCGATTGGCGTGAAGAAGCATCTATGCTCAAGGCGGAGTTTTCTTTCGTCTGCGAAAACGAAAAAGCCGCTTATGACATCGGTATCGGCAGTACCGAACGTTCAACGAATACGGAAAAACTGTATGAAGTGCCTGCCCAGAAGTGGGCGGACATTACCGATGTGTCTGGAGAATTCGGCGTTTGCGTATTCAGTGATTCAAGAAGCGGCTGGGATAAACCCGACAAGAATACCCTGCGTCTGACATTGGTACATACGCCGCAGGCGGGTTACCGCTGGGAATGCTCGCAACACGTGATGGATATGGGCCTCAACCGCTACGGTTACGCCGTTATGGGACATGAGGGAAGACCTGCGGATATGACAGCGTATGCCGATGCTTTCTGTCAGCCCATGCATACGTTCGTGACCGAAAAGCATGAAGGCGTGCTGTCGGATTCGTATTCGTTCGTGAAACTGAACAATGACCGAGTCAGGATCACTGCCGTTAAAAAAGCACAGGATTCGGACAGTATTATTTTCAGAGTATGCGAAAGTGCAGGTGCAGATCAGAAGGACGTAGAAGCAACCTTTGCAAGCCCTGTCTGTGAAGTTTATGAGGTATGGGGCGATGAAACGCAAAAAGGAAGAATCGACGTCACGGACGGAAAACTGCGTTTTGATATCGGTCACAACGCAATGAGGAGTTTTGCGATCGTATTTGAAAAGAAAGCAAGGGAAGAAACAAAACAGAAACCGATCACTCTGCCCTGCAACGCTACGGGTATTACGACAGACGGAAATCGCACTGAATCCACACTGCAAGGCGGTGTTTCACTGCCTTCGGAGATGTTGCCCGAAAATCTTTTGTTTGCAGGCGTGCAATACAATTTTGCCCGCGGAAAACAGAATTGCATCGTCTGTGACGGCGGTGAACTCGTCGTCGGGGAAGGCTTTGACAGCGTGCATCTGCTTTTGACTTCACTCAATAAAGACAAGAACGTTGCGTTCGTAAGCGGCGGTCAGAATGTCGAAGTGACCGTGCAGGATTGCTTTGAGGCGATCGGACACTGGGATCTGATGCGTCAGCGTGCAACCGGTTATATAAAACCGCAGCCGCAGGCTGTTACGCTTACGCACACGCATAACAAAAAAGGCAATATGATCGCAAAACAGTTTTATGTGTTCCACTGTGAGATCCCTCTCAACGGTGCGGACAGGATCAAACTGCCCGATGATAAAAATATCGTCATTTTTGCCGCCACCGCAACGAAAAAGGTGCCGTCTTTCCGCAAAGGCGACAGCCATTTTGATGCACTTTCAAAGCGTGCGTTTGATTATGAATTTTCCGCTTATGCGAAAAAGAGAATGCAGCCTGCCCCTGCAGAGCGTTTTCTTGATCTGTTTATCAACAGAGTGTTTTCTGTGTATTTGCGTGCAGGTGAGGAAAGCACCCGCCTTTCCTGGGGCGAGTTGTATTTTGTCATTCGCAAGGCATTCGACAGCATGAACAATAAAAAGCATAAGCAGGCAGTGCTTGACAAACGCAAATAAATTTTAATTACGGAACGGAGATCGAAGATGGCAGATACGGTTTATAAAGCAATTCGCAAAAAGCACGGGCTTACGAGAGAAGAAGTGTGTGATGCGGCACAGGCGAAAAACGGATGTTTACAGCCCGAACGTCTGGAACGGATCGAAAACGGAAAGTTTCCCATTACGCCGGATGAGGTGTTGTTGCTTTCCGCCGTTTACGGGGAGCCTGCCATGTGCAATCAGTACTGTGCAAAGGAGTGCCCGATCGGTGCCAGGTACGTTCCCGAGGTGAAAGTGAAAGATCTTTCGCAGATCGTACTTGAAATGCTTTCTTCACTCAATGCAATGCGTAAAAAACAGGAGCGACTGATCGAGATCACGGCAGACGGCAGAATTGACGATGCGGAGATTCACGATTTCGTGTTCATTCAATCCGAACTTGAACGCATTTCGCTGACCGTTGAGGCTTTGCAGTTGTGGGTTGAACAGATGCTGGCAAGCAACAGGATCAATATGGAACAGTACTTGAAAATCAAGAACGGTAATTAAAAAACGCTGTAATAATGCATAAAGGTGTCGGAATTTCGGTTCGGGCACCTTTTGCTGTTTTTGCAGGGGGAAATTTTCACTTTTTGCAAAAAATGCCTGCTTGGTTTTTCACTCTTTGTTATTCAACATTTTTGCACGGTATGATATGATATATGACAATCTTTGACGGAGGACACGTTCGTCATAAAAAATGAAGGAGTATTACCGTATGCAAAATTATGTTGTTATCGACCTTGAAATGTGCAAAGTTTCCGCTTTCAACAAAAAGAAGTTTTCTCTTGCAAACGAGATCATTGAGATCGGTGCGGTGCTGTTGAATGATTCATTTTGTATCGTGGATGAGTTTAAGACGTTCGTATACCCCGAATACGGCAGGCTGGACTCGTTCATTACCAATCTGACACACATTACCGCACAGGATCTTGAAAATGCTCCGTGTTTGCAGGATGCCTTGGAGTTGCTTTTTGTTTGGTTGCCCGAAGACGTAACCATGGTGGCGTGGAGCGAAAACGATGCGATACAGCTGCACGGCGAAACGGTACGCAAGGGGATCCGTATGCAGGAACTGGATGCATTGCTTCGGACGGAAACGGATTGCCAGGCTCTGTTTGCCGAAAAGGTCGGCGTTGAAAAATGCTACGGGCTGACGAATGCCCTTATGCTGGCGGATATCGCCTTTTGCGACGGTGCACACGATGCTTTGGTGGATGCTCACAATACCGCTTTGCTGTTTGCCAAGATCATGCGTGAGGATCAACTAAAACTCAACCCCTATTATCAGACCGAACAAAACGTATCTGTCGGCTTTTGCCCCTTTGCGGATCTGTTTGCGGGGTTGAATATTGCAGGTTAGTAATAATAAAACCGCCTCGTGTCCGAACGAACGGATACAAGGCGGTCTGTGTTTTTCGGATTATTCGCCGAGGAAGTATCTGCCGTAAGCGTCTGCGGCTTTGAGTGCGGCACAGACTTTTTCGGGTGTGACTTCAAAAGGCATATTGTGAAGCGTGTCACCTTCCGCACAGGCGGCAACGGCAACAGCCATGAGTTTTTCGTCGGTGATCTCGGTGATGCCCAGTTCCTTAAACGTGACGGGCAGACCGAGTTCGATGCAGAAATCGATGATACGTTCGAGTTCTTCGCCGTCCACGTTTTCAAGAACGAGCTGTGTCAGTACGCCGAAAGCAACCTTTTCGCCGTGATACATGTGGTGACATTCGGGAAGAACGGTCAGACCGTTGTGAATGGCGTGGCAACCTGCAAGACCGCCGCTTTCAAAACCGATGCCGCTGAGCAGGGTGTTGGCTTCGATCACTTTTTCAACAGCTTCCGTGCAAGCACCCACTTCAAGTGCGATCTTGGCTTTTACGCCTTCTTCCATCAGCGTGTCAAAGCAGAGTTTTGCAAGTGCCATGGCCGCACAGGTGACTTTGCCGCCTGCACACGTGCCTGCATCCTTTGCCATAACGGCTCTGGCTTCAAAATAGGTTGCAAGTGCATCGCCCATACCGGAAACCGTAAGTCTTGCGGGGGAAGCGGCAATGATCTCGGTGTCCATGAGCACCAGATTGGGGTTTGCGGGCAGGAACAGATATTCTTCAAATACGCCGTCGTCGGTGTAAATGACGGAAAGTGCACTGCAGGGAGCATCCGTGGATGCAATGGTGGGGCAGATGAGCACGGGCAGTTTGCAATAGTATGCCACAGCTTTGGATGTATCGAGAATCTTGCCGCCGCCGATGCCGATGACAAGGTCACAGCCTTTTTCGTTGACGACATCGATCAGACGGTTGATCTCATTTTTGGAGCATTCGCCGTTGAAATAATCAAAGACAAGTTCAAAATCCTGTCCGCAGAAACTGCTTTCAACGGTTTTGCCGATTCTCTTGTAGCCGGATTCGGTAATCAGTACGAGGGCCTTCTTGCCGTACCCTTTTGCGTAGTCACAGAGTTTTTTCATTTCGCCTGCACCCTGGACGTATTTGCCGGGGCTGATTAAAATTTTTGCCATAATCACGAACTCCTTATGTTTTTTGTTTACATTTTATATGAGCCTTGCTCTTGTGTCAAGATTTTTATGCGAGCCATTGCTTTGCATCGTCCAGAGACACCGCAACACGCAGGATCTCACGGGAATCGGACGGGGAGAGGTCGTCACCGTTGACGTTGCACGCCGCAAATGCAATGCTGTTCTTTGCGTAATTTTCAAGTCCGACGGCGGCACGCAGAGCCAGTCTTGCATCCGCAACGCTTACCTTTGCATCGCCGTCCGCATCGCCCGGCATCACGACGGTATAACGCAACTGTTCGTTGAATACGAGGTTCATGCCCGTTGCAGGGGCGTTGCCGTTGCACTCTGTGCCGTCTGCATTGGTGATGTAAGCACCTTCTTCGCACTGTGAGAGCAGTTGCTCGGCGGTGCAGCCTTCACTGATGAGAATATACGCACCTGAAAAGCAGGCAATGTTGCTGTCTGTGAACAGCGGTTGAGACAGATTCAGTATATTGATCGTGATTTCGTTCCGAAAAAATTCTTCGATCCACTTGTATTCGCCGACCGTCCAATATACGGTATTGTTGCTGTATACAAGATCTGCATTTGCAGGCAGACTGATGCGGCCGATCGACGTCGCTTCCTTTTCCACGGTTCCGTCTTCGTTGAGGATCATGTAAAAGGTTTCCGAGAGGACGTAAGTTTCGCACTCCCGTTTTTCCCACATGATAAGCAGACGGTTGTCTTCGATGATGAGGATCTTCGGGGATGCGGCAAAGAAAGTATCTTCGTAATCGGTCAGCCAGATCACGCCGTAATCGGTCGTGCCTGCCGACAGAAAGAAATCGGTTTCTGCCGTTTGCGGCCTTTTACCGGTGGCTGTCCTCGTTTCACCTGCAACGTAATACGCTTCGTTTGCGTCGTAACCGTAATAATCTTTTTTGAGGATCTGCACGAAAAGGTCGCGTGCTTCACTGTAAGAGCAGTACATCTCTTTGGTCGGTGCCGTATCCAGTGAGAGCGTGCGTTCGGAGGCGGCACACAGAATATATGCATTTTCGGTTTCCGCCAGACCGCCGAGCTGTGTGTAGGTTTCGTTGTAACCGTGATCGCGGTTTGTTCCCTCTCTGAAATGAAAAGTGTCAATGTCGTAACTGCGGGTGCGGTCGCTGTTGACTTTTGTAACGACGAAACTTCTGGGATACGCATCTCCGTGGTTTGCCATCAGAAAACCGCCGTCGGACGTGGCAATGCAATCCTGGTCGAAAGAATGCGAACAGTAAGTGCCTTGACCGGATACTCTTTGCATTGTTTGGGTATCCGCATAGAAAACCATATTGGATTGATGGCCGCTGTACATTTCACGGGCAAAATTACAGGCAAGGATGCCGTTGTTGAGGGCAAGTGCACAGGTGCCTGCATCAAAAGGATACTTCGTTCCCCAGTAATCGGCAGGTGAATGGGGTGCAAGTGCTTCGCCGTTGAATTCGATCTGTGCGATCAGATTTCCGTTGTAATCGTATTTGATAAGCGTGATGACGGGATCTTGCTTTTCAGTCGGACAGCATCCCATGCAGACGTAATAATACCCTTGCTCATCGCAGATGATATTTCCGAAAAGCAGATGATCCTGTTCGAGGTTGAGCGAGGAAAAAAGATTCAGTTTGCTGTCATAACGGTCAATGTGCAGGATCTGATCGACGTAATAAGCAACGTTGAAAGCTCCTTTGTAATCGGTAAAGGAAACGATTGCCGGGGTGGATGCGGCAAAGCTTTGGCTGATCTTCGTGGATAAATCCGCATCGATCGCGATCTCTTTCTGATAGAAACGGGTCGGGATCCGTGCCGTGTTTTCGGTTGCCGCGGCAGAAAGAGCGGTTGCAAATAACAAGGTAAAGCACAGAAAGAGCGACAGAAAACAAGCGTATTTTTTGCTTTTAACCGTGTTTCGGGGATTGCTTGCGGTTTTGTTCATGAGGGAGGCTCCTTTTGTTTGCTGTATTGTTTATTTTATCGTTCAATTGTTGCAATGTCAAGGTCATAACCGAAAAAATACAGACGGTGCAAATAAAGTACCGTCTGTATTTTTTCGTTACGGTTTGCAGGTTTTGCAGGGAGAATAGTTGTTTTCAATTGCGGTATCACGGTTTGCAAAATAAATGCGGTTTTCTTCTTTGGGCAGGGAAGCACAGGTCGGCAGGTGGAATTTTTTGGAATTGATGTTGCCGATGTATTCATGTGCGGTATCGTCCGGTTCATTTACGGGCGGATCGGTCGGCTCTTCAACCGGCGGATCGGTGGGGTTTTCGGTCGGATCGTCCGGTTGTGTGTCCGTCGGCGGCTGTGCCGCTTCGCCTTTATCCGTGTAAAAAGCCAGTGCTTTGCCGTTGGAAACGACCGTAATGTTGCCGTGCAGATCGGTGCGGTAAACGGTGGTGTCGGCATCGTGCAGTCTGCTGAGCACTTCTTCGTGCGGATGCCCGTAGGAGTTGTCCGTGCCGCAACTGATGACTGCATATTCGGGCATGACTTCACGCAGGAATACGTAAGAAGTCGAAGAAGAACTGCCGTGATGCCCGACGTCCAGCACATCTGCGGACAGATCATACCCGTTTTCGATCATGGCGTGTTCGGATACAGATTCGGCATCCCCCGTGAACAGGAAATCGGTATCACGGTACGTGATCTTCAGCACGATCGACGTGTCGTTCAGATCGTCCCATTCAGAAAGTGCAGGCCCGTAGATCTGCACGGTGCTTTCACCCAGTGAAAACGTACTGCCCAATGCGGGTGTGACGGGAGTTTTTTCCTGTTCTTCGCATCCGGTCAGAAAATTGCGGTAACAGACGGTATCGGCGGCGGCTTCGGGTGCAAAAACGGCTTGCGTTACGGTGTACTGTTCCAACACGTCCGCGAAACCGCCCAAATGGTCTTCGTGTGCGTGGGTGCATACGGCGTAGGTAAGCGAGGTCAGCCCTTTTGAGTGCAGAAACGTGCAGACCGTATCGCCGTCAGAGACGTTACCTGCATCAATGAGCATACTTTCGTTGTTGCATTGCACGAGAATGCTTTTTGCCTGTCCGACGTCAATAAAATCCACGGAAAAACCGCCTTCAAAGCGTTGCAGTCCGACGGAAACACGCAGAATGATGCGGGCATCGCCTGTGGTGACGGTTCCGTCGCCGTCTGCATCTGCGGCAGTCAGTGCATCGCCGCTGAAGTTTTCAAGCCCTACCGATTGACGCAGTGCCAGCCTTGCGTCAGCGGTTGAGAGTGTATCGTTCAGATCGACGTCACCGATCTGAACCGCACTTGCTGATATTGCAAAGCAAAACAAAAGAACGGTGCAAAGAAGAAGTATAACGTGTTTTTTCATTTTATGATCGACCTCCGATTGTTATTGTACGGAAAACAAACGGGATTGTCAAATGAAAAATGTCGATACCTGTACCAAGAAACGGACAGAGGATGAGTGGATGTAAAAATGCATGATATTCTTTGTCAGAATTTACAAAAAATATCCGAATATTTTTAACACAAAAATGCGGATCTGACTAAATTTAAGCCTTGCATTTCTTATTAAAAATAAGTATAATATAAAAGGACTCTTCTGCATCCGAAAACGGCGTGCGGAAAACAAAAACCAAAGGAGTGTACAGCATGAAACTCTTGAAAAAATCCATGAGTGTATTTCTGGCTGTTCTGATGCTGCTGACGGCTTGTCTGCCTGCTTTCCACGGCTCGGCGGCTGTGATTGTTTACAGCGAACAGTACAATGCACTTGCCACCCTGCTGGCAAATGAGCACGTTCGCGATCTGAACAATTATGAGATCGAGAATAAAAAATCCGAGGACATCGTTACGGAAGGTTTCAATACCGATGCAGGTGCATTTGCATATTCGCATACCGTTTACGCCAAGGACGACGTGGAGAACTCAATTCTCAAAGCCGCAAACCGTTTTTACTATATTGCGGAATCCGTTATGAGTTACACACACGGCGTCGGTATTTATTCTGCTGAACTGCTTTATGCGGAGATTCAGAATAATCTGAAGCCTTACTTTGATAAGATCAAAGATTCCGGCTGGCTGGATATGAACAATCAGCCGGTAACGCCCACCGTTGCCGAACGTAACAAGTATTATGAAGTCATGAATCAGCTCGGCAACCGTTTTGATAAGGACAACCTTATCACCATGGGTGTGACCGTGTATTACAGCGAAAGCATTGATTACTATGTTGACGTTTACGGCAACCGTTTTTATCCCACGGATGAGGAACTGGAAACGTATGATGAGGCTGTTGCGGAATTTATTGATCGCGGTGCAACGCCTACGATCAACGATATGACCGAACGCGGTATTAATTTCGTCAAGGTCAATCCTTACGATTATTACAACGTAGCCGCTATTCTGCGTTATTTCATGGGTACGGGCAGTTACACGAATGCAGGTAACTGGTATCATGACTTTGACTTTATCGTTACCACCGATACCGAAACCGTTCTGATGGCAATGGACTCTCTGAACAGTTATGCCGATAACGTGATCACCGTTACCACAGGTATCTACCGTTTCCGTTATCAGCGTCAGTATGCCGCAAACGGTACCACGGCACAGTATTTCTTCAAGCCCGTTGATAACAGAGATACCTATGTTCAGTACGGTGTCGAATATAACCTTGCATCTTCTCCTGCAAAACTTTCTTATCTCGAAGAAGGGGAAGGAACGGTCGGACAGGCTGCATACTTCTATACTGCCGAGCGTAAGGATGAAAGCACCATCCCGGAACTCATCTCCATGAACAATATGTTCAACTCCATCTTCTATTCCAAACCGTCTTCGGCATACGCAACGCTTCCGAGCGGTTATAATCCGAGCGGTTATAATTACTATATCGGTGATACGTGGGATTCCCAGTTCCTTTTGTTTACGAATGACCAGTTGAATCATCTTGATGAATACAAGCAGACGGTCAATCAGATCGATCTCTACCGTGCCCGTCAGGCTGCCGAAAGCCTTACGCAGATGTATTCCAATGATGTTCTTATACATCTGTTCCCCGGTACCATCGGTAATATCAAAAACCTGCAGTATCAGTTGACGGCAGGCAATGCGGTTCCGAGCCGTACCGTACGCGGAGAAGCCACCTACACGGCGAGCATAAGCCGTCTGGATTCCATCGTGTTCCAGTTTGACGCTTTGTTCACGAACGAAGACGTGATGTCAACGGTCAATATGTTCCTGAGTGACACCATGAACGATCTGTTTGAAGGAACTCCCGCCGAAGGGCATACGTACTCGACCGCACAGGATCTCGTCAAGGTTCTGCTCAAAGGTATGCTGTATTCCGACGATATGTGTACCATGGTGGTCAGCGGTCTTTATCCTCTGCTTGCAAATCTTCTTCTCGACCTGTTCGAGAAAGCGGAAGGTTTTTCCGGTACTTTGAATTCCCTTGTTAACTGGGCATTGTCGAGTTTGAATGCTGCTCTGACACCCGGCGATCTGGCCGACTTTCTGACGGAATATCCGTCGGCGTATGCAGCACTGAAAGCCGCCGGTTCATCCATGGATTCATGGAACAACGTCCGTTGGGGCAACGTGACGTGGGAAAAGAGAGACGGTACCAAAATTACCGACCGTGAAACCTTTGCCGCTGCTTTGTCCGCAACGTTCCGCGGACTTCGCGTTGCCGTTCTTTGTCTTTTCTGTAACGACGATAAGTGGCGTCTCGGTTTGCTTGGTGAAGGTGTAAATATCCGTGAACAGGCAGGTTACAGAGATCTGCTCCTGCCCTTGCTGGAGGCTCTCGGTCTGCAACAGGCTGCCGGTGCTGCAAACAACGACAACCTTGCCGCAGGTCTGTGCTACAGTGCAGAGGATTATAAGGAACGTGCACACGAAGAACGCCTGAACGGTGACTCTTATCTGCTTGATATTCTGATCCCGCTTCTGAAATGGGTAGAGGAGATCGTTGCGATCAAACCCATTGAAACGATCTGTCAGTTGCTTCCCAACCTTGTAAACTTCATCATCCGCGATACGGGCGATAACCTTCTGGATTGTATCAATAAAGTTGAAATTCAAATCTATACCACGTCTTTCCACATCGTTACATTGAAGATTCCCGAACTGCTGGGTGACATCGGTACCGCTTTGGATTCTCTGAATCACCTGTTGGCTGAACTCATCGGCTTCTCAGTTAAGGATGAAGAAGGCAATGAGATCCCGTATTATCTGCCCAAGATCCATGAGAAGAAACTCATTGAAAGCGGCACGATGAACGAGAGACACACCATTGACGTGGAGCATCCCGGTTACGTATTCCTGTTCCTGTTGCGATATGTGCTGACTGCCGTTGGTTACCGCTATGATATCTCCAATGAAAAACTGCCTTACGTGATTGAATGCTTGGGCATTTCCATGGACGGCGAGTTATTTATGGGTATGACGTTCGGCGATCTTATCTACAATATCATGCTGCATCCGGACGAAGCACTGTGTGCATTGCTTGAACTGTTCTATCCGAACGAATACGGCAATCTGTATGAAGATGTTCCGTATACCTATCCGCTGAGTCAGATCCGTTTCTATCAGAATACACTGCTGAATAAGACGCTCAATCCCAGACTCAGCTACGGTGCACCCGTTATTTATTCCGAACTCTGGACACAGTCCATGGCAACCGAAGTCGTGCATGATCTCGGCCCGCTTGTTGACAACGTTCTGAAACTCATTGGCGTAGAAGGCATGGAGGACGGTCTGAGTGCTTTCCTTGAAGATCTGATCTACGGTTATATTTCCGATGATACGGTCAATATGCTCTTCAATATGCTCTATCAGCTTCTCAGCGGTGTGGACGGTTCTTTGGGTGACATCAACGTCATTGCATTGCTCGATCATATTTTCAGTGTTGAATTTACGCCCGACCGTGCCGCACGCCGTGTCTATGCAATGCTCGGTTATGAACCGCAGTATGATCTGTATCCCGAAGTTACCGAAACGGAAGAAACTCCCGCAGAAGGAGAAGGTACGGGAACGGAAGAACCTGTGCAACCGCTTGCATCTTATACGACGCTGTATTCCATGCAATCGTGGGACGATGTTTTTGCTCCCTATACGTACGATCCCGATCTGGGTACCGATGTCCGTGTGCTGACCGATGCCAATTACAACTGGGGTATCAGCGAAGCGGAAGAACACGGTATGACAAAGGGTGAAGCCTTTATCCGTGTTCTGTCGGCTCTGCTCTCTCCCGCATCGTTCATTTTTGAATTCCTTATGCTCGATCAGCCTTTGAGTGTATTCGGTCTGATCTCTCTGCCCTCTTATGCAGGTTATCAGTATACGTTCATTGCATTGCTGGAACTGCTGACCTGTCCTGCAAATATGATCGCGACGTATGATGAATACTACGAAGCAACGATCAAACTGAAAGAAACAGGCTATCAGGCAGACCTTGACCTTGCGGAATGCAATACTTTCTATTATATCCTCAAACCCATTCTCGGACTTGTGGATAAGGCAATCGCAGATCCTGTCAATACGGTATTCAATCTTTTGCCGAATCTGATGTTCTTCATCTCCATCGGTGCTATGAACGATCTTGTCAATAATCTCGTTCATTTTGCATATATCCTTCTGGATATCGTCAAGCCGATCTTCAACGCCTATGATCTTGTAAACGATCTGCTTTCCAACATTGACCTCGGCGGATTTACGCTGAATCTGAGTCTGCCGTTGGATATTGACTTCAACTCCGTTATCAGCGGTCTGCTCGGTTCCTTGCTCGGCAGTGCGATTGTGCTCGGCACAAAAGAAGTGAAAGATGAAAACGGCAATGTGATCGGAGAAGAAGATATAACGCTGACCTTGCCTTATATTGACTTCTATACCCTTTGTGCCGGTTCTCTTGAACGTTTTGATTCCAAAGAAA
Source organism: Acutalibacteraceae bacterium (assembly GCA_045590895.1). Classification (GTDB taxonomy): domain Bacteria; phylum Bacillota; class Clostridia; order Oscillospirales; family Acutalibacteraceae; genus RUG806. The sequence goes on from JAZNRU010000002.1 coordinate 30,795, forward strand.
TGCGTCGCATCGTCCGTCTGGATGCGGCCGGCGGCGGCGACTTGCTGACGGCGTTGCTGAGACTTGTCGTTTCCGTCCTGTTTATGGAAGAAAACCTGGATGCAGTGATCTCGTTGTTGTTTACGGTTTCTACCAATTTTGATGAGTACGACAAGGAAACGATCGAAATCCTGCTTTCCGAACTCAGCACTATGATGACGGATACCTTCGGTATTGAAAGCATACCGGCAGAAGACCTTATTATGGTGGTGCTTTATCATCTGATTACAAAAGTGACTTCTCTGTCCACAACGCTTGTTGATCTGTTGGCAGATTCGGGACTTACCATTATGGATCTCGTTGCGGTTATCGGTTCTATCGGCAGTGTGGAGGATATCGGCATTCTGTTTGATTTTATCGACAGTCTGGGTAATGATGATCCCTATCAGCCCGACAACAATGAAGACGGTATTCCCGATGATCCGCAATCCGGCGGCGGTGTTGACAACGGAGCAGCTGCTATGTCTATTTTTGATAAGATCAAAGCATTCTTTGAAAAGATCATTCTGTTCATCAAAAAGACCTTAGGGCTTGCGTAAGCCCCGCATGAAAAATAAAAGATCCTGTGAGGGATTTCCCTCGCAGGATCTTTTTTGGTGTGCATTTTAATAGTAGCGAATCAACGAAACAAGTTTGCCGAGAATAATGACTTCATCGGAAATAATGGGTTCGTAGGCATCGTTTTCGGGTTGCAGACGGAACTGACCGTTTTCTTTGTAAAAACGTTTCACCGTGGCTTCATCGTTGAGAAGTGCAACCACGATTTCGCCGTTTGAAGCATAAGGTGTTTTTTCGGCAATCACGATGTCGTTGTTCAGAATGCCTGCGTTTACCATGCTGTCGCCGCGAACACGCAGTGCGAACAGAGATTTGTCCTTGGATACCGTACCGCCGTAGGGGACGTAGCCTTCGATGGCTTCCACGGCAAGAATGGGCATACCTGCCGTTACCGTACCGATCAGCGGTACCTGTGTGAAATTACTTGCATTGCCGCGTACGCGGATGGAACGCTTGAGCATGGGATCGCGTTCGATGTACCCTGCTTCTTCGAGGGCATCCAGATTGGCTTGCACGGAGGAGGTGGATTTCAAGCCCACCGCCGCACCGATCTCACGTACCGAAGGCGGCACACCGTTCTGCGAGCGTTCGGACAGGTATTCATAGATTTTCTGCTGGGTAGAATTCAGACCTTTCATGTGCATCATACTCCTTTCTGATAAGATAAATCTTATTTCATTTATAGTATAGCACAAATGTTTTCAAAAAGCAAACATTTGTTTGTAAAAAAGTGAAAATTTTTTTAATCTTTTTCAAGAACGGTATAAAACACGTCTTGCAGGTAAAACTTGCAAACGGAGGTGTTCATAATGATGATCAATGATACAGAAAAAAAGAAAAACCAAAAATCCCGCAGTTTCGGCATTCTGTTGGGTGCGTGTGTGTTTGCACTGGCGTTGGGTGCATTTACACAGGTCATAACGCAAACGGACGATCCCTTGCAGCAGGTACAGGAACAGGCGAGCGAAAGTGCAGAAGCTTTGGATACCGTGCCGCAGCAGGTGCAGACCAGTGAGCAGAACGTCGGCTGGACACCGCAGGAATTTGCCTCTCTTGCGGACAGCATTTTTGAAGAAGAAAGTCAGAAAGCGGATGCTGTTTTTGAAGATCTGACAGAACAACAAGCGGAAGCCGCAGATGCCACGCCCGTGGACGGTCCCGTTTCCGTACAGCAGGAATATCTTTTGCCGTGCGGAACGGACATCGTAAACGATTTCAGCATGGGTATTCCCGTTTTTTCGGATACCATGCAGGATTGGAGAACGCACAACGGCGTTGATTTCGGCGGGAACGAAGGGGATCCCGTTATTGCGATCGCAGATGCAAAAGTGTTGTCGGTATCCGAAGATGCATCCTGGGGCGGCGTGGTCGAGTTGGATCTCGGTAACGGTGTGACTGCAAAATACGCAGGTCTGCAATTTGATTCCGTTTCTCTTTCTGCAGGCGATCAGGTTGCAGGCGGCGACGTGATCGGTACGCTCGGAAAAACGCCCGTAGAGGAAAAACAGGGTTGTCATCTGCATTTTGAAATGCGTGTCAACGGTGAAATAGCCGATCCGATCGAATTGCTCGGTCGCGGCGGAGAAGATGAATAAAAAGAACAGGTTGCCGTTTGTGTGCGGCAACCTGTTTTGCATAATATTATAATGTAATAATATAATAGGAGGTCTTATTCGTATCTGCTGTCAAGTTCACCCTTGAAGATCTTGCGGATCTCAACCAGCTCAAGATCGGAAAGACCGACCGAACAACGAAGAATGCGTCTTGCATCGTCCACGCCGATCTCTCCGTCGCCGTTGAAGTCAGCGGCAAGAAGTGTCAGATCGGAAACCGTCTTCCAATCCAGACCGACGGCAAGGCGAAGAGCGGTTCTTGCATCTGCGGGGGTAAATTCACCGTCAACGTTAGCATCACCGGACATATATTCGAACTTTGTCTTGGTCAGTGCGGTTTTGTCGCAGATGTAAAGTTCGCCGTTTTCATCGTATGTGTAAGCGGTGAACGTCAACGTCGTACCGTCCACGGTAATGGCGGAGAACATTGCGTTTTCGAGGTTTTCATCGTCATCAAGCGGGAAATCATAGTAACTGTTGGGGAAGTATTCGCTTGTTTCGGAAACATCCGCAGGATTGTATTTCTTGACACCGCTTGTGCCGCTGCTGACGAACATGGTGCCGTCCGTGTCTTTGTAGGCTTCGTATTCAACGCCGTTGACGGTGATCGTCTCGGTGGTATGGTTGCCTACACCGTAATAAGAAACGGGCTGTGTACGCATATAAACGTGATCGTGACCGGACAGAATGAGGTCAACGTCAAGTTCGGTAGCAAGTTCGATCACCTGTTCACGCAGGGCACAGATATCATCGTCACCCACGTGTGAACCGCAGGAATAAATGGATTTGTGCATCTGCAGAATGATCCAATCCGCATCACTTTCTGCAATATCTTCACGCATCCACGCAACCTGGTTTTCGGACAGTTCATTGCTATCGTTCAGATCATTCGTGTTCAGAACAACGAAGTGAACGTTGTTGTAATCGTAGGAGTAATACACACCCGTGTCGGTGTATTGCGGAATGCCGATGCTGTCTTCGGACAGGTGGAAGTAGTTATCCAACGCATAAGTGCCGTAGGCTTCATGGTTGCCTGCTGTGGGCATGATCGCCATGTTCATAAGATTGTCGGAGGCACTGTCAAGTCCCCATTTCCACTGCAGGAAGCCGTCACCGTGGTCAACGAAGTCACCTGTGTGGGCAATGAAAGCAGTGTCGGGATACAGTTCAACCGCATCCTGCAGAAGATCTCCCCATACACCGTACTGTTCTTCGGTGATGGATTGCGTGTCGGACAGGTGCAGGAACGTGAATGCATCTTCGTTTCCGCCTGCGGTACGGATGATTCCCGTTTCGCTCCAATAGCCGCGTGCGGCATCACCGATACGGTAGTAGTAGGTTGTGTCGGGTGTCAGACCTGACAGTTCAATGCGGTGACGGTAGACTTCGCGTTCAACGGACATAAGTCCGATCACACCAACGTCCACACCATTGAAACTGCGTGTTTCCAAAGTGGTGAACTTTTTGACCTGTACACCCTTGGGGGTGTTGTTTTTGCCGTTGAACGTCGGTTCACTGTCGGTTTGGTACAGTTCGATGTCCGTTCCGTCCACATAATATTTTGTGTACCAGTTGAGGTTGTATGTTGTGGAGGAATCTGCACCGAACGTGCCGGAAATAATGGACGGTAACTGCATTTCATCCGTTGTCGGGGCAATTTCGATCGGGCCGCTGTAAACGTAGGTCACGTTGTTGTCAAGATCATCGTCCGTAACGCAACCGGCGATCATTTTGTAAAGCACATCGCCCACGCCGTCGATCATCTGTTCGGGGTAAATGTACTCATTCAGTAAGAAGTTGATTACTTCATCAACGGAAGAACCGTATTCAAGATTTGCAAATTTCAGCACCGTTTCTGCGAGGAACAGGTAAGAAGTGTCGGAATCCCCGCCGAGAAGTGCAAGGGTAAGATCCATCAAAGAACGCATGACGTTGATGAATGTAATCTCGCCTTCAACAAGATAGTCAAAGCATCCGCTGTTGACGAGCACGGTGATGAATGCGTAAAGAGAATTGAATGAATCAAATTCGGGAACCACGTTGAGTTCGGAACTTACAAACAGTTCGGTCGGTCTGACTTCAATGTTTGCAAGCAAGGTGTTCATCGCAATATCGCGTACGACCACGTCAACGATTATTTCCACAAGGGGCTTTACGATCGCACCCGATTGCATATTGGCAAGCACGTCCGTAACAAACGGATCGTCGCTGATGTTTTCGTTGCCTTCATACATATAGTAGAAAACGCTCATCAGCATATCCGCAAGCGTACCGCCTTGGTCGGGATTGCCGAAACCGACGGTGTTTATGAACTTGGTACAGGGAATTTCACTGATCTGCAGGCTGAGCAGTTTTTCAACTGCAGGTTCCAGCACTTCATTGCAGGTCTTGACGGGATCTTCAATAAGAAGTTCCACGATCTGTGCATCCAGGTCTTCCAGGAACCACATGATGTTCTTTTCGCTGAACAGTTCAAAGTCACCGAGCATAATGCCGCCGTTGAGCAGTTCGTCAAAAATGGCGGCAAGGTCAATTTCCATCAGTCCTTCAATGAAAGGAATGATGCCGCCTGCTTCAACGATGTCTTCTGCATAGGGGATGAGCAGGTTGCGTACCATACGCATTAAATATGCGGTGGAATCGGTGTTTGCAAACTGGTTGCGGAATACTTTGATGCTTTCGGGTGTCGGACCGGTGTAATCGGCTGTCAGTTCAAACGTTTGCAGACCGTTGACTTCGTATGTATTGAAATCCGCCGTATAGGATTTTGCTGTCTTATCGTAGGAAATGGAAGTCAGACGGTAAGCGGCGGGGAATTCCGTCAGCGTGGGGGTGATGATGCTGTACATCACTTCGCCGGCATCGGAATAGGTGATATCAATGTCGCTGACGTGTTCGTGTCCGCTGAAAACGTAATGCAGACCTGCATCGGCAAGTTGTTCCTGCAGTTTGTAATGTTCGTCAATGACGAAACCGACCAATACATACTCGTGCAGATAGTTGATACCGGACATATTCCAGTGCGTTGCCATGACGGGCGTTTCACCGTTTGCCTTTGCATCTTCAATTTCAGCCATCAGCCATGCGTACAGTTCTTCGGTAAGTCCGCCGCTTGTTTCATGTTCATCCGTTCCGTCTTCCGTCACGTCCGCGGAATAATGACCTGCATCAAGCATGATCAGACGGTAACCGTCGTCCAGCTGAACGGAATAGGAAAGCATACCGGCGGTGGATGCAATGCTCTGTTTGTCACTTGCTTTTTTGTAATCAATAAAAGTGTGATAGGCATCGGAGAAACCGAAATCGTAATAGATCTCAAGGAAATCCTGCGGTGTTGTCAGTTCAACGGGTGTGTTGTTGTAGGACGCGGCTTTGCTGTTGTTGATATCGTGGTTGCCGTTGATAACGAACACCTGAATACCCGTTTTGTTTTCAAACTCCTGCAATTTCTGTGCAAATTCTTCGTGCCCCTGTTTTTCGCCGTTGAGGGTAAGGTCACCTGTCAGAACAACGTACTTGAGACCTTGTTCAATGGCGGCAAATTCAAGAGAATCAAATGCACTGTCGATCAGATAATCGATCGTTTCATAATTGACGTTGCTCGTCAGAAGTTTTTCAATGAATGCATCGTATTCAGCATCTTCTTCATGGGGGGCAAGTGCTTTCGGATAGTAATGCGTGTCCGAAACGGTTGCCAGCAGAAGTTCGCCCGATTGAATCTCATCCTGTGCGGCGGTGACGGCAACGGGAAGCCCTGCCAACAGCATGACAACACACAGAATGACGGCGAGAATGCCGTTTATCTTCTTTTTTGCGGAAAAATTAATCATTTTTGTCCTCCTTCTTCGGATTCAATAGGGTTCGGATTAAAATCCGTCACCCTACGGAATCATTACCGAAATTCAGGTCAATATTGATATTGTTATCATATATTTGTGTCGGGTTGTTGCTGCCTGTGACAACTTCGGAAGAAACAACACCGTAATACCATACGGTAATCAGAACGTCGTAATACTGTCCGTCTTTTGCATACATCCGGTTTTCACCGGGTACGACGGCGGTCGCACTGCCGGGTGTGGTGTATGCGACCGAGCCGCTTTTGGTCTTGTCGCCGTCGGAATAGGTTTTGTATTCCACGAAATAGGTAAGCCCGTAAGACTCAAGTGCCGCCTGTGCCTGCACGATGGGTTGTCCCGTTATGTCGGGCATCGGTAAGGCACTGACCGACAGGATCAGTTCACTGCCTACGGCAACCGCATCTCCGAACGTCAGGCTCTGACGGTCCACCTGTCCGTATGCACGGGAAGAACCTGTGACCATCACAAAACGAACGGAGAAGTTGTTCATGATGTCGGGGGTGTCTTCTATTTCCGCCATGGTCAGACCGAGACAGTTCGGTACGACGACCGTGGTTTCCTGTTGAGAGGGATTCTGAATCACGGGATCACCCTGAATGAAAGAAGCAAGGTATTTGCCCACAAAGCCCAGACCGACAAGCGTAACGGCGAGAATGATGACCAACAGTGCCGTAATGGCTTTGTCAAGATTTGTTTTTTGTTTTTTATCGTCGGTTTCTTGGCTTTGATCCTGCGGTGTATCCCCGTTTTCATCCTGTGTATCGTCGTCCGTGCCCCAGGCGATCGCTTCGTTGCCTGTTTCGTCTGCGGTATCGGTTTCAGGGTCAGACGTTTGAGCATCGGGCATTACGGTTTCTGCGGGGATATCGTCGGTCTGCAATTCTTCATCCGTCGGATAGTAAGCTTCGTTATCGGAAATCTGACGGCGGGGAATGTATTCGGTCGGTGCCGCAATGAGTTTGCGAAGCTCATCCATGTTCTGCACACGTTCCAAAGAGTAGATCTCCATGCCGTCGATGATCGCATTGATCGCATATTCGGGGAGAGATGCCACGACGTCGGACGGGATCGCCATGGTGTCTTCAATGGCACGGAAAGGTGCGGCAATGGGAATATGCCCCGTCAGACAACGGTATAAAACGGCTGAAAATGCGTATACGTCCGTCCACGGGCCGATCGCTCTGCCGGGTGTGTACTGTTCGAGTGCACAGTAGCCGTCAAACAGTTCCGTGTCCAGTGCCGTCTTTGCAATACGCAGATCCGCAACCGCGAAATCGGACATTCGCAAACGGCCGTTTCTGTCCACGTGGATCGTTTCGGGAGACAGACCGCGATGCAGAATGCCGGCAGAATGTAAGGTTGCCAACGTGGAAAACAGGGGAATGAACATAATTCTTGCCTGTTCCCACGTAATTCTGGAATCGGGTTGTCTTTTGAGCATTTCACGAAGCGTGATGTCGTCGGAATTGGGTGTAACGGCATAAACGGTTCCGTTGGCATCAAATACGTCCGTGATCATCACCAGACCGGGTAAGCCTTTGAGTTTCTGAATGCGTTTCCACAACGAGGAAAACTCACTGCGGTACGTATTGTATTGACTCTCGCAATCCGCCATCGGTACAACGGAAAAATCTTCAACATTGCGAATTGCCAGGGTGGGCGGATAGAACTCGCGTACCAGACAAACGCAATCGAATTGATTGTCATAAGCGAGATATACGTTTGATTCGCCGTTTCTCTGAATCGGCATACCGACGTAATATCTGTCTGCAAGAATGCTGTGCATCGGCAAACAAGCGGAATCCTGTTGCGGATCGGTCTGGGATCCGCACCGTTTACAGGGGCCGGGCTCATGTTTTACGTGCATACAGCAGGCGCAACGGAGGATCAATTCATCCATTTGCTTCACTCCATATATAAATAATAATTATTTTATAAATAATTAGAATCATTATAACACACTTGTTTTCCATTTACAACAGCAGATTTGAGCAAAATTGAAAAAACAGCAACAAATATTTGGTGATCTTGCGAAAAAAATGAAAAACGCCTATTGACAAATGAGAATGAATGCTGTATAGTATAGACATGGTTAGCACTCGCAAGCAAAGAGTGCTAACAGAGTGAAAGAGGGAGGACGTACCGTGGAACTTTCCGAACGCAAAGGCCGAATCCTTGCAACCGTTGCGGAAACGTACATTGTAACAGGTGAACCGGTCGGTTCCAAGTTTCTGTGTGCAAGTGCGGGCTTCCGTGTGTCCTCGGCAACACTGCGAAATGAAATGGCGGAACTGTCGGAAATGGGTTTTCTCGAACAGCCGCACACCAGTGCAGGACGCATCCCTTCCCAGAATGGCTTTCGGTACTATATAGACCGATTGATGGGACAGTATGAGCCTTCTTCGGTTGATATTTTCCGCATCCGCAGCCGTATGGACAGCAACGAAGGCGATCCGCAGAAACTGCTTGCCTGTGCCGCTTCGGTGCTTGCTGAAATGACGGGCTGTGCCGCTGTCGTGACCACTCCCTATGCCGCAGGCAGTTATATCCGCAGAACGGATCTCGTGCCCTTGGGCGGCCGCAACGTGATGATGGTCGTATCCGTATCAAACGGAACGCTGAAAAGCCGCATCTGCCGATGCGACAATGAAGTATCTTATGAAATGATCGATCTGTTTTATAAGATTGCCGCTTCTGCGTTTGCCGACCGTGCACCCGAGGAGATCACGCTTCCTCTCGTGCAGACGCTGACCGCATCTCTGGGCGATCACGCTTTTGAGATGGCACCGCTTTTGACTGCATTTGCCGATGCCGCACATGAAGCGAGTGTAACGGACGTGCTGACCGCAGGGCTTTCCAATCTTCTCCGACACAGGGATTTTGAAGGACGCGGTGCTTCTTTACAGGAGTTTCTGCGAAACCGTAACAATGCCGTACGCCTGTTGCGACCGGGTACGGGCGGACAGGTCAGGGTGATCCTCGGCAGTGAAAACCGATGCAGGGAATTGCTCAACGCTTCCGTGGTTTGTGCAGGCTATTGTGCACACGGCAGAGAAGCGGGAATGCTCGGCATCGTCGGACCGATGCGTATGGATTACGCCGCCGTGGTTCCCTTGGTGCGATACATCGCAGGTCTTGTCGGAGCCATGCTGGATGAAAACGTTGAATAGTAATGTAATCTGATAATAAAGAAAAGGTGAAAAAGATGGCTAAAAAGAAAAAATCCGAAGCACCCGTTGCGGATGAGCCGATGCAGACTGAAGAAGTCGTAAGCGAACCGACGCAGGAGTCCGAATCCGCACAGGCGGATGCCGCCGCACAGGAAGCCGCCAAAGCACAGGCAGAGATCAAGGCTTTGCAGGAAGAACTCGACAAAACGAAAGATCAGATGATGCGTATTGCCGCTGAATACGATAACTTCCGTCGCCGCACGCAGAAAGAAAAAGAAGCTCTGTATACCGATTCAAGAAGCGACGTGCTGACGAAACTGCTTCCCGTGATCGATAACTTTGAAAGAGCGGGCAGTGCGAAGTGCGATTTTGAAGGCTATAAAAAGGGCATTGAAATGACGTTGACGCAGTTGCTTGAAACCATGCAGGTGCTCGGTTGCGAAAGTTTCGGTGCCGCGGGTGATGAATTCGATCCCAATATCCACAATGCCGTCATGCATATTGATGATGAAAATCTCGGTGAAAACGTGATCGCGCAGGTCTTTATAAAGGGTTATAAGATCGGTGACCGGGTGATCCGTCCCGCATCCGTACAGGTTGCAAACTGATAAATAAAAACCATTCATTGAATTTATTATAGGAGGCTATTTTATTATGGCAAAAATCATTGGTATTGACCTTGGTACTACAAACTCTTGTGTCGCTGTTATTGAAGGCGGCGAACCCACCGTTATCGTAAACGCTGAAGGTGCAAGAACCACTCCGTCCGTTGTTTCGTTCGGCAAGAACGGCGAAAGAATGGTCGGTCAGGTTGCAAAACGTCAGTCTATCACAAATCCCGACCGTACGATCGCTTCCATCAAGAGACAGATGGGCACCGATTTCAAAGTCCGTATCGACGATAAGGCTTATACGCCGCAGGAAATATCCGCAATGATCCTCTCCAAACTCAAAGCCGATGCCGAAAGTTATCTCGGTGACACCGTAACGGAAGCCGTTATCACCGTTCCCGCATACTTCACCGATGCACAGCGCCAGGCAACCAAGGATGCAGGCCGCATTGCAGGTCTTGAAGTCAAGAGAATCATCAACGAACCCACCGCAGCCGCACTGGCATACGGCATTGACAAGGAAAACGATCAGAATATCATGGTTTACGACCTTGGCGGCGGTACGTTTGACGTTTCCATTATTGAAATGGGTGACGGCGTGCAGGAAGTTCTTGCAACCGCAGGTAACAACCGTCTCGGCGGTGACGACTTTGACCAGAGAATCATCACCTGGCTTGTCGGCAACTTCCACCGTGAGACCGGTATCGATCTTCGCGGCGACAAGACCACCATGCAGAGACTGAAAGAAGCTGCTGAAAAGGCTAAGATCGAACTTTCCAGCGTTACCGCTTCCGTCATTTCCCTTCCTTTCATTGCTACGGTTGACGGCGAAGCAAAGCATCTTGAAATGACCCTCACCAGAGCCAAATTCAACGAACTGACCGCTGATCTTGTCGAAGCCACCATGGGTCCCGTCAGACAGGCCATTGCTGACTCCGGTCTGAAGATCAGCGAGATCGATAAAGTCCTCATGGTCGGCGGTTCTTCCAGAATTCCCGCCGTTCAGGAAGCCATCAAGGCTTTCACAGGTAAAGAACCCTTCAAGGGCATCAATCCCGATGAATGCGTAGCACTCGGTGCCGCACTGCAGGGCGGCGTTCTCGGCGGCGACGTCAAGGGTCTGCTTCTCATTGACGTTACTCCGCTGTCTCTCGGTATTGAAACCCTCGGCGGCGTCTGCACCAAGATCATTGAACGCAATACCAGCATCCCCACCAAAAAGAGCCAGATCTTCTCCACGGCTGCCGACAATCAGCCTTCCGTAGAAGTACACGTTCTGCAGGGTGAAAGAGAATTTGCAAGAGATAACAAGACACTCGGCCGCTTTATGCTTGACGGCATTATGCCCGCACGCAGAGGTGTTCCGCAGATCGAAGTTACTTTTGATATTGATACCAACGGTATCGTTCACGTTTCCGCAAAAGACCTCGGTACAGGCAAAGAACAGCAGATCTCCATCACTGCTTCCACCAATATGAGCAAGGAAGACATTGACAGAGCCGTTCGTGAAGCCGAACAGTTTGCCGAAGAAGACACACGCCGCAAGGAAGAACTCGACATCCGCAACGGTGCAGACCAGATGGTTTATGAATGCGAAAAACTGCTTGCCGACAACGGCGACAAACTCAGCGACGATGACAAAGCACAGGTCAACGCTTGCATCGATGCTCTCAAGGAAGCACTCAAGGGTGAAGACATCAATCTCATCAAGTCCCGTCAGGAAGAACTGACAGCCGCTTTCCAGAAGATCGCAGAAAAGATCTACAATGCCGCAAATCCGAACGGCGGTGCACAGGGCTTTGATCCCAACGGTGCAGGCTTCGATCCCAACGGCGGCGGTTTTGATCCCAACGGCGGTTTCGGCGGTGCCGGTGACGGTTACTACGATGCTCCGTTTGAAGACGTCGACGGCAACAACTAAATAATATATAACGGGGGGCATCTCTGATGCCCCTTTCAAGGTGAGATATGGCAGAAAAACGAGATTTCTATGAAGTCCTCGGTTTGCAGAAAGGTGCATCGGAGGACGAAATAAAGAAAGCCTACCGTCGGATGGCAAAACAGTATCATCCCGATCTGCATCCCGGTGATGCACAGGCTGAAGCAAAGTTCAAAGAATGCAACGAAGCCTACGAGGTTTTGTCCGATCCCGACAAAAAATCACGCTATGACCGTTTCGGTCATGCCGGTGTGGATCCGAACTACGGAGCCGGCGGCGGTGGCGGCTTCGGCGGTGGCTTCGGCGGCGGTTTCGGCGGTGGCATGGATTTTGACCTCGGAGATATTTTCTCAAGTTTCTTCGGCGGCGGTTTCGGCGGTGGCCAGAGAAGCAATCCCAATGCACCCCAACGCGGCAGTGACGTACAGGCAACGCTGACCATTTCATTTGAAGAAGCGGCAAAAGGCTGTCGCAAAACGGTGGAAGTACAGCGTGTTGAAGTGTGCGACAGTTGCAGCGGTTCGGGTGCCGCACCGGGCACGACGGCACAGACCTGCAGTGAGTGTAACGGACGCGGTCAGATCAACGTAACGCAACGTACGATGCTTGGCAATATGACCACGGTGAAAAACTGTCCGCGATGCGGCGGCAAGGGTGTGTTCATTGCTACGCCCTGTACCAGATGTAAGGGTGCGGGTCGCTATCGCAGAAATGCAAAAGTGGAAGTGGAAGTGCCCGCAGGTATTTCCGATAAACAGGCACTGAACATACGCGGAGAAGGCAATAAGGGTGTCAACGGCGGCCCCGCAGGCGATCTGCGTGTCGGTATTTATATCAAACCGCACGACGTCTTTGAACGCGACGGCTATAATGTCTGGCTGACCGTAACCGTGTCCTTCGCACAGGCGGCATTGGGTGCCGAACTGACCGTTCCCACACTGGACGGCAACGTGAAGTACTCTATCCCCGCAGGTACGCAACCCGGAGATGTGTTCAAATTGAAGGATCGCGGTATTCCGAATCTGAACGGTCGCGGCAGAGGTGACCAGTTGGTTCGTATTATGGTGGCAGTGCCGCGAAAACTCAACGAAAAGCAGAAAGAACTTCTGCGTGCGTATGCCGAAGCCTGCGGCGAAACCCCGTCAACAGGCGAATCCAAAGGCGGATTTTTCGGTAAAAAGAAAAAGTAATAACAAAACAAAAAAACAACACCTCAGAATCGGAATTCCCGTTTTCTGAGGTGTATTTCTTTGGGTGTGGGGCTTGTGATTATGCCGTTTCCGTGGGAAGGGAACCGCTGATCGGTGCGTTGAGACGTGCCGCATCGTAGTCAATACGCGGACGGGTGCCCGGCTCTGTTACGCATTCTTTGGTAATGGTTACGCGGACAATGGATTTGTCGGACGGCGTTTCATACATTACGGGCAGTAAAACCTGTTCCATGATGGCACGCAGTCCTCTCGCACCTGTTTTCTTTTCGAGTGCCGATTCGGCAACGGCAATGAGGGCTTCTTCTTCAAACTGAAGTTCCACGCCGTCAATGGCAAACAAGGCACTGTACTGTTTGAGCAGGGCATTCTTCGGTTCACGGATGATGCGGACGAGGGCTTCGCGGTTGAGATTTTCAAGGCTTGTCAGCACCGGCATACGGCCGACCAGTTCAGGGATCAGACCGAAACGGATGAGATCCTGCGGAATGGCTTTGGACATGATGAAGTCCTGATCGAATTCAGCCTTCGTTTTGATATCGGCACCGAAACCGAGCACTTTGTTGCCGAGTCTTTTTTCAATGATCTTTTCAATTCCGTCAAACGCACCGCCGCAGATGAACAGAATGTTGGTGGTGTCGATCTGAATGAATTCCTGTTGCGGATGCTTTCTGCCGCCCTGGGGAGGAACGTTTGCAACCGTACCTTCAAGAATTTTCAGCAGAGCCTGCTGTACGCCTTCACCGCTGACGTCACGGGTGATGGACGTGTTTTCGGATTTTCTTGCGATCTTGTCGATCTCGTCAACGTAAATGATGCCGCGTTCTGCACGTTCCACGTCAAAATCGGCGGCCTGGATCAGACGAAGAAGAATATTTTCAACGTCTTCACCGACGTAACCTGCTTCCGTGAGCGTGGTGGCATCCGCAATGGCAAAGGGAACGTCCAGTGTTTTTGCGAGTGTCTGTGCAAGGAACGTTTTACCGACACCCGTCGGACCGAGCAAAAGAACGTTGCTCTTCTGAATGTCCACGTCATCCGCTTTTGTCTTGCGGAAAATGCGTTTATAGTGGTTGTAAACGGCAACGGACAGTGCGATCTTTGCCGTGTCCTGCCCGATCACGTATTCGTCCAGTTTCGCTTTGAGTTCCTGCGGTTTGGGCAACAGGCGAGGGCCCGAAGATGATGAACGTTTCGGTTTTGCTCCGGGATTCAGGTCGCCGTCCTCAATGATCGAACGGCAGTTTTCCACACACTCGTCGCAGATATAGGCACCGGGCCCCTGAATGAGCATGGAAACCTGATCCTGTGTTCTTCCGCAAAAGGAACAGCGGAAGGTTTTATCTTTGTCTTCAAATTTAGCCAAAGTGTTTTCCTCCGTCAAAATGACAGGGAGTACGAGTTAAAAACCGACTCCCTGTTTTTTGGATTTTTCGTTGCTTATCTCTTGTAAAGGACTTTGTCAACCAGGCCGTACGCACAGGCTTCTTCTGCGGTCAGCCAATTGTCACGTTCGGTATCTGCAGTGATGACCTCAAGCGGCTTGCCCGTGTTTTCGGCAAGGATGCGATTGAGTTTCTGCTTGGTACGCAGGATGTGCTGTGCGGCAATTTCGATTTCGGTTGCCTGACCCTGTACGCCGCCCAGAGGCTGGTGGATCATCACTTCTGCGTTGGGCAGACAGTAACGCTTGCCTTTCGTGCCGGATGAGAGCAGGAATGCCCCCATGCTGGCGGCAAGACCCATGCAAATGGTGGAAACATCGCACTTGATATACTGCATGGTATCATAAATTGCCATACCTGCGGTCACGGAACCGCCGGGGCTGTTGATGTAGAAGGAAATATCCTTTTCCGCATCCTGACCTTCCAGAAACAGCATCTGTGCTACGACAAGGCTTGCGGTCACGTCGTTGACTTCATCGGAAAGAACGATGATGCGGTCGTTGAGCAGGCGGGAGAAAATGTCGTATGCACGTTCGCCGCGGTTGGTCTGTTCGATAACGGTCGGAACAAGAGCATCGTAAATGGGTAAAGACATGAAGTTTGCCTCCTTGTGATATATGCGTAATATTGGCAAAAACAGGCAGCTTTATTCAGCGTCTTCGGAAGTTTCCGTGGCTTCTTCTTTTTTCTTTCTGGTGGTCTTCTTGGCGGGCTTTTCAGCAGCTTCTTCGCCTTCAGCAGCTTTTTTCTTGGGAGCAGCCTTTTTCTTTGCCTTTTCAACAACTGCGTTGTCGATAACGACAGCGTTTGCCTTGCGGACTTTCAGTTCGTTTGCAACGCCGTCAGCGGCAATTGCCTTGCGGACGGTTTCAGCGTCAACGCCGTACATTTCAGCCATCTTTGCATATTCTGCTTCGACTTCTTCGTCGGAAACGGTGATACCTTCGACCTCTGCGATCTTTTCGAGAGCAAGGCTGATCTTGACTTCTCTTTCAGCGGCACTGCGGTAGTTCTCTTTGAGAGCGTCCATATCCATGCCGAGATACTGCATATACATTTCCATGGAAAGACCCTGGCTCTGCAGACGGTATGCAAACTCGTTGATCATATCGTTGACACGGTTTTCATACATGACTTCGGGGATCTCACCGACAACGAGGTCAGCCAGCTTTTCGAAAACGGCATTTTCGAAATCTCTCTGTGCGGACTGTTCTTTTCTTTCCTTGATGGTCTTTTCAATGTCAGCCTTGAGTTCTGCAACGGTGTCAAATTCGCTGACGTCCTTTGCAAACTCATCGTCTGCTTCGGGGAGAACCTTGGTCTTGATGGCGTGCAGTTTGCACTTGAACACTGCTTCTTTGCCTGCAAGTTCAGGGGTGTATTCGGTCGGGAAGGTAACGTTGACGTCAAATTCTTCACCGATGTTGCGGCCTGCAACCTGTTCTTCGAAACCGGGGATAAAACTGCCGGAACCGAGTGTCAGTTCATATTCTTCACCCTTGCCGCCTTCGAAAGCAACGCCGTCAACAAAACCTTCAAAGTCGATCACGGTGATGTCGCCCATCTGAGAAGCTCTGTCTTCAACGGGAGTGATTCTTGCGTTTGCTTCGAGTTTGCTGTTGAATTCAGCTTCGACTTCTTCAGCGGTGACTTCGACAGCAGCTTTGGGAGCGGAGATGCCCTTGTAGCCTTCAACGGTGATTTCGGGCTTGACAGTTACTTTGCAGGTCAGTTCAACGCCTTCTTTGCCGATGGACTGTACTTCAAAGTCACGGGGCTGGTCAACGGGAGTAATGCCTGCCTGGGCAACGGCAGCGGTGTAAGCATCGGGGAAAGCAACTTCGAGAGCGTCATCATAGAAAACGCCTTCGCCGTACATCTTTTCAATGAAAGCTCTGGGAGCTTTGCCTTTTCTGAAGCCGGGAACGTTGATCTTGCCTTTTTCGCGGTTGTAAACTTTGTTGACAGCAGCGTTGAATGCTTCTGCATCAATGGAAATGGCAAGGGTAAATTCGTTGGTACCGGTTTTTTCTGCGGATTTAAGACTCATAATTATTTTCCTCCTGTGTGGATTTTTTCCACGCAAATTATCTTACATATTATAACAAACAAAAATTAATAAATCTACACTTTTAATAAAAAAATATAGATATAAAACACCTTACAACGTAACAATTTTTGGGCAGAATGATAAAAAATCAGCGGCGACGAGAGAAAAGCGGATGCCGTCACGCTCAAACAAACCGTATTTACTGCCAGAAAGACCGTGTAAATGTCCGAAATAACAGCGGCGGACGTTGTATTCAAGAAGTACGTCGTAGATCTCGTGACAGATCCTGTCTTCATACAGCGGCGGATAGTGCAGAAACACGATCGGTTCACCGCCGAGTTCCTTTGCCGCGTTCAGCGACATACGCAGTCTTCCTGCTTCACGGTTGAGAATTTTTTCCACGTTTTCCGTTTCCGCGTCGTAAAACCAGCCGCGTGTGCCGCAAACGGCAAAATCATCAACACGGTACGCGTTGTTGAACAGGAAACGGATGGATGTCAGTTCGTTTTCTTCCAGAAACAGATTCATTTTCCGCATCGTTTCCCACCAGTAATCGTGGTTTCCTTTGCCGATGATCTTCGTACCGGGAAGACTGTGCAGAAATTGGAAATCGGGTAAGGACGATTTAACGGACATTGCCCACGAGATGTCACCGGGGATCACGACCGTATCCTCGTCGGTGACGATCGAACGCCACGTTTTCTCAAGGCGGTCGGTATAATCCGTCCACCCTTTGAAAATATCCATCGGCTTATCGGTGCCGAATGAAAGATGTGTGTCTCCGATCGTAAAAAGTGCCATTGTTTTTCACCATATTTTTCCGCTTTTGAATGCACCGAAAGCGGTCAAACTAACAGTACAACAAACAGAAAGGAGTGTTTCTTTTGGAAAAGAAAGAAATCAAACACATTCATTGTACCGTAAAGAATTGCGAATATCACGGCTCTGACAGCCGCTGTATGGCAGGCAATATCACCGTCGGCACGCAGAATGCCTGCAGTTGCGGTGAGACCGCCTGTGAAACTTTCAAAATGAACTGCAAGGACAAGACCTGCAGATAAAGCATCTTTCAGTGCCGCAAAGACCGAGTGCTTTGCGGTACCTTTTTTCATCAGATGCCGAGCATATTGAATACGACTTCGCGCATATCTTCCTTCTTGCAGATGCCCGTGAAACGCGGTGTTGCACCTTTGAGAGCGGTCAGCTGTGCAGGGGCATTTACACCCGTTTTGTCCTGTAATGTTTCAACCATGCCGAATTCATCCGCGGGCATGGTGTCACCGTTATTGACGGCTTCAAGCACTGCAGCGGAGAATTTGAACGGGCTTGCGGTGGAGGCGATCACGGCGGGTGCGGTGTCGCCCGTCTGCTTGCGGTAATCTTCGTAAACACGCGCGGCAACGGCTGTGTGGGTGTCGCAAAGATAGTTGTAAGTATTGTATACTTCGCCGATGGTCTGTTTGGTCTGTTCGTCATCACAGCAACCTGCGGCAAAGAGAGCTCTGATCTGTGCGAGCAATTCTTCACCGACGGTGTATCTGCCGTTTTCGTTCAGGTCATTCATCCAAGCACGCAGTTGTGCATCGTCTTTGCCGCACATATCGTACAGCAGACGTTCAAGGTTTGAGGAAATGAGAATGTCCATGGACGGGGAGACCGTTGTATGGAACGGACGGTTGCGGTCGTAGCATCCCGTGTGCAGGAAGTCGGTCAGCACGTTGTTTGCGTTGGATGCACAGATGAGTTTGTTGACGGGAAGTCCCATTTTCTTTGCGTAATAAGCGGCAAGAATATTGCCGAAATTGCCCGTCGGAACGGCGATATTGATTGCATCGCCGTTGCTGATCTCGCCTTTTTTGAGCAGGTCGCAGTAGGCGGAGATGTAGTAAACGATCTGCGGTGCAAGACGGCCCCAGTTGATGGAGTTTGCGGAAGAAAATGCAAAGCCGTTTTCTTCGAGCGTTGCACGGATGGCAGGATCGGTGAAGATCTTTTTAACGCCTGTCTGTGCATCGTCAAAATTGCCGAAGATCGCACTGACACCGACGTTATTGCCGATCTGCGTGGTCATCTGCAGTTTCTGCATGGGGCTGACACCGTCGTTGGGGAAGAATACGAGAATGCGTGTTCCGTCCACATCTTTGAAGCCTTCGAGTGCGGCTTTACCCGTATCGCCCGAGGTTGCAACGAGGATAACGCTTTCTTTGTCACTGCCGCCTTTTTTTGCCGCCGTGGTCAGCAGGTAGGGGAGCAGTTGCAGAGCCATGTCCTTGAACGCACAGGTCGGACCGTGCCACAGTTCAAGAATATGCACGTTGTCGTGCAGTTTGACGACGGGAGCCACTTCGGGGGCTGAAAAACTGCCCGTATAGGCACCTGCAACGCAGGCGTGCAGTTCTTCTGCGGTAAAGTCTGTCAGGAACAGCGACAGTACCGCTTCGGCTCTTTCAATATATGATTTGCCGACGAGGTCAGCGAAAAAGGATGCGTCCACTGCGGGAATTTCCGTGGGCACGAACAGACCGCCCTCAACGGAAATGCCTTTTTCGATCGCGGATGCACTTTCAACAGACAGATTGTTGTCTCTTGTGGATGTATAAAGCATAACCGATTCTCCTTATGGATTTGCAATATTTGGATAAATATTTTACCAAAGAAATTATAAAAAGTAAAGACTTTTATTAAAAAATATCTATTGAAATTATATATATACTTGTGTTATAATACAATGCAATGCAAAATGGGGTGATTTTTTTTGCTCAAAGATTGGATCAGACAATGTGCCGACGGTGCCGCGGATCATACCGAGATCCGTGCACAGCAGGCTTTTAACCGTGCCGTCACGCTGGTGGGCGGCAACCTTGTCAACAACACGCGAACCCGTACGGGCGGTGTATGCGCCAGGGTGTACAAAAACGGTCTTTGGGGCTTTGCTTCCAAAGGTGAATATGACGAAGCAAGCGTTCGTGCCGTTCTGGAAGCGGCAAAGGAGAATGCTCTTTTTATGGATCGCAAGATCGGAGCAGGAAAACCTGCGTTGGTGTCTGCGGATCCCGTGTATTATGAAACGGATCTGACATTCCGCGACGTGGAACAAAAGACGCTGATCGATTATGTAAGTGCGATCGATTCCTATATACAGACGAAATATCCCGGTCTTGCAAGCCGTTCGGTCGGTATTCGCAGCGGTTGTATCGAAAAATTACTGCGTACGGACAACGGCAGTTTTGCCCATCAGCTGTTTCCGCGTTCGTATTTTATTGTTTCCATGACGGCGGAAACGGCGGACGGAGAAACGGTGGAACTTTTTGATATCATCGGCGGCGGTGCAGGCAGTTTTTCGGATTTTTATGACGATCCGATGCAATACACGCATCGCATTGACGCTTTGTATGAAGAACTCATGCAGAAAAGGGAAGGCGTATTCCCGGATGCAGGTATGTGTGACTGTATCATCGGCTCTGCCGTTGCAGGTATGGTCGCACACGAAGCGGTAGGGCATACCGTGGAATCCGATCTCGTGCTTGCAGGATCGGTAGCCGCATCCAACCTCGGCAAAGAAGTGGCTTCGCCCATTGTCAATATGGTGGATTTTGCCCACACCGCACTCGGAAAAACGGCTCCGTTGCCCGTTTATGTCGATGATGAAGGCACTGCCTGCGAAGATGCGGTGCTGATTAAAGACGGCATTCTTGTCGGCTATATGAACAACCTTGAAAGTGCACAGCATTTCGGTGTAAAACCCTGCGGAAACGCAAGGGCGTACGGCTTTGCCGATGAGCCGCTTGTGCGTATGAGAAATACGGCAGTGTTGCCGGGTAAGGATAAACTCGAAGATATGATCGCGGCGGTGGATAACGGTTATTATCTGACCCGTACCGCCAACGGACAGGCAGACACGACGGGTGAATTCATGTTCGGTGTCTGCATGGGCTATGAGATCAGAAACGGCAAACTCGGCAGAGCGTTGCGTGACACCACCATATCGGGCGTTGCGTTTAATATGCTCAAAACGGTCGATATGCTTTCAGATACCGTGGAATGGGATTTTGCGGGATTCTGCGGCAAAAAACAGCCCATGCCCGTATCCATGGGCGGCCCCGCCATCAAGTGCCGTGTGAATATCGGCGGCCGATGAAAGGAGAACTGCAATGAACACATTGAAAGAAACCGCACGGTACGTTTTGCAGGCATTGCTCGAAGCCGGTGCGGATGCAGCGCAGTGTTCCGTTTCAAGCGGAAAAAAAGAAGAATTCAATATAGATGCCGGTGCATTTTCATTGCTTCGCTCCGTGTTTAACAGCGGTGTGAGTATGAAAGTGCTCAAAGACGGCAAAATGGGACAGGCGTTCATCAACAGCCTTGAAAAAGAGGATATTGACGCCGCGGCGGCGGAATGCGTGCAGTCTGCCCTCGCTTCGGTAGCGGACGAATGTTATTCCATTGCCGCATTTACTGAAAATGCTTCGTTTACGGACGGTACGCAAAAACATGACCGTGACCGCTTTTTTGACCGTGTCCGTGAATTTCTGGAAGATATAAATAACGAATTTCCCAAGATCATGATCGAACAGATCATTGCCGAATACGTGGAAGGAAGAAGCGTTTTTGCCAATACGAACGGCGTGTGTTATGAGCAGGAAAATGCGAATTATTCCGTCGGTGCCATGTATTCCGCACACGAGGGGGATCTGACCACCTCTTTCAACAGTTTCGGTGTTGATTACGTTGACCCCGACAGCCGTATCATGGATCTTGCCGACAGCAGAAAGATGTTTGCACGTTGTGAAGCGGAACTGGAAATGCGTCCGTTGGAAGGAAAATTTGAAGGTGTTGCCGTGTTTGCACCCGTCTGTCTTGACTCCATGCTTTCCACCGTGCTCGATAATTTCTGTTCGGACGGTGTGATCGTAGAGGGTACGTCTCCGTGGAAAAATGCGGTCGGCACTGCCGTTGCACAGCCCTCGTTCACACTTCGCGTCATTGCACACGACGACCGCGTTGTCTGCGGTGAGCGTGTGACGGATGACGGTTATATTTCGGTCGATTACGACATTATAAAGGACGGTATTTTGCAGGATTTCTGCCTTTCCGAATACGCCGCACGCAAAACGGGACTCAAGCGTGCACCGTCCACAAGCAGTTGTATCGGCGTTGAACCGGGTGATGTTTCGTACGAGGATATCATCGGCGGTATTGAAAAAGGCATTCTCGTCTGTCGTTTTTCGGGCGGAGATCCTGCCACGAACGGTGATTTTTCGGGTGTTGCCAAAAACAGTTTTTATATAGAAAACGGAAAAATTGCCTATCCCGTCAGCGAAACCATGATCAGCGGCAACCTTGCACGGATGTTGCAGAACGTGGTCGGTATTTCGTCTGAAGTGAACTGTGACGGCACTTGTGTATTGCCTTACGTTGCCTTCGGCGGCATTACCGTTTCAGGTATTTAAATCCGTTCGTTTTTTGAGATTTTTTGAACTTTTTTCGGAGTATATTTTATGAGTGTTAAAAAAGAAGTGACCGTTCCCGTAGTTGCTCTGCGCGGAATCGTCTTGTTTCCCGACATGACTTTGCATTTTGATGTCGGCAGAAAAGAATCCATTGCCGCCTTGCGTGCGGCTATGAATGCGGGACAGGATGTATTTTTTGTCACGCAAAAAGGGTTTGCGGATGAATATCCCGACCTCGGCGGCCTGCATTTTATCGGCGTGCTCGGTGAGGTGCGTCAGATCGTGCGTGTGCCCGGTGCAAAAACAAATCTGCGTGTGGTCGTGGACGGTAAGCAGAGGGGCTGTATTGCGGAACTTTTGCAGGAAAAACCGTATATGAACGCACGTGTTGAATTGCTGGAAGATACGGCCGTTTTTGAGGATGATCCCGTGTATCTTGCGGCTTTGCTGATGCGTTGCCGCACGCTGTTTGAAGAATACTGTATGCACAGTCCGCAATTGGCGGAGGACGTGATCCAATCCGTATATGAGATCTCCGATCCGGGCTTGCTTGCGGATAAGATCTCGGGCAATATTCTCTTTCCCATTGAGATCAAACAGGAACTTCTTTCCATTGCCGATCCGATGGAAAGACTTGAATATCTGTGTGTGGCTCTGGCACAGGAAACGGAAATTCTCGCACTGGACGAGGATATTCAATCCCGTGTGCAGGAAGCCATGGACCGCAATCAGAAAGAATACTACCTGCGTGAGCAGATGCGTATTATCGAAGAAGAACTCGGTGAAAACGAGGGGGATGACATTGCATCCCTGCGTCAGGCGATCGCCGACAGTGCCATGAGCGAACAGGCAAAGAAAAAACTCTTTTCCGAATGCCGCCGCCTGCAACGCCTTTCTCCCGCTTCTCCCGATGCCAACGTGTTGCGAACCTACATTGAAAAGTGTCTGGAGATCCCGTGGGGAAAATTTTCCAAAGAGAAAAAGAGCATTTCCGCCGCTGTGAAAGTGCTTGAAAAAGACCATTACGGTCTCAAAGACGTCAAGGAACGTATTACGGAAATGTTGGCGGCCCGCATCGTTTCGCCGCAGATCAAAGGACAGATCATCTGTCTTGCAGGCCCTCCCGGTGTCGGTAAGACCAGCATTGCCAAGTCCATTGCGACCGCAACGGGACGCAATTACGCAAGAATGTCTTTGGGCGGCGTGCGTGACGAAGCGGAGATCCGCGGTCACCGCCGTACATACATCGGTTCCATTCCCGGCCGACTGATCGATGCTCTCGTGAATGCAGGCACCATGAATCCGCTGATCCTTCTTGATGAAGTGGATAAACTCAGTTCCGACATCAAGGGCGATCCTGCTTCCGCTTTACTGGAAGCACTGGACGCGGAACAGAATCATTCTTTCCGTGACCACTACATCGAACTGCCCGTGGATCTGAGTCAGGTCTTGTTTATTACCACCGCAAACGATAAAAACGCAATTCCCGATGCACTGCGTGACCGTATGGAAGTCATTGACATTGCAAGTTATACGTATGAGGAAAAATTCCACATTGCAAAGAAGCATCTTCTGCCCAAACAGATGAAAGAACACGCACTGACGAAGAATGATCTGCGTGTCACGGATGCGGCTCTGCGTGCGATCATAGAGGGCTACACCCGTGAAGCAGGTGTCCGCCGTCTGGAACGTCAGTTGGCAAAGATCTGCCGCAAAAAGACTTTGCAGATCGCAAACGGTGAAACCGAAAAGACGGTTGTGGACGTGTCGGCACTTGAATCCCTGCTGGGTGTACGCAAATACCGCGACGATGCAGACGAAAACGAAAACAGCGTCGGAGTTGTCAACGGTCTTGCATGGACGAGTGTGGGCGGCGAATTGCTCAAAGCGGAAGCACTTGTGTTTGACGGTACGGGAAAACTCGAAACCACGGGCTCATTGGGTGACGTGATGGTGGAATCCGTCAAAGCCGCAGTCAGTTATATCCGCAGCCGTTGCAGTGAACTGAACATTCCGTCCGATTTTTATAAAACCAAAGATATTCACGTGCATTTCCCGGAGGGAGCCGTGCCCAAGGACGGCCCGTCCGCCGGTATCACCGTGACCACGGCACTTGTATCGGCTCTCACCGACCGTCCCGTCAATGCGAAAATTGCCATGACGGGGGAAGTGACCTTACGCGGCCGTGTGCTTGCCATCGGCGGACTGCGGGAAAAAGCCATGGCGGCTTACCGCATGAACATTCCCACGGTCATCATTCCCGCACAGAACGTACCCGATCTGCAGGAAGTGGATGAAGCGGTGAAGGCAAAAATCACGTTTATCCCCGTAAAAACCGTGGATGAAGTACTGTCTCTTGCTCTTTGCGATGTACCTGCGGCGGTGCAGGATAAAAAAAGCGGCATTTGCCTGCCGCCTCCCGAAAACTACGGCAGAAAAAGAGGTGTGACCGGTGAATTACAATAACGTAACGTTTGAAGCGGCGTACGGTACTGCCAAACAGTTGCCCGTGTCCGATCTGCCCGAGATCGTTTTTTCGGGACGTTCCAACGTCGGTAAATCCTCGCTTATCAATAAGTTGTTCAACCGTAAAAATCTTGCCCGCGTGAGTTCCGTACCCGGCAAGACCACCACGGTCAACTTTTTCCGCTGTGAGGACGTTCGCTTTGCGGATCTTCCCGGTTACGGCTATGCAAAACGTTCGGGGGATGAGATCCGCCGTTGGAGCAATCTCATGGAAGGCTATTTTCAGTCCGACCGAAATATTAAATTGGTGGTGCAACTTGTGGATATGCGACATCCGCCCACGGCAGACGACCGCACCATGATCGGTTTTCTCAAAGAAGCAGGCGTGCCTTTTGTGATTGCGCTGACCAAAAGCGATAAACTGAAAAAAACCGAGCGACAGAAACGCGAAAAAGAGATTCCGACCGAATTGCCCGATCTGGAAACCATTGCATTTTCATCTGAAAACGGCGAAGGTGTCGAGGCTCTCAAAGCCCGCATTCAGGCCGCTTTGACCGAATAAAAAGAAAGGAATGTTTGTATGAATATCTGGCATGATATCAGCCCTAAACGCATCACCGCAAGAGATTTTATCGCAGTTGTTGAAATCTCAAAAGGCAGTAAGTGTAAGTATGAACTCGATAAGGAAACGGGACTTCTGCGACTTGACAGAATCCTGTATACTTCCACGCATTATCCTGCAAACTACGGATTTATTCCCCGTACCTATGCGGATGACCTGGACCCGATGGACGTTATGATCCTGTGCAGTGAGTCCATCCGTCCGCTGACGGAAGTGCGTTGCTATCCCATCGGTGTTATCTCCATGATCGACTCGGGCAGATTCGATGAAAAGATCGTCTGCATTCCCTTCAACGATCCCACTTACAACACCTATACGGACATTTCGCAGTTGCCGCGTCATATTTTTGATGAAATGATGCACTTCTTCCGCGTTTACAAGGAACTTGAAGACAAGGATACCGCCGTCAATGAACTCAAAGGTGCAAAAGAAGCTGAGGAGATCATTCAGCAATCCATTGATTGTTACGTTGAAACCTATTGCAAATAAAAACAAACCTTAAAAAAAAGAGAACCGAACAGGATAAAACTGTCAGCGGTTCCCTTTTTTTATGTAACCTTTTTTGTCTTTCGGTTGTTATATAAGTGAAAGGACCTTTCAAAGAGGCGGTGAAGCAATGACGGAAGAAGCATTTACGGATGCCGTGCAAAGAAACAGCCAACGGCTGTATCTGATTGCATTTTCATTTGTAAAGAACAAACACGATGCCGAGGATATTCTGCAGAACGTGTTTTTGAAGTTGTGGAAATATCCGAAACGTTTTTCGGATACCGTGCATCTGGATAAATGGCTGACGGCGGTATGTGTCAACGAAAGCAAAAATTACATAAAACGGCCGTTTCGTCAGCACCGGGATATTGACGAATGCGTTTTCGTTTCATCCGATGATGCGTTCGGCACCCTGAAAGCAGATCTGTACGGAGCCGTTATGCAACTGTCCAAAAAAGAACGAGCGGTCATTCACTTGTTTTACTACGAAGATCTGTCCGTCAAGGACATAGCAAAAATGCTGAAAATGAAAGAGTCGGCAGTGAAAACAAGATTGAACCGTGCAAGAAACAAACTGAAAGAACAACTGGGGGATGCGTGGATCGATGAGTAAAAAACAGTATATTGAAACTTTTTCAGACATTCATCCTTCCGATGAATTCATGGAAAGGATCATGTGTATGAAAGACAAAAGACAAAATCATTCAATCAAAAAAGCCGTCGTTGTGTTGGCGGTGGCTGTAAGCGTGCTGTTTGCACTCGGTGCCGTGGCGTATGCCGCTACGGACGGAGAAATCATGAATACGGTCGTTAATACGTTCGATCTGGTGGCAGGGAAAGTATATATCCTTGTCAATGGCGAAGAAACCGAAGCCGAACTCAATATTTCCGAACAGGTCAATGAGGACGGAGAGACCGTGTATTATGTGGAAATGGGGCTTCCGTTCGGTGACGGCACCGAGATCGAAGTGCAGTATGAGGGGGATGTGAGCGATATTGCCGCTTTCGATCTGTATATTCAGCATGAATCGGAAAGCGAAATGCAGGCAACGGAAGAATAAATAAAAAAGATCATCAGAATAAAAAAATCGGACCGCAAACCTTGTGAACGGGTTTGCGGTCTGTTTCTTTGTTTTTATTCGTCGTCTTCGGGCGGTATGCCTTCGGTGTACTGGCTGTTGTAAAGCAGTGCGTAGAACCCGTCGGCTTCAAGCAATTGCTTGTGTGTGCCCTGTTCCACGATGTGTCCTTTTCGCATAACGAGAATGTTGTCGGCACTCTTGATGGTAGAAAGTCTGTGGGCAATGACGAAACTCGTCCTGCCTTTCATCAGATTTTTCATAGCCAACTGAATCTTCAGTTCCGTTCTCGTGTCAACGGAACTCGTGGCTTCGTCGAGGATCAGAACGGGAGGATCGGCAAGCACGGCTCTTGCAATGGTGAGCAACTGACGCTGGCCTTGCGAAAGGTTCGTGCCGTCCTCGGCAAGCAAGGTGTTGTAGCCGTCGGGCAGGGAATCAATAAATTCGCTGATGTTTGCGGCTTCGGCGGCGGCACGGATCTGCTCATCCGTGGCATCGGGCTTGCCGTAGGCGATGTTGTCGCGTATGGTGCCCTTGAACAACCACGTGTCCTGTAAGACCATGCCGAAATTGCGGCGAAGTGCATCGCGGGACATGGTGTAAATATCAGTTCCGTCCAACAGGATCTGACCGCTTTGAATGTCGTAAAAACGCATCAGAAGATTGACGATGGTGGTCTTGCCTGCACCCGTGGGACCGACGATGGCAATGAGATTGCCGGGTTCTGCGGTAAGGTTCAAACCGTCAATGAGCGGTCTGTCTTCCACGTATCGGAAAGAAACGTCTTTGAATTCAATGTGCCCCTTTGCAAGACCGTTCGGCTCGTTTTCGGTCACGTCTGCTGCCTGTTCTTCTTCGTCAAGCAGGTTGAACACACGCTCGGCACAGGCAAGGGAAGACTGAATGTTGTTGATGATCTTGGATATGTTGATGATGGGGGAGGAGAAGTTGGAGGACTGTGTCAGAAATGCCTGAATGTCACCCAATCCCATGTTGTTGGAACTTTTCATGATTGAGCTGATGAAACTTGCCATGAACGGGTATTTGGATTGTACCGCACCGCCCGTCGCAACCAGGTGATTGGCGATGTAATATGCACCGCCGACGATGCAAAGCAGAACGTAATTGAGGTTCTTGACAAAGGTGAGGATGGGTGCTAAAAGTCCCGAAGTCATGTTTGCCATGAAGGCGTTTCTGCACAAACTGCCGTTGATCTCACGGAATTCCTCAACGGAACGCTGTTCGTGGCCGAAAATACGTACGATGTTGTGACCGGCATACATTTCTTCGATGTGTCCGTTCATACTGCCGAGCGTATCCCAATAGCGGCGGAACCATTTTTTGGAAATTCTGGAAATGCGGAAAGAGATGAATCCCGTGACGGGAACGAGGAATATGGCAAGCAAGGTCATCAGCCAATTGCCCGTGCGAAGCATCATAAAGAGACTGCCTACGACCTGCACGACACCCGTTACCACCGTCAGCATACTGTTCTGCAAACTGCCCGAAAGGTTTTCGATGTCGTTCATAATGGTGCTGATGATCTCGCCCTTCGTTTTTTTGTCAAAGTAACGCAAGGGCAGGCGGGAAAGTTTTTCGTTGACCTGTGCTCTGACCGAGCAGACCAGTTTCTGCGAAATGCCTGCCGAAATAAACGATTGACCGAAGGACAGCAGGGAACTGAAAAGATATACGCCTGCGAGCATCAGCAATTGTTTGATGATCGGTGAGAAGTCGATCGGATTGCCTGTTGCGATCTTGTCTTTGATGCTCACGTCCAGAAGATTGATGACGTCTGCCATGTATTCGGGTGTGATAACGCTGACAAGGGTACTGCAAACGGCAAACAGGCATACGAAAAACATGGGAAGTGCATGGGGTTTCAGCAGACCGAAGAAACGAAGTGCCGTGCCTTTTGCATTCTGCGGCTTTTTGGATTCTTCGCTGTTGTTTTTGCTGTAAGCGGCATATTTGCGGTTATCGTACTGTTCGATTTCCTTTTTTACCGAGGATTTGTAACTCATGCGCCCACCTCCCCGTCGGTTGCATCTTCCAGTTGCGATGCAACGATCTCCTGATACACCGCACAACTGCCGAGCAGTTCTTCGTGCGTGCCGATGCCTACCGCTTCGCCGTTTTCCATGACGATGATGCGGTCTGCGTTGAGAACGGTGCCCACGCGTTGGGTAACGATGATGATGTTGGTGTCTTTCATATTTTCACGCAGTGCCGCACGAAGTCTTGCATCGGTTGCAAGGTCAAGGGCTGAAAAACTGTCGTCAAAAATACAGATATCCGCATTTTTTACAATGGCACGGGCAATGGACAGTCGCTGTTTCTGACCGCCCGAATAGTTTTTTCCTGCTTGCGAAACAAAACTTTCAATGCCGTCGGGCATGGCGGCAACAAAACTTTTTGCCTGTGCAATTTCAAGGGCTTCCCAGATCTCGGCATCCGTGGCATCTTCCTTGCCGTAGCGGATGTTGTCGGCGACCGTTCCGCTGAACAGGAACGCCTGTTGGGGGATAAAAGCAATGCGGCGGTTTCGTTCCCGGGCACTCATGTCGCGTACGTTGACACCGCCGATACACACTTCACCCGCCGTTACATCGTATAAACGCGGGATCAGATTGACCAAGGTGGATTTTCCGCTGCCTGTGATACCGATGATCGCTGTGATCTCACCCGGTCTGCAAGTAAAACTGACGTGGCTGACGGCATCTCGGTCCGTCAGTTTTTTCTTTTTGTTTTCGTCCAATTCGACGGGTTTCGGGGTGTTATCCGCATTTTTTTTCGTGTTGCGTTTTTTCTTTTTTTCTGTTTTGGGAACGGGTTTATAGCGGAAAGAAACGTCTTTGAATTCCACCACGCCTCGCATATCTTCACGGGGAAGCTGCGGCTGTTCGGGTTCGGGAACGTCCGTTACGCAATCGTAAATTTCATTGATACGCTTTGCGGAAATGCCGGCTTTGGGAATGCTTACCGCAATGCTGACGATGGATGCGATACTGGAGAAGATCATCGTGAAGAAGCTCAGAAACATCTGCAGATTCGGGATCGTGTTCAGAAGATCTCTTTCCTGTGTGACGGGATCGAGTGCATCCGCATTGCGTACGGCAATGTACATCAATACGCACAGCAGACCGTACAGAGCCATCGTCACAAAGGGAAGAAGTGCACTCATGATGCGGCTTGCACGCAGGGCAAGGCCTGTCAGCTCATAGTTGGTTTTTTCAAAGCGTGCATCTTCCTGTTGTGTTTTGTTGAATGCACGGATGACGCGGATGCCGCCGATCTTTTCTCGCATGAGCTGGTTGAGCTGATCGAGTTTTTTCTGCATTTTTGAATACATGGGGATAATAATGGTCAGCATTGTGATCGCAACCACGGCCAGGACGGGAATGAACGACATCGAAGCCGATGCAAGGTCGCGGCTGAGGGTGAATGCCATCACAAGACCGCCGATGAGCATGATCGGAACGGGGAGCAGGGATTTCAGCACGTTCAGGATCACGTCGTGCACCTGTTTGACGTCGTTGGTGGTGCGGGTAATCAGTGAGGATACGCCGATCTTGTCAATGTCACTCTGGCAAAGAGAAGAAACTTTCGTAAAGAGAGCGTTTCGCAGTGTTCTGGAATACTCCACGGAAGTGCGGGTGGAAAAATAAGTATTGGAAAAGGACAGGGCGATGCTCAATAAGGTCAGGGCGAGCATACCGATGCCGATCTCCACGATCATATCCATATTATAAACCACGATGCCTTCACTGTAAATGCGTCTTGTGTAGAACGGCAAAAGCACCTGCATGACGGTATATACGGTCGAAAACAGGATGCTGAGCAACAGCGTTTTGCGGTGCGGTTTTATCATTTTCAGAATTCGCAGCACGGCAGAATCCTCCTTTTTTAAACATAAAAATATGATACCATTTTGTATTGAAAAATGCAAGAGTTGTTTTCTGCTGTCGGAAAACGGCAATTTAGGAATAATTACTAAAATAATATAAATATATTCTAATACAAAATCTGATAAAAATATTGACAATTTGCTTGCACGGTCGTATAATCTTACCATACATACCTAAAACACAGGGTGTGTTATTTCCGGATAGGAGGAATTTCAAACATGAAGAAATCCGCAAGAAAAATCCTTTCTCTGCTGCTTGTTGCTGCGATGCTGTTCAGTTTCGGTGCAGTGTCGGCATTTGCAGAGGAGACCGAACCTGCTTATGAGATTACCTACGGGTTGTTGGACGAATATGTCGGTTCCAAAATCAAAGGCACTGTCAAGGGATATGAAAACTCTTTAGGCGAAGACGGTTTGCTGGAGATTCCCGCTTCGTACTCGGGTGGCGGCATCAAGGTGTTGTTCACCGAGATCGCAGAAAAAGCTTTTGCATATTTTAATGCCACCAATATCAGTGCGGTGAAGTATAACAAGGAAATCAAGGAAGTTGTTGTTGCTGACGGTATTGAAAAAGTCGGTACGCAGGCTTTCTGTAATCTTGCAAAACTTGAAAAAATCACGTTCAAAGGCGATATCGTTATTGATGAAGCTGCTTTTGAAGACTGCAAAAATCTCAAAACGGTTATTTTTGAAGGCAAGAATGTCACGGTCGGAGCCAATGCGTTCGCAGGTTGTACTGCTCTGAGTGAAGTCAGCTTTGTGAGTGACGTGGAACTGACCACCGGTGTCAACGCATTCAATGATACCAAATGGTTCTCCGAATATCCCACCGATTTCATCATTGCAGGCACTACGCTTGTTGCATACACGGGCTCGGATGCCGCCGTCAGCATTCCGCTGAGCATTGAAAAGATCGGCAACGGTGCATTCAAGGGCAATGAAAACTTGGAGAGTGTTGAACTGACCGAAAACATCGTTTCCGTCGGTGACGAAGCATTCATGGATTGTGCAAAACTGACGAAGGTGGTCTATTCCGAATTCGGCGTGCTTGAAAATATCGGCATTGACGTATTCAAAAACACTCCTTACTATGATGCTTACGAAGGCGATTTCTTCCGTATCGGCGGTCGTCTGATCAAGTATCTGGGCAATGACGTTGACGTTGTGATCCCCAACACCGTAACGGAAATTGCCGCAGGAGCATTTGACGGTTGCTACACCAAATCCGGTGACGGTACCATCAGTTATCAGATATCTTCCATCCGCGTTCCCGCATCCGTGAAGAATTTTGAAGACGGTTGCTTTACGCTGTATTCGGCTCCTTCCGAATTCGTTCCCGTGCTTTACGTATACAGCGGTACGGATGCTGCTGCTTACGTCGCTGAAAAGGGTTACAATCACATCGTGATCGGTACACCCGGTGATGTGGATGTTGACAGCACCGTATCTCCCGCAGATGCAAGACTTGCCCTGCGTGCGGCGGTCGGTCTGGATGCTTTGAACGCAACTTCGCTTTACATGGGTGACATGGACGGTGATCTGCTGATCTCCGTTTCCGATGCACGTACCATTCTTCGTATTGCCGTCGGTCTTGAAGAAGTTTCCTTTAATGCACTGCTCTCCAAGCCCTCCACACCCACCGAAATTCTTGATTATTATGCAGATGTTCTTGAAGACACCGCAAAACTTCGTGCCGGTTACACCAAAAAGGTCACGGGTTCTTATGCAAAGAACAACACTGCAGATTGCAGTCTGGATCTGAATACCTATATGCTGTATCTCAGCCCCCTGATGGCCGAAGACAGCAGTGTCGTCAATTCTTCCCGTGCATATGAAAGCAACACCGAAGCCGCTGTTGCCAATTTCGTAAGCAGTGATCTGATCTCTACCGATGCCGTACAGTCTGCTTCCTGCCTGCTCAGAGACGGTAAGTACTATATCACCATCGTTCTGAATGCGGAAGAAGCCGTTACGGATGATACATTCGTATCCGACATTTACCCCGTAGCAGGTCGTTCGCATTTTGACGGTATGCTCAATTCCAAGTCCTGGTATACTTCCAAACTCAACTGGCTTACCTATGATCTGTTCTATAAGAACTGCAAGGTCACCGCTGTGATCGATGCCGCGACCGATCGCATTGAAAGCCTTGATATGAGCGTTACCTATTCGTTTGAAAACATCGACGGTAAACTCGGCGGACTTGACGTTACGAATTACGGCCGCACTTCCGGTACCGGTTTTGCAACCCGTAACGATACCATTTCCTTCAGCAATTTTGTTTATTAAAATTCAATAAACAGTAAGAGAGCCTGTTGCAGACAAGCAACAGGCTCTCGCTTTATATTATTATAATGTATATAATTATTATTACATCATATAATTGTAATCAGATCGCAATGCCGAGTTCTTTGATCTTTTCCTGTAAATGCAAAAAGTCTTCCAGTGCATCGGCTTTTCTTCGCGGATCTCGAAGCAATGCGGCGGGATGGAACGTGCCCATCATCAGCGTACCGTTTTTGTCGAAAAAGATGCCGTGTTCCTGCGTGACCTTGTAATTGGGGGAGATGAGTTTGCAGGCGGCAATGCGACCAAGACACACAATGACGGACGGACGCATGATACGCACCTGATTGCGAAGCCAATCAATGCAGGCATCCTGTTCGGCAGGTTGCGGATCCCTGTTTTCGGGCGGACGGCATTTCAAGATATTTGCAATATAAATGTTTTTGTTTCTGTCAAGACCGATGCCGTTTAAGTACATATCCAGCAGTTTTCCGGCTCTGCCGACAAAAGGTTCACCCTGCAGATCTTCATTTTCGCCGGGTGCTTCACCCACGAACAGAATTTTTGCATTCGGATTGCCGACACCGAATACGCAGTTGGTTCTCGTTTCACAAAGACCGCATTTCTGACATTTTTCGCAGTCCTGTTTTAATGATTCAAAATTGGTATAAATGATAAACACCACCTGTTTTTGTTAATGTTTCATAAATTTAAACACCGTTTTGCGTGAAAAAAACACAAAATAGGTATTGCACTTGCTGAAAAAATGTGATACTATATCTGCAAGCAAAATAATTATATCGTATCTGTTCTATTTTGTCAATTTTTATGTGTTTCTTTCTGAAAATTTTGAAAAACTCTTGACATTGACAAAAGGATGCTATATAATATGCTTACAATGCTTTGAGAATAAGCATTGCTATGCCATGCTTGTATATTTTGAACTGCGCAATTCAGTTCTGAATATAAAGAAAACTTTTTAGAAAAAGGAAGGTCACAAAAATGAAAATTGCAAAGAAACTGCTTGCCGCTGTTGTTGCTGTAATGCTCGTGTGCACCCTCGCTGTAAGTGCATTTGCAGCAGTCTCCGCATCTGCTGATGTTGATGTCAGCCTTGAAACAACTTGGGAAAACGAAGATGGCTATGTTGTTGTTGATGTTTATCTTGACAAAGCTGTCGGTGCAACTTCTTGGAAGCTTGATCTCAAGTTTGATCCCGCTGTTCTTGAATATGAATATTGTGAAGATGGCGCTGCTGTTGCAGAATGCAAAGAAACCAAGAACAACACCATCGAAGGTGCTATCGGTGATACCAATGCTTCCGAAGGCATTCTTGAAATCGGCGGTTATATGAAGCTTGCTATGTTCACACAGGATGACTTCACTGCTGATGCAAAGAAGAACCAGGATGCTCTTGTAAATCCCGATCATTGCCATCTGTGGACTCTCTACTTTGTAATCGTTGACGAAGCCGGTTACGAAGCTGTTGAAACCGCTATGACCATCGAAGGCACTGTTGACTTCGCAGGTTGTAACGACAAGGGCTTTGAATATGCCGCTGCTGATACCAAGACCGTAGCAGACGAAACTGCTAAGACCGGTGCTGCAGAACCCACCACTGCAGAACCCACCACCATCGACACTCAGCGTCCGACCGAAGACAAGCCCATCAAGCCCGGTGAAAAGCCCACAGGCGACAGCGCTGCTCTTGCTGCTGCTGCAGGCGTAGTTCTTCTTGCAGGTGCTGCATTCGTAGTTTCCAAGAAAAGAAAATAATTAATTAAACAGCAATTGTTTGCAGTTTTTAATTAGGGTATATGAGCGTTGTGTGGCAAGCGCAACGCTCTTTACCTTTTTAAATCCGATCGACTTGCGGAAAGTTGAGAGATAGCAAAATAAGATAAATTATGATTTATCATACTCTGTTTAAGCAACATCCCCTTTATTTCCGTGAATAATCATTAAATCAGCGGTCTGCTTTTCGCATTGAAAAGCAGACCGCTGTATTGTTTATTCTGTTGTCAATCTTTATGTACTTTGACGATACAGGCAGTGTTTGCATCGACAGAAACCGTATTGCTGTCTTTTGTACTTGCGTTGAACAGAACGTTAATGCATCGGATACCGCTGTGAAGCCTGTATTCGATCGCATGATCGTTTTTGTTTGCGATCACCATAATACCGTTGTTATTGTCTTCCATGCGTAAATAACAAACACATTGAAGCATTGCGGAAACGGGTACGAAATCACCGTTTAACAGTGCCGTTTCGTTTTTGCGTACTGCACCGAGTGCTTTGACAAAGGAGAGAAGATCGTAGTCTTCCTGTCCCCACGGATAACAGGCACGGTTGAACGGATCGTTGCAACCCGTCATTCCCGCTTCATCGCCGTAATACGTACACGGTACACCGGGCAGGGTATACTGTAATACCAAAGCGATCTTGAATAATTGTTTTGCTTTATTATACTGTGTTTGCGTAAGCGAAACGGCGGCTTGCCATTCACGTGATCTTCCGTTGCAATCGATGCCTGCAAAATACGTCAACACTCTCTGCGTGTCGTGCGTACCGAGCATATTCATAAGCGTGTGCAAAACGGGTTTCGGATAATTTTCACAGATCACAAGTATACGGTCGATGAATTTTTCCGCAAGTCCGTCCGAGCAGAAATCAAGAATTGTATCTCTGAACGGATAATTCATGACGGAATCGAGTTGTTTGCCCAAAAGATAGCGTCTGCGATGGCTGTAACTGATTTTATTGCTTGCATCCTCCCAGACTTCGCCCAAAACAAAAGCATCTGTTTTGGTCTTTTTTGCGGCCGTTCTGACGGCATCTAAAAAGGCGTCAGGCAATTCATCCGCAACATCAAGGCGTACACCGTCTGCACCGAGAGTGAGCCAATGTTGCAGAATGCCGTTTTTGCCGGTTATGAATTGCAGATAGTCTTCGTTTTCTTCCCTGACTTCGGGCAAGGTGTCAATGCCCCACCAGGAATCGTATTTGTTTCTGCCGTCACGGAATGTATACCATTGTGCATACGGTGAATCGGGTGACTGATAAGCACCAAGGCTGTCAAAATGACCGTACTTGTTAAAATATACGCTGTCGTCTCCCGTATGGCTGTAAACACCGTCAAACAGAACGCGGATACCGAGGTTGTGTGCGGCTTTGCACAGATCGGAAAAATCCTCATTCGTACCGAGATACGGATCAACGGTACTGTAATCCGATGTGTCATAGCGGTGATTGCTTGCAGACAGGCAGATCGGATTGAGATAAATGCAGGTAACGCCTAAATCTGCAAGATAGGGGAGTTTGCTTTTAATGCCCTTTAAGTCACCGCCGAAGAAGTCGGAATTGGTGATCTTATTCTGTGCATTCGGTCTCCATTCGGGAACACCGTACCAATCCTCACGCAAGGTGCGGCCTTCCGTGGGAACCTGATCGGTTGCACCCGAACGGCAGAAACGGTCGGGGAAGATCTGATACATGATACCGCCTTTGATCCAATCGGGTGTCCTGAATGCAGGATCGTATACGGTCAGTTGCCAATTTTCTCCCGGTTGGGTGAAACTGCCTTCGCGGGATGCTATACGGCGGATCTTGCTGACACCCCACGGTGTGTCAAATTCAAAATGATAAAAGAGCAACGACGGCTTCTGCGGGCTGAAATCGGTGCCCCACCATTCGGTCGTGCCGTCCGTGGATTCCCAATACATATTGAACTTTTGTATTTGGGTTTCATCGTCAACAACAAGGCGGACGGCACTTACGTGCAGTTCACGCGGCAGCAAAACCCGAAGCCGCAGACTTTCGCCTGCGGCTATGCTTCCGAAAACGGATTTGTATTCTTTTCGTCCGGAATCAAAGGGGATCATGTTGCATCTCTTTCGTAAAGATTGGATCGTTATTTTGCACTCGTCGTGCCCCAGATGTTGGCGGCGTATTCGTTGATGGCCCTGTCTGCGGCAAAAATGCCTGCACCTGCAATGTTCATCAATGACATACGGTTCCATTTCAGCGTATCGGTATACATCTGTTCGGCAAGGGTGCGTTTGTTGTTGTAATCTGCAAAATCAGCAAGAACCATGTAAGGATCGTGGCGCATAATGGTGCTTGCAAGTTCCGAGAAGTTTTTGCCTGCAATGGAATGCGTGTTCATGTAGTCAAGAACACGGCGCAGGGTATCGTTGTTGTTGTAGTAGTGGATCGGCTGATAGGAAGGCTTGAGAGCGTTGACCTCCTGCGTGTTCATACCGAAAATAACGATGTTATCGTCACCGACGGATTCATAGATCTCAATGTTTGCACCGTCCATCGTGCCGAGGGTGATCGCACCGTTGAGCATGAGTTTCATATTGCCCGTACCGCTGGCTTCTTTACCTGCAAGAGAGATCTGTTCGCTGATATTGGCGGCAGGCATCAGACGTTCGGCGGCGGTCACGCAGTAATCTTCCACGTAAACGACCTTCATGAAACGGCTCACAACGGGATCGCTGTTGATCATATCTGCCAATGCACAGATGAAACTGATGATCTTCTTTGCGACCAGATAGCCGGGAGCAGCCTTTGCACCGAAAATATAGGTGTGCGGTACCCAGTTGCCGTTGGGATTGTCCTTGATTGCAAGGTAACGTGCAAGAATATCAAATGCATTCAGATGCTGACGTTTGTATTCATGCAGACGCTTGACCTGAACGTCGAACAGGGATTCGGTATCCAGTTTGATGCCCGTGGTCTTGTAAACGTGTGCCGCAAACTGTTCCTTTTTTGTCTGTTTGACTTTTGCAAGATCTGCAAGGAACGCGGTATCGTCGGCGAATTCTTTGAGCTTTGAAAGTTCATCGGCGTGCAGAATAAAGCCCTTACCGATCTTGTCGGTCAGCAGTTGCGTAAGTTCGGGGTTGGACTGGCACAGCCAACGTCTGTGTGCAATACCGTTGGTGACGTTGGTGAATTTGTCGGGTGTCAGACGGTAGAAATCGTTGAACAGGCTGTCTTTGATGATGTTGCTGTGCAGTGCGGAAACGCCGTTGACACTGTGGCAGGCGGCTACGCAAAGGTTTGCCATTCGCACGGCACCGCCCGAAATGACGGCTGTACGTTCCACAAAATCGGCATTATACGTGCTGTTCCACGTGTAGGAACGCAGTCTGTTGTCGATCTCCTTGATGATCTGATAGATTCTGGGAAGCAGACGGCGAATGAGGTCTTCACTCCAGCATTCGAGTGCCTCGCTCATAACGGTATGGTTTGTATAAGCCACCGTATTGGTCACGATGTTCCAGGCTTCATCCCAACCGTAACCGCATTCGTCCAGAAGAATACGCATCAGTTCGGGAATGCAGAGCGTGGGATGGGTATCGTTGATGTGAATGGCAATTTTGTCTGCAAGATGATCCAGCGTTTCGTTCTCACGCAGATAACGGCGGATAATATCCTGCACGGCGGCGGAAACCAGGAAGTACTGCTGACGCAGACGCAGGCTCTTGCCTTCGGGATGATTGTCAGCAGGATACAGCACCTTACTGATGACTTCTGCCATGGCGTTGCGTTCCATAGCCTTGATGTAATTGCCGTCGTTGAAAGCGGACATATCAAGACCGGGAGCCTGTGCACTCCAAAGACGGAGAACGCTGATGCCCTTGCCGTCTTTGCCCGATACGAACATATCGTAGGGAATGGCTTGGATGGGCGTGTAATCGGTCAGTTCCACGTGGTGGAAGTTGTTGTCCCACCAATCGTGCACATTGCCTTCAAAAC
This sequence comes from Acutalibacteraceae bacterium, assembly GCA_045590895.1. Taxonomy (GTDB): domain Bacteria; phylum Bacillota; class Clostridia; order Oscillospirales; family Acutalibacteraceae; genus RUG806. Next base: position 69,353 of record JAZNRU010000002.1, read on the forward strand.
GGACTTCGATTGCACTTTCGGGACGCGGTACGAGCCATGCATCGCCGCCGGGAAGCCAGAAGTCGGGAAGTTCGGTCTGCCAACCGTCTACGATCTTCTGCTTGAAAATACCGTATTCATACAGAATGGAATAACCGCGGGACGGATAGCCCTGTGTTGCAAGAGCATCCAGATAGCACGCGGCAAGACGGCCCAGACCGCCGTTACCCAGACCTGCATCCGGCTCGCATTCATAGATGGACTCCATGGAAACACCGTAGCCCTTGAGGACGGATTCAAACGTTTTGGTTAAATTCAGGTTGTACAAATTGTTTTTCATGGAACGTCCCATCAGGAATTCCATGGACATATAATAAATTCGTTTTGCACCTGCCTTGTCGCCGCGTGCATTGAATTCGGCACGGCCCTGTGCCATCATATCACGCACGATCATTGCAATGGAACGGTAGATCTGTTCCACCGTTGCGTTTTCGGGATTGACACCGAAGAAATGAAGCAATTTGTTATCCAATAATTCTTTTGCTTGCTTCGTTGTAAGGGAATATTTCATGCAAAACCTCCAAAAGACAATTCAAAAAGGGCTGTTTTTCAGTACCTCTTTGTATATTTTACACTAATATATGGACAATTGCAATAGGTAATTGAATATCTATATAACATACGGCACATTTTTATTGAATCTGCTGTAAAATGCGGTTTTTCATTTGTTGAGGGTGACAATAAAAAATGTGTCACAACGCCGTAAATCAAAAAACAATGCGATCACAAGGCGGATATTGCCCTTGTATTGTTGACATAAGGCAAAAAAAAGAGTATTATATTGCTATCTTTTCAAGATGAAAGGAAAAACATTCATGCAGCATTATACGAAAAGAACAAGGGCAGAAATACATCTGGATGCCCTGACACATAATATGCAGGAGATTCGCCGTATTGCCGCACCCGGAACACAGATCGTTGCCGTCGTAAAAGCCGATGCCTACGGTCACGGCGATCAGCAAACGGCGTTGCATCTTCTGAAATGCGGTGCGGATTGGTTTGCGGTCTCCAACCTTGCGGAAGCGTTGGAACTGCGGCAGGTGGGTATTGAACTGCCCGTTTTGATCCTCGGCTATACGCCGCCCGAATGTGCCGCACAACTGGCTTATAACAACATCACGCAGGCGGTCTATTGTTCCGATTATGCAAAACGTCTGTCGGAATTTGCCGTACAGGCAGGCGTGACGGTCAATGCACACGTAAAACTTGACACGGGCATGAGCCGCATCGGATTTTTTTATCATGACAGCGAAGTAGATGCCGCTACGGTGGATGAAATTGAACAAGCCGTCCGTTTACCCGGTTTGTGCTGTGACGGTATTTTTACCCATTTTGCACAGGCAGACGTCGAACGTGAAGGCGAAGTGTACACCCGTTTGCAGTACGATCTGTTTTTGAATATGATCGGAAAACTCCGTGCGAGAGGGATCACGTTCACGTACAGACATTGCTGTAATTCAGCCGCAATTATAACCTACCCCGAAATGCATCTGGATATGCTTCGTGCGGGAATTATTCTGTACGGTCTGTACCCCTCGTCGGACGTGCCGAGAAACTGTAATCTGAAACCCGTTATGGAGATCAAGACCGTGGTTTCCATGGTCAAGGACATTCCTGCAGGTACGCCTTTCAGTTACGGCGGCACCTTCGTTGCCAAAAAGGACATGACCGTTGCCACCGTGCCCATCGGCTATGCCGACGGCTATCCGCGCAGTTTGTCCAACAAAGCCTATATGCTCACCGAACACGGCGATATTGCCCCTGTGATCGGCAACGTGTGCATGGACCAGTGCCTGTTGGACGTGACCGGCTTGCAGGGCATTGAGGAAGGCACGCAGATCACGGTGATGGGCAGTGTCGGCGGCCGCAGTGTCAGTGCGGATTTTCTCGGTGAAAAAGCGGGACTTATCAATTACGAACTCATCTGCGGTCTTTCCCGCCGCGTACCGCGTGTGTACATGGACGGCGATAATGTGATCCATACAACGGACTATCTCAGGGACAGTTGAACCTTTATATGAAAACAATTAAAAAACTGTTTTTGTAAAAAAGGGTTGATTCATTTTATAAAATGAATATAATGTAAATAACAGGACTCCCCGCACCTCTCAACGATGTGTCCCAGGGGAGACATTTTTTATGCCTTTTCACGGAAAGAAAAGATAAATCATAATTGATAGCCACTGTGATTTTCAACATTCCGAGAAAAAACTAAAAAACGAGATCCGCAGGAAGGTCAGCGGATCTCGTTTTTATAAAAGATATTTTATTCTTCAGTGGTCTTTCTGACTTCGATTCTGCCGTACAGGGAGCCTTCGGAGTCTTTGCGGGGTGCTCTGGTCGGTGCGGAAGAAGCATTGGAACGGTCGTTACCTCTGTTGTAGCCGCCTCTGCCGCCGCGATTTCCGCCACGGTTGCCGCCGCCTCTGCGGTTGTTGTAGTTGCCGCCGTGGGTGGGCTTGACGCCTTCTTCGAGGGAGATGATGACCTTGCGGTCGGAATCGTAACCGACGGAATGAGAGGTCACGCCTTCGATCTCCTGAATGGCGGTGTGGATGATGCGGCGTTCGTAGGGATTCATCGGCTCAAGAGCGACGTTTCTGCCGTACTTGAGAACGGTCTTTGCGTGTTTGGCTGCCAAAGCACGAAGATTTTCGGCTCTCTTTTCGCGGTAGTTGCCGACATTGACGGAAATTCTTGCACCGTCGGCTTCTTCGCCGCATTTTTTAGCGGTCAGACGGACGAGATACTGGATGGCATCGAGGGTTTCGCCTCTGCGGCCGATGAGAATGCCGTAGTCTTCTTCGCAAGAGATATTGTAAACGATGTCTTTGTCGTTTTCTTCTCTTTCTACGGAATATTCGGAAATGCCCATGCCTTCAATGATGGCTTTGAGATAGGTGAGGGCTTTTGCTTCATCGGGAAGTTCGTAGTATACGCGGACTTCAGCGGGGTTGCCGCCGAACAAACCGAGCACTTTTTTCTGCGGTTGTTTGATTACTTCATATTGAACATCAACGTCTTCGGGTGCGTTGAGTGCAGTTTTTGCGTTTTCAACTGCTTCTGCGATCGTGGCACCTGTGGCGGTTTTTTCAAAAAGCATTATGTAAGGTGTCCTTTCATCATATTAAGCCTGCTGCGGCTTCGAATCTTTTTTACTGTTCTTCGTCTGCGAGCTGCTGTGCACGCAGTTTGATGCTGTTCTCTTTGGAACGGCGCTCAACCGTTTCGTCGATCATCTGCATTGCAATGACCTTTTCGGGCTTGTAGATCTGGTTGAGGATCAAAGTCTGGAAGAATGAGAGAATGTTGGAAATGATCCAATAAACGCCTACGCCGGCGGAGAAGGTGTAGGAGAAGTATGCCGACATCAGGGGGGACATAAAGGTCATGCAGCCCATGGACGGATTCTTTGCCATTTCGGGGTTCGTTTTGCGTTGACGCAGATACATGAGAATGCTCGAAAGCATTGCCGTAACGCCCGAAAGAACGGGAATGAGGATCAGACGCCAGTCGCCGCCTTCATCGTTGAAGGTGTTGGGATAAGCGGTCAGATCGATACCGAAGATGGAAAACTTTTCGATAAATAAGTTGATTTTTTCAATCATTGCCCCGTAGACTGTGGGATCAAGTTCCGGAATGATCTTGTCGAAATTGCCCAGAATGGCAAGTTCGACACGGGTGTTCTGCATCTGAACACCTAAGTTTGTGCAGATCTCGGTAAAATGGGTGATGTATTCTTCGCCGATCTGCAAAACCTGCGAAAGGGGAGAGTAGATCGCACCGTAAAGACCCATCATAACGACCATCTGGATCACGAGAGGCATACAGCCGCCTGCTGCGGCACTGAAGCCTTCACGCTGATACAGTTCCTGCGTTTCCTGCTGGATCTTGGCCTGTGCTTCTCTTTGCGGGAGTGCTGCGTATTTTGCTTTGATCTTGTTGACCTTTGCCTGCAGACGGAGCTGTTTTGCACCGTTTTTCTGCTGTTTGACGGCACTCGGAATCATCAGTGCACGCACAACAAAGGTAAGAATGAAAAGGGAAAGCAGGTATTCACCCGTTACACCGTATAAAAGGTAAAGGATATAACCGAACGGGATTGCAAGAAGTTCAAACATATAAATTCCTCCGGATTATTTTTTCTTCCTCGTGTTTCTTTTCCCCGACAATTCCGGAATCGGATCGACGCCTCCGGGAAAGAGTTGATTGCAGCGAAGCAGCCTTTTTGCTGCAAGAAAACCGCCACGCAAAACGCCGTACTTTTCAACAGCCTGCAGTGCATACTGTGAGCAGGTCGGATAGTAACGGCACATGGGCGGAAACAGTGGGGAGATATGCCGCTGATAAAAGCGGATGGATTTCAGGAGAAACTTCTTCATTGCAGCAAACCTGCACTGTCGAGTTGCATACGCATAATCTCCAGAATTTCTGTACTTTTTTTGTATACGGTTTTAGTCCTGGCCACGAATACGATATCGTAACCCGGACGGACTTCCGCGGACAATGCAACAAAAGCCGCACGGATCACACGACGGGCACGGTTTCTTTGTACAGCATTGCCGATTTTTTTACTTGTCGTTATGCCAACACGACAAATGCCCGCGCGGTTCTTGTTTGCATAAGTAACCAACGCAGGATTTGTGTATGCTTTCCCGCGGCCGTAGGTCCGGCGGAAATCAGTGTTGGATTTTAGTGTTTCAAATCCGGGCAAGGTAATTTACCGAATCCTTTCGGATGTAATTCACCGGATCTCCACGCCGTATTACAGATCAGTAACTGAGTACCTTTCTGCCCTTTGCTCTGCGGCGAGCAAGAACTTTGCGGCCGTTTCTGTCCGACATTCTTTTGCGGAAGCCATGTTCCATCTTGCGATGACGCTTTTTGGGCTGGTATGTTCTTTTCACGGTAAAACCTCCATTCTGAACAGTCATTTGATGTTTTTGGCTGCTGTTGAAGGACGGGATTGAGTGATTCCCTCACTTCGCAAGGACTAATTATACCTAAATAATGCTATTCTGTCAAGTACCAAAAATATAATTTTGTCGAGGAATGTGTAAAATGTGAAAGATTGTTTTAAGTTTTAATTAAAACTTTTGAACAATACTTGTATTGTGTGAAAAAAAGGAGTATCATATTAACAGATATAAACATAAAAGGAGATCCTTATGTATCCGTTTGATCATACAAAAACCGATAAGCGGTGGAACTTTATTGTCAATCTTTTGTATTTTGCGGCCATTCTCGGTCTTGCTTATTTTTTGTTTGACCGTTGTCTGAGTCTGTTTTTGCCGCTGTTGGTCGGCTTGTTCGTTGCCATGGTGCTGAAAAGACCGATTGCATTTCTTGACAGAAAGACACCTCTCAAACGAGGGCTTATCAGTGTGATCCTTGTTTTGTCCGTATTGGGCATCGGTGTCGGTCTGCTTGTGCTGATCGGATTTAAGGTCGCACCGGAAGTCAAAGGATTCTTTACGTATGTGTACAGTCGGATCAACGACCTGCCGCAGTTGATTCTGGCGGTCAAGGACTGGTTACTCGGCGTGATCGCGAATCTGCCCGAAAGTTTCGGTGCGGAGTTGAGTGTGACGGTCGGTGCGTTTATGGATAACCTTGCACAGAACGGTCTGGCCGGGATGAACGTGAACCCCGAAGCATTCAACTGGTCTTCGCTGATCTCAACGGGCGGTGATATTTTGATCAGTACCGTCGGTCAACTTCCCTCGTTTGTTATCAGTTTTGTCATTACCGTCATTTCTTCCGTGTTCGTATGTACCGATTATGAGCGTATCTGTAATTTTATTCTTGCACAGATGAGTGAGGAAAACGGAAGAAAACTGCGTCATGCAAAACAATTGTGTATTTCGAGTATGCTGAAAATGATCAAAGCATACGGCCTGATCTTTATTATCACAACGGTTGAAATGAGCATTGCGTTTTCAATCCTCAAACTGATCGGTGTTTATACGTCGGAGTATCTGTTCGTGATTGCGGCGTTGATCGCGTTGGTGGACATTATTCCCGTATTGGGCACAGGTACCGTTCTGATTCCGTGGGGTGTGATTTCCCTGCTGACGGGAAAAGTCGGACTCGGAATCGGCTTGCTCGTGACGTATGCGGTCGTGCTGGTGATCCGACAGGTTCTGGAGCCGAAACTTGTTTCCGGACAGATCGGCCTGCCGCCCATCGTTACTATTACTTCCATGTACGTCGGTACGAAGATCGTGGGTGTGTTCGGTTTCTTCATCGTGCCGTTTATCGTGACGATCATCAATGAAATGAATAAAGCGGGTATTATCCACTTGTTCAATGTCCCCGAAAAAACGGTTGCAGTTGCTCAAACTGACAAGAAAGACGATTCGGCGGGGGAGACCACCGTCGGTGAGTAAAAACGGATAAAAGGAGACGTATAACAGATGTTTGTTACAATGATCGTTATGTCTGCCGTTTGGTCGGGACTTACGGAGGTTGATATCGTGAATCTGTTTGCCGCCTTGTTTGACAGTATCATGGAAGCGTTTGCAAACAGCGATACCGCCGCGGTCGTATCCGCCCTGACAGGTGCATAAAACCGATTAAAGCCGTTGTTTTTCAGCGGCTTTCTTTATTTTATACCATTATATATATAAAAATTCTCTGCGATTGATTGACAGATGCGTTGCGGATGATGTACAATCAAAAGAAGAAAAGGAGAGTGAGTCGGTGTGCAGAATTTGTATTTCAATGAGACACTCATGACAGAGTGGAAAAACAGCAAAGATCCGGAAGTGCAGAAGTACGTGGCGTACTGTATCAGACGTGCGGAAGAATCTCTGCAGATGCAGGTCGTTCCCGAATCGAGCGTGCAGGTGGACGGAGATGGATTTGCCGTTCAGCATGAAAATTACGGGGAAGCCTGCGGACCGCTTTGTCGCAATATGCAGTATCTTGCATTCGGATACTGTTATACAAAGGATATTGCCTATTTTGAAAAAGCAAAAGAACTGATGCTTGCCTACGTGCAATACGAGCGTTGGCACGGCAAGGGCTTTTCGGGACGCGGTGAATTGAATACGGGACATTTCTGCGTCGGTATGGGTTACGGTTTTGCCTGCTTTGCGGAACTGATGACTGCGGAAGAACGCAAGATCATTGCCGAAGGAACATACCGTTTGGGTATTCTGCCTTTGCTTGAGGATTGGTTGTTGCCCGGAACGAAACTTCATGCCTTCGATACCATGGGACATAACTGGTGGCCCGTTTGCGTGTCTTCGGGTGCTTTTGCCGCAATTGTCATGCGTGATGAACTGAAAGATGCCGATCATCTTGCCGATCTTGCCGCGGACGGTATCCGTCAGTGGTTTGCTTATAAAGGCAACCCGATCAATAATAAACTTGCCACTTCCGATCACGGTGCATTTTATGAGGGTGTCAACTATTATAATTATGTGCTTGTTGAGTATCTGCGTTTTGCTGATGCGTATGTAAAACTGAAAGGCAGACCGCCCTTTGATGATGCTCTTGTATTGCGTGAAGCGGCTGATTTCTTTGTGAATACGGTCTATCCGTCCACCAAGGCGGATTATTACGTCGGTTTCGGCGATTGTGATGGATTCGGCTCTTTGGAAAGTGTGGAATATATACTTGCCCGTTTTCCGGAATTGCAAACCTTGCGTTGGTATCTCAACAACCGTTCGAAGGAAGCATCGGATACGGCAATGCTCCGTCTGTTACATTATAATAATATATGTGCCCCCGAACCGCAGACACCCGATCGCTTGTCCGTGTGTTATGAAAACAACGGTTGGGCTATGATGCGTGATTCGTTTGAAAAAGATTCCGTTCTGCTTGCCGTCAAGTGCGGTGACAGCTGGAACCATTCTCATAATGATGCGGGTTCGTTTTTGCTTTACCGGAACGGCGATGCGGAGATCTTCGATTCTTCCTGTTGCAGTTACGGCAATGATATCTACCGTGATTATTACGTACAGTCCTATGCACACAACGTCGTGCTGTTCAACGGTTGCGGTCAGGATTGGCGTGACCATCACGATCACGTTCGTATGCGCGGCAGATTGTACGATTTTACCGATCAGGGTGACTTCCGTTACGTTTGTGCGGATGCAACGGGACCGATGGGACGTTTCTTCCGCAAGCATCTTCGCCACTTCGTGTGGTTGCGTGATTTTATTCTGATCTACGATGATATTCAGAGTTACGAGCCGGGGAAAGTATCGTTCCTGCTTCACGCAAACGAAGATACCTGTTTTCGTATGCTCACACCGTACACACTGACGCATCCGCACGGTTACATCGGTGACGACGTGCAGGATTGTACGTATCTGTCATACGATGCTCATACCGATGCAAACGGCCGAGTCAAGTTCATCAGCGTGCTTGCTTTGGATGAAAGCAAACAGCCGTCGCTTTCGGAGATCGAAAACGGATACTGCGTTGCCTGCGGAGACACGAAGGTCTTTATCAATCTGCTCAGTGACGGCAGGATCATGCACAACAACTGTTCGCTGACAATGAACGGATATTTTACGGATGCAATCATGCTGGTCACGAAAAATGACCTTGCAACGGCTGTTGTCAATGCCTCTGTGGTGCGTAAGGACGGCAATATTTTGCTGGATGTTTTTGCCCGTCGGACAGGAAAATTGGATTGTGAAATATAACCAAAAATAAATTCAAAAAATTTCTGTTTTTTCTAAAAAAAGACTTGCAATTCCAAAAAGCTTGTGATATAATAACTTCGCTTGTGATAGGGGCGTATTGTGCCGTGTCGCTGTATGCCGATTTATTACAGGTAGATGTGCGATGATGTGGGATGTGGCTGCACGCAGATGCAGGGAACTCCCGCGGAGTATGTCCGATTTTAAACCGGGCGAAACAAGCCGATGCCAAGGGGGATTTCCGCGCCTTAACCGGATTTTTACCCACCAAGGCACTTTTCTGCTGTAAGCTCCGGAAATATTTTCCGGAGTTTTAATAACGGGGCAGGATGAAACACCCGGATCCGTTGCAGGATTTTCAATCGGCTGTCGCCACACAACAAGGAGGCAAATCAAATGGCAGTTAAGGAAAAGATCAGAATCAGACTCAAAGGTTACGACCACAATCTTGTCGACAAAGCGGCAGAGCGTATCGTCGAAACCGCAAAGCGCACGGGTGCACAGGTATCCGGCCCCGTACCGCTTCCCACCGAGAAGGAAGTTGTTACTATCCTTCGTGCTGTTCACAAGTATAAGGATTCCCGCGAACAGTTTGAACAGCGCACCCACAAAAGACTCATTGACATCATCAGACCCACCAGCAAGACTGTTGAGGCTCTGACAGGTCTTGAGCTTCCCGCCGGTGTTGACATTGACATCAAAATCTAACAGGTGTCGATGCCCTATATAATTAGGTCACCGCAGGTCAAGTTGACATGCAGTCAACCAATAATCTGACAGGAGGAAAAAACAGATGAACAAAGGTCTTATCGGAACAAAAGTCGGCATGACCCAGATTTTTGACGAAAAGGGAAACGTTGTTCCCGTAACCGTCATTATCGCAGGTCCTTGCGCAGTCGTTCAGAAGAAGACAACCGAGAAAGACGGCTATGAAGCTGTTCAGCTCGGCTACGGCGATGTAAAAGCATCCCGTGTCAACAAGCCCATGAAAGGTCACTTCGCAAAACTCGACGTGGCACCCAAGAAGGTTCTGAAGGAATTCAGATTTGCAGATTGTGCAGCCTTCAACACGGGTGACATCCTGAAGGCAGACGTATTTGCATCGGGCGACAAAGTAGACGTATCCGGCACCAGCAAAGGTAAAGGTACCGCAGGCGTCATCAAGAGATGGAACATGGCAAGACTCAAGGAAACCCACGGCACAGGCCCCGTCGGCAGACATGGCGGATCCATCGGTGCTTGTTCGGATCCTTCCAGAGTTTTCAAAGGAAAGAAAATGTCCGGCCATCTCGGCAGCGAAAAGGTCACCATCCAGAATCTGGATGTCGTAACGGTTGACGCTGAAAACAACATCATCGCCATCAAGGGCGCCGTTCCCGGCCCCAAAGGCGGAACGGTTGTTATCACTGAAGCCGTTAAGAAAGCGTAAGGAGGAATGAAAGATGCCTAACGTAGCAGTATTCAATATGGCAGGCGAAAAGGTATCCGAGCTTGCTCTCAACGACAGCGTATTCGCAGTTGAGCCCAACACCTCGGTCATGCACATGGCTGTCATCAACTATCTTGCAAATCAGCGTCAGGGTACACAGTCCACCCTTACGAGAGCTGAAGTCAGCGGCGGCGGAAAGAAGCCCTGGCGTCAGAAGGGAACCGGCCGTGCAAGACAGGGTTCCACCCGTGCTCCCCAGTGGTATCACGGCGGTATCGCCCTCGGCCCCAAGCCCCGTTCCTACAACTTCACCATCAACAAGAAAGTCAGACAGCTTGCTATCAAGTCTGCTCTTTCTTCCAAGGTTCTGGCTGACGAACTCGTCGTTCTTGACAGCCTGACCCTGAACGCCATCAAGACCAAAGAGATCGTTAAAGTTCTCTCTGCTCTGAAGGCCGGCAAAAAGGCACTCATCGTTCTTCCCGAAAAGGATGACGTTGTTTACCGCAGTGCAAGAAACATCGCAGGCGTTAAAGTTTCTCCCGCAAACTGCATCAACACCTACGACATTCTCAACTGCGACACGCTGATCCTTGTCAAGGACGCTGTTGCCAAGATCGAGGAGGTCTATGCAAAATGAAATACGCACAGGATATCATCCTCCGTCCCATCGTAACAGAGGAAAGCATGCTTAACACGGCAGACAAGAAGTACACCTTCGCAGTTGCCAAGAATGCTAATAAGTATCAGATCGCTGACGCTGTCGAAGCTATCTTCGGCGTCAAGGTCGCAAAAGTTAACACCATTAATGTTCGCGGTCATCTTCGCCGCTACGGCCGTTTCGAAGGCTATAAGCCCTCCTGGAAAAAGGCTATCGTGACGTTGACAGACGATTCCAAGACCATCGAGTTCTTTGACGGAATGTTCTAATCAAGACCGTCCGGGTTGGCGATGTATGGAAATAGCCGTCCGCTAAACCTCCCGGATATGAACACATTACTTCAAAATTATGAAAGGCAGTGTGACTGAAAATGGCTATTAAAGTCTACAAACCGACTACCAACGCCCGTCGTAATATGTCGGTAACAGATTATTCTCATCTGTCAAAGGTCGCTCCCGAGAAGAGCCTTCTTGAACCCCTCAAGAAAACTTCCGGCCGCAACAGCTACGGCAGAATCACCGTTCGCCATCACGGCGGCGGCAACCGCAAAAAATATCGTATCATCGACTTCAAGAGAACCAAGACCGGTGCTGCTACCGTTCTGACTCTCGAATACGATCCCAACCGTACCGCACACATCGCTCTCATCGAATATGCAGACGGCGTCAAGAGCTACATCCTTGCTCCCGACGGTCTCAAGGTCGGCGATGTCGTCGAATCCGGTGCAAGCGTCGATATCAAAGTTGGTAACGCTCTTCCGCTTGCAAATATCCCCGTAGGTACTTTCGTACACAACGTTGAACTTTATCCCGGTCGCGGCGGCCAGCTTGCAAGAGCAGCCGGTAATGCAGCTCAGCTCATGGCTAAAGAAGGCGTTTACGCTCTTCTTCGTCTTCCCTCCGGCGAACAGCGCAACGTTCCCGCACAGTGCATGGCTACCGTCGGTACCATCAGCAACGCTGACCACATCAACGTTAAGATCGGTAAAGCCGGCCGTACCCGTCACATGGGTATCCGTCCCACAGTCCGCGGTTCTGTTATGAACCCCTGTGTCCACCCGCACGGTGGTGGTGAGGGCAAGTCCCCCATCGGTCGTCCGGGCCCGGTTACCCCGTGGGGCAAGCCGGCGCTGGGTTATAAGACCCGCAAGACCCACAACCGCTCCGATAAGTTTATCGTGAAGCGCCGTAACAGCAAGTAAGCGAAAGGAGATCAAGAATAATGGGTAGAAGCATTAAGAAGGGTCCTTTCGTGCAGCCTGTGCTGCTGAAGCGGGTCCAAGAGATGAATAAAACCGGCGAGAAGCGCATCCTGAAAACCTGGAGTCGCTCCTCCACCATTTTCCCGGACTTTGTCGGTCACACCTTTGCCGTCCACGACGGCCGTAAGCACGTGCCGGTTTACGTCACCGAGGATATGGTCGGTCACAAAC
>JAZNRU010000003.1:0-26655 GCA_045590895.1 Acutalibacteraceae bacterium
GGCGAAACACCCCTTTCCTTCAAAAAGCGCAGGAGAGTAGGAAAACAGTCCGGTGGACTGTTTTTCGTAGAGAACCCTCGCCGGGGGTTCTCTATTGGGCGAAGCCCAACGATAGCAAACTCTCCGCTAAATCATAATTTAGTTCTTTTTACAATTCCCCAATTTTCCGTGCAGGTCAGCAACTCTTATGCTTTCAAACGGAACTGTTTTTACACTGTTTTTTCACTATTTTTCACTATCGCAGATAAGAGAAATCCCATCCGTTTGCCGAAACGCATTGCGGATGTTTTTTTTGTTATTGGTTATTCGCGGACTAAATTTATAACGTTTTTGTTTGCACGTTCAGCAATGGCTTTGTATTTTGCCGCACCGCCGACTGTAGACTGTACATAAGTTATAACATAATCCGCCTGTTTTATCATCCATCGGTTGCGTTTGTCTATTGCAAAACGCGGCGGTACAAGCTCTAAACCTTCCGGATAAAGCGTTTCAATATCCTCATCTTCTTTCGTTTTTTCCGTCGGAAGATATGCATAAACAACAAAAAAGGAGATTTGCGGATATTTGCTTTTCATTTTTTTTAATACCCGTTTGACAATTGAATCAAAATTCCCATGGTTGCCCACATAAAAAAGATCCGCATTTTTCTGTAAAATCAAATCTTCAATTGCTGTTTCCAAATCGGATGCAATATCAACGGATATGTTTCTGTGACCAAAAAAAGTACAAATCAATATAATTTTCCTCTCTCTTTGACCAGTATAGCGGTCAATATTTTTTCTGATTGTATCACAAAATAATAAAAGTTGCAACCAATACCGGTCAATCAACAAAGAGGGAGACAAATTTGCAATGGAACAGAAAATTCGCAGAGATCTGAATATGGGTGACAATTTGAAGCGTTTACGCCTTGCAGCAGGGTATTCACAAGAAAAACTGTGTGCACTGTTGCAGTTGCATGGTTGTGACATCGGCAGAAGCACCTATGCAAAATATGAAGCAGGAGAATTAAACATCCGTGCAAGTGTATTGGTACAACTGAAGATTCTGTATGAATGCACCTATGATGAATTCTTTTACGGATTTGAATAATTAAAAAATGCAATAAAAATCCCATCCGATGGCCTGAAAGCATTGCGGATGGGATCTTTTTTGTTTTTTTATTCTGTTGCTGCGGACAGTGTTTTGTATGCAGCTTTCAGCGGTGCGTAGAGTTGCCTGTAAAGTGCATAATACGGTGCATACGCTTGCGTATTCTTCGTATCGGGTTGTGTTTCGTCTGCCGTGCGGATGATCTGTTCACAGGCTTCGGGAACGCTTGCATAAAGCCCTGCACCGACCATGGCAAGGATGGCGGCACCCAATGCGGCACCCTCGGTATTCTGTGTGCGGCATACGGGGCGGTCGTACAGATCAGCGAGCATTTTACGCCAGAAAGCACTTCTTGCACCGCCGCCGCAGACAGCCATGGTGTCCACCTGCAAGGAAAGTTCCGAAAAGACGGAAAGGCAATCGCACAGCGAAAAACTCACACCCTCCATGACCGAACGGATGATGTCACCCTTGGTATGCATGGCGGAAAGGCCGAAGAACACACCGCGGCAATCGGGATCCAGATGCGGCGTGCGTTCACCCATGAGGTACGGCAAAAACAGAAGTCTGTTGGAGCCGATGGGGGAAGCGGAAGCAAGGTCGGTCATCAGTTCGTACGTGTCGCGGTTCTGTTCTTTTGCCTGTTCAATCTGCACTTCGCAGAAGGTATCACGCACCCAGCGAAGTGAAAGACCTGCCGCCTGCGTTACGCCCATGACGTGCCAGCAGCCGGGAACGGCACAACAGAAGGTGTGGATGCGGCCTTTTGGATCAATAACGGGTCTGTCGGTATGCATAAACACAACGCCGCTCGTGCCGATGGTCGTAAACGCCGCACCGTTTTTCACAACGCCCGTACCGACAGCCGCGGCGGCGTTGTCACCGGCACCGCCCACCACGGGAACGGATGTCGTAAGCCCCGTCATATCGGCAATTTCTTCTGTCAGATAACCCGTAACGTCGGGCGATTCGTATACTTTTCCGAGAAGCGAACGATCGATACCGAGTTTTTCAAGCACTTCGTCCGACCAGTCGCGGTTGGGGACGTCCAGCAGTTGCATTCCTGCGGCATCGCTCACTTCCGTTGCAAACACACCGCAGAGAACGTAGCGGATATAGTCCTTGGGAAGCAGGATGTGGGCACACTTTGCAAAAATTCCGGGTTCGTGCTGTTTCACCCACATGATCTTGGAAGCGGTAAAGCCCGTCAGTGCGGGATTTGCGGTGATCTCAATGAGGCGTTCTCTGCCCACGAGGCGTTCTATTTCTTCACATTCTTTGCCCGTTCGCTGATCGCACCAGATGATGGACGGACGTAACACTTCGCCGTTTTCATCGAGCATCACAAGGCCGTGCATCTGCCCCGAAAGACCGATGCCGACGATGTTTTCCGCTGCAATACCGCTGTTTTTCACAACGTTTTTCAGCGTCTGCAACACCGCCTTTTTCCAGTCTGCGGGATCCTGTTCCGCCCAACCGTTTTTCGGCTGTGAAAGCGGATATTCGGCACTGTCCGAGCAAACGGCGTTGCCGAGAGGATCGAACAGGACGGTTTTCGTACCCGATGTGCCGATGTCAATACCGATACAGTATTTCATACTTTACTCCTCATTCACCGAACAGCACGCTGTTGACAACGCTTTCAAGGTATTCCTGTCTGCCGCTGCCGGGTGCCTGCGGTTTTTTCAGTTGCAGTGCGTAATCTGCAAGTTCCGCAAGGTCTGCTTCGCCGTTGCGGATGCGAAGACCGATGCCCTCGTTGTAAGAGGAATAGCGGTCGGCAATGAATTCGTCGATCCTGCCGTCCTCAATGAGTTTCGCGGCTTTGATAAGACCGAGTGCATAGGCATCCATGCCGAGAATAAAAGCATGGAACATATCTTCTTTGGTGTAACTCGGACGGCGGTTTTTGGCATCGAAATTGAAGCCGCCGTTGGTAAGGCCGCCGTACTTGAGGATTTCAAGCATGCACATGGTGGTTTCGTAAATATCGTAGGGGAACTCGTCGGTGTCCCAGCCGAGGAACAGGTCACCCTGGTTGGCATCGATGGAGCCGAGCATTCCGTTGATGGCGGAAACACGCAGTTCGTGGCGGAAGGTGTGTCCCGCAAGGGTTGCGTGGTTGGCTTCAATGTTCATCTTGAAGTCCTTGTCAAGACCGTACTGACGCAGGAAACCGATCGCCGTTGCGGCATCAAAGTCATACTGGTGCTTCATGGGCTCCTTGGGTTTGGGCTCAATGTAGAAGTCGCCCGTGAAACCGATGGAACGTGCGTAATCCACTGCTTTGTGCATGAGGTTTGCAATGTTTTCGAGTTCAAGTTTCATGTCGGTGTTCAGAAGCGTTTCGTAGCCTTCGCGGCCGCCCCAGAACACGTAGCCCTGTCCGCCGAGTTTGACGGTCAGTTCAATCGCTTTTTTGATCTGTGCGGCGGCAAAGCAGTACACCTCTGCACTGTTGGACGAACCTGCACCGTTGCAGAAACGCGGATCGCCGAACAGATTGGCTGTACCCCACAGGCACTTGATGCCCGTTTCTTTCATTTTTACGAGCATATAGTCGGTAATTTCATCCAGACGGCGGTTGGTTTCGTTGATGTCCTCTGCGGCGGGAACCAGATCAACGTCATGGAAGCAGAAATAGCGGATGCCGAGTTTCTGCATAAACTCAAAACCTGCATCCACCTTTGCGTAGGCGTGTTCCATGGTGCCCGGCACGGTATCGAACGATTTGTCGGCAGTACCGACACCGAACATATCCGTACCCGTGGCACACATATTGTGCCACCACGCCATGGCAAAGGGCAGGTGCTCGCTCATTTTTTTGCCGAGGATCACACGGTCGGCATCGTAATAACGGAAGGCAAAGGGATTTTCGGAAGCAGTGCCTTCGTAACGGACGGTATCAATATCAAAATGTTGCATGGGACGTTCTCCTTTTCAAGGGAATTTTTATTTCTTAATCAGTATACATTTTTTTACAGCATTTTGCAATCGGAAATTAAAAATCCGTTTTTTTACATTTTTTACGGTTTTTGTTGACTTGTTTGATTTCTTCCGCTATAATAAAAAAGAAAATGAATAAAAATCATCGGTAGAGGTGCGTTTGACAAGAGTAGCACGCAAAATGCGAAAGGGGATAACGCCGAAACGGATCGCTCTTTGCGGCGGTTTGTTGGTCCGTCTGTTAAGAGCCGTCGGACTGTCACTTTTTTGTGGAGCGCTATCCTTTGACTTTGTGTAAAAACGCACATGAAAGTCACGGCAGCGCAATCTGCCGTGTTTTTTTGTTCACAAAAAGAAAGAGAGGCTATGAAAAATGAGAAAAATTTCCGGTTCCCGCAGATTTTTCGTCGTCCTGATGATGTGTATCATCACCTTTACCTTCGGCACCGTGTTTGCAGGTATGACCGAAGCGGACACAGCGGCTCCCGATGCAGTTGCGGAAGATGCCGTTCTGCTGATGGCTCCTGCCGATGACGAAGCAGTTGCAGACGATACGGTTGCAGACGATACAGTTGCCGCTGACGATGCAGTGCTCACCGTCGGTGCAGCTGAAGAAAGCGACCTTGCATTCTCCCTGCAAGTCGGCGAAGATGAATTCGTTGACTACGACCTTTCCGATTTTGATTCCGCACACGCTTACGTTGACAGTTATGCCGACAACATCGAACTCGATCCTGACTTTGAGGCTCACGTTGCCGCCGCAATCGCAAAAGTACAGGAACAAATTCCGATGTTTGCAAAATTCTGGGCTCTGATTCCCGCCATTTTTGCAATCGTTCTGGCTCTTATCACCAAGGAAGTTTATTCTTCCCTCATCCTCGGTATCCTGCTGGGCGGTGTGCTGTATGCGGGCGGTAACTTTGAAACCACGGTCGTTCACGTTCTGAGTGACGGTTTCATTTCCAGTTTCGCAGATTCCTACAACATGGGTATCATCATCTTCCTCGTTCTTCTCGGTGCACTCGTTGCCATGATGAACAAGGCAGGCGGCTCCGCGGCATTCGGCCGTTGGGCGATCAAACACATCAAATCCCGTGTCGGTGCACAGCTTGCTACCATTGCACTCGGCGTTCTGATCTTCATTGACGACTATTTCAACTGCCTGACCGTCGGTTCGGTCATGCGTCCCGTGGCTGATGCACACAAGGTTTCCCGTGCAAAGCTGTCCTACCTCATCGATGCCACCGCTGCTCCCGTCTGCATCATTGCTCCCATTTCTTCCTGGGCTGCCGCCGTTGCAGGCTTTGCAAACGCCGCAGGTGCAGAAAGCGGTATCAAACTCTTTATCAGTGCCATTCCCTATAACTACTACGCACTTCTCACCGTCGTTATGATGATCTTCCTTGCCGTTACCGGTCTCGACTTCGGTAAGATGAAGACCCACGAAGAAAACGCAAAGAACGGTGACCTGTTCACCTCCGGCCAGGTGCAGGCTGTTGAAGAAATGAAAGCCAACCCCAAGGGCAAGGTCATTGACCTCATTCTTCCCGTTGTTGTCCTCGTTGCCTGCTGTGTTGTCGGCATGATCTACTCCGGCGGCTTCTTCGGTGCAGAAGGCACGCACGACTTCATCGATGCCTTCTCCAATTCCGATGCTTCCGTCGGTCTCGTATACGGCTCGGGTATCGCCATTCTGTTCACGGTCGTTTATATGCTTATCCGCCGTGTCGTCAGTTTCAAGGATCTCATGTCCTGCCTGCCCGAAGGCCTCAAGAGCATGACACCCGCCATCCTCATCCTCGGCTGTGCATGGACGCTGAAAGCCATGACCGACTCCCTGGGTGCAAAGATCTACGTTTCCCAGCTCATTGAAGGCTCCGCAGGTGCTCTGCAGGCTCTGCTTCCCGCCATCATCTTTATCATTGCCGTCGGTCTGTCCTTTGCAACCGGTACTTCATGGGGTACGTTCGGTATTCTCATTCCGATCGTTCTCTCCGTATTCGATGCAGACAATCCGCTGACCATCGTTTCCATTTCCGCCTGTATGGCAGGTGCCGTCTGCGGTGACCACTGCTCTCCCATTTCCGATACCACCATCATGGCATCCGCAGGTGCACAGTGCGATCACGTCAACCACGTATCCACGCAGTTGCCCTACGCTCTTACCGTTGCAGGCGTTTCGGCTGTTGCCTACATCATTTCCGGTTTCATTCCGAACTGGTACATCACGCTTCCCATCGCGATCGTGCTGATGATCGCAACGCTGTTCGTTGTAAAAACCGTTTTTGACAAAAAGGCAGCGGCACCCAAGGCAGCCGCCAAGAAAAAATAAGAAAACCCAATAATCATTCACACCCCCGATGTATCGTACATCGGGGGTGCTTGTTGTATATCGGAGAGAAGATACAGGTTCTTTACGGAAAGTCAGGAGATTACAAAACAAGGTAAATTATGATTTACAATTCTCCTGTTGTATCCGTAAAACCATTCTTTTTATACCGGGGAAATGAAAATGCCGAGGTTGGGCGGAGAATACGACCACACGACGAAGCAAACCGCCGTCAGAGCCGCAAGCACCCTGCACACGGGCACGGCAACGGGGGACGAAAAGCGGTCGGTCTGCATATATTTATAAGAGAACGCCCAACTCAGTGCCGCACCGATATAAAACAGGGAAATATCAACGATCGCAACGTTTTTTCCCAACACGCCGCTGTACGTGTAGAATACTACCGTGATAAAAGCCATGCCGACCACGGCAGAAAGGTATTTGACGGGCAGGAAATTCGTTTTATTTTTGCCGTACATGAAAAATTCAACAACCGAAAACACGAGGATGGGCACCCACAGCAGTTTCAGGTGTTCAAACGTACTTTCGTTGGTGGCGGCAAAGACGGCAACTGCTTTATTTTGTCCCGTGAGATCATACAAAAAGTGCAACAGCGTGCCTGCAAGGCAGGTAAAAACAAATCCCGATGTATTTATTTTTTTCAGTTTTGAAAATTTTTTCAAACAATCATCACTCCGTTGTTGAAATTTACGATGATTTCATGTATAATGTTATAATCTGTGAGCAAAAGGAGGATAACAATGTTTAACCGACTTCGGGAAGACATCGCAAGCGTGCGTGAACGCGATCCTGCGGCAACTTCAACGCTGGAGATACTCTTTCTGTATCCCGGTCTTCGTGCCGTTCGTTCGCACCGCAAAGCACATTGGTTTTACAATCACAATATGCACTTCATTGCACGATGTATCTCGCAGGCCTGTGCCAGACGTACCAACATTGAGATCCATCCGGGTGCCAGGATCGGAAAACGCTTTTTCATCGACCACGGCACGGGCGTTGTGATCGGTGAGACCGCCGAGATCGGCGACAACGTGACCATTTATCAGGGTGTCACATTAGGCGGTACGGGTAAGGACGTCGGCAAAAGGCATCCCACCATCGGTAACAACGTGCTCATCGGTGCAGGTGCCAAAGTATTGGGGCCGTTCAAGATCGGCGACAACACGAACATTGCCGCAGGCAGTGTGGTGCTCAATGAAATTCCCGCCAACTGCACCGCTGTCGGTACGCCCGCAAGAGTCGTCAAGCGTGACGGAAAAAGAGTACTCGATGAACTCGACCAGGTCCACATCCCCGATCCCGTTCAACAGGAACTTGATCGCCTGCACCGCCGCATAGAAGAACTTGAAAAACAAGTCAGAAAAGGAGAATAAAGCATGAAAGTTTATAATACACTCACAAGACAAAAGGAAGAACTCATTCCGTTGAAAGAGGGCGAAGTAGGCATTTACGCCTGCGGCCCCACGGTCTACAACTACATCCACATCGGCAACGCACGCCCCATCTGTGTGTTTGACGTTTTACGCCGTTATCTCGAATACCGCGGCTACAAAGTCACCTTCGTACAGAATTTTACCGATATCGACGATAAGATCATCAACCGTGCAAACGACGAAGGCACGGATTATCTGACCGTTTCCGAAAAATACATTGCCGAATACAAGATCGATGCAGGCGGCCTCAACGTCCGTCCCGCAAGCGTACATCCCAAGGCAACGGAAAACATTGACGAAATCATTGCCATCATCGAAAAACTCATCGAAAAAGGCTTTGCTTACGAAGCAAACGGTGACGTTTATTTCAGCACCCTCAAATTCAACGAATACGGCAAACTG
Source organism: Acutalibacteraceae bacterium (assembly GCA_045590895.1). Taxonomy (GTDB): domain Bacteria; phylum Bacillota; class Clostridia; order Oscillospirales; family Acutalibacteraceae; genus RUG806. The sequence goes on from JAZNRU010000003.1 coordinate 8,224, forward strand.
TCGCACCAGCCCATGGAAGACCTGCTTGCAGGGGCTCGCATCAACGTCGGTGAAGTCAAACGTGAAGCCGTGGACTTTGCTCTGTGGAAAGGCTCCAAACCGGGTGAGCCGTGGTGGGAATCCCCCTGGGGCAAGGGCAGACCGGGCTGGCACATTGAATGCTCTGCCATGTCCCGCCGTTACCTCGGTGAGACCATTGACATTCACTGCGGCGGACAGGACCTTGTGTTCCCCCATCACGAAAACGAGATCGCACAGAGCGAATGCTGCAACGGCGTTCCCTTTGCACGTTACTGGATGCACAACGGTTTTATCACCGTTGACAACGAGAAAATGAGCAAATCCAAGGGCAATTTCTTTACCGTCCGCGACGTATCGCAGCAGTTCGGCTACGAGCCCATCCGTTATCTGATGATCTCCTGCCAGTATCGCAGTCCCATCAATTACAGTTACGATTCTCTCGAACAGTGCAAGGCTTCTCTTACCCGTCTTTACAACTGCCGCGAAGCACTTGAATTTGCCCTCAAAAATGCAGATACTGCCGAAAACGCAGAAGCTCTCAGCATTGCAAAAGAAGGTTGCGAATCCGCCAAAAAGGCGTTCTGCGATGCCATGGACGACGATCTGAACACCGCCGATGCCATTGCCGCACTCTTTGATCTCGTTCGTTTCATCAACAAGTCCGTGCTGACGGAAAATCCGAACAAAGCGGCTGTCGAAGAAGCGGTCAAACTCTTTGACGAACTCACCGAAGTACTCGGTCTCGTTTACAACCGCAAATCAGATTCCCTCGACGAAGAAGTGGAAACCCTCATTGCCGCCAGAACCGAAGCCAGAAAGAGCAAGAACTGGGCAGAAGCGGACCGCATCCGCGATCAGCTCAAGGAAATGGGCATCGTGCTGGAAGACACACCGCAGGGTGTCAAGTGGTCGAGAGCATAATTGAAGTGCAAAACGCAAAGTGCAAAATGCAAAACGAATGAAACAGCGGCTTTGCAGACTTTAATAATTTGCACTTTCGGTAACAACGACCGCATCGTCGTATGTGAGGATCACCGTTACGCTCACGGGCGTTGAAAAGAACGTGAACGAGTAGCGTCCCTGTGTCTGCGTTCCCGTGTGATCCGTGAACAAAACGCTTTCATCCGTCAATCCTGCATTTTCCGTGATCGCAGAAGCCTCACGGGCACTTACACCGAAAAAGACCTGTGTGAGCAACTTTGAAAAGGCAATGAAATCCGTCACAGGTGCGGTGTCCTTTTCCGCCGTGAGCAGGATTTGCAATAAATTGCCGTTTTCATCCTCTTTGCAACTCAGAAGCAGATCCTCTGCCTGCAAAAGCGAAAACGGGATATGCCAGAATCCGTCCGAAAGAAATGCGCCTTCGACCGTGAAGGCGTATTTTTCATTTTCAACGGCAATTCTGCGGGAGAGTTCCTGCATTCCGAAGCGACTGCTCTGCGTACATCCCGATAAAAACAAAAGCAGTGCCATGCACACAACAAAACCGCAATTTCTGATCTTCGTCATTCGCATCCCTCCGATCATTTTATAGATATGTGCAAGGGTGGTAAATTATGATTACAGCGTACGCCGTCTTTTGGTGACGATTTAAAATAAAAAAAGGTATTATTGCAAGTGAAAATTCCGCTTGCATAATACCTTTTTTTGATTATACAGATAAAATTTATTTGGCTTTCGTGGGATCGCTGACGGCGTATTCAAGTGCGATCTCCGTTTCGGGTGCGATTTCCGTTGAGGAGGTCACGGGAACGTCGTAAACCGTATCGATCGCGGTTTCGGGCACGTATTCGGGTGCGGCTGTGGTCATTTCATACACGATGCCTCCCGCTTGCGGATTGTATGCAGGCGTTGTGTAGACCACGACCGTTTCACCGTCGTCTTTTTCGTATTTTTCAAGTTGGGTATCCTCGTAGTGCTTCCAGCCCGAAGTGTAATATTCCACGTTCGGATCGGAGCATTCGACCGTACCGAGCAGGTCACCGCTGTTCATATCAAAGGCATACACGTTGGGGGTATGGTAGATCGTAACGGCGTAGGCTACGTTGCCGATATAGGTGGCACGGTTGGGATCGGAGTAGAGATCACTGCATTCATATTCATTGCGGATGACCAGCCTGTTGTCCTCCACCGCAAAGTGCAGAACACCGCCGTGTTCCTGTACCCATATCTCATAACCGTATTCATCGGTTCTCGTACCGTAGGAATACATGGGGATCATGAACGAGCCGTCACCTACCGTGCAGAACGCCTTGTGATCGGTGGAAAGATAGGCGTTTTCATGCACGAGGGCATCGAGTTCTTTGGGATTCATGGGATCGGACACGTCAAACAGCGAGATCTTCGCAGAGCCGTCCAATCCGTCTTCTGTACCGCCGTAGCCGATACCGATGATGAGACCGTTTCCGATGGGATGCAGATAACCGGAATAGCCGGGCAGCTTCACTTCACCCGTAATGACGGGTTTGGTCGGATCGGACAGGTCAATGACGAACAGCGGATCGGTCTGTTCAAACGTGACCACGTACGCCCAATCGCCCATAAAACGCACGGAACGGATGGTTTCATTTTCACCGTAGCGTTCACATTCACCGATGATATTCAGATCACCGTCAAGCACGTACAAACCGTTGCTGTCACCAAACGTCACGGCAATGCGGAAGTAACCGTTGTGTTCGTCCATGGAAAACTGATTCAGCGGTCGTCCGGGCACGTTCCCGTTGGCTGATTTCCGCATTTCTCCGTCGGCAAAGGTAAAGGAATAGATTTGCGTGCATTCACTCACGGCCTGATTGCCGATCACAATGCGGCTTGCTGTGACCGTCGTATCGTCCGCAACTTCCGGTGTTTCGCTTTCGGGAACAGGCTCAAAGGATTTGTATGCCACACGGGCTACGAAAAGGTTTTCGTTGGTGCAATAGATTTCCGTGCCGCCGCCGAGCACTGCCTGCGAGGAAACGGGTTGCGAAAGATCGTCCACGTCGATAAGGCTTGCCACGGTGAAGGCGGTGGGAGAGGATTCATCCACGACGCTCAGTGCATTTTCCGCAACCGGTTCACCGTCGTCGGTACCGATATACACTTTAGGAATGATCTTATCTTCCAGTACGATGCACTTCTGTGCGTTATCGGAATATTCATAGGTGTAAAAACCGTCGTGCGTGGTGACGAGTACGAGTTTTCCTCCCGCGATACGCGAGGACAGATAGTTGCCGTCCTGACCGTACTGCTGTACGAACACGGGATTTTCGGGATCGGACACGTCATACACCAAAACCATCGTGCGTGCATTGGCGTGGTTGTCGTACCAGCAGGTCAGCACCACGCAGAGATAGTTGTTGTAAAGGAACATTTCGTTGGAGTAGTAATAATTGATAAGTTCTCCGTCAAACTGATCCTTGAGCACGATCACGGCAATTTCCTGCATATTGTCGGCAGGATACGCACGGATGACGTGCAGGGTGTTGCCTTTGAGAAGATAGAGGTTTTCACCGTCATTTTTGAGAATATCCGCTTCGTCCACACCTTCGACCTGTACGTTGGTCTTTCCGTGGTCGGGCTTGGGGGCAGAGGCGGTGGTGTCGCCTTTTTCGGCATCGTCAGTTCCTGCCATCGGTGCTTCGGGCTCGGCTTCGGGGACGGAATCATACTCCACTCTGTTCTGTCCGGCGGCCGCGGTGGTATCGGCAACGGCAGCAGTCATGTTTTCCTGTACTTGCATATCGACGGCTTCTTCGTTTTTGGTGCCGATAGACCCGAAGAATTCTTCGATCACACTGCCCAAACCGCCGTTTGAGGAATTGTAGGTGTAATAGACGTCTTTATATTCATAGGAATTCTTTTCGGCGTGGGCGTTTGCAAGGGCTAAAATGTCCGCGTAACTGACCGTGGCACTGAGAAAATCGGTTTCGGACACGGTGGGGAGTTGTTCACTGCCCGACACCGACGGTGAAACGGGATCGGCAAGTTCGGTGGTGGGTGCCTTGTCCTGCACGGCAAGAACACCGAGCATACAAAGGCAGAACACGGCGGCAGAGGCGATCACGGCGGCAAAGCGGCGGCCGCGGTTGGTTTTTACCGCACTCAGCACAGGCTGTCTGTCCAGCAGAGCCTTGATATTTTCTTCCGACAGGCTTTCGGGAAGCGTGACGGGTTCTTCCGCAAGGTTCTTTTTAAGGTAAGAATACATATTGTCTTTGTTATCCATCATCGGTCACTCCTCAATGAGCATCGTTCTCAATCGGGCAAGAGAACGGGATTTTACACTGCGTACGGTGGCGGGATTCATGTCAAGTATGGAGGCGATCTCAGCACTCGTATAGCCTGCAACCACCGATAAAAGCACGATCTGACGGTCATCCGGCGGCAAAGAAGCGACTGCATCGCGTACGCTCATCCGATCGGCATGGTCAAAAGCGGGACTTTCCTGATTGCAAAGGTCGGGATGTGTCTGCACAGCTTCATCGGCATACTCATACTTGTTATTCATGAGTTTTTTCTTGCACACGTTGGCAAGGATCTTGAACAGCCACGACTTGAACGAGTCCTCCTTACGTAAAGAGGACACGTTGCGAAACGCCTGTAATACGGCATCCTGCACGGCATCTTCCGCGTCGGCAGGATTACGCATATAAAACAGTGCAAATCGGTATAACTGTTCGGCATAGGTGGCATACAGTGCGGCAAAAGCACTGCTGTCGCCGTTCACGGCGGCATGAATCCGTTTCTTTTCCGTTTTATCCATAACTGTGCTTCCTTTCTTTCCCGTTCCCTTGCAATCATAAGAGTGCAAAGGAAAGCAAAGTGTTGCAGTAAAAAGCAAAAAATTTCGGGAAACCGAAAACCGATTTCCCAAAATAAGCATTATTGTGCCGATACCCGTCCGTCGGAATGCAGAACGTAATACTTTTCCCCTTCCGTAAGATGCACTTCAAACGTGCCGAGTGAATCGTAATAGTAGTAGTCACAGACGGCGATCTCCTCACCGTTTACGTAGTATTTGTTGCCTGCAAGGCGGCGGTCGCTGTCAAAAAAGGCGTACAGGGCGGCATCGGGTGTCACACGGCCGTCCGCGTGCTTATACGGACGGTCAAAATAAACCACCGTAAAAGAGCCGTCGTCGTTTACGTCGCAGACGTTGCCTTTGCCGAAACTCTGTCCGACCGTAACCGCACCGTAACCGAAATAATCTCCGCCGTCGGTTGCACTCCTCTCGGTGAGATTTCCGTTGATTGCATAACGCAGGCGACAGACGGAAACACCGTTTTCAGAATACTCTGCATCCGTGTACGTATCCGCGTTCGTGTAGCGGTACTGTGCCAACTGCGTGCCGCGGCTCGCATAAAGGGCTGAAACGGGTGCAAACAGGGCGTTGAGATTCACGTAGAGATCCAGGGAGCAATACAAAGTACCATCCGACATACGGTGCGTTCTGTTCTGAAACAGCAACGTGTATCCGCCGTCCGCACCGACAGACACCACACTCGCCTTGCCGAAGCCGCCGAAATCGGCAACCGTGCCGACCTGTATTGCGTATTCGGTGGAAAAAAGCAAAGCTCCCGTTGCCGCGTACGTGCGTGTATAACGGTGTTGTCCGTATTCGGTGACCGTCTGCACGCAGGTGCCGTCCGCAGCACGACGGTTATAATAACGGCCTATGGTCTGTCCCGAAAAATCACGGTACAAAATCAGAATTTCCGCATTTTTATCGTAATAAGTTTCGATCTCGGCACAGGAAACGTAAGTACCCGCGGCGGTCTGATAACCGTACGCCTTGTCGGACAAAGCCTTTGAGATCTTCTTTACCAACACGCTTCCTTCATATATATGATCCGTGCGGAACAGCACCGTACCGCTGACGGTATCGTACGTAAATTCGACAGCCGTCTGACCGTCGGCGAAATTAAACGCCGCATAATAGCAGGCACCGTCCGTACTGTAAGAAGTCACCATGGCTCCGCCGGGTACGGTCGTACCGATCTGTGCGTAAGGCGTGCCGTTTTGTGCGGGGATCTGCAGACTGCCGACGGGAACTTCCTGCACGGGAACATCGGTCTGATCATTCGTTTTGCACGAACACAAACTCAGCAAACAAAACAATACGAGTATGAAACGCAGTGTTTTCATGGCAGACCTCCTTCTTTTTATACAATTATATTACTCAACCTGCCGCAAAAAGTCAAGAAAATACCGTCGGACGGTCATTGGTTTTCTTCCATGAGAATGCGGTTCTTGCGGATGCGTTCCTCCTGCGGCGATTCGCGTTCGGCGTTGCGTACCGCTTCGAGTGCCTGTTCTTTCAACCCCTGTCGCCACAGTGCAACGCTCAGCAGATCCCACGGCAGACTTCCCCACACCGCCGCCTGCGTGATGTAGGTATCCCTGCGTTCGGTGATCGACAGACATCGCTTTGCCGCCGCAATGCAGGCAAAATCATCCCCGTTTTCATAAAAAAAGCGTGCCAGTTCCGCCCACGGCTCTCGCAGGTAAGGTGCTTCGGCACACGCACGCAAAAGCCAGCACTCCGCCTGCTGTTTTTCACCTTTTGCAAGGTAGGCCTGTGCAATATACCGCTGGGAAGCACTCCGTTCATCCGCCCACGTCGCATTGGGCAATGCAAGATGACGTTTCAGCATATTTATACAATCATCCCAACGGCGGTAAAACAGATATTCCCGACCGAGATAATGCACGTTGCGATCATCCTCCGGCTTTTCACGCACGGCAAGTTCCAGAAGCGGGAGATACTGCGAACGCGGTTTGAGACGGTCTGCGTGATGATCCACCTGCACCCCCTCAACCACTGCCGTCAGCGGCTCGGTACACCCCACCCACCGCAGAACTTCATGCACGGGATGTACCCAACGGTAGCCGTGACGGGCATGGATCTTGTCGATCCAGAACACGGTATTTTCCGTTCCGTCCTCGTTAAAACTCCAGGTATATCGGTACTTCAGCCGTCCGACGTCCTTGTTCCACGCCGCTTCGATCTTCTCTCTCCAACCGGGATGCAACACCTCGTCAAGATCAATGCAAACACAGATATCCGCATCCTGCGGCACGTGATCGAGGGAACGGTTTCTTGCCACGTCGAACCGCCACGGCTTTATATCCTCACGGTACAACTGCACCTTTTCACAGGATTCAAAAAACTCCGCCGTGCCGTCATCCGAGCCCGAATCCAACACCACGATGCCGTCTGCCTCTTTCACGCTTTCGTACCAACGCTCTGCAAACTTGCGTTCATTTTTGCATATTGCATAGACAAATACTGTATATTTATACATATTTTTCCTCCGTTATGCAGAATAAAAAAAATGCAAAAAACAGGTTCTTCACAGAAACAAATAATATCTGCCGCAGCGAGTTTTCCCACTGCGGCTTTTGGTTTTACGCACCCGACGGGCCTGTGGGGCCTTGGGGAATGACAAAATTGAGGACGTAGTTGGGTGCAGTACCCGTGACGGTAACTTCGGCATCCGATCCCGGTGCACCCGTGGTCACGGTACCGATGGTAAAGGTGGGCGTTATGCCGTCCACACCAATGGGGCCTGTGGGACCTGTCGGACCCGTGGGGCCTGTGGGGCCCGTTGCACCGTCTGCACCTGCAGGGCCCGTGGGACCGACTGCACCGTCTGCACCTGCAGGGCCCGTGGGACCGACTGCACCGTCTGCACCTGCAGGACCCGTGGGACCGACCGCACCGTCTGCACCTGCGGGGCCTGTGGGGCCGACTGCTCCGTCTGCACCTGCGGGGCCTGTGGGACCGACTGCACCGTCTGCACCTGCAGGGCCCGTGGGACCGACCGCACCGTCTGCACCTGCGGGGCCTGTGGGACCCGTTGCACCGTCCGGGCCGGGAATGCCCTGCGGTCCGGTGGGGCCTGTTACACCGGTGGCTCCCGTAAGTCCCGTCGGACCTTGCGGTCCGGTGGGGCCTGTCGGTCCGGTGGGACCCGTGGGGCCTATATCCGTCGGCGGTACGGGTGGCACGGGGAACGGATTTGCACAGCAACCGCAACCCACGGCACAACCGCGACCTGCACCGCAACAGCCGTTATCTTCACGTACCACGTTGGTGGGCATACACTCAAATGCATTTTCACGCCCCGTGTCGCTGAAATACTGATACTTGGCCATAATTGCCTCCTGTTCATGAATAAAATCGGGCATCGGCGGATTGACCGCCTTCTCCCGCAATTCATACTATGCAACGGCAAGGGTATGGTGACGGTTATATTTTATGTTTATTTTAAGAGCTGACACGTAAAATGTTGCAAAAAGGCTTTCTGACGCATGATCCTGCTTTGAAAATGAAAAAAAAAGACTTGTATTATAATAATTATTATGTTATTATGAAACAAATAATGCGTTTATTTACTTGATAAGGAGACTTCAAAATGTCCGAACAAGGCACTCAAATACCTCCCGCAGATGATAATATCGATGCGATCCTCGCGGAAGTTCTCGGTACGGAAGGTGCACACCTCGCCAAACGCTATTCAGGCGACGGTGCTTCCATTCCCGCCAAACCCAAACAGGAAGAACCTGCCGCACCTGTCGCAGCACCCGTTGAAACACCCGTAGCTGCACCCAAAAACACGGCTCCGACGGATCCCACACCCGAACAGATCTCGGAGGATTACCGTTCTGCCGCCGCAAGATACGAAGTGAACGGCTACCGCATTTCGGCACCGCAGGCACCGTACCCCGTTTATCAGCCCTACGCACCGTATCCCACCTATCCGCAACCCATGGCGTATCCGACTTATCCCGTATATCCGCAACCCGTGGCATATCCCGCATACCCTGCCTACGGACAGCCTTACGGTTATACGCAGTATCCGACGGGATATGAGTATTACGGTGAATATCCGCCCGCACAGCAACCTGCACAGCCCGAACAGCCGCAGCAGACGGAGACTTCTCCCTATGCCGCCGCCGCAGGTTCCCGCGTGGTATACGATGCCGACTGGGCAAACGGTGCACCCGCGGCACAACCGCCCGCACAGCAACCGCCCGTGCAACAACCCGCACAGCCTTCCGTGCCCGTGTTGCAGCAGGAAGCAAGCGGCAAACCGTATGTAAATCCCGCTTTTATCGATCCTCTTTCAGCCGATGAGGACGACGGTGGTGCAAGCGACGTGGCATTCACCGATCGCAAAAAGTCGAAAGCACCGCAGGGCGGAAAACCGGATTTTTTTCCGGAAGGTTTTTCCGCGGCAAAAAATAACGCCGCTGTCGCAAACGGAAAAACCACCCCGACTGTAAGTGCGACAGCAGACAGCGAACAGGAATCCGCACTTGCCGCCTTCTCCGACGATTACGATAAAACGGTCGGAAGACAGCAGACGTGGATGATGACCGATGAAGAACTGCAGGCTATGCGTGAGCAGAAAAAACAGGCTTCACAGCAGAAATCCGTCCCCGTAGCGGATGAGCAGGAGGATGACGTACAGGATGCATCCGTCACCGCTGACAGCATACCGCTGACACCCGAGGAGGAAGAAGCGGCACAGCGCAGAGCCGAAGCCGAGCAGATCATTGCCGAACGCTTCACGCCGCAGGACGATCCCGTCCCCGACGATCAGCCGCAGGACGAATCCTCCGACGGTTTTTTACCTGTTGCCGAGCAATTTGACACAACCCAAGACGAAGGAGAATCGGATTTGTATTATAACACTCCCAACGAAGAAACAACCCCTGCCGTACAGGAAGAAGAAACTAAAAAAGGCAGGAAATTTGCTGATTTTATCCGCAGAAACACACCGCATAAAGGGCAGACGAAACGCGAATTTATCAGTTGTCTGATTATGGATCTCGCTTTCGTGGTGCTTATCGGCGGTCTGATCTTCTGCGGCATCTACTTCGGAAATTATCAGAAAGATATCAACAACGACGAACAGCTCGGCTCCATTTATGAGCCCGATTCCATCGGCAACATGAGTTCGGTCGAGTTGGACGATCTCTGGTCGGATATCCGTGCGGCATATCCCGACATTGATTTCCCCGAAGGCTTAAACCCCGAAATGGCAAAACTGTATGCGGTCAACCAGGACGTCGTCGGTTGGCTGAGCATTGACAATCTCGACCTTGAAACGGTCGTTCTGCAAGCGAACGATAACGACTATTACCTGTATCGCAACACGCAGAAAGAATCCACCAAATACGGCACACCTTTTGCCGATTACCGCAACGATTTTGAAAGCGGAACGCTCAGCCGTCAGACCATCATTTACGGTCACAACACGCACGACGGTCTGAAATTCCACAATCTGACGCAGTATATGAAACTGGAAGCCTACAAGAAAGCACCCGTCATCAGTCTCAACACCATTTTCAACGGACAGACCTCGTGGAAGATCTTTGCGATCTGCCTGTCGGATGCAACGTCCTATGAATTTGATTACCTGTATACCTCTTTCAGTTCCGAAAGTTCGTTCTCGTCCTTTATAAAGACGTTGCGTGCACATTCCATGTATGACATTGACGTGGACGTACAGGCAGGTGACAATCTGTTGCTCCTTTACACCTGCTATCAGAATATCTACAAAAACGGCAGGCTGCTCGTGTTTGCACGTCAGGTACGCCCCGGTGAAGACGCTTCCGTCAACACCGCCAACGCAACCGTAAACCGCGATTGCATCTATCCCGCCGCGTACTACGGTGAGGAAGAAGAACCTTCCACCACGGCGATCATCCCTGCAACCACAACAAAACCGAGCACGACCAATCCGTCCGCAGGTGAAAATGCAACGCAGGCTCCGCAAACCGCAGAACCGACCGCAGCCCCCGATACCACGGGACAGACACCCACCGATCCGCCTGCCGCAGAGCCGCCTGCAGATGAACCCGAAAATACGACCGCAGACAGCGGTGAACAGACTCCGCCTGCCGAAGAACCTGCAGGTGACGAACAGGCCACGGAAGACAACAACAGTATCGGCTGATCGTTCAGCCGCTTTGTGAGAGGGAAATGTATGGACTTGAATTTTAAGATTTTGGTCTTCGGTGCACAATGGAATGCAGAAACCGCCCACATGGGAAATTTATTGCGTTTCATGTTCAAAGGGCATCTGCCCGTCGGAAAAGAAATCGGTTATTATGAATCCATCGCAGAAGCATTACCGGAATTCACAAACAGATTTCAGGGCACCGATGTTGTTCTTTTACTTGCAGACGTAAACGACTACGCCCACATCAAGGATCTTCTGACAAAAGCTTTGCACGTTCCGCTTCGTTCCTCCCCCGAGATCGCAAAACACACACGCATCACGATCGGTGATTTTGCACCCGGCTCGGATGAAATGATCGCACATTGCAGTGTCCCCGAAGGCAAGCAGGCCTTCTGTATGGGCGACGGTCTGTATGCAGGCTTTGCGATCACGGCGGGAAGACAGAACATGATATTCCTGCCGCACGATACACAGCATACCGTTCCCCTGCTCAATCAGCAGGTCATCCCCTATCTGAACGAGTTTTACGGTGAAACTTTACCCACCGATGCATCTCTGCGGTATTATGCCGACGAACTGTGTGCCCTGTTGGATGAAAACGGCGAACGTATGGGCGTTTCGGGTACGAAAACCTCCCTTTTCATCCGCAATGCGGTGCAACATATTCCGAACGCAACCGCATTGTTGCGTTTTACCCCCAACGCGGAAACCCGAGGAAGTGTTCCTCCGTTTGATTATGCAACCAACCTTTCCATTGCCGCCTGCGAACTGGAGGGCTGTCCCTACGGTGCGGCCATGACGAATGCATTTTTTGCAGGCAATGAAGCCACCGCCGACACCGAAAAAAGCGTCTACATTGCATTTACGGACGACAGCGATACCCTCGTGCGTACCGTTCATTCCTTTGCAGGCGAAGAACTCGAAGCGTTTTTGAACCGCTGTACGGAAGAACTGTTCCGTTTTGCAATCGAACGCATCCGCATTATGCACGATCTGTCCGTTGCACAGCAGAGCGAAAAACCGAAAAAGGCCGTCAGCAACGGCAAAAAGACGGTCATGGCACTCGTTGCCGTGATTGCCGTTCTTGCAAGTTTTGCGATCTCTTATTTTGCAACCGGACGTATTCTGCAATCGCGTACACAGGCAGATCAGAGCGATCTGACCGAACAGGCAACCGAAGAACAGGTGACCGAAGCCGCACAGGCAGAGCCGACGAGTGAACTGCCCACGGAGAAAGAACTGCCGACCGCGGAAGAACTTCCCACGGAAGAACTTCCCGTTGACCTTGACGCGGCAGAAAATACCGCCGGAACGGTCATTGACCTTGATCTGCAATAAGATATTTTACGATAAAGAGGAGTTTTCATCATGTCCATTCTTATCACCGGCGGTGCCGGCTTCATAGGCTCTCATACCTGCGTGGAATTGCTCAATGCAGGTTTTGAAATTGCGGTGCTTGACAATTTCTGCAATTCAAATCCCGAAAGTTGCAAACGCGTGGAAAAGATCACAGGTAAAACATTCTCCGTTTACAACTGCGATATCCGCGACAAAGCAGGTCTGGATGCCGTTTTTGCCCAAGTGAAACCCGAAGCGGTCATTCACTTTGCAGGACTCAAAGCCGTTCCCGAAAGTTGCAAAAAACCGCTTCTCTATTATGAAAACAACATCAGCGGTACCGTTACCCTGTTGCAGGCGATGAACGATGCGGGATGCAAGTGCATCGTGTTCAGTTCCTCCGCCACCGTTTACGGCGACAGCAATCCCGTACCGTTCAAGGAAGATATGCCCGAAGGCAACACCACCAATCCCTACGGCACGACCAAACTCTACATTGAACGCATTCTCAAAGACCTTTGTGCATCCGATCCCGATTGGCACGTCTGCATTCTGCGTTATTTCAATCCCATCGGTGCACACGAAAGCGGCATGATCGGTGAAGCCCCCAACGGCATTCCGAACAATCTCATGCCCTATATCACGCAGGTTGCCGTCGGCAAACGCGAAAAACTGAGCATTTACGGCAACGACTACAAGACTCCCGACGGAACGGGTGTGCGTGATTACATCCACGTCACCGACCTTGCCATCGGTCACGTGCGTGCGGTGGAATACGCTCTGAAAACCGCAGGTGTCGATGTTTTCAACCTCGGCACGGGACACGGTGTCAGCGTTCTGGAACTCGTGACCGCATTTGAAAAAGCCTGCGGCAAACCCCTTCCCTACGTGATCGCCGAACGCAGACCGGGTGACATTGATACCTCTTATGCGGATGCCTCCAGAGCCAACGAACTGTTGCATTGGACAGCCGAACGCGGCGTTGACAAAATGTGCGAAGACAGTTGGCGTTGGCAGAAGAACAATCCCAACGGTTACGACGCTTAAATCTTATTGGGGCAGTTGCATTCAAGTGCAACCCCCCTTTTTTCAACGGTGATTCTATGTTTCTCAAAACCCGATTTTTTTGTCTGCTGACGGTTTTTGCACTGCTCACGGGAGCGTTCTGCATTCCCGTCCGTGCGGCGGAGATCCCGAAAATTACGTGGTGCACGGTACTCGAACGCGACACGCACGCCGTTTTGCAATTCGAAACGCCTGACCGGTACAAAACGCTGATCGACGGCTACGAACTGCGGACCGCATCCATGCCGTGGACGGTGGTTGCGGATGCAAACGGAACGCAACTGACCGTTCCCGAGGGCGGCTACGTATATCTTCGCTGTTTCAAAGACGGGCAGTACTCTGCCGAATGGAGCACCTACGTTCAGTACGGACAAGCCTACATGGTATCGGATGCGGTCACGGACGTCAGTGCGTTTTACCGTGAAAGTGCCGCTTTTCCGCCCAATGCCTACATGACCGCTGACCGCATAATCGGCGGAAGCGTCTACGAATCCGTGCAGGCGGCGGTGCAGTCCTCGAAGTATTTTGAACTCTACGACATCCGATTTCTCTTTGAGGGTGCAACGGAATTTTCCGTGCGTGATGCCGCATATCTGCGTTTTCCGTTGGGTGACAGTTTCAAACGCGGCCATTGCAAAATTTACTACAACGATACCGAAAGCAAGCGTATGTTTCAGTTAGGCGTGACGTATGATCGCACGAGTGCGGTTTGCCGAAGCCGCGGCAACGGTCTGTACTTCATCGTGGATGAATGGAACGGCCAGAGCGAGATCCAAACACTCGCCCCCGCAACGATCGGCAAGACCGTCAATTTCTACGGTTTCAGCCTGCTCATCGGTGATCTCAACGATGACAACGCGGTAGACACGTCGGATGCAAGGCTTGCCCTGCGTGCCGCCGTCGGTCTGGACGATCCGGACATTTTCCGAGAGGAATGTGCAGATATTGACCGTGACGGTCAGACGGCACCGTCGGATGCCCGTTCCATCCTGCGATACAGCGTCGGTCTGCAACCGTAGCATCGAAAATGTCCCGTTGTGTTGCTCTGCTTTGCAAACGGTTGACAAAAAATTTATTTTCATATATAATTATAGTGAATATATGGCTGTTTTCAGCTTATGAATATCGGAGGTATTATCATGAAAAAACTGCTTTGCGTTTTCCTTTCCTTGCTGATGCTCGGTATTGCCTGTGTCCCCGCAGGTGCTGCCAACGTCAGTGAAACTTCGATGCCTGTTCTTCTTGCAAGCGAAAACACCGGGGATGAATATACCGTCACGTTCAGACAGCCCTCGCAGGAATACAAAGAAGGCTATTGGTTTGCAGTTTCCGTTGACGGTGAATTCAACTACGTCCTTGAAGACGATCCTTTCAAACTTGCAGATCCCGACTGGCTGTACAACAACGATTATATCTATGACGAAGAAAACGACCGTTATCTGCTCGCCAAAGATATTTTCGACAGTTATTTCCCCGAAGATCCCATTTATTACACCATTGAAAAAATGCCCGACAGCATGACCGTTGCCGCCGGCACGATCGTGACCTTCAAGGTCAAGACCTCTCCCAAATACAACCAGACCACCGTCGTCGTGCGTGCAAACGGCGTCAACGTCACCCCCAGCGTAAAGGGTGAATACTCCGTTCTTGTCAACCAGGATATCGTTATCAGCGTTGTCGAACGCAACGCCGCCAACGAACAGGTGCTTCTTCGCAACCATTTCTTCGTATATCTGCCCAAGGGAGAAGACGGAGAATACCGTTGCCGCACGCTTGAAAACACCAACTACACCGTGGTCTATTACGGCGACAGTTTTGATTTCCGCCTTGTTCTGGGCAAAGACGTGGTTGTCAACGACCTGAAGATCACCGTCACGAGAGGCTCAAATATGCTCGCAGACGAACTGGGCTTTGATCCGAGTTCCGTGCTCGGCTCGATCGGCATCGGTGAAGTGGAAACCCTGACCAGTTACGGTACGGATGCATCGGGCTCCAGACTTTACAGAGTCGAAAACGTCACCACCGACATCAATCTGAGTGTCAGCGGTGTCAAAACCAAAGAAAGCAGTGACACCATGAATCTCATCCTGCGTATTCTGCGTATGATCCTCAATCTTCTCGGTCTGAATCTTCCCTTCCTGCAGGATATAAACGAAACCTACAACGTTACCATCAGGAATGACAGCAACGCACTGTCTTACTCGGTCATGGAAGGTGCTTCGAAGGACGAACTGCAGGGCAACGTCTATACCGTCGGTAAAAATGACAATATGACGCTCATCGTCTACAAGCAGAATGTCAGCGACAACGTCACCGTCACGTGGACACCCGGCAACGAAGCAGGCGGTATGTATTCCAGTGAATGGATCGAAGCATACGATCAGAACAGTGACCGTTACTATCTGTATGCGATCTACAACATTGACAACATTTCCGCAGATACCGTTGTAACCATCTCCCTCGGATAATGCATATATAAAGAAAGCGGGCAGTACCGATCGGTATTGCCTGTTTTTATTTTTAAAATTTACAAATTAATGATTGCTATATTATAATTATTAGAGTATAATCATAGTATCTATCTTTAGGAGCTGTGCAAAATGAAAAAGAAATTATCAATCCTCATCCTCGTGCTTTGCTTGCTTCTCGGTGCGGCTGTGAACGTCTTTGCAACCGAAACACAATCCGAGCCCTCCTCGGTATCCGATTCCGCAGAAGAACCGACAACAGCAACACAGGAAGAATCCTCAAGTGAAGAACAATCTTCCGCCGAAACCGAAACCACAACACAGCAGGAAGTGCTTCCTCTTGTTTTATCCCTGCTTCTCAGCGACGGTACAGCTACTCCGGCTGCCACCCTTGCCGTCGGTGAAGAAGACAGTATTACCGTACATCTGTATGCAGACGGTGCGACCCTGCGTGATACTACGTTTTCGCTTCGCTTCGGCAAAGAGAATTTCTCTTTTGTGTCGGCAGAGTACATAACCCATGACGGAAAAGTGCTGACGAACGCACAGGCACAGACAGACGGCAGTGTTCTTCTGACTTGTATGGTGGCTGAAAACGCCGCTTTGCAGGGCACCGTGGAAATTGCAAAACTGCAATTCAAAACCACAGCCGCAACTGCGGAAACCGCACACACTTTTGCTCTGTTTTCCGCAGAAAACGAAGCAATCGGTACACCCGTAAGCGTTACCGTCACCCACCGCCATTCGTTCGGAAACTGGCAGACCGTTTCCACCTCACAGGACGGAAAGACCAAAACCCAGTCGGGTACCTGCATCCATTGCCGCAAAACATCCACCCGTGAGATTCCCGTGCGTGATTACACGCTGAAGATCAAAGAAGGCAACACCAAAATCAAATGGGATGCCGAAACGAAAACGTTTTACGCACTGCCCGATGATCTGACCGTTCAGGATCTGCTTGCACAGTTGCAGACAGAAGGTGACAAGATCATGCTCAACAAAGACGGGTCGCCAGCAGAAGCTACCGCCCGTGTCAAGACGGGTATGGTCGTCTGTGTGCTGGGTGTGGACGATATTGAGCCCACGGAAGAATACAGAGCCACCGTATCCGTATGGGGTGATGCAAACGGTGACGGAGAAATTTCGGTCAACGATGCCCGTTTTGCACTGCGTTACTGTGTCGGTCTTGAAACAACGACCGATCCTGCCGTTCTTCACGCAATGGAATGCAATAAAGACGGAGAAGTTGCTCTTGCCGACGCAAGAATCATTCTGCGTACCAGCGTAGGACTTGACTTTTTCTATCCCATTCCCACGACCGGCATCACGCTGAACAAAACCGGCATTACCCTTTACACGGACAACAGCGAAACGCTGCGTGCAACTGTCACGCCCGATAATGCAAGTTATAACAGCCCGTCGTGGTCCAGCAGCGACAGCAAAGTGGCAACCGTTTCCAACGGCAAAGTCATTGCACGCAAGGCGGGAACAGCCGTGATTACCGCAACCACCCATGAGGGCCAGAAAGCACAGTGTACGGTCACGGTGGTGCAGGCTGTCAACAGCGTTACCGCAAAGCAGAACAGTTTTTATCTGCCCGCAGGCAAGAAGATCGACATTTCCAAGGTATACACCGCAAGCCCCGAAAACGCTGTGAAAACACCGATCGAATGGAAATCCTCCAATCCTGCTTTTACGGTTGAAAACGGCGTCATTTCCTGTACAACCGCTTATGACAACCTCAGCAACAAGATCACCGACATCAGCCTTACCTTCCCCGGCGGCTTCACCCACAAATTCAGAGTTACGCTCATTCCCGCAAACGCAACCTACTGTCAGTTTACATACGACAAACTCACCCTTGCAAAGGGCACTGAGTTCTGGCTTTCCGCCGTAACCTCCAAAGACGTAACGGTGAAGATCACCTCAAGCAACGCCTCCGTTCTGCAGGTAGACAACACTGCAAAGCGAATCAAGGCTGTGGGCGTCGGCACTGCAAAACTGACCTGCACGGGTGTCAATTACACCACCACCTGCACGGTGACGGTCACCAGCAACTCCGTGAAATTAAACACCTTCACTCCCCTTACCGACACGCAGGATCTCGTTGTGAATCTGACCAACAATTCCGGTCAGAAGATCACAAGAATGGACATCTACCTGCAGGGCCTCAACACAAGCGGCAAAGTGATTGCGGACGAAACAAGAATCTGCCGCATTGAGAATCTGCCCAAGGATGCCAAAAACCGTCCTTACAACTGGAATCGCAACTCCATCTGGAAAAACAGTGCCGTTGCGGATGCACAGATCGAAAAGATCATTCTCACATTTGAGGACGGACACATGGAAACCATCAAAGGTGAATACGTAACGTACGGATAAACCGAAAACCCAAACAAAAAGACAGGCTGAAAAGCCTGTTTTTTTTGCTTTTTCACGGTAGATAAATTATGATTTAGCAGCATTGCACAAACCTACTGCCCCCACTCACTCCTTGTCGCCCCTGAAAGGGGAGATGTCTGCCGCAGGCAGACAGAGGGGTTTTGGCGGTAATATCAAACTTTTTTCAGTAAATTTGTGCAAAC
>JAZNRU010000004.1:0-7386 GCA_045590895.1 Acutalibacteraceae bacterium
ACAGTAAGTTTTACTGTCATTTGTAGTGAAATTGACAAAAAAGAACGATAAAACGCAGAGTATAAACGAAAAAACAAACAAATTGTTTTCGCCCGTTTAGCGTTTAGCGTTTTGCGTTTAGAACTTGTAAATCATAATTTATCTTATTTTACACTCTTCCGACTTTCCGTGAAGAACCAACTTTTTCGGCAGTTTACCGTTGCATCACAACGGCAGTTCCATATATTTTTTGCGTTCGGTGTAGCCCAGTTTTTCGTAAAGCGGAAGTGCACTGTGCGGCACGTTCCACACATTCAGCGTAAGACAGTCGCAACGGCAGGCTTCGGCCTGCTGTTTTGCTTTTTCCATGAGAAGCGTTGCAATGCCTTTGCCGCGGCAGGTTTCGTCCACGTACAGATCGTCCACGTACAACTCTCGTCGATCCTGCAAAAGCGGATGATCTTTCGTTATCTGCAGTATGCAGAACACATAGCCGCAGACACCGCCGTCGTCGGCTACGAAAATACTGTATTCGGGATCGTTGAGCAGGGTTTTGAGTTCTTCGGGGCTGTATTTTGCACTGCCCGTTCTGAATATGTCAGGTCTGGCGTTTCCGTGGAAAGCGGCAATGCCCAGAAGCATTCTGTGCAGATGACCGATATCTTCCTCGCGTGCCTGTCTGATTGTAACCGCCATAAGCGTTTCCTCCAAGGTTTTTTTCAATTATATGCCCTATAATCCGATTTTGCAAGCGTTTTCAGGCGGGTTTGGATTATATCCGTCACCCTGCAGGAAGAAATTCGGAATTGACTTTTTATTCGTATAAGTATATAATTAAAATAACTAATTTTACGCTGAAATACAGGCAATCAATAAAAAGAAAGGTGTGGCTCCATGTTCGGACGGTTGGTAAAAACAGGTTCTGTTCTGTTTGCGGTTTTGCTGTTGTGTATGTGTTTCGTATCGGGACAGGTGCTTGCAAGCGGGTGCGAACACGAATGGAGCGAATGGACGGGGGAAAACGGACGGCACAGCTGTGTCTGTACGCTTTGCGGCAGTACGCAGGACGGTGAATGCAGCTACCGTTCCATCGTAAAACGACCTGCCTGCACCGAAGGCGGTTACACGGAAAAGATCTGCACGGTCTGCGGTGATACCCTGCGTGTGAATCCCACCGCCGCACGCGGACACAGTTGGGATGAAGGCGTATGCACCGTGCCTGCGACCTGCGTGGATACGGGAATCAATCTTTTCACCTGCACCGTTTGCAGGGCACAGAAAGAAGAAGTGATTGCCGCTACGGGACAGCATACCGTCGTGGAGGATGCCGCGGTTGCCGCCGACTGCAAACAGACGGGGCTGACGGCGGGCGCGCATTGCAGTGTATGCGATCTTGTTATCATTGAACAGCAGGAGATTCCCAAAACCGCCCACGAATGGGATATGCAGAATATTACGGTCACGGTTGCACCCACTTGCGTACCGGGACAGGAACAGACCAAATGCCTGCATTGCGGCAAGATCGGTACGCGTAGCGTGCCTGCCGTGCAGGAACACGGATATAAGGTCACGGTGATACCCGTCAATCCGACCTGTGAGACGGACGGACATACGGAAACGGCGATCTGCCCGACCTGCAATACCGTGATGAAAGAGCCCGTTGTTCTGCCTGCCAAGGGGCATAACTGGGAGATCACGGTGCACGCAGAGCCTACCTGCTCCGAGGACGGCTTTTGTGACCGCTATTGCGATCGCTGTAAAACGGAAGAAAAATACGCACGCATTCCCGCAACGGGACACAATTACGTAACGCAGAGTGCCAAGGCTCCCACCTGTACACAAAGCGGATACACGGCATCGTGTTCGTGCAGTATCTGCGGTGACGTGCTGGCACAGCGTGAAACCGTACCGGCGTTGGGGCATCACTATGAACTGATAAGCGACCGCGAACCTACCTGCACCGCAAACGGAAAAAAAGTATACCGTTGCAAGCGGTGTTCGGAGGAAAAGGCGGAAACCGCGGACAAACTCGGCCACGATCTGTATATTGCGTCTGAAACCGCCGCGACCTGCACGTCAGCGGGTGCGGTTATCAAAAAATGCAGACGTTGTACGCATTCACTGACACAGAGCATTGCCGCACGCGGACATGATGAGAAGTATGAGGTGGTTGCCGCCACCTGTACCGAGGGCGGTTACACGGTCGTGACCTGTTCACGGTGTTCTCTTTCCGACCGCATCAATCTCACCGAAGCCGCAGGGCACAAGGGCGTGCTCGTTCAGCAGATCAAGCCCGACTGTACGAAAGGCGGCTACGATCAGTATTGCTGTTCGGTCTGCGGCTATGAATACAGGCAGAACATCACGGATATTACCGATCATACGTGGGGACCGGGACTTCTGACGAAGCCCACCTGCACCGAGGGCGGATATACTACGTTCCAATGTCTGTATTGCAAACAGACGAAAAAAGGCAATGAAGTGCCTGCAAACGGACATACCCTGCAATCCGCCGTATCTTCCGGAGACGGGAAGCACGCAGGTGCGTGTACGGTCTGCATGGCGGCGGTCAGCGAGCCTTGTTCGGGCGGAACGCTTTCCTGTCTGCAAGCGGCGGTGTGTGCCGTGTGCGGCGGGAATTACGGAAATCCCACGGGTAAACACAATTTTACAAAATGGACGGTCGTGAACGCATCGTACCACCGTCTGGACTGTGCCGATTGCGATACGCACGGCGAAAACAACGAGAAACACAGTTTTCAGCAGGGTGATTTCGTCAAAGAGATCAGTGCTTTTACCTATACCTGCAAGCAGTGTGCACATACGGTATGGGGCAGACCGATCGGGGATGTCGACGGCGACGGCGTGATCTCCTCGGTTACCGATGCACGTGCGGCTTTGCGGTTTGCCGTGGGGCTGGATACACCGCAGGCAGTCGCTCTCTCGGCGGCGGACGTTGACCGTGACGGCAATGTGACCACTGCCGATGCCAGACTCTTGCTTCGTGCCGCCGTGGGGCTGGAAAGTGTCAGCCGCAGTGTGTTGTTCGTAGATGAAAACGGCAATTTGCCGAATTGAATATTTGGGTGATCTTATGAGAAAAACAATGAAAAAACGGATAGCCGTGTTGTTGGCGGTGCTGATGATAATTTCTTCCGTAGGGGGATTTTCTGCATCTGCCGAAACACCGTCTGAACAGACGTATTATATCGTCACATACATCCTCAACGGGGAAGAATACGGCACTGCACAGGCCTATCTTTACGGGGCTGAGATCGTATTTCCGCCGTTGACGGTGCCGACAGGCTATGCCTTCTCGGGCTGGTCGGATACAGACGGCTATGTATACACGCAGGAAGACGTTGTGCTTGACAATCTTGTGCTGTACGGCAGTCTGACACATACGGTCTACGAATTGAATTACGTGGTGGACGGGGCACATTACGGCAAACAGAATTATCACTATGAAGATACGATCGACTATCTCGTCTACCCCGAACAGATGGGCTATACCTTCAGCGGTTGGTTTGCGGATGAAAACGGCGAAGAAGCCGCTCCCGCGACCATGCCCGACGGGAATCTGACCGTTTACGGTACGCAGACGCACGATTTTTATACCGTTTCTTACTGGCTCAACGGTGTGGATACGGGGATCCGACAGACCGATTACCACTACGGCGATGACATCGTTCCCATCACGTCGTACGATAATATGGAGGGCATGACTTTTTCGGGTTGGTTCACCGATTCTGCACTTACACAGCCCGTGCCCGAAACCATGCCTGCCGAAAATATCGTTCTTTACGGCAAGCAGGAACCCAAAGAGTATGTTCTGACCTATAAACTCAACGGTTATTATCATTCCGCACAGACCTATAAATTCGGAGAAGCCATCCGTTATCTCGAACACATCGAACAGGAGGGCTACACTTTTGAAGGCTGGACGGCAGAAGGCGGTGCGTACGCTCCCTTGTATATGCCTGCCCATGATGTTACGGTCTACGGAGAACTGAAAGAAATTGCCGTTTCTCGTTTCAACGGCGGCAAAAAAGAGAACGTTACGGTCGGTGACACGGTGGATGTCGTGATCTCCCTGGATGCACCGTATCTGAACGGCGTACAGATTTATGACATTGATTTCGATTCGGACGTCATGCGTCTTGTATCCATGCAGTTGCTTTCCGAAAGCGGCGAAGGAGCCGTGGATCTCGGCAACCGTACGGCAACGCTGACGCTTGCGGAAAACACGGATCTTGACGGCGATTTTCTCAAACTTACCTTTGAAGTGTATGCGAATGCCGCGGTAGGGTTGCAGGAGATCACCTTTGAAGCCGAAGTTACTTCCGATATGGGAGCAGGTTCGGTGAAGATCCCCGTGCAGATCACACCTGCCGTCGTGCAGGTCATCTGTGCGACACACAGTTTTGAGGGCGGTCAGGTGGTTCCCAATAACAACTCCACGCATCTTCTGTACTGTACCAACGGTTGCGGTGTCAGCAGAAGTGCCGACTGTTCGGGCGGTACGGCTACCTGCCTGCAAAAAGCGGTCTGTGCCGTCTGTGAAGCCCCGTACGGACAGAAAGCAAGCCACGATTACAGCGGTGCTACCCGTTCCAACGGTGACGGTACGCATTCCTACCGTTGTATCAACGGTTGCGGTGAATACGGAACGAAGATCAACTGTACCTACGGTGTTGCACAGAACAACGGTGACAACGCCACGCATAAGATCATCTGTGAATACTGCGGATATTCTGCGGATGAAAACTGCTACGGCGGCACGTTTACCTGCCTTGCGGTCGGTGAATGTGAACGTTGCAAGACCGTTTACGGTACCGTCCTTGCACATTCCTATACGGGTGCGATCCGCAACAGAAACGACGGTACGCACGATTATCTCTGTGTGAACGGATGCAATGAATACGGCAACGTTTCCGAGTGTAACTACACGTATGAAAATAAATCCGCAGGCATTCACGGAAAGGTCTGTACGGAATGTGACTATACCATTGACGAATACTGCGAAGGTCTTGCCACCTGTCTTGCACCTGCCGTTTGCAGTTTCTGTGAGACCTCTTTCGGAACTGCATTGCAGCATGATTTCAGCGGTACGGGCAAAGACAACGGCGACGGTACGCATTCCTTGCAGTGCCGCAACGGTTGTGAACAGTACGGTGAACCCGTTTCCCATACGGCAGGGGAATACAAAAGCAACGCCGACGGTACGCATACCGCAACCTGCACGCAATGCAACGTCCCGTTGAACGGAACCTGCTCGGGCGGCACGGCAACCTGCCTTGCTTTTGCGGTCTGCACGGTCTGCAAAGGTGAATACGGCACGAAGCCCGATCATGATTACAGCGGTGCATATACACCCAACGGTGACGATACCCACAGCCGTCTTTGCGTCAACGGATGCGAACAGGCAGGCGGCGAAAAGGAAGAATGTTCTTACGGCGATTGGGTTGGTGACGGTGTGAGCAAACACACGAAGACCTGCACTGTCTGCGGCGGAACGAAGACAGAAAACTGCACGGGCGGCACTGCCACCTGTACGCAGAAGGCTGTCTGCGAAGTCTGCACATCCGCCTACGGTGAACTGTTGCCGCATTCCTATCCCGACGGTGAACTGGGTAGCCCCAAATCCAAAGAGAACGGCACACACACCCGTTACTGCACGGCGTGCAGGCAGGACGTTGTGCTTGATTGCACCTATGAATATACAGCCAATCACAACGGCACCCATTTTGCCAAGTGTTCTGCTTGCAATCATAAGCTTGATAAACAGCCTTGTTCGGGAGGCAAAGCCACCTGCGAACAGCAGGCAATCTGCACCGGCTGTAAAGAGGGCTATGGTGAAATTCTGCCGCATTCTTACAGCGGACAGGCAAAATACAACGAAGACAATGCTACCCACAGTCTGATGTGTGTCAACGGCTGTGGAAAATACGGCACCGAAAAGATCCCCTGCACGCCCGACGGCTTTGTTTCAGGCGGCGACAACACCCATCATGCCACCTGTACGCAGTGCAAAGGTACGCTGAAACAGAATTGCTCCGGCGGTACGGCAACCTGCGAAAAGAAAGCGGTCTGTGCGGTGTGCAAAAAGGAATACGGAAACGGCGGTGCACATCGGTATACCGTTGCAAAGCACGATGACACACACCATTGGTGGAACTGTGCCGGCTGTGATGCACAGACGCAGAAAACCGAACATCAGTTCAGTGCGTGGACGGTGGAAAGCGTGGCTTCTCCCACACAGGCAGGTGTACGCTGGCGTTTCTGCTATCAGTGCGGTGTCACCTTTACCGAAATTATCCCGCGTGAAGTGAACTACGGTGACGTGGATATGAACGGCGAAGTTGCCGTCAGCGATGCGAGAACGGTACTGCGTGCATCGGTCGGACTTGAAACGCTTTCCGATACGGCAAAGGTGCTTGCGGACGTCAATAAGGATTCCGCTGTCGAAGTCGGGGATGCCCGTCTGATCCTGCGTGCGGCGGTCGGACTTGAAAACGCCGCAGACTGGGGTAAAGTCGGTGTTGACAACAACGGAAAAATCGTAAAATGAGAACGCGAACGGAGTGTTTTTATGAAACTCGAAAAGAAACTGACGTATAAGCAACTCAGATACTACGCCCGTATGGCGGCAGAGAGTTACGTGGCGGATCCCGTGCATCAGTATGCCACCAAGCATGAAAAATGGAGAAAAAAGTATGATTACCATTTCATGCTCGCAAGGCTGATGACTTCCAATCGGGAGGACATCATTTACGTTGACGAGCAGGAACGCGGCATCTGTATCTGGCGTGATGCACACAACGCGTACACCATTTTCGATTTCTGGCTTTGTCCGAACTGGCCTTTTCTTGCTCTTTACGCAAAAAGCACGGTGAAGATACTCAAAGCCTACGGGCATCTCGATGCAAAGGTGTTCGATAAAAACACGCTCATCATTTCCCCCGTGTTTGTGGATCCCGCCCATCAGGGAAAAGGCATTGCCACGAAACTCATCCGTGAGGGCATTGCCGATCTCGTGCCGCAGGGCTACAAACTCGGACTTGAAACGCAGAATCCCGACAACGTGGGCTTCTATGAAAAACTGGGTTTCCGCACCAAAAAATACGTCTACTTCAAGGGTGAAAAGATCCATAATTACTACATGGTCTACGATCCCGAAGCTGCAATTTAAGTGCTGAACGATAAACTCTAAACGCTGAACGACCGTAGCAGACAGTTGCTACGGTCGTTTTTAGATGTTCACGGAAAGTTGGGGTTGTAATTACTGTAAATTATGATTTAGTGAACTGTTCGCACAGAGTAGATTACTTCGTCAGTATTTAAAGATTTTTGGTCAAGCTTTTGCAAAAGCTTGCGGGTTAAGGGCAGAGCCCTTATCGCCCGTCG
>JAZNRU010000005.1:0-202813 GCA_045590895.1 Acutalibacteraceae bacterium
AGGATAGCTGATAGAAATAGAGGTCGTGGATGCCCGTATTGCGCAGGCAAAAAAGTGTTAAAAGGCTTTAATGATTTGGCAACCACCAACCCAGATTTAGCATTTGAATGGCATCCTACAATGAACGGAGCTTTAAGGCCAACAGATATTACTGCAGGAAGCAAGAAAAAAGTGTGGTGGTATGGCGATTGTGGTCACGAATGGCAGTCGATCGTTTATCATAGAAACAAAGGCGTTGGATGTCCCATTTGTTCTAAAGAAAAAAGCAAATCCAACAAATAAACACTATAAAATTACATTCGTAAATTGACACAAAGCTACGTCCCCCCAAAAAAAGTTACTTGCAACCCCTAAAAATCAATTTGCAACCCCCTAAAGAAATTTTGAACCCCCCTAAAATAAAAATGAAACCCCTAAAACAAGGGGGTTGCAAAAATCTGAACTTTGTATTAAAATATGCGTGGAACTACAAAAAAAGCACAAACATTCCTTGCGGATGAATGTGCTTTTTTTTATTTACAGGAAAGTGTGGACACGGAGCGAAAAAAAACAATCCGAACCGTGTTTCCGATTTGCGGAATTGGTTCGGATTTTTTTGTTTTTTGGGAAATACGAACAGACAGTTTAATTTTCAATATAAGGTGCAATAACTGTTTTTTAGTTGTATATCCGATATTCTGTTGCTGTTTTTTGATGTCATTAACACACAAGGCACGACCTTATTATAATTCAATGTCTGGAACATCTGTTCCGGTCATGGGTTCCGAATCTTCTTCGGAAGAAGGTTCAGTAGGATCATTGTCGGGATCGTCGACGGAAGGATCGGTGGATTCTTCCGGAGGATCGGTGGGATCGGTCGTGGGATCCATCGGTGAGGTGGGAATGATGATGGGAATGGGTTTTGTGGACGGTTCATCTTCCTCGGGTTCACTCGGGGCCTGTGTGGGAGCATCCGTAGGTTCTTCCGTAGGTGCATCCGTGGGGGCGTACGTCGGATCATTGTTTGTCGGTTGTGAGGTAGGTTCTTCCGTAGGTGCATCGGTGACCGTGGTAATGGAATACTCAAGTGCCAACAATGCAAAGTCTACGTTTGGTTCTGTATACACAACCCCGGATTCATATCTCGAAACAAGCACGTCCGCAACCGCAGTGATTCCGTCTGCTTTGTTCATGCCCGATTGTAACGCAGGGGAGTAAAGCAGTTTTACGAGTGTCATATCAAGTTCATCGGGCACTTGCGGATCCGTATTTGCTTTGTAGAACAGGCTTTGCGGATAATTCAGTGAATTCTGATTCAAACCCAGCATCTGGAAAATTTCTTCGAGAATCAGAGAGTTGCGGTCGGTTCTGGACGTGGTATCGGATACGATGCCGATCTTTGCCAATTGAATGCGGAAATCATCTGTATTGTAGAAAAGTCTCGTGCAACTGCGTGCTGTATTGTCCGTAATGCCTAACGCAGACTGAATATAGGTAATGTTGCCGAAATAAAACTTTACATTTGCTTTGTTTGTGGGTGTTGCGGCAAACATTCCGGGGAATCCGTTGATGCTGTTGAGTTGTTCGGCTGTCCAGCGGATCGCGGCTACGTCCACATCATCGGCAGAACCGTAAATTTCATAATAAATGGGTTTGATCCATTTTCTTGCTTTGCCGATTGCTCCTTCTCCTTCATCTGCAAAAGCGATTTCGGAGAAATAAGCAAGTACCGTCTGTAAGGGATAATTAAAAACGGTTATATCTTTTGCAGATGCGGTAAGGTCAACTTGTGTGTTGTCGTACCGCTGAATGTCTTCAAAATCACTCCAGATATTTGCACTTGTGTAAAAGATCTGGGTGCTGACGGTATTGCCTTCATGCAACTGTGTCGTATTTTGTTCAACGTTAACCGTCGGTTGAATGATCTGATTTGACTGAAACGTATAGGAAGGTTGTGTCTGGCGATTGACGGTCGGATCTTCCGTGTTGTTATTACAGGCACACAGCAACACCAGTGCAATCAATATGAAAATCAGCGATGCTTTTTTCATTTCCATTCCCCTTATAAAAAACATTGATTATTAAGAATTTTGTCACAAATAAGCCATTAGCCAATATAGTATAGCATAATCATACTTTCTTTGTAAATACTTAAATACAAAATCTTTTTAAATGTTTACTGTATTTTCCAATTTCGGCAAACATCGTCCGTATTGCACACTCTTTCTCTCGGATAATCCGCACCGTCGCGGCAACAATGAAAGCGTGTCACAAAAAGTCACATCGGGAGGAAGAAAATGAGAAAAAATATAAGGATTGTAACTGCGGTGCTGTCAGTGCTGAGTTTGTTTTGCACGGTACTGTTGGTTTTCGGGTATTATATGTTGCCGGACGTTATGACGGTCAGCGGCGAATTGCCCGTGGTCGGAAAAATATATACACCGGTTGCTTCGCAAGACGCTGTGCCGTGTACGGTATCAATTGATGAAAAACCTGTGCAGACGGAAGAAACCTATTCTTTATTCGGAACCGTACCGGTCAAAACCGTTTCGGTCGTGCATTCCGAACGCAAAACGGTTTATGTCGGCGGTGACGTCATCGGTCTGCAAATGCTGACCGACGGTGTTGTGATTGCGGATGTGCAGGCATTTGACGGAGAAAACGGCTCTGTTGCTCCTGCCGCAGATGCGGGATTGCAAAAAGGAGATATTGTAACGGCGATCAACGGTACTGAAATCACGGATAATTATGCTTTCGTTTCTGCGGTTGAAAACTGTAACGGTGAACAACTGCAACTTGATGTCTTACGAGGCAATGAACATCTGACGATTTCCGTTTTGCCGCAAAAATGCAAAAACAACGGCAAGTACCGTTGCGGAGCGTGGGTAAAGGATTCTACCGTCGGGATCGGTACGATGACGTATTACGATCCGCAAACAGGTGTATACGGAGCCTTGGGACATTCCGTTTGCGACGCAGATACGGGAGAAGTACTGCCCATCGCAGGCGGACAGATCGTGGATGCGTATGTGTGGAATATCAAAAAGGGCCAAAGCGGTACGGCAGGGGAACTCGGCGGATCATTGCAGGAAGAAGTGATCGGCAGTATTGAAAAAAACTGTCAGTCAGGTATTTACGGTCTGCTGTATGAGGAGCCGCTTTGTGCCGGCGAATATCCCGTTGCATGGGCTACGGAAGTAAAGACGGGACCTGCCGAGATCATGCTGTCGCTGGACGGTGAAGTTATAGAAAGTTACGACGTGAATATCAAACGTATCAACGCCGATTACAATGCAGAGATCAAAAATATGGTCATTGAGATCACGGACGAAAATTTGCTGGAAAAAACAGGCGGTATCGTGCAGGGAATGTCCGGCAGTCCTATTTTACAAGACGGAAAACTGATTGGTGCTGTAACCCACGTGCTCGTCAACGATCCCACACAGGGTTACGGCATATTTATAGAAAATATGCTCAATGCTGCGGCATAAAACAAACAGCGAAACAGGTCTGTATTGTAATAGTCCTGTTTCGCTGTTAAACTTTGAAATCAATGAATGCGATACAAAAGCGGTTATTTCTGACCGTCTTTTTCCTTGAAAATGCCGAACGCCTTTTGAACTGCCGTGTATGAGGGTTTCGGTTTGCCGTCAACCGTAACAAGTCCCCAACGGGTTTCAGTCGGGCAATCGCACTGTCCGCAATACGCACAATGCGGATAATCCGTGTAGCAAAACACGATTGCACCGCAGATAAAGTCGAGGTTGTAGAATTTCGGTAAGAGATCCTCGTAGAATTTTGCCTGCCCTTCATCGGTGTGCGGATAACCGGGAATGACGGTGATTGCCGGTAATTCTTTATAAAGATGGTTTGTCATATCACCGTTGAACAGAAAATCGGCATATTGTGTCGGATCGTTCTGACAGACGTATTTTACGTGGTCGCCGAAATGTTTCGGAAGATTTTCCACGAACTGTTCAATGTTTTTTCTGGCTTTTTCTTCACTGTCAAAGCCGTACGATTGTAATATTGCCGTTTTCTCTGCCTTTGTTTTGGGCTTGCCTGCACTGATGTAGCCGAATTCCTGCATCAGGATCGGTTTTTTCGTCATGGCCCACAGGTAGCGTGCCATAACTTCAAAAATGAACATGAAGCCCGGCAAGGAGAAGAAACAACCGAGATACATATCAAGTCCTACGTAATCGCAGTATTGCCAATAGGGTTTCATTCCTGCGTGCAGATCTGCCTGCGGACCTGCGGAATTATAGCCGATTATAATATCACCCCGATACGGATGCATGGCTTTCAGTTGCATACCGATGAATTCAATGCCTTCTTTCATGTTGAAAGGCACTGTAAAACGCGGCATTCCCATTTCATTGGCAATCTGAAAACCGTCGACATATCCCTGCAGATCTTCTGCCATAAAGCGTGCCGCGTTGCAGAGTTTTTCTTTTCCTTGCGGCGTGCGGCTGTCGATGCCGAGTTCCATGCACTGCGAGGGAATGGCGGTCATGGACATGATCTTCAGGCCGTGTGCTTTGTATTGTTTGCATTCTTCTTTGAAATCAATATAACTTTGCGAAATGTTGCCGTCTTTATCGAAGGGGAAGGGAACGCTGTTGCGGATCCAGTTTATGTTGGCATTCGTGATCTGTTCACAGTCTTTTGAAACGTGGCAGGCACCGCGGATAAAACCGAGTTTTTTGCGTATGGCTTTGGTTTCTTCAGACGAACTCTTTATGAAATAAGACTTGAGGATATTGACGGGAATGTATTTTATGCTGTTGATGATCTGATCTCTTAAAAACGGATCCATATATGTTTCCTCATTTCTGTGTTTTATTTTTGATATGACCGTAAATTTCTTTCACGGCAAAATAGGACGGTTTCGGATTGCCTTGTTGGTCAACAAGTCCCCAACGGGTTTCGGTGGGGCAATCTTTCTGTCCGCAATATCCGCATTTTCCGTAGTCGGAATAACAATAGATGATCGTTCCGCAAACAAAATCAAGTTTATAAAACAGGGCGATCACTTTTTTGAAGAATTTTGCCTGTCCTTCGGGCGTATGCGGCATACCCGGTATTTTTGTAATACGCGGCAATTCCTTGTAGAGATGGTTTTTCATGTCGCCGCCGAACAGCAAATTTGCATACAGGGAGGGATCGTTGTTGCAGGATTTTCTGACATGGTTTGCAAACTGCGGAGAAAGGTTCTCAACGAAACGTTCAATATCCGCTTTTGCCTGTTTTTCACTGTCAAAACCGTAGGATCGCAGGATCGCCGTTTTTTCCTGTTTTGTTTTCGGTGCACCGTCGCTGATGTAACCGAATTCCTGTATGAGGATCGGTTTGCCTGTGAAAGCCCAGAGAAAACGGGACATGACTTCAAATAAAAACACAAAGCCGGGCAATGAAAAGAAACAGCCGAGGTAGATATCCAATCCGATATAATCGCAATATTTATGATATTCTTTCATCGGTAAGTGCAGATCGATCTGCGGACCTGCGGAATTGTATCCGATGATTATATCCCTGCGCAACGGATACAGTTCTTCCAATTGTACACCGATAAAACGAACGGCTTCCTGCATGGTCAACGGCAACGTAAAATGCGGCATTCCCATTTCATTGGCGACCTGTAATCCGTTGACGCAACCTTGCAGATCCGATGCAATAAACCGCGTTGTTTCTCTCAATTTTTGTTCACCTTGTGCAGTGCGTATATCGGCCCCGTATTTTATGCATTCTGCGGGATAATACGTGATTCCCATGACCTTTAAGCCGTTTGCACGAAGGCGTTTGAATTCTTCTTTTTTGAGAAGGTATGCTTCACGCAGGTTGCCGTTTTCATCGAACGGATAGGGAATATCGTGCCGTACCCATTCAATGTTTGCGTGTTTTATCTGTTCGTAGTTGTCATTTGTATGGCACGCACCGCGGATGAAACCCGTTTTTTTACGCAATGCAAGCGTTTCGGTGTTTTTGGTCGGGAGAAAATAGGAACGCAAAATGTTTGCCGGGATGTATTTAATACTGTTGATGATCTGATTCTTCAAAAAATCATCCATATACATCTTCCTCTCGGATTTTGTCTTTGTATCTTTCTGCGGTGATGATGCCGTCTTTGACGTTCATTTTGCAGATGCGGGCATTTCTTGCATCGAAAGCTGATGAGTTTAATCCGTCATCATAATCTCTTGCGTGATAAACGGCATACCATTCACCGTTAAATTGAATCATGGAATGGTGGCCCGTGCCTTCTTCAAATTCATTGGCAGATAACACGGGTGCGTAGGTGCGGTCATCGGGATATTTTTCGAATTTTATCTTCGTCAGGTCTGTTTCGTCGGTCTTTGCTCTTGCATAGCCTATGTAATACGTCGGCTGTTCATAGCAGTTACCCGAATACATAACGTAGTGCCAATCGCCCTCGCGGAAATAGAAAGCTCCCTCAATGGTGTGCCAATGTTCGCCCTTTTTGTAACGGTCACGGCGAAAAATATCTTCATCGAGTGTCGGTACCACAACGGGAACAGGATTGCCTGCCGGTGTTTCGGGATCAAGCATACGGTCAACAACAATATATGTACCGGGACGCTCACAGTCAAAACGGTTGGTCGAATAGAAAAGGAATAAACCTGCTTCATTTTTTACAATGTGCGAGTCAATGGAGAACGGATGCAGGATCTGTTTTGCATCTGTGAACGGGCCGAGAGGATTGCGGCTTTTTGCAACGTGAAGCGTTTGTCGGTGTCCGCCCTTGTCAGGCGTGTCATCATAGAATTCAAACGAAACGTACATATAATATGTGCCGTCGATCTCAATGACGGACGGAGCCCAGTATTCTTCGTGGTTCTTGTGGCTGAAAACCTTGCCATACAACTTCCATCCGTCAAACAGGTTGTCAGATTCGTATGCATACACGCCGTCGTGACCTGTTGTGTATATGTAAAACCTGCCGTTGCTTTCCAAGATAAAGGGATCTGCCTGACCGATATAATTGTCTTTATCAATTTTCAGAAGATGCATTTCACACAAACCTTTCCGATTATTTATTTTCTGTTTTAGATATTAACACAGAAAACCCTCTTTTTCAAGTGCTTGACGAATGGAGAAGTGAATAGTATAATGATTTGGAAAAGGGGAGAGCATGATGAGTTTTAAGGAATATATGCAACGGGCAAAACTGGATCCCGTTGAAGGCGATGTTATTGAAGTTATGGATATCCGCAGCCGTGTGTTCAGCAATGCTCTTGTGAATGCACAGCGTGAGATTCCGGCTGTTTGCTGTTCTTACAATGCAGATATTACGGCATTCTGGGAAGAATATGAGAAACTGAAAGACGGATGCGGTTATAAATTGCCGTTCAATACGCTCATGATAAAAGTGCTTGTTGAGGGGCTCAAGGTTGCCCCGCGATTGAACGCTCACATTGAATACGATCATAAATCCACAAGCGGACGTCTGATTATAAAAAAGAACATTGACGTTACCGTTCCGGTTTGCTCTGAAGACGGAATAACCTATCAGGTCAAAGCAAAACAACTGGAAAATAAATCGCTGAGCGAAATTGCCGCACAACTTGAGGAAATCAAATACCGTCTCGGCAAAACAAATATGAAACGTGCCTACTTCAACGTGGCAGGTCAGCGTATGGCAGGCTATGCCGCAAAGGGGAAAGTTTCTTCCACTTTTGCTCAGTTCAGAAGTGCATATTTCGGTAAGAACAAAATTGCCGTCTTCTCAAAACTCTTTAAGAAAAAGTATTATCAAAACCACAGCAAGGGAAAATATGAGGGCTTGCGTGCGGATGATTTCACGGAAGGCACCGTCTGCTTTACAAACTGGGGTACTTTGTATGACCGTCTGGATGTGAACATAACCTATATTTCTCCCATGTATCCGTCCGTTTTTCTTCTTGCCGCAGGCAGAGTCAAGGATGAGAATTGTGTGTTCAGAAATTCAGAAGGGCAAGTGGATATTGCTGTAAAAAGAGTATTGCCGCTGACTCTGATCTTTGACCATAAAATCGGCGGAGCCGCTGATCTCATGCCGTTCATTCAGAAACTGGATGAGATCTTTGCGAACCCCGCCGTCATACATCAGTGGTAAATTACCGGTGACTTGATGAAGTGCTTACTTCATCAAGTCATTTTTCATTATAAAGTCGATCGTTTTGTTGATGGTTGTAAATGCCAGTGCAACGCTGGTGTCAGCCGCACCGTAATATACTGCAATTCTGCCCGTTTCGGCATCCGTCAGCGCACAGCAGGGGAATACGACGTTGGGAACGTCCCCCACGCATTCATACGTTTCGTGCGGTGCCAACAGATAACTGTCAGCCCTGTGAAGCACTTTCCACGGTTCATCCTTGTCAAGCAGAGCCGCACCGATGCTGTAAGTGAAGCCGTTACAACTGGTAAGTACGCCGTGGTAGAACATCAGCCAGCCTTCATCCGTTTCGATCGGAGTCGGACCTGCACCCACTTTCGTGGATTCCCAGATTTTTACGGGCGACATGACGAAACGGTGTTTTCCCCAATAGGTAAGGTCAAGACTGCGGCTGATGTAAATATCGCCGTACGGTGTGTGGCCTTTGTCGCAGGGGCGGATTAGCAGGCAATACTCGCCGTTGATCTTTCTCGGGAACAGAACGCCGTTGCGGGCAACGGGATAGCAGGCATCTTCCATCTGCACCCATTCTTCAAAGTCTTCCGTATAGGCAATACCGATGGTGGTACCGTGGGGCGTATGGTTTACCCATGAAAGGAAGTATTTATCTTCAAGAATGCAAAGACGGGGATCGTAACCCTCAAAGATCACCTTGTCTTTGAGATTCCATGTGATACCGTCATCGCTGAAACCGACCACAAGTTTCTGGTCTCTGCTTCTGAAGTCGGCTCTGAAAACACCTGCAAACCCGTCTTTGTAAGGTACGACGGCGGAATTGAAAATGCTGTTTGCCATAAACAGATTGTCGCGGGTGATAACGGGATTGTTGTTGTATCTCCACATCGGATATGCATATCCTTCGGGAGCATCCTGCCACGGAATATTGGGTAAATTGTTACCGAGAATTTTAGCCATGTTTGTTTCTCCTCTGTTAATCGTTTTTAACAATGCCTTCAAGGAAATTCAATTCGTCCGCAAAACCGTCTTTTTTAATGCGGAAGGTTTTGATTTCGTTGGGCTCAAAATAGGTGCGGAATGCGGCTTCAACAAGGTCGCAGAATACGGCACAGTGCGTTTCATTGCCTTTTGTTTCATGGCAACGGAGAATAATGTCTCCGCTTCCGTCTTCACAATATTTAAGTGCCGTCATCAGGATATTGTCAGCACTGAAACGGACAAATCCCTGTTTTTGCGGAAGATCACCTTTGTGATAACCCATCGGAACACAGTTCGGACGGATATTGAACATTGCCGCTTCTTTTGTGACGTCACTGCATTCTGCTTCGCCTTCGTGCAGATAAATTCCGTATTCGAACGTCTGCAAGCCTTCATCCGTGAAGCGGAAATCGGCTTCGGGACGCGGTGAATAGTGGTCTGCAAAAATAACGTTACGCAGAAGGGTCAGACGAAGGTCATTTTCGGGGCAATCGTAACTGTACTTGCTGTCGTTGAGAATGCTTAAGCCTCTGCGTACTCCGTCTGCCGTAACGGTCAGATCAGCCCAACGCTGATGCGGTTCTTCTTCGCCGTTGGTCGGACGTTTGATGAATGAGCCGGGAATTTCCGCGGTATTGATGCCGTCCGTGCCTGCCAGTTTGAAAGAAGTTTTGAGCAATGTGAAGCGTTCGCTCCACATTGCACGGCATTTTACGCGAAGCGTTTTCTGCTTTGCACCGAGAATGAAGTCCTGATGCAGAACAGATTTACCGAACGTGTGAACGGTACGCATAACCGCTCTTGCACCTTCATCTTCAATGAGCTCAATGCTCTCAAGTGCCATGACCCCTTTTACATCGTGGAACCTGAACACGTTGTGTGCCCACGTATCGGTCTTGTGATCGTCAATAACGGTGGGAACGGCAAGTTCTCCGTTTGCAGCGTAATCATAACCGCTGGTTTTATCCACAAGAGAAACAATGCATCCCGTTTCTTTGCTGAAAGCAACTTTTAAGTATTCGTTTTCCATACACAGACCGTTGGCTTTAACATCACTTTCGGGAGCGTATTCATCACCGTCAAATTCTTCAAGCCAATAGGTAGAATAGCCCATTGCCGGAACTTTGGCAAGAAATACGGTATCAAGATGCGAGTCGTTGGAACGCGAAGAACGAACGTTGCTGAAAAAGACTTCATTGCCGTCGCTGTCTTTGACTTTTGATGACGGATGATAGGTCTGTACGGGCACTTCCACGTCATAGGAAAGCGGATTGAACACGGCAACGGGACGGGGGAATCCGGGGGCGGAATGGTGACGTATGCAGGTGTCCACAGGATCGCTTACGCCGTCAAGCCAGGTGTTGATCCTGCCTGTAATGCGAAGCGTTGCTTCGTTGTATTTTTTCATTGCGGTGTTGATTGCGGCACCGAACGTGTGGCGTACGTCTTCGTACGCTTCCATAATGGAACAACCGCAAAGAATATCGTGGAACTGATTGAAGCAGACTTCCTTCCATGCCTGTGCAAATTCTTCGTTGGACGGATTCATGTCTGCAATACAACCTGCAACCGTGGCGAAACTTTCAGCCGCATACAGTTCGTTTTCGGCATTGCGGTTGAGTTGTTTTACGAGGGAAGTTGCACTGTAGCAACCGCTTGCATGGTGCTGGAGTTCGTCTTCCCACATCGGAAGATCCACCATTTCAACGAGAAGATCACGGAAATAATCGTCGGGAGATGAAAATTCCATGTCATGCCATCCGTCTTCTTCCATGTGATCGATCATCCAGTTCATATCGGCTTTCGTCGGTCCGCCGCCGTGGTTACCGACACCGTAGAAGAACATGACGCCGTGACCGGTTTCATTGATCGCATCTTCATACACTTTTCTTTCTCTTTCAAGTGCGTGACTGCCGGAGGGAGCGTACGTGTTCGGAATGCGGTAGGTGAGGACTTTGGATCCGTCGCGGTGTTTCCAGATGAAAGCACTTACGGGAATGGTATTGTTTTCATGCATACCGGGACGCATCATAACGTAAGCAGGCATACCTGCATTCATAAGCAACTGCGGTAAGTTTGCATTGTGGCCGAAGGAGTCAACGTTGTATCCCGTTCTGCAGATCTTGCCGAAGTTTTCATAATAGAACAACTGTGAATACAGAGCCTGTCTTGCGAAACTTTCTGCGGACGGAACGTTGCAGTCGGGCTGTACCCACCAACCGTTGACGGGTACCCATCTGCCTTCTTTCACTCTTTCCTTTATTTCCTCAAACATGGCGGGATCAATTTCTTTTACCCAACTGTAATATGCCGCGGAGGAGCAGGTGAATACGAAATCGTCGTATTCGTTGAGTCTGTCAAGTGCGGAACGGAAAGTCTGCATGACTTCGCCGCAACCTTCCTGCCAGCGCCAGAGCCAGACAGGATCCAGATGTGCATTGCCGATCAGATGAATCTTGGAAAATTCAGACATTTTATGTTCCTCCTTTATTCTTCGATCAGACCGTAATAACGGCCGAGCCAATAGGCGAATGTGTAAACGTAGCAACTTTCGATCTGTGTCATGCCGCCTTCTTCTTTTTTCCATTCATAAGGATTGCGGTCGTATTTGGAAATGAAACGCTCATCGGGCGGGAGCAGAGCAGACGTTTCTTTGTAACCGCCGAAACGGTAACGGCGGGCAATATCTTTACGTGCATCAATATCACAGCCCGAGCAAAGGCGGCTGTTGTTGGTTCTGCGGAACCAATCGATCATCATTTCACTGTCAATGGTCGCATCGGGACAGGCAACGAGGAAAGGAATATCATAACCGGGATCGTGTTCGCGGCGGATGGTTCCGTTCCAGCTTTTGTATGCCTTGCGGAAGTTTTCTTTGCGTTCTTCGTCCGTTTCAAGCAGGATCAAAGGCCACATGGCAAGGGTTGCAAGCATGTGATCACCGTACATCATTTCTTCCGTTGATTCACACATGCTCATCATGGAACTCATATGGAAGCGTTCTTCATGTTTGAGAGGAAGTTTGTCATAGCCCTGAGCAATAAGGCTGTCAAACGTATCTTTCCATTTGCCATCTTTCTGACCCGTGACGTACATCATAACGTGAAGATACATGAGGATCTGTGCCGAATTCAGACAGGCATCCGCCCATCCGAAGGTGGTGTTGAAATACTCGATATTCCACTTCGCCCATGTCGTCGGCTTGCCGTTGCATTCACGCAGGCAGAAGCCGTTGTCGATGATGTGGTTGAGCGTATTTGTGCCGGACATGATGAGCAGTTCGTCAAGTTCAGGATCATCCGGACCGAGGATATCGTGTGCCATATAAATATTTACAAAATGCGTGGTGATCTCGTCACTGCTGGTGTCGCCTTTATAGATGATGTCATCATCCGTGAAACCTGCATCTCTGTAAAGCTTTGCAAGTCTGTCGGGAACGGGCGTTGAAGCATCGACTTCAAAGCCGACCATGTTTTTGGATATTGCATCCGACGTGCACAGGCAATAGGCCTTGTCACCCTGTTTTTTATAAAACAGGCCGTCATCGGGGCAGGGTTCGTGGGTGGTTACGTACGTTCTTGCAACGAAACCGTTGCCTCTGCCGGAAATGTTCATAAGCAGTAAAGCGGCTTCCACGGCTCTGGTAGCACTTTGTCTGGCTTCAATAACTTTGGGGTCGTCTTTACCGAATTTCTTTTTCAGTTCCGCATAACGGCACATTTCCCCCATGGCGTAACTTGCAGTGAAACATCCGTCGTTGTCGGAATGGTTGTAAGGAACCATGGATTCTTTGACACGCGGAACGGTCAGATGTCTTTGCGTTACCATACCTCTGCGGTCAACGTATCTCTTGGTTTCCGCACGAAGCTGATCGGCAAGTTCTTCCGCCGTCAACTCGACCATCGTGATTCTGGAAGCGCCCGTTTCCGTCAAAGCCCAAACGGCACCGTCGTAATCGCACAGGGATTTTACGTGATTGTCGGGCAGATCGCGGTCTGCACTGAAATACATGACCTTGTCGTATTCTCTTTCGGCATTGGGATCATATCTTGTAAGTCCCGTCGTTGCGCCCAGCCACAGCACACCGTCTTTTTCAAGCGAACAGGTGTAATCGCTTTTTTTGCTCGGAAGGGGAATGTCAATGTTGCTCAGATCCGGTTTTTTTGCACTTGCCAGTTTTACTTCGGTCGGAATCTGTTTTTTTGCGTGTTTTGTGTAGATCTCGCAAACGCGGGTCAGAGTTTTCGGTATTTGAATCGGAAAAGCCATAATATCCTCCTTACATACTTTTCTAATTTACCATTTTATACAAGAAAAATAAAAAAGGCAAGCCCGTAAAAAAAATTTGTATTGTATTCTAATTTTACAGCGTGTATTATAGAGATATCTACCAAACAAAGGGGTATTTTTTATGGATGCTTGGATGCAACGCACGGTTGCATTGATCGGTGAACGTGCGGCAGAACGTCTGCAACAATCACATATCATTCTGTTCGGTCTTGGCGGTGTCGGTTCTTATACGGCTGAAGCACTTGCCCGATGCGGTGTCGGTAAACTGACGATCGTTGATGCCGACACGGTTTCCGTCAGTAATATTAACCGACAGTTGTGTGCATTGCATTCAAGTGTAGGTAAACCGAAAACGCAGGTGGTGGCTGAACGGATCGCAGACATCAATCCGCAATGTGTTGTTACGCAATTGCCGATTTTTTACGATGCACAGCAAGCCGAATCCGTTTTTTTTCAGAAATATGATTTTTGTGTAGATGCCATTGATACCGTCTCTGCGAAAATTGATCTTGTGGTACAGTGTAAAAACAGGAATATACCGATCGTTTCCTGCATGGGAACGGGCAACAAACTGCACGCGGAACTTTTGCAGATCGGAAAACTTTCCAAAACGCATACCTGTCCGCTTTGCCGTGTGATGCGTCGGGAACTGAAAAACAGAAATCTCGGTGATATTCCCGTCGTATGGTCAACGGAGGAATCCGTACATCTGGCGGTTGACAGTGAAAACGGACGTCACGCACCTGCGAGCATTGCTTTTGTTCCGCCGGTTGCCGGTTTTCTTCTGGCACAATACGTTGTTTCTGAAATTATTGAAACTGACGGTTGACCGATCGTTTGATTGCTGATATAATAATTCCAATAACGGAGGTATCGTATGAAAAAAATTATCATTTCTTTATTGTTATTTTGTTTGATATTTACATTGTGCTCGTGCGGTGAAGATCAGCAGGATGTTACCGATCCCGCAACGGACAGCGTTTCGGAACAGACGGAAGCAGTTTCGGATACACAGGCAACCGAACAAAACGTTTCGGAAACCGAAACAAATACTGCGGACGTTTCCGAATCTTCGACCGAATCACAGACACTACCTGAAAACACGGACGATCTGTTTGAGAATGCAACTATCCCTTCGGTGGAATCGTATACACTGATTGCGGATGCAATGCAAACAAAATCGAATTTTGATTTCAAGGGTGAAAAGAAGGCAACACAAACATGCAACAAAATTGTCTTTTCCAATGATGACGGAATTACGCAGGTAAGTTTTGCCTTTGCAGAGGACGGAAGCGGAATTCGTGTTGTTATGGAATCTCCTGACGGCAGTACGACCGAAACGGTCATTGCTTTTAACGAAAACGGTGATATCACTGATATTACAAACGGAAGCGGTTCGTATTCCAACTATTTCTATAAAGAAAACCAAACGGAAATGCTTGCTTACGATGCCGACGGTGCATTGATGGACAAACGCATTTATTATATGAATGAAAAAGGATTGACCGAACGTGTGGAGCGATTGGAGGGAGATGTTGTTCTTGAAACGTATCTGTATACCGCCAATGAACTCGACAAGGTGCGATCTCTGCGTGTGGAAAACAGTACGGGTTATTTGCTGTATGAGTATACGTACAATGAAAAAGGTGAACTGACCGAAACACGCATAGAACAGAACAATATGTTCTACGGCAGACAGATATATACTTACGATGAACAGGGAAACCGTGCATCTTACACCATACGCAATCTTGAAGATGGTGAACATGAAAAGGACGTAACGGTTTATTACAACAATATTTATGCACAGGACGGTACGTATCTCGGTACGTCTGAGGTGGATTCCGCAAGCGGAAAGGTCTATATTTCCGTCGCATACGATTACATTGAAACACAGTATCCCCATTATGCAGACTTTGTGAAAGAACACTACGCAACTTATTAATCAAGTGACGGATCCTTTGAAATAACAAGGATCCGTCAATATTTTGCGTTAAAATATCAATGCAACAAACTGTGTCGTTAATTTTTACCTGTATTTGCGTGACAAAACCAAAGTATTATGTGATAATAAGGTTGAGGTGATGCTTATGACAAAGGTTGCAAAAACCATCAAACGCCTGCGTGTGCAGAATAATATGACGCAGGAAGCACTTGCCGAACAACTGCACGTAACACGGCAAACCGTATCGGGTTGGGAGAACAACCGCACGCAACCCGACATTGAAACACTGGATCGTCTGTCAACGGTTTTTGGTGTGGAGATCGAAGAACTGATCTACGGTAA
Organism: Acutalibacteraceae bacterium; assembly: GCA_045590895.1. Lineage (GTDB taxonomy): Bacteria > Bacillota > Clostridia > Oscillospirales > Acutalibacteraceae > RUG806. Next base: position 15,669 of record JAZNRU010000005.1, read on the forward strand.
GAGCCGAAAAGAACTTGACAAAAAGACCGATCCTCATAAAATTCTGACCGTTGTTTTTGCGATCGTCGGTACGCTTTTGCTTGGCGGCGGTCTTGTTATCATCTTTTTGAACACATGGGAGAATATTCCCGACGTTCTGTTGTCTGCATTTTCTTTTTTGCCTATGCTTGCAGGGCAGGGGATCGCATTTTACGTTTTCAGCAAAAAACGCGAAAGTCTTGCATGGCGTGAAGGTGCTGCCGTTTTATGGTGTGCAGGTTGTGCGGCAACCGTTGCGGCGGTGGATTCCGTTTTTGCTTTGACGACATCGTTTTTTGAATGCTTCATTCTTGACGGATTGCTGTTTCTGCCTGTCATTTTCCTGTTGGATGCCGTTACGCCTCTGGTTGCATATTACACGGCCGTTCTGACGTTCGGAATTGATAAAATTCAAGCGACGGAATCTCTCTTGTGGTTTTTTTGCACGGTTGCCTTACTTTGCGTCGGCGTGTATTTCTCATGGAAAAAACGCAGTAGCGACGAGAATATTCGTTACGTCTATTGCGTATGGCTGACGACGATTGCTTGCTTTGTATTGATCGGCGTGGGCGGATTTGCAATTGAAGACGGATTTTTGGCAACGCTCAGTTTTGCGTTTCTTGCACTTTATATGTCCGACGGCGGTACAAACGCTTCCTTGCCCGCAGGTTCATTGGGGCTGCTTGGCTCTGCCGTTATGTCCGTAGTCGTCACGATCTTTTTGCATCCGGATGTCAACGGATCCTATCCGTCGTCATTCATGTTCGACAAACTGACCTGCTTTGCCTTTATGCTGTCCGTTCTTTTTGTGATCGGTGGTGTTCTGATCGGGAAGAAGAATTTAATGCAAAACCGTTTCAGATTGCTGTATAGTGCACTCGGTATCGCGGTTGCTTTACTCTCTTTTGGTGCAGAGACGCTTCCTTTGGACGATTGGCTGTTCTTTATCATACTGCCGTTTTCGGTTGCACAGGCGGTTGTGCTGATTGTGCTCGGTGCACAGCTCGGTCGGTTTGTTTATCTCAATCTCGGTATGTTGATGATCGCAGCTTTATTCGTTTCGGTTTTGCTGGCATTCTCACTGTCGGTCGTGGAGTACGGTATCGTGTTTGTGCTTATGGGGGCGGCAGTGCTTCTTGTCAACTACCGTTTTTCAAAAACCGTGAAACGCAAGCCTTCTGAAAGTGAGGTGACGGACGGTGAATAAGAATAAGTTCCGAAACATTTTATGTATCGTTTTTGTTTTACAACTGCTGATCCCCGTTTGCATGATCTCTTATTCGCACTACATAGATTGGGGATTGCGTGAGCGTGCAGCCGTCTATAAAGTTGAAGTCGATCAGTTGGAGTATTATGTGAATTCGAACAGTGTCTATCTCGCAGACGTTTATTATTTTGACGGTGTTCATAAAAAACGTTATGCATCCGTAAAAACAGGTGCGGACGGTTTTGCTGTTTTTGAATTGTCAGGCAGCAAGCCCGACGGGAATTATATCCGTTCGCAGTCGGATGGATCTTTCGTTTTTCCGATTGAAGGCAGATACTATGAACTGCAGGAACCGATCGAATATGACGGAGAGGGCAATTGGCTGTACATGATCAATAACGTGTATCATCACAAATGGGGTTACGGTTCTGAAAATCCGCCCGTGTGCTTTGAATCGGCTTACGCTGTTATCCGTGTTTTTAAAGGGTATGTCCGTCTTGACGGTGTGTTTGTTGACGGTCAGCGTGTAGAAGTATTTATTCAGCAACAGTTGGATGAAGGTGCTTTTGTTGAGTGAAATTAAATCGGTCTGATGTATTTGGCACAGACTGATAAGCAAACTGAAAACAGGTATTATTGTGAATGGGAAAGTTCACATAATAATACCTGTTTTGTCTTCCGGAAAATGATGGCAAGATTATAAATGTTGTTATTTTGTTTTTGCTTTTTTGATGTGTAATACGAGCAGACCGACCGCAGTACCGATACTGCAGGCGATCATTGCGATCGCCGTCATGATCCATTCCGGTCCGCCACCGAATACGATCATCGGTATAACCGTATTCAACACTGCAAATATGAACGGACAGAACAATCGCAATGTTTTCGTTTTTACACTCAGAATCCCGCTGATAACGGCACCGCTGAGTGGAATCAGACCGTAAAAAACCAAAAGGGAGTATGCCATTTCATCGCCCGGTTGCATCAGCACAAGTCCCCATAACAAACTGACTGCGATGACGATAAAAACAGCACCCGCAATGAGTTTTCTCTGAATGCTTTTCAAAGGCTTCAAACTTTGTTCTGACGGTTGAAATATATTTTCGTTTTGTTGCAGGGACAGCAGTTGCTGTCTGCAAGCATCGCAAGTTTGCAGATGTTTGTTTATGGCTTGTTCACTCGTTTTGCTTACCATGTTTTCCGCATACAGCGGTAATAAATCTCTTATTATATCGCAATGCATGATCATTCCTCCAGTTGTTTTTTTATTTTTTCTTTTGCTCTGTGATATGTAACGCAAGCCCAGTGTGCACTTTTTCCGAATGCTGCACCGATTTCTTCAAACGGTAGCTCGGTAATAACACGCATGGTGAATACTTCTTTGTACGGTTCATTTAAGGTTTGCAGAATTCTGCGTATATGCATGGCTGTATCCCGATCTTCAACGAGAGAGGACAGGCTTTCATTGTCAGGCAGATCGTATTGCGGAAATTCAACAAGTTTTTTGTTTTTTCTTAAATGTGAATAATAAATGTTCTTTGCAATTTTTAACAGCCATATCTTGATGTCGCAGTCACCGCGGAACGTATGAAGGGAGAACATGGCTTTGAAGAATGTCTGCTGGGTGATTTCACAAGCCAGTTCCTCATCAGCACAAATACACAATATGTATCTATATACGTCCTCAAAATAATTGCGGTAAATATCTTCCGCTTTCATTGTGCTGATTCCCCCTTTCTCAATGAACAGACGCGTGAAGCACACGGATATCACAAATTTTATGAAAAAAATACACCTTAACCTTTATAAATGCATTGTGTAATTGTGTCATAACTGTTAACGAGGTGCTTTTTTCCATTGACAAGTATTTATTTATGTGTTATAGTGAATATGCTAAAAAAAATATCGGAGGTAATACCATGAAGAAATTGATAGCTCTTTTCGTAGCTGCATTGATGATATTCACGCTTGCAATGCCAGCTTTTGCCGTTGAGGAAGAATCCTCTGCAAAAGTTGCTTGCCTTGGTGATATCAACGGTGACGGTAAAATTGAACCCGCTGATGCACGTCTTGCACTGCGCTATTCGGTTCATCTTGAAAATCCCACACAAGATCAGTTGCTTTGGGCTGATATGAATGCAAACGGTGAAGTTGAGCCTCGTGATGCAAGAGATATTCTTCGAATCTCTGTCAGTCTTGATGCTGAAATTGCTCATGCAGAACTTGCAGACGGTAATGTTGCCGCATCCTGGCTTGCGACCGGTCTTGAAGGCATGATCTGCCCCAAATGTGCAAGATATCTCGAAGAACCCGCTGTCGTGGATGCAAAACTCGATCAGGTTGTCACTGCTGCCAATGCTTGGGCTGAAGAAGCCGGTGTTGCCACTCTTGTAAAGGGTGAAGCAGACGTTGAAAATGCAGTTGCATCCGTAATCGTTGACGTTGACGGTATCTGGGATGTTGAAGGTGCTCTTGATTCTGCCGCTTTTGACGGCTTTATGACCGCTTTCGGTGCCGCAGTCAAGGAATACGTCGGTGCTGATTCCGTCAAGATCATTGACAAAACCGTTTATGCTGACGAAACTTTCCAGAACACCGCAATCAAGGAAGTTCTCTTTGAAGTCGGGGCAGGTCTGTTCTATAAACTTGCAAATCTGGATGAAACACTTGTCTTCGGTACGTATGCCGTTGAGATCGGTGATGAAGCTTTTGATCTTGTCGTTAAGTTCGCAGGTTCCGAAGAAAATATTGCAAAAGTGCAGGCTTTCGCTCAGACCATTTCCGAACACATTGCCGCTTCCGTTGTTGACGGTGATCTTGTCATTGATGTCAAGGCTCCCGAAGCACTTGTAAACTACATTACCGAACTTAAGCCCGAAGATACGGTTGCTGCTCTTGAAGCAAAGACCATCGGTGAAGGTCTTGCACTTGTTGCGGCTCTTGACGTTAATGATGCATTCGGCAGCAATCAGGCCGCCATCAACAGACTTTGTGCTGTTCTCAATTCTCTTGACGGTTTTGTCAACAAAGTACTTGAAAAGGTAACGGTTGCCGAAGTTACCGCTGCTGACGGTGAAAAAGTTGCTCTTCTCAGCGGCAACGGCTTCAATCCCGAAGACTATCGCACCGATGAAGAAGATTCCGCTATGAAGCTTCTTGTGAACGGTGTTGCAGGAGCAATGAGCGATGAACTCCTTGCTCTTAGCGTTGGTGATTTCGCAAATGAAGACGGTTACTACACCGTTCAGATCGATATCGCTGTTGATATGAGCAACGTCGGTGATATGGTCAACTCCACCATTACAGAAACCGTTTATGTAAACATCCATGTTTTTGACGATGTTGATCTCGGCTGATTGTTAATCATTATACTCGCAAAATAAATAATGAGCCTTGGCATCCGTTGCGTGCAGCCGTTGTCTGCCGGGTGATGCCGGGGCTCACTTTCCTTTTTGAGGTGTTCAATTTGAAAAAAATTGTATACGCTTTATCGGTTTTTTTGTTGACAGTAATTCTGTTTATACCTGCTGTTCATGCGGAAGCACTTGTTGCCGGAGATGTTTTGGATGACGGCATTGTAGCGGATGCCGATGCACCGTATTGCGGCTGCTGTCATGACCATACGCACGAGGGCAAAGAACAGTGGTTCGTGTGTTTTTTTTGCAGGATCGTACATTTGTATAACCGCATGACAGGTTTTTATGAAAAGAATACCGTACATAAGTATGTACTTGTTGAATCCGTTGCACCTACCTGCATTACGGAAGGCTTGCAAATTTTTGAGTGCTTGATCTGCGGTAAAAATACATCAACCGTCCTGGATAAAAAAGAACATTCTGCGGTTGTGCTTGCAGCCGTTGAGGCAAGTTGTACGGAAAACGGGTTGACACAGGGAAGTCAATGTGCAGATTGTAAGGAAATATTGATTGCACAGACGGTCATTCCCGTGAAAGGTCATTCCTACGAACTGACCGAACAGATCGATCCCGCCTGCACCACAAACGGAACGCAGTATTATTCTTGTTCTGTTTGCGGTGATTCGTATGAGGAAAGTATTGCAGCACCCGGTCATGATTACAAAGAAACCGTGCTTACGCCCGTGACCTGTATCGCTGACGGTGAACGCCAATTCACCTGTTCGCGTTGTTCGGATTCCTATACGGTAACGGATATGGCTCTCGGACATTTTATTCCGCCCGATGCATCGGTTGTCTGTTTCGCATATGACGATCCTGAAAATGCAGGACAGATGGATGTATCATATACTTGCTTACGTTGTAAAGTAGGTTTTGATGAGACTGTTACTGATTGTAACGCATTTATCAGAAATAACAACTCGATCGTGTTTTACAGCAACACCGCAGAAGCACTTGCGAACAGCAAAAGCGGCGATACTGTAGTTGTCGGTATTGACGATGTGCTGACGGAAAGAGCAATCGTTCCCGCGGGCGTCATGCTTTTGATTCCGTGTAATTCCCTGATGTCGGGCTATGAATCAAACGGCTACTGTCCCGATAATCCGACGCCGACGGGTGATGCCGTAAAATTCAGAACACTGACGGTGGAAGAAGGTGCGGTACTGACCGTAAACGGTACTTTGCTCATCAATGCCGTTACGGGAAGAACGGGATCCGCTTCTTATCTGCCTTACGGGAATACCGGTTATTACGGACAGATTGACCTTGCAGGTGATATCGTTGTTGAAAACGGCGGTGTGCTGGATTGTTCCGGTTATGTTTCGAATGCAGGCGGTAATGTAACGTTAAAAAGCGGTTCGACTATGTATGAAACGTATGCCATAGCAAAATGGCGCGGAGGCAGTTACGTTGTCAGTCATTTTGCTCTGCACATGGGCTTGATGCCGGTATACGAATGGACCATGAACAATATGCAGGCAACGTTGCGTGTTGAAAGCGGTGCCGTTTTAAGCGGTACTGCAAAAATGTACGCCAATGAGCAGTATTATCATGCCCGTTATCTGCAAATAGCCCCCCAGAACAGTTTGTACCGATTGGCAGACGGAGCATACGTGATCCGTGAGATCGATACCGAAAACGACCGTGAAATTTATTCTTTCTACGGCAATACATCATTTGTTAAAAGTTCGATGGATATAGGCGGATTTGATATCGGTACGGATAAAGCAAACTTTTATACGTTTGACGGTGATATGACCTTCAATTTCTATGAAGGAGAACATAAAATTACAAAGAGTTTTGCTTTTTTACCGGGTGCAGAAGTCAATGTTTTCAGCGGTGCTACGCTCACGTTCAGCGGCTTTGCAGGATTTGCAATGTTCGATCAGGGATTTTACGATATTGACGGGCAGGTGCTTGAAGCAACACATCATTACACAACGGGCAGGCCGAATGCCGTGTTGCATTTATATGCCGGTGCGGTTATCAATGCCAACGGCAATAAGTCCGAACTGATGGGGGATGTGATCGTTGAGGAGGGTGCACTTATCAATACGAACGAAAAAACCGTGACTGAGATGGATTTTGTTATCCCGAACGGATGGCACGTCAACGGAAGAACAGAAAAATACAACCTTACCCTAAACATAAAATAATGCGTGAAACAGTCGATTGTGTTTGCTTTCGACTGTTTTTTTATTGTTCTTTCTCTTGCAAAAAATAAAGAACAATGTTATAATAAAATCTAAATATGCACGATTGCGGCAGATGCCTGATTTCTATGATTGAGGAGTAAAAAATGAAGACTGTTTCACTGATCGTTCCTTGTTATAACGAAGCTGATGTTCTTGAAATGCTGAAGAAGGAACTTTACCGCGTTTGCGATCCTTTGCAAGAGTATCAGTTTGAATTTGTTTTTGTCAACGACGGCAGTAAAGATGCAACGCTTGATATACTGAAAGATTTTGCACAGCAGGACAATCGCTGTAAGTTCATTTCTTTTTCACGCAATTTCGGAAAAGAAGCCGCCATGCTTGCAGGAATGCAATATGCCGTTCATTCGGATTATATCGGTATCATTGATGCCGATTTGCAGCATTCTCCCGATCTGATTCCGGAAATGCTTGAAGCGTGTGAAGTTGAAGGATATGACGTTGCCGCAGCAAGAAGATCTGACCGTGAAGGGGAAGAAGCATTCAAAAGTGCTCTCTCGAATGCTTTTTATAAAATTATAAACAAGGTCAGTGAGATACAGATCAATGACAGTGCACAGGATTTCCGCATCATGAAACAGAAAGTTGTGCTTTCTATTCTGTCCATGCCCGAACGTATCCGTTTTTCAAAAGGTATTTTTACGTGGGTAGGATTCAATACCAAATGGTTCAGCCATGAAAACAGAGAACGTGCCGCCGGGGAAACCAAGTGGTCGATCCGAAAACTTGCAAAATATGCAATTGACGGCATTCTCGGCTACACGTCTTCACCGCTTCGCCTGGCTCTTTTGCTCGGTATTCTGATGGTGTTTGTCGGTGTCGGTATCGGTATTTACGCCGTTGTCCGCCGTTTCGTTTTTGATGAATTGCTTATGCATTCCTTTGTGATGCTGTACGGCGTACTGTTTTTGCTGGTCGGTATCGTCATGGCACTCATCGGTATTCTCGGTGAATATCTTGCACGTGTTTATACGGAAGTAAAGGGACGTCCGGTTTATATTATTTCCGAATCCAATATCAATCAATAATTTCCAGAAAGGAATAAAAATACTATGACAGTCAACAAAACCACAAAAATCGGTGATATCCTTGATTATGACAGAGGTGTAGCCCCCTTCTTCCTTGAAATGGGGATGCATTGCCTCGGTTGTCCTTCTGCAAGAAGCGAAACACTTGAACAGGCTTGTGCGGTTCACGGTGTAAGTGCGGATGATCTTGTTGCACGCATCAACGCATATTTTGCAAACAAATGAATCCCGGTAAAAGACTGACGGCGGCGGCGTCTTTCGTTCGTGAGCAAAAGCGCGTAGTCGACGTCGGTACGGATCATGCTTTTCTTCCCGCGTATCTTGTTCTGACGGGAAAGACGAAGCATTGCCTTGCCGTGGATATCGGACAAGGTCCGCTTGACAACGCAAAAAAAACGGTCGAAAAGTATGCACTTTCCGACCGCATTGCGTTGCGTATTTCCGACGGATTGCAGAATGTGGATCCTTCCGAAGCGCAGGATGTTACGATCTGCGGTATGGGTGGAACCTTGATGACAAGAATACTGTCCTCCTGTGAATGGATCCGAAAAGAGGATCTGCATCTTGTTCTGCAACCGCAATCTCACGTGTGGGAAGTGAGATCGTTTTTATTTCGCAACGGTTTTCGGATCGAACGGGAAGAAGTTCTCGAAGATGCCGGAAAACTCTATATCACGATCAGTGCATACTATTGTGCACAACCGCAGAACGCCGAATGCGGAGTCTGCTATTTCGGTCAATTGCTGACAAAAAAGGATGCACTGACGAAAGAATACGTTGCACAACTGCACCGACATCTGACCGTGCGTTATGATGCATTGGTAAACTGCGGTGTGCAGAATGATGAAACCGAGTTTTTGTCTGCGTGTCTTTCATACTATGAAAAACACTCAAAATGAATTTGAATATTACGGTGGTAAATATATGAAGATTTCTGCTGTTTACAATTACATAGATGCAATCGCTCCTTTCTGTGAGCAGATGTCTTTTGACAATGCGGGTTTATTGGTCGGTGATATCAATGCCGATTTTAAGAAAGCTTTGCTGGCTTTGGATATCACGCCTGCAGTTGTAAAGGAAGCGGTTGAAAAGGGATGCGAACTGATTATATCTCATCATCCCGTTATTTTTCAGGCTACAAAAACCTGTCTTTCCGAAAGTGTTCCGTATCAGCTTGCAAAACATTCACTGACGGCAATCTGTGCCCACACGAATTTCGATAAAGCCGTCGGTGGTGTCAATGATACATTGTGCAAGGTGTTGGGAATTGATTGCAAGGGTATTGAACAATCCAATCCCGAATACAGAATCGGTGTTTTGAATCATGAAATGACGGCATCTGCATTTGCAAAAATAGTTGCCGATTGTCTTAAAACGTCGGTACGTCTGACCTGTTCCGACAAAACGGTTCGTACGGTTGCCGTATGCGGCGGTGCGGGCAGTGATTATTATGAGGAAGCCTGTGCACGCTGTGCAGATCTTCTGCTGACGGGTGAAGTCAAGCATCATGAATATCTTGCGGCTGATGCACTCGGTTTTTCGTTGGCGGCGGCTGGTCATTTTGAAACGGAAGTGATCGCAATGACGGCTCTGGCAGAAAAACTGCGTGTTGTGTTCCCGCAATCCGAATTTATTGTCAGCGAACTGAAAAATCCTGTTGCAACGGTGGTATAAAGATGGGAACAGACGGCATATTTTTGCATTTTCTCAAACGCGAAATAGAAGATTTTGCTGTCGGTGCAAGGGTGGAAAAGATCTATCAGCCTGCGAAGCATGAAGCGGTACTTCTTTTGCGAACGAGAACCGAACAGCGAAAACTTTTCTTTTCCGCATCGGGTAATTATCCCCGTGTGCATTTTACAAATATGGCGGTCGAAAACCCGATGAAGCCGCCAATGTTATGTATGCTCATGCGAAAGCATCTTTCGGGTGCTGTCGTAAAAAGTGTTTCACAGATCGGACACGATCGTATACTTCGTTTTGATTTCGATGCAACCAATGAGATCGGTGACCGTGTCAACCGTGCACTGATCGTTGAGATTATGGCGCAGTACAGCAATATCATTCTTTTGGATGAGAATGACGTTATTATTGATGCGGTAAAACGTGTGGATGAAACCAAATCCGGTGTACGTGAAGTGTTGCCGCACGTTCATTATGTTTTACCGCCGCAACAGGGGAAGGTCGGTTTTGAGCGTGACAGTGCTGAAGTTCTGTTGCAGACCGTTCTGAATAAATCCGATAAACAATTATCTTCCGCAATACTGAACAGCATAGAAGGCATTTCTCCGTTGATCGCAAGAGAGATCGCATACCGTATTACGCTCGGTGACTGTGCCGTTTCGGATCTGAATGAAAGTATGCAGGCACGGTTGCTGAAAGAATTGCAGGAAATGCAGACTGCAATGACGGACAGGAACGTTTCCCCGTGGTACTGTACGGATGAACAGGGACAGATTGCAGAGTATTCCTATATGCCGCTGACGCATCATCACTTGTGTGCAAACGGGAAAATTGCTGAAAGTTTTTCTTCTTTACTGGATGATTACAGTTTTGGTAAGGAACGTTATTTCAGAGCAAAAGCAAAGGCATCCGATCTTTATAAATTGGTTGAAACTCTCATAGAGAGAACGGCAAGAAAACTTGTATTACAGCGGGAAGAACTTGCTTCCTGTGCCGATAAAGAAATAAAACGCATCTATGCGGAACTCATCAACGCCAATTTGTATCAACTGGAAAAAGGTGCATTTTTTTACGATCTGCCTAACTACTATGATAATTATAACATGGTTCGCATACCCGTTCAGCCGCATCTGACACCCTCTGCCAATGCACAAAGATATTATAAAGAATACCGAAAAGCACAGACTGCAGAGAAGATGCTGACGGATCTTATCGAAAAAGGCGAAGCACAGCTTGCCTATCTGAAAACGGTCGAAGATGCCCTCAGCCGTGCACAGACCGAACGTGAACTCAGTGAAATCAGGGCAGAACTGCGTGAAGCAGGTTTTATCAAGAAAACACCGCAGGACAAAAAAAACAGTAAGCCGTTACCGCCGTTGGAGTATATATCTCCCAACGGTTTCAAGGTGTATGTCGGCAGAAACAATTTACAGAATGACCGTCTTTCTTTGAAAACGGCGGCAAAAAGTGACTGGTGGTTCCATGCACAAAAGGCACCCGGTTCGCACGTTGTACTTTCTGTTGAAGGCAAAGAGGCACCCGAAGCAGATATGGAATACGCCGCGGCGGTTGCGGCCCACTTCAGCAGTGTACGTTCGGGCGGATCGGTTGAGGTGGATTATACACAGGTCAGAAACCTGAAAAAACCGCCTGCTTCCGCCCCCGGATTCGTAATTTACCATGTATATAAAACCATGCTTATACAACCGATTGATCCTGAAAAACAATGAAACTGAATAAAGAATTTTATCTTTGCGACGGATTGCAACTCAGCCGCAAGCTGATAGGAAAAGTATTGTGTCGGCAAACGACTGATGGTATTCTGTGTGCACGCATCACGGAAACGGAAGCATATATGGGAAGCGGTGACAAAGCCGCCCATGCATCTAAAGGGAAAACCGATCGCACAGCCGTTTTGTTCGACAACGGCGGCAAGGCGTATGTCTATCTGATTTACGGAATGTACTGTTGTCTGAATGTTTCCGCGAATGTTGCAGACGTGCCTGATTGTGTGCTGATCCGTTCGGCTGAACCGCTGAACGGCATCGGGCAGATGTGTAAAAACCGCAATACGGACAATATTTACAATTTATGTGCAGGCCCGGGAAAACTCTGTCAGGCTTTGCAATTGACGAAAGCGGACAATGCAACCGACCTTTGCGGCAATGCACTGTGGATCGAAGATGACGGTTTTGTGCCGGATGTAATTGCAGTTTCAAAACGCATTCATATTGATTATGCCGAAGAAGCAATTGATTTTCCGTGGCGGTTTTACATTGCGGGATCCGCTTACTTGTCTGTGAAAGAGAGGAAAAGAAAATGAAAAGAGCAATGGTGCTTTTGTTTTTATTGCTTTTTATGCTTTCTGCCTGTGTACCGGATGAAAATGAAACAACGGGTTCTTCGGGTGAAACGCAAACAACGCAAGAAGTTACCGTAAATCCGGAAGATATTCCCGACGTTTTTTCGGATGCTTCTTCCTTTTACGATGTCGGACAGATCGAAATTACGGCACCTGAAGGAGCCGACGAAGTCACACGAATTATCCTGTATGATGAGATTTGTCAGGTCCAGTTTACGTATAATGACATCTTCTATACCTACCGTGCGGCTTTTGCATCAACAGGTAGAAGCGGCTATACACTCACGGAAATAGCAGAAGAAGCAAATTATCTTTCCGAAGATGTGCGGTACGAGAACGATACCGTTAATTACGCTTTTGAAGCGTATTTGCTTGACGGCGGCAACCTTTTGTTGTGGTCCGACGGCAATATCAATTACAGTCTTGCAAGTCTTGGCGGTTCTTTTGACGATTTTTGTCAGACCGCAGATCTTATCATAAAATAAAAATGAATGTGAGGAAATCTTATGGCTAAGTATGCAATCGGCGTTGACTACGGAACACTTTCGGGCAGAGCATTGCTTGTGGACGTTGAAAGCGGTGCGGAACTTTGTTCGTCCGTTCTTGATTATCCCCATGCCGTCATGGATGAAGCGTTGCCTTCGGGTAAAAAACTCGGTGTGGACTGGGCTTTACAACATCCGCAGGATTATCTGGATGTTCTTTATACAACCATTCCCGCAATACTCAAAGAATCCGGCATTGATGCAAAGGACGTAATCGGTATCGGTCTTGATTTTACTGCCTGTACGATTCTTCCCGTAAAAAAAGACGGTACTCCTTTGTGCTTTTTACCCGAATATGCAGATGAACCGCATGCCTACGTAAAACTCTGGAAACATCATGCCGCACAGGCACAGGCAAATAAACTCAATGAAATTGCCGAACAGAGAAACGAACCGTGGCTTAAAAACTACGGTGGTAAGATCTCATCCGAATGGGCGATCCCGAAGATCTGGCAGGTGCTTGATGAAGCACCCGAAATTTACGATGCCGCCGATACTTTTATTGAAGCAGCTGATTGGGTAACGTGGCAGCTTTGCGGTCATGAAAACAGAAGTGCCTGCTGTGCAGGTTACAAAGAGATGTGGAACAAACGTTCGGGGTACCCGTCCAAGGATTTCTTCAAGGCTCTTGATCCCCGTCTTGAAAACGTTGTTGAGGATAAACTCGGCAAAGAAATCAGCCCCATGGGCGGCAAAGCAGGTGTCCTGACTGCTGATATGGCAGAAAAAACTGGTCTTTGCGAAGGCATTGCCGTCGCGGTCGGCATCATTGATGCACACGTGTTCGTGCCTGCCGTCGGTATTGCGGAAGCCGGTAAAATGCTTGCCATTATGGGAACTTCCACCTGTCATATGCTTTTGGGGAATGAAGAAAAACAGGTGCAGGGTATGTGCGGTGTGGTTGAAGATGGCATCCTGCCCGGATTCTTCGGTTATGAAGCCGGTCAGTCCTGCGTCGGTGATCACTTCGCATGGTTTATTGATAACTGTGTTCCCGAATCCTATAAAAAAGCCGCCGCAGAAGAAGGTGTCAATATTCATAAGTACCTTCGTTCCAAAGCGGAAAAACTCAAAGCAGGCGAGAGCGGTCTTGTAGCCCTTGATTGGTGGAACGGCAACCGTTCCTGTCTTGTCGACGTTGACCTTACGGGTATGATGCTCGGTATGACCTTGCAGACCAAACCCGAAGAAATTTACAGAGCACTTATTGAAGCCACGGCATACGGCACGAGAATGATTATCGAAACATTCCGTGAATACGGCGTACCCGTACATGAATTCTATGCCGCAGGCGGTATTGCCAAGAAAGATCCCATGACCATGCAGATCTATGCCGATATCATCCGTATGCCCATCCGCATTGCAGGAAGCGATCAGGGCGGTGCACTCGGTTCCGCAATCTTCGGTGCGGTTGCCGCAGGTAAAGAAAACGGCGGCTATGACGACGTATTTGAAGCAGCGCAAAAACTCGGTAAGGTTATGGATACGGTATATTATCCGAATGAGGAAGAAGCCGATACATACGATGCACTCTTTGCTGAATACAGAATATTGCATGATTATTTCGGCAGGGGTGCCAATGACGTTATGAAACGTTTGAAGAATATCAAAAAGAAAGTTGCAGAGGTATGAACATGAAAAACAACAAATTCTACTTTATTGTCGGCTCTCAGCATCTTTACGGACCGGAAACGCTTGAAATGGTCGATGCGGACGCAAAGGCAATGGTGGAAGGTCTGAATGCGGATCCTGCCATTCCTTGTGAGATCGTTTTTCTGCCCTGTGTAAAAACATCCGCAGAAATTGCCGAAGCCATCACGAAAGCCAACAATGATCCAGCCTGTGCAGGCGTTATTTGTTGGATGCATACCTTTTCTCCTTCTAAAATGTGGATCAAAGGTCTTTCCATGTTGCAGAAACCTTATCTGCATCTGAATACACAGTTTAACCGTGATATTCCGTGGGGAACGATCGATATGGATTTTATGAATCTCAATCAGTCCGCCCACGGAGACCGTGAACACGGTTATATCACTGCACGTCTCAATCTTCCCCGTAAGGTGATCGCAGGTCATTGGGAAAACGATGAATTCCGTACTGAGATCGGTGTCTGGATGCGAGCCGCTGTCGGTTACCAAGAAAGCCGCAGTCTTCGTTGTCTTCGTATTTCCGACAATATGCGCAGTGTTGCCGTAACGGACGGTGACAAGGTTGAGGCACAGTACAGACTCGGTTGGGAAATCGAGCATTACGGTGTCGGTGATATCATTGCTTACGTTGAACAGGTGACGCAAGCAGAGATCGATGCACAGATCGAAGAATATAAAAAGTATTACACCTTTGCCACCGATAACATGGAAGCCGTCCGTTATCAGGCTCGCGAAGAAATTGCGATCAAGCGTTTTATGGATGAAAGAGGATTTACCGCTTTCCATACGAACTTTGAAGATCTGCAGGGACTTCGACAGTTGCCCGGTCTTGCTTCGCAGGATCTGATGCGTCAGGGTTACGGTTTCGGTGCGGAGGGCGATTGGAAAGTTGCAGCCATGACCCGTGTCATGAAAGCAATGACAGCCGATTGCAACGGCGGTACCGCTTTCATGGAGGATTATACCTATCATTTTGAACCCGGCAATGAAATGATCATGGGGGCACATATGCTTGAAGTATGTCCCACTCTTGCACAGACGAAACCCGAAATTCAGGTGCATCCGCTTGGTATCGGCGGCAGGGAAGATCCTGCACGCCTTGTATTCAAAGCCAAACCCGGTGCGGCAATCGTTGTGTCATTGGTGGATATGGGTACGCATCTGCGTATGATCGTCAACGATATTGAATGTGTTGAACAGCCCTTTGATATGCCCAATCTTCCCGTTTCGGGCGTTCTGTGGAAGCCGATGCCTAATCTCAAAACATCTGCAGAGGCTTGGATCTATGCAGGCGGAGCACATCACTCCGTTTTGTCTTATGACGTCACTGCGGATATGATGTGTGATTTTGCCGAAATGGCAGGTATTGAGTTTGTACATATCAATAAAGATACAAAAATCAGTGATTTCCGCAGGGAACTCGCTTACAATTCCGTCATTTACTCCAGAGGTTAAAATATGTTTGAAGAACTGAAAATCAGAGTTTTTGCGGCAAATATGATGCTTCCCGAATATGGCATTGCTCCTTTTACTTGGGGCAATGCTTCGGAAATTGACCGTGAGGCAGGTGTGTTTGCAATCAAACCTTCCGGTGTTGCTTATTCACAACTCAAGCCCGAACATATCGTTGTGCTGAATCTGAACGGGGAAGTGGTGGACGGTAATCTGAATCCGTCCTCTGATACCGCCACGCATCTTGAATTGTATAAAGCATTTCCGACAGTTGGCGGCATCGTGCACAGTCATTCCGAATTTGCGGTTGCTTTTGCACAGGCAGGACGTGATATTCCCGCTTACGGCACCACGCACGCTGATTTTGCGTACGGTGCGATTCCTTGTTGTCGTGCACTGACAAAAGAGGAGATCGAAGGCGAGTATGAAAAGAATACAGGACTTGTGATTGCCGAACATTTTGAAAAGCATCAACTGGATCCCGATGCGATCGTTGCCGTGAACGTTAAATCCCACGGACCGTTTGCATGGGGAAAAAACGCAAAGGAAGCCGCCAAGAACGCCGCAACGCTTGAAATTGTTGCACGTATGGCACTGAAAACGGAGTTGCTCGGCGGCACAACACCCGTTGACAGTAATCTTTTGGACAAGCATTATTTCCGTAAGCATGGAGAAAATGCATACTACGGTCAGAAATAAGGAGAAACCATGACGCCCTTTACCCATTTGCATCTGCACACCGAATACAGTCTGTTGGACGGTGCTTGTCGCATCAAGCCCTTGATGAAACACGTCAAGGAACTGGGCATGACAAGCGTTGCCATGACAGATCACGGTGTTATGTTCGGAGCCATTGATTTTTATAAGGCGGCACATGATGCAGGCTTGCATCCGATCATCGGATGCGAGTGCTATGTTGCACCCCGAACCCGCCACGATAAGGTACACGCATACGATTCGGATCGATTCCATCTCGTTTTGCTGTGCGAAAATGAAACAGGCTATCAGAATCTTATCAAAATGGTCTCTGCGGCATGGACGGAGGGCTTTTATACTAAACCCAGAATCGACCGCGAATTGCTTGAAAAGCATCACGAAGGTCTTATTTGTCTTTCTGCCTGTCTTGCTGGTGAAGTTCTGCAAAACCTGCTGAAAGACGATTACGAAAAGGCAAAAGAAGTCTGCCTTTGGTATAATAACCTTTTCGGACAGGGAAATTATTATCTTGAACTGCAGGATCATAATTTACCCGAACAAAAGCAAACCAATCCGCTGCTCATTCGTCTTGCACGGGAAACGGGTATTCCGCTCGTTGTCACAAACGATGCTCACTATATCCGTAAAGAAGATGCCGAAATTCAGAAAATCCTCGTTTGTGTTTCAACGAAGCACACCATTGACGAGGATACGGGCATGGGATTCTCAACCGAAGAATTCTACGTAAAATCCGGTGACGAAATGGCGGCTCTGTTTCCGGAGATTCCCGAAGCGGTCGAAAATACGAACAAAATTGCCGAACGCTGTCATCTTGATTTTAAGTTCGGTGATACGAAACTTCCCATCTTCAAAGTACCGAACGATCAGGACCATTTTGAGTATTTCAAAGGTCTTTGTTATGACGGTATGATCCGTTGTTACGGTGAAAACTATCCGCAGGAATATATGGACCGTCTGAATTATGAGCTCGGTATCATCAATCAGATGGGATTTATCGACTATTTCCTGATCGTTTGGGATTATATCAACTATGCAAAATCAGTCGGTATTCCCGTCGGCCCCGGTCGCGGATCGGGTGCCGGCAGTATTGCCGCTTTTACCTGCGGCATTACGGATATTGATCCCATGCGATACAGTTTGCTGTTTGAGCGTTTTCTGAATCCGGAACGTGTCAGCATGCCTGACTTTGATATTGACTTCTGTTATGAACGCAGACAGGAAGTAATTGACTACGTTGTCCGACAGTACGGTGCCGATCACGTAGCACAGATCGCAACCTTCGGTACCATGGCGGCAAAAGGTGCCGTGCAGGACGTAGGCCGTGTTCTGGGTATGTCCTTTGCGGATGTGAATGCCGTTAAAAAAGAAATTCCCGCTGAACTCGGAATGACCATTGAAAAAGCATTGCAGAGTTCACAGGATCTGAAAAAAATGTACGACAGCAATCCCGACGTCAAGAAACTCATTGACGTTTCCATGCAGGTCGAAGGAATGCCGCGAAACACGGGTATGCACGCGGCGGGTGTCGTTATCTGTGACCGTCCTGTTGACGATTACGTACCTTTGTTCAAATCGGGCGATTCTGTCGTTACGCAGTATTATAAAGGCTGGGTTGAAAAGCTCGGTCTGTTGAAGATGGACTTCCTCGGACTGCGTACATTGACGGTTATTGCCGATGCCGAAAAGATGATCCGCAAACGCGAACCCGATTTTGATATCCGTAATATCGATATTGACGATCCTGCTACGTATAAAATGCTCGGTGAAGGCGGTACCTTTGCCGTGTTCCAATGTGAATCGGGCGGTATCCGTGCATTGATGATCAATATGCAACCGCATAACCTTGAAGATATCATCGCCGTTATTGCTCTTTACCGTCCGGGTCCCATGGATTTCATTCCCGCTTATCTTGAAAACCGTGCACATCCCGATAAGATCAAATATCACTGCCCCGAACTGCAGCCGATTTTGGACGTTACCTGCGGTGTTATCGTTTATCAGGAACAGGTTATGCAGATCTTCCGTGAACTTGCAGGGTATTCTCTCGGTGCCGCTGATATGGTACGCCGTGCAGTTGCCAAAAAGCAGGCGGATGTGCTTGCCGAACAAAGAAAGTATTTTCTTTACGGTTCAGACGGAACCGACGGCGGTTCCAAATGTGACGGTTGTCTGAAACGCGGTATTTCGGAAGATGCAGCAAACGCCATTTTTGACGACATGGCATCGTTTGCATCTTATGCTTTCAACAAATCTCACTCCGCGGCGTATGCTCTGGTTACATTCCAGACCGCATATCTTCGCTGTCATTATCCTGCGGAATTTATGGCATCAATGCTTACGAGCGTGCTGACAAAACCCGATAAAGTTGTGGCGTATATTGATGAATGCTCCAATCTCGGTATTGACGTATTGCCGCCGAGTGTCAATGAATCGGGTGAAAAATTTACCGTTGTCAACGGTGCGATCCGATTCGGATTGTTGGCAATCAAGAATCTCGGTGCAGGCTTTATCAGTTTTCTCATTCAGGAACGCGAAGCAAACGGACCGTTTTTCAGTTATTATTCATTCTGCAAGCGTGTGTACTGTAAAGAATTCAATCGCCGTTCACTTGAAAATCTGATTAAAAGCGGTGCTTGCGACTGTTTCGGTCATAATCGCAGACAGATGCTTTTAATGATCGACGATATACTCTCCTCTCTTGAAAGTGATAAAAAGTCTAAAGTGGAAGGTCAGATCGGTTTCTTTGATCTGAGTGTGGATCTTGCAAAAGCAAGTGAGCCTCCTGTACCCGATGTTGCGGAAATGCCCGAACGTGAACGCTTGCAACTTGAAAAAGAAACGACGGGTATGTATATGTCGGGACATCCGATGTCCGAATATGCAAGCCTTTCCAAAAAACTCAACAGTGCTAAAACTTCCTCCTTGATGGCTTCCGATCTCAATGATCCCGAAAGTCCTTACCATGACGGAGACAAGATCCGTATTCTCTGTCTGTTGTCCACCGTTCGCAAGAAGATCACCAAAAACGATACCACTATGGCATTCCTTACCATTGAAGATACGGCAGGCTCAATAGAAGTTTTGGTATTCCCTAAAAAATATGAGCAATTTGCCGATCTGCTGACGGAAGACAGTGTCGTTTTGCTGACAGGTAAATTGTCTTTGCGTGACGATGAAATGCCGAAACTGTTGCTGGAAGAAGTGGCTTCCGTGGATGGTATGAAAGAAGACGAGGATGCCATTCAGAACTATAAACTTCCGCCCATTGAGTTTACACCTCTGCAACGCAGTGCATTCGACGGTGAGGAATCCGTTGGTGAATCTTCCATGCGTGATGAAGATTTTGTCGGGATCAGTGCAGAAGACCTTGCAAGCATTCCAGCACCGTCGGATGAGGTGTATGCACAGCCTGAAAGAGTTGTGTCTGCACCGCGTCCCGTCATGCGGGCTTTGCCGAAAACCGAACTTGTAAAACCCAATATTGCCGTAACGCAAAACAACGCCAAAAAGGGCATTTTCGTGCGGGTTGCCGCAAGAGACAGTGAAGCGGTAAAACGTGCAAAAAGTATCTGCTCCATTTTTGATGAAGGAACTTTGCCCGTAGTTTTCTTCTATGCCGATGAAAAGACTTATGATTTTGAAAGCGGTATCAGAACGCAGTGGAATGATGCACTTGCCTGTGCTTTGGCAGGGTTGTTGGGTGAGAAAAATGTTGCAGTAAGGCTGTAATTTGTAAGTTTTGGTCATAAAAACACAAATATAAGCATGTGTATACTTGACAAAGATGCAAATTGAGTATATTATATATAAACATATTTGTAACATTTCCCTTAGGAGGATTTATTTATGAAAACAATTGCTGTTCTTACAAGTGGCGGAGACGCTCCGGGCATGAATGCTGCTATTCGTGCTGCTGTTCGCACAGCTTGCGAAAATAATTGCAAGGTTCTCGGTATTCGCCGTGGCTTCAAGGGGCTTATGGAAGGCGATATGTATGAGATGAATCTGCGTACTGTGTCCGATATTATTCATCGCGGCGGTACTATGCTTTATTCTGCCCGCAGCAAGGAATTTGCTACCGAAGAAGGCATGGCAAAGGCCATCGAGGTCTGCACGGCAAACAACATCGAAGGTATCGTAGTTATCGGCGGTGACGGCTCTTTCCGCGGTGCGAGAGATCTTTCCGTCAGAGGCATCAACTGTGTCGGCGTTCCCGGTACGATCGATAATGACATTGGCTGTTCCGATTATACCATCGGTTACGACACTTGCCTGAATACAATTATGGATATGGTTGACCGTATTCGTGATACAACCGAATCCCACGACCGTTGCTCCGTTGTTGAAGTAATGGGCAGAAGAGCAGGTTTCCTGGCTCTCAATGCAGGTATTGCCGTCGGTGCTACCTCCATTCTGATTCCCGAAATTGAATTCAGCATTGAACGCGACATCATTGAACGTATGCGCCGTACCATGCAGACCGATAAGAAGCACTTTGTTATTGTTGTTGCAGAAGGCATCACCGAGAAACTTGAAGAACAGGGTATCAACGGTGTCAACGCACTTGCGAAATACATTCAGCATACGCTGGATGTTGAAAGCCGTGCTACCGTACTCGGTCATGTTCAGCGTGGAGGCTCTCCCTCTGTCAAAGACCGTGTTGTCGGCAGTCAGATGGGTTCTTATGCTGCACATCTTCTTCTCGACGGCATCGGCAACCGTGTTGTCGCCATGAAGAAAGAGGATATCATTGATTATGATATTGTTGAAGCACTCAATATGAAAAAAGCCATTGACCGTGATCTGTACAACACGGCTATGGAGATCTCTATCTGATTGAAACTGTGCATATATGTAAAAGCCGCGAGTGATCGCGGCTTTTACTTTTGCTGATTCTTCGGTTTCAGTTACACTTTGCGGCAAGTTCCTGCATGAAAAGCCAACTTTCTTCGGTGGCTTTGAACGGATCGTTGTCCACCCAGTCGATATCCTGTTCATACACGATGTAGGGAATGCCCAGTTTCTGACATGCCTTGTAGCAGTCTTCAAGATTGACGAGTCCCTGACCTAAAGAACAGAATTTTCTTTCTCCGTCGGGTTTGATATAGTCCTTGAAATGCAGAACCTTAACACGGCCTTTCATTCTTTCAAGGTATTCTGCAGGATTGACACCTGCGTAATGCATCCATGCCACATCGGGAATGAACCAGAACAATTCGGGATCGGTTTCTTCAATCAATATATCCATGATCGTTTTGTCGCCGTCTACTTTGTTGAACTCAAAATCATGATTGTGATAGCAGAAACGTTCACCGCGTGCACGCATCTGTTTTCCGATTTTGGTGGCTTTTGCGATGAATTCCCGAACGGCTTCAGCGGATTCTCTTGCTTCTCCCGGCATACCGCCGATACCCATGCAATCACAGTCCAGTAACTTGTGTTCATCAATCATAGCATCAAGTTCGGTCAGCATTCTTTTGAAATCTTTATGGGTTACGCATACATCCATATTGTATTTATTTACAATATCAGCCTGTACTTGCGGATCAATAGGGCCGATTCCCGAGATCTGAATAACATCAACGCCCAATCCTTGCAATCTTTTGAGCGTGCTGTCAAAGTCTTCGGCAGTCTGGATATGATCTCTGAGTGTATAAAGCTGAATACCGAGTTTGATTTTTTCCATGTGTATTTCCTCCGTTATTTATTATCTTTTTTCAGTATAACACATCGGCAGGTGTTCGCAAACCTTTTTTTATTCTCGTTTATCACAAAAATATCAGCATGAATTTGTGTAATATTTTTTGAAAATGTCTTTGACAAAAGAATGCTGTCATGATAAAATATCTCTATTATAAAGAAAAGGAGACACTCCCAATGAAAAAAATTATTGCTCTCTTGCTTGCACTTTGCCTTGCAATTCCTTTTGCAATGAGCGTTGTGGCAGATGAAACCGTTTTGCAGTTTGATGAAAACGGCGAATTTGTTATTATGCATCTTTGCGACTGCCAGGACGGTTATCCCGCAAGTGAAACCATGCTGGCATACATCCGCAATGTGATTGCAAAATACGATCCCGATATCGTTGTGCTCGGCGGTGACAATACGGTCGGTGAGGCTGAAACGAAAGCACTTGCTATCGAAGAACTGGTAGCCCCCTTTGTTGAATCCGAAACCTATTTTGCCGTTAACTTCGGCAATCATGACGATGAACAGGGAGTTTCCAGAGAAGAACTGCTCAAACTCTATCAGCAGTACGGCGGCAAATATTGCCTCACATACGATGCTGTTCCCGAAATGAGCGGTGTCGGCACACACAACCTGCCCGTTTTGAGTTCTGACGGCAGCAAATATGCTTTCAATCTTTGGCTGTTTGACTCTAATACTTATTATGAAGATGAAAACGTGAGCGGTTATGACTGCGTTCACGCCGATCAGGTGGAATGGTACAAGCAGACGGCTGCAGAACTTGCTGCAGAAAACGGCGGGGAAGTCGTTCCTGCCATGGCATTCCAGCACATTATTGTCGGTGAAGTATACGAAGCCATGTTCAATACGTATCCCTCTGAACTTGCAGTTGACGGTATTACACAGACGTTCTACGGCAAAACCTATTCTTTCACACCGCAGTATGATCGCATCACAAGCGGTGTCGTGATGGAATTCCCGTGCCCCGGTGCCGTAAACTACGGTCAGTTTGATGCTTTCCTTGAAGTCGGCGACGTTATGGCTACTTTCTCCGGTCACGATCACATCAACTCGTTCACCATCCCCTATAAGGGAATTGAAATTATCAACACTCCTGCTGCAACTTTCAATTCTTATGCTGATAATCATTCCCGCGGATGCCGCATTCTGACAATTTATGAAGATGATGTTGAAAATTATAAGAATGAACTGATCACCGTTGCGGATGCAATTCTGGAAGGTGACGATGAAGTTCTGAATAACACTGCCGATGCATCCAAGTTTGAAGCATTCTTCGGCAAACTGGCAGGTCTTTTCCTTGAGATCTTTACCAAAGTTTTGGGAATTGTTCAGGGAATCCTGTAAGAAATGTTCTGTTCTTAAAATACTTGCATAGTATGAAATGTGCCCTTGTGCCTGATGTGCACGGGGGCCTTTAATTGTCTGATTTTTAACGTTAAATTATTAACGAAATTTTAATTCATTGTGTCCAAATTACGAACTCGTGAATTGTCCAAGGTAGCCAAACTTTATTTGAAATGATAATGTTTGCTTGCTTTTTATTGCTTAACATGATACACTGAACGTTGGTTTTTTCAATAAATTAAACAAGGAGTTGCGTTATGATTCCTGCAATTATCCTCTTTGCATTGACTTATGTTCTGATTCTTGTTTTCAGCAAATACCGTCCCTACATTGCACTGGCTTCCGGTGTGTTTTTTATTGTAAGCGGTATGTTACCGCTGTCCGATGTTTTTGCTTCCATAGACTTTAACGTTATTCTGATGATTGCCGGTACCATGGGATTGGTGGCTTTGTTCATTGAAAGTAAAATGCCTGAATTGCTTGCCGATCTTGTCATGGAAAAAGTGCCCAATGTGCAGATGGCGGCGGTTGCCATGGCTCTGTTTGCAGGCATTATTTCAGCCTTCGTTGACAATGTCGCAACGGTGCTTATGGTGGCTCCCGTAGCTCTTGAAATTTGCAAAAAACTGAAAACGAATCCGGTGCCTTTTATCATAGGAATAGCGGTTTCGTCCAATCTGCAAGGTGCGGCAACACTCGTTGGCGATACGACCGCCATTATGCTCGGTTCGGCATTGGATATGAGTTTTCTTGACTTTATCATTTATAAAGGCAAACCCGGTATATTCTTTGCGGTTGAATTGGGTGCACTTCTTTCGGCATTGATCCTTGCATTTCTTTTCAAGAAAGAAAAGTCACCCATTCCGAAACAAGGCACACGCACCGTTGTTACCGATTACGTCCCGTCGATTCTTTTGGTTGGTACGATCGTCGTATTGATCGCGGTATCTTTTATTCCGAATAAGCCTGCGATCACAAACGGAGTGATCTGTTGTGTGCTTATGGTTATCGGTTTGATTTACAATTATGCCCGCAAGAAAAACATTTCCGCTGTCATTGATCCGATCAAACAGATTGACTTTGAGACGATCGGCTTATTGTTGGGATTGTTTCTGATGATCGGCGGTATCTCTGCACAAGGCGTTATTGACGCTGCGGCAAATCTGCTTGCAAAACTCGGCGGCGGTGATGTATTTGTTCTGTATACCGTCATTGTATGGGCATCCGTTCTGATTTCCGCGTTTATTGATAATATTCCTTATGTAGCAACTATGATTCCTGTCATTGCAGGTCTTGCAGCGGCTTTGGAAGTGGATCCCACGGTTTTGTACTTCGGTTTGCTTTCCGGTGCAACGCTCGGCGGTAACTGTACACCCATCGGTGCATCTGCAAATATTACGGGTATCGGTATTCTGCGTAAAGAAGGATATGAGGTCAAAAACAGTGATTTCTTCAAGATCGGCATTCCGTTTACGTTGGCGGCGATCATCCCGGCATATATCTTCATCTGGATCTTCTTTGGTGTGCATTGACCGATTTTATATAGAATGAAACGCGGGGCTGTTTTGATACAGCCCCGTTCAATATTTGCATTATTTTTTGATTTTTCTGATGATTCCTGCCGTTGCGGCAATCAGTCCGGCAGCTGTGGCGGTAAGCAGGGAATACTTGTATTTCTGTAAACCGTCCGCATCCAAAACGTAACGCAACTGTGCCCAAAAACCGTTGCCCATTATATCGTCGTAGGTCAGATGGTACGTGTCGAAGTGTTCCGGATCTTTTTCTGATAATTCAAATACACGCACACCGCGGTTTTTGACGCCGTAACACCGTAAGGAGGCACAGGCGGTCTGAATAAATCGTACACCGTTCCACGTGCCGTCAAAACAGTTCGTATGGTCGTGTCCTGCAACAATCGCACGTACCGTTGCGTCTTCTTGAACGGCATCGAACAATCCCGTATTCTTTTCAAGAATACAGGGGTATTCTCCCAGATCGCCCTGTGCTAAATCCGGATTCAGTTTATAGAATCTGCTTTCACCGGTATTGCGGTGTAATCTGTGATCGATGACACCTCCGACAAACGGCGGACATTCCTGTAAAAGATTTGTGATCTCAGGCAGAGGAATATGGATGAACAGCAATCCGGGAATCCCATTGTTGTTTTGTTCTTTTGCTTTTATGCATTCTTCTTTGAACCATGCAACCGCTTCCGGTTTTACGTATTCATACGTTCGTTTTTCCTGCTTGTCATGCCATGCACTGTCAAAAAGCCAAAGGCGGAAGATTTCTTTTGCTTCGTCGGATGAATAAAGCGGAATGCAGCAAGTGTCAACATCCAAATCAGGGTTGACTTGTCTTGGCATGACGCAATTCGGGTAACTGTAGAAAATTTCTGCCTGTTCTTCTTTTGTTATACTGTTAACGTCATCGTGGTTGCCGAAAATAAAAACGAACGGAATGTCCCTTTTTTCAAGCGGAGCAATGATATGATCGATGGCCTTTATCATTCTGCGTTTTTCACCTTCATCGGTTCTGACGGTGTGATGCGAGCCGAAACGTGCATCACGCAGGTGATTGCCGAGAATGTTGTCGCCTGTAAATACGACGAGATCGGGCTGAACGCTGTCATACGCTTTGTCAAGCATAGCTTTCATGGTGTGGTTTGCAAAAGACAGATCCTGCGGATCGCTGACTTGCATGATTTTCAGTTTTCCGTTCTTAAAACAAATCTTATCAGTTTTCATACGAGTTAAAAGCGGGCGGTCAAAGACCGCCCTGATTCCTTTATAAATTGTGCAATCAGGCGTTGTAACCCAATTCGAACGCCTTTTTATTAAGTTCTACAAATTTTGGTGCAACCAATTGTCCAATCAAATTGATCCACTTATCGTATTCAATATGGAAATACTTTGCAAGGCGTCCCATAAGAACGATGTTGACGGCTTTGGAAGATCCTGCCTGTTCAGCAAGAGAAAGAGCATCCAGAGCATCCACGAAAGCACCGGAATCAATGAGTTCCTGCAACGCATCGTGCGGATACTGTGCAACACCCGTAATGACGGGCATCGGATCGATCTCCTGTGTGTTGACAATGATCTTACCATCTTTTTTCAGGCATTTTGCCCAACGTGCGGCTTCAATCTTTTCAAAAGAAATGATAAAATCTGCTTCTCCGTCTTCAATAATGGGGGATGCGACTTTATCGCCGAAACGAACGTATGTAACAACGGAACCTCCGCGCTGGCTCATGCCGTGTACTTCGGATACCTTTACATCATAGCCTTCGTTTACAAGCAAGTTGCCGAGAACACGGCTTGCAAGCAAGGAACCCTGTCCGCCGACACCGACGATCATAATGCTGGTTGTATTCATTTTCAGTTCCTCCTTATTCAATTGCACCGAAGGCACAAAGTTGTTCGCAGACACCGCAACCTACGCAAAGCGTTGCATCGATGTGTGCTTTGCCGTCAACCATGCTGATAGCGGGACAACCGATCTTCATGCACTTCTTACAGGAACGGCATTTGTCCTTATTGATCTTTACGGGCGGTTTTGCCTTGACCGACTTCAGGAGCACGCAGGGACGGCGTGAGATGATAACAGAGGGTTCGGCAGCTTCAAGTTCTTCTTTGATTGCCGTGTCGCAAGCGGTGAGATCATAAGGATCCACAACGCGGACTCTCTGTATGCCGACCGCACGGCAGAGGGCTTCAAGATCAATTTTTGCGGCAGGATCACCCTTGATGTTATATCCCGTTGTGGGATTCTGCTGATGGCCGGTCATACCGGTAATGGAGTTATCGAGGATGATAACGAGAGAATTGGAATTGTTGTAAGCAATATTAACGAGTCCCGTAATGCCCGAATGCATAAACGTGGAGTCACCGATCACGGCACAGGTTTTCATTTCATCGTTGCCGAGTGCCTTGTTGAAACCGTGCAGACCGGATACGGAAGCACCCATGCAAAGAACGGCATCCAGCGCATCCAGGGGCTTCTGTGCACCGAGTGTGTAGCAACCGATGTCACCCATGACCGTTACCTTATTCTTGGCAAGCGTGTAAAACAGGCCTCTGTGCGGACAACCTGCACACATAACGGGAGGACGAACGGGAATTGCAGTCTGCGTTGCAATGCAATCTTTATCGGCAAGTCCGAAAACTTTTGCAATGCTTTGCTGGGAATACTCGCCCAGAGGGGTGAATAAATTCTTTCCGTCGCAAACAAGACCGAGATTCTTGCAGTGTGTTTCAATAATACCGTCAAGTTCTTCGATCACAACGAGGCGTTTGACCTGTGAAGCAAAGTTACGGATCAGATCAATCGGCAGAGGATTGACAAGACCGAGTTTCAGAACGCTGACACTGTCACCGAAAACTTCTTTTACGTACTGATAACAGGTACCGGACGTGATGATGCCGATGTCGGTTCCGCCCATTTCCGTGCGGTTAAACACACAGGTTTCCGCGTATTGCGTCAATGCTTTTGTGCGTTCTTCAACGATCGGATGGCGGTGTTTTGCGTTTGCGGGCATCATGATATTTTTGGCGGCTTTCTTTTCGTAGGGAATTCTCGCTTTGTTTTCGCGTTCACCGATCTCAACGATGCTCTGTGAATGTGCAATGCGTGTGCACATTCTGAGAATGACGGGAGTATCGAATTTTTCGGACAGTTCAAATGCCGCCTTTGCAAATTCATAACTTTCCGTGGAATCGGAGGGTTCAAGCATGGGAACCTTGGAAGCGATTGCATAGTGGCGGGAATCCTGTTCATTCTGCGATGAATGCATACCCGGATCATCCGCAACGCAAATCAGCAGACCGCCGTTCACACCTGTATAAGAAAGTGTAAAAAGGGGATCTGCGGCTACGTTGAGACCGACGTGTTTCATTGCACAAGCGGAACGCACACCTGCAAGGGATGCACCGAATGCGGTTTCCATGGCTACCTTTTCATTGGGAGCCCATTCGCAATGCATTTCGTCGTATTTTGCCGAAAATTCGGTGATTTCCGTGGAGGGTGTGCCGGGGTAACTGGAAACGACCTGTACGCCTGCTTCATAAATACCTCTGGCAACGGCTTCGTTGCCGATCATAAGTTTTTTCATTTTGCATTCCTCGTAAAAGAAAATTTTAACTTATTAATTATAAAAGAAATGTATTGTTTTGTCAAGAATGAACGAGCATTGTAATATGGCGGTAAGATGTGTTAAGAATTTTCGCTCATTGCACGCAATCTTTCGACTGCCTGTTCACGCATTTTATATTTCAGAATCTTACCTGCAACGTTCATCGGGAATTCCGTGAGGAAGTGAACGTAACGGGGCACTTTATGCTTTGCCATGTGTGCATCCACGAACTTTTTCATTTCTTCTTCGGTGCAGGTCTCACCTTTGCGGAGAATGACACAAGCCATGATTTCTTCACCGAAACGCGGATCGGGAATGCCGATGACCTGCACGTCGTGCACCTTTGGATTGGTTAGGATCAGTTCTTCGATCTCTCTGGGGTAAATGTTTTCACCGCCGCGGATGATCATATCTTTCAGACGTCCCGTGACTTTATAATAGCCTCTTTCGTCACGGCAGCACAGGTCACCCGAATGCAACCATCCGTCTTTGTCAATGGCTTCCGCAGTGGCTTTGGGCATTTTGTAGTAGCCTTTCATAACGTTGTAGCCACGTACGACAAACTCACCGTTCACACCGTCGGGAACATCTTCGCCCGTTGCGGGATCAATGTTTTTGCACTCAATGTAGGGGAATGCCTTGCCGACGGTTTCAACGCGGTCATCAAGTGATTCGTTGATTTCGCCCATCGTGCAACCGGGAGATGCTTCCGTCAGACCGTAAACGCTGAGAATGCCGGTCATATTCATTTCAGCGGCGGCTTTACGCATTAAGTCGGCAGGACAGTTTGCCCCGGCCATAATGCCGGTACGCATATAAGAGAAGTCCGTTTTTGCAAAGTCGGGATGCGTGAACATCAGATTGAACATCGTAGGAACACCGTGGAAAACGGTGATACGTTCATTGTTGATGCAGGCAAGTGAAGATTTAGGGGAGAAATAGGGAATGGGCATCATGGTAACGCCGTGCGTGACGGATGCAGTCATGGCAAGCACCATGCCGAAACAGTGTACCATGGGTACCTGGATCATCATGCGATCTGCAGTGGAAAGATCCATGCGGTCACCGATGCACTTACCGTCGTTGATGATATTGTAATGGGTGAGCATAACACCCTTGGGGAAACCTGTTGTGCCCGAAGTGTACTGCATATTGCAGACGTCGTGAATGTCAATGGATGCAGCCATGCGGTTGACTTCATCCTGACTGACAAGATCGGCTCTTGCCATTGCTTCATTCCATTCAAGACAGCCTTTCATACGGAAACCGATGGTAATGACGTTGCGAAGGAAGGGAAGTCTTGCGGAATGCATTTTTTCGCCGGGTTTGAGAGTTTCAAGTTCGGGGCAGAGTTCTTTGATGATCTCCTGATAGTTGGAATCCTTGAAGACGTCGATCATAATAAGGGTATGTGTATCGGACTGACGGAGAATGTATTCCGCTTCGTGGATCTTGTAAGCGGTGTTCATGGGAATGAGTACCGCACCGATCTTTGTAACAGCCCAGAATGCAATATACCATTGCGGCAGATTGGTTGCCCATGCAGTAACGTGAGTGCCCGGTTTTACGCCCATGGAAATGAGCACGCGGCAGAACTCATCCACGTCATCACGGAACTGTGAATAGGTTCTCGTGTAATCGAGGGTTGTAAATTTGAACATATACTGATCGGGGAATTCTTCTACCATCTTGTCAAGCAATTGAGGGAATGTAATGTTGACAAGAGATTCCTTTTTCCATACGAACTTACCCGTGTGTGTCTGATTGTCATACAGGTGGCTTTTTGGCTTGCGTTCCTGTTCGAAAAGGCTCATGTAACTGACAAAATGGGAGAAAATAACGGACATATCCTGCAGATCCGGCATCCATTCGGGATCCCATTCAAGGGAAATGTATCCGTTGTAGTTCAGAGTACGCAAAGCATTGTGAATCTCGTCCACGGGCAACGTTCCTTCACCGATCAGACAGTATTGCATTCCGTCTTCCGTGATTTCGGAGTCTTTGATATGCACGTGCTTGAT
Source organism: Acutalibacteraceae bacterium (assembly GCA_045590895.1). Classification (GTDB taxonomy): domain Bacteria; phylum Bacillota; class Clostridia; order Oscillospirales; family Acutalibacteraceae; genus RUG806. Next base: position 46,164 of record JAZNRU010000005.1, read on the forward strand.
ATAGGCACCGAGATTTGTAACGGTCTGATCAGGTGCTTCGTTTGCATTTCTGAACGTATGGTGAACGTCCCACAGAACTGCAAGATTGTCGCAGGCAAAGCGGTTCAGAACAGAACACAGTTTCTTGGTGTCGGAATAGATACCCGCTGTTTCCATGAGCAGTGTCAAACCTGCCTGTTCAGCCATGGGCACGGCTTTGCACAGATATTCATAAACTGCATTGTCAACGTCTTCGCTGTTTTCGCAGGCGGGTGCATGGATACGGATATAGGGAATTTTGAGCACTTTTGCATAACGGATGCATTCTTGGGTTTCCGTTATGTTTTCTTCAAGAACCGAACTGTTGCCGATGTCGCAAAGGGCATCAATACAGGGGATCGTCAAATTGTTTTCAAACAGATTGCGGACAGTCGCAGCTGCCATTTCTATGTTTGCAGGACCCGTTTTTTCACTGAATTCGGGTGCGTTGATATCATGGATCTCAATACCGGAAAAACCTGCTTCAGCGGCATTCAGAATAAATTCCTGCCATTGTATATTTTTCCAACCCTTGGTCGAAAAAGAGAGTTTCATCAGTTCTTTTCCTCCTCATAAACGATCTTGTTCAGTGCGTTCAGATAAGCACGGATGGATGCACCGACAATATCGGTTGAAATGCCGTTGCCGGAATATACTTTTCCGTTTGCACGAAGTCTTACGATTGCATTGCCGACGGAATCTCTGCCTTGTGTGATGGAACGGATACGGAAATCGTCCAGTTCATAATGTGCACCGATAATTTGTTCAATTGCCATGAATGCGGCATCGATAGGACCGTCCCCCATGCTGATACCCTGCATTGCCGTTCCGTTCTTTTCGATAACGAGTGTGGCACTTGAAATAATGTCACTGCCGGAGTTGCTGACGTAACTTCTGATGCGATAGGCAGGTGGTACCTGCATGGCGGCAGCGGCTACGATGGCATCGAGTTCCTTGAGGCTGACGTTCTTTTTTGCGGCAACGGTCTGGAATGCTTCATAGACTTTTGCGTTGTCATCATCCGAAAGGTCATAGCCGAGTTTCTGAACGGCTTTTGCAACAGTAGCGGCATCGTCGGATTTTGTAAGCAGGACACCGTTGCTGAAAATGTCGCTTTCTTCATTTGCGCGCAGTTGCTCCTGACGGTGACGGATGAAGTTGATGATCTGTGTTTCGGCACGAAGCAGACCGGTGTGATCCAATCCGCAACGGATGCCGCAGGAATCACCGCGAAGGCGGAACAGTTGTGCAACGGCGGAAAGTGCGGGTGCATCAAAACCGTCAACAGCGGTCTGAATTTCCGTAGCACCGCTGTTAATGCTTGCGGCTGTGCACGCACAGGCCATGTTCATGGCATTTGAGCAACGAACACCGAGTGTAACGCCGTCGGGCAGGTTGATATTATTCAGGAAAGATGCAAATTCATCGGGAAGCATAGTACCTGCCGTATCGCAGAGCGTGATGGTTTTTGCTCCTGCACTGACCGCTTTTTCGATTGCGGCGGCAAGGAAGTCGGATTCACTGCGGGTTGCATCTTCAGCAACAAATTCGACGTCATTGCAAAGAGTTGCACATTCACTGACTAATTCGCCGATCATTTCAAGAACGGCACTGCTTTTTTTATGGCAAAAATACTCCATCTGCACGGGAGATACGGGTACACAGACCTGCAGTCTTGCATGTGCGGCATTTTTAAGAGCTGCCCATGCCTGCGTGCAACCTTCTTTCGTCTGACCGACGGGAAGAACGACCGTTGCTTTTCTGATAACGGCACAAATGGTCTTAACGAGCAAGGTATCGGTTTTTATATCATAAATCTCAGGTAGTTCAATATAATCAACGCCTGCCTTTTCGAGTAATTTTGCAACTTCCGTTTTCTCGCGGAACGTAAGATTGATCTCTCTTTTGCGTGAGGCAACTTTCAGTGTTTCATCTGCAATTCTGATTTCTTTCATTTTCTGATGAACTCCTTTTTTGAAAAAAATAATGTCCCTGAGGAAAATCCTCAGGGACGAATAAAATCCGCGGTACCACCCTAATTACCGTATTGTAACGGTCACTTTGCAGGCTCTATCAAGCCTTTCGCCATGATAACGGGGCGAGTCCGCAACTCCTTATGCACTTATGACGGAGGGTTGGGGAGTTGAGCTCCGGAACGAGACCGATACAGCACTTCAATGTTGACTCACAGCAACCGTCAACTCTCTGAAAAATCCGTGATGAACGTAATTCCTTCTCAGCTTTTAATTTTATTGTTGCGAATTATAACACATTAAATGAATAAAGTCAAGTATTTTTTCTTGACTTTTATTACATTATATGTTATTATCATTGGGAAATACAGTGACGGAGAGAGTACGCAGAGACGGAAATGCCAAGCGAATCGGGGAGGGTGTAAGCCCGATGCAAAGTAAATTCTGCCGAAAATCACTCCCGAGTAGCCGCCTGAAAGTTTCAGTAGGGTTGTGCCGGATTTTCCCCGTTAACGGAAACGCATATGTCAGTATGCCGTAATGGGTGGTTTAACGAACGATGCTTCGTCCCGTTATGGGGTGAGGCACATTTTTTTTGGAGGTTTTTATGTACGACAAAGTGTCCACGGAACTCAATTTTGTTGAGCGTGAAAAACGAACGGAACAATTCTGGCGTGAAAATGATATTTTCCGCAAGAGCACACAGATGCGTCAGGGTTGCGGCTCTTACGTCTTTTATGACGGTCCGCCGACTGCCAACGGTAAGCCGCATATCGGTCATGTGCTTACCCGTGTTATCAAGGATATGATTCCGAGATACCATACCATGAAGGGAGCTATGGTGCCGCGTAAAGCAGGTTGGGATACCCACGGTCTTCCCGTCGAACTTGAAGTTGAAAAATTGCTCGGTATTGACGGTAAAGAGCAGATTGAAAACTACGGTATTGCTCCGTTTATTGAAAAGTGTAAAGAAAGTGTCTGGAAATATAAAGGTATGTGGGAGGATTTCTCGGGTACCGTCGGTTTCTGGGCTGATATGGATGATCCTTACGTCACGTATCATGACACCTACATCGAATCCGAATGGTGGGCACTCAAGCAGATCTGGGACAAGGGACTGCTTTACAAAGGATTCAAGGTCGTTCCTTACTGTCCGCGTTGCGGCACACCGCTTTCTTCCCATGAAGTTGCACAGGGCTATAAAGACGTTAAAGAACGTTCCGCAATCGTACGTTTCAAATTGCTCGATGAAGATGCCTATATTCTTGCATGGACGACCACTCCCTGGACTTTGCCTTCCAACGTTGCACTTTGCGTACATCCCGAATACGATTACGTAAAGATCCGCAACGGTGAGTTCGTATATTATCTTGCCGAAGGTCTTTTGAGTGTCATTGAAGGCGATTATGAGATCCTTGACCGTTGCAAGGGTAAAGATCTTGAATATAAGAAGTATGCTCCGCTGTTTGATTTTATTGAACGCCGTGACGATGCATATTTTGTTACTTGTGACGAATACGTTACGCTGACCGACGGTACGGGTGTCGTTCATATTGCACCTGCTTTCGGTGAAGACGATAACCGCATCGGCCGCCGTTACAAACTGCCTTTCGTACAGTTGGTGGATGCCAAAGGCTGTATGACAAAAGAAACTCCCTGGGAAGGAGTTTTCTGCAAAGATGCGGATAAACAGGTTCTCATTTATCTTGAAACGGCAGGCAGACTTTTCTCTGCTCCCGTATTTGAACACAGTTATCCGCATTGCTGGCGTTGTGACACTCCGCTTATTTACTACGCCCGCGAAAGCTGGTATATTGAAATGTCAGCAGTGAGAGACCGGCTGATCGCCAACAATAAGACGATCAACTGGATTCCCGAAAGCATCGGTACGGGACGTTTCGGTGATTGGCTTGAAAACGTACAGGATTGGGCTCTTTCCAGAAACCGTTACTGGGGTACACCGCTGAATATCTGGGAATGCGGTTGCGGTCACAGACATTGCATCGGCAGCATTGAAGAACTCAAGAGCATGTCCGATAATTGCCCTGAAAACATCGAACTGCACCGTCCTTACATTGATGCCGTTACCATCCGCTGTCCCGAATGCGGCGGCGAAATGAAGCGTGTTCCCGAAGTGATCGACTGTTGGTTTGACTCGGGTGCCATGCCTTTTGCACAGCATCATTATCCGTTTGAGAATAAGGAACTCTTTGAACAGCAATTCCCGGCTGACTTCATTTCCGAAGCGGTCGACCAGACGAGAGGCTGGTTCTATTCGCTTCTTGCCATCTCTACTTTGCTGTTTGACAAAGCACCGTATAAGAACGTTATCGTTCTCGGCCTGGTACAGGACGAAAACGGTCAGAAGATGTCCAAATCCAAGGGCAATGCCGTGGATCCGTTTGAAGCACTCGAAAAGTTCGGTGCCGATGCCATCCGTTGGTATTTCTATACTAACTCCGCACCGTGGCTTCCCAACCGTTTCTATGACAAGGCTGTTCTTGAAGGTCAGCGTAAATTCATGGGTACGCTTTGGAATACCTATGCATTTTACGTGTTGTATGCAAACATTGATAACTTTGATCCGTCCGGGTATCAGCTTGATGTTGCTACGCTGAATGTTATTGATAAGTGGTTGCTGTCACGTCTTAATTCCACGGTTGCCGAAGTGGATAAACAGCTCGGGAATTATGCAATTCCCGAGGCCGCTCGTGCACTTGATAACTTTGTGGATGAAATGAGCAACTGGTATGTCCGCCGTTGCCGTGAACGTTTCTGGGCAAAGGAAATGACACAGGATAAGATCAACGCCTATATGACGCTGTATACGGCTCTTGTGACGATCAGCAAGGCGGCGGCTCCCATGATCCCGTTTATTACGGAAGAGATCTATCGCAACCTTGTTTGCAATATTTATAAAGATGCTCCCGAAAGCATCCATCTCTGTGATTTCCCCGTTTGCAATGAGAACCTCATTGATAAAGATCTTGAACGTGCAATGGATCTTGTTCTGCAGATTGTTGTTTTGGGCAGAAGTGCCAGAAACGGTGCAAACCGCAAGAACAGACAGCCTTTGTCTCTGCTTTCCGTTGCCTGCAATGAAACGCTCGGTGAAACGTATCTTGAAATCGTACGCGACGAACTCAATGTAAAGAAAGTGGATTTCATTGACGATGCGGACGGTTTGCTCACTTACGTATTCAAACCGCAGTTGAAGACTGTCGGCCCCAAATACGGCAGACAGCTTAACGATATCCGTAATGCATTGAACGTCATCGACGGCAACGCCGCTAAACGCGAACTGGATGCAAACGGTGTGATCGTACTGGATCTTGCAAGCGGCAGAGTGGAACTGACCGTTGACGATCTTCTGATCTCCTGCTCGCAGAAAGAAGGTACTTTCTCGCTGTCCGATAACGGTGTTACGGTCTCTCTTGATACGAATCTGACCGATGAACTGATCGAAGAAGGCCACGTCAATGAAATCATCAGCAAACTCCAGACCATGCGTAAAGAAGCCGGTTTTGAAGTGACCGATCACATTCGTGTTACTTTCTCTGCCGATGAAAAGATGGTTGCATTGCTGACAGCCAATTCGGACAGAATTGCAAAGGTCGCTCTTGCCGATTCTGTCATGAATGCAGAACCTGCAGGTTACGTAAAAGCATGGGATATCAACGGCGTGAACGTTGTGTTCGGTGTTGAAAAGATCTGATTGAAATGAAAAAGGGGATGTCTTGTGCATCCCCTTGAATTTATAGGAGGAAACTATGTCTGCTTTTTTACCCGTTTTTCGTATGATCGTAACGAGTGATATTCATATTGAAAAGGACGATTATCAGATAGAGCGTTATCGCAAGGGTATGAAATTTGCTTATGACTATGCCGCAACACAGGAATATGATAAAATTGATGCTTTTTTTGCGGTTGGTGATTTTGCAAACAGCGGTTCGGAATGGGAAATGCTGACCTTCCGTGATCTCATGGATGAATGCCTGTCACCCGAAACGGAAAGAACTTTGATGCTTGCAAGCCATGAATTCAAAACGGATGGGCAGGAAGGTGCTTATAACAGACTCCATACGATTTATAATATGGAACCCGATACGCATAAGGTGATGAAAGGTTTTCATTTTATTTCCGTTTCCACCGAAGACGGCTGCCGTTTTAAGGAGGGAAAACAGAATTGGTTGCGTGAAGAACTGAAAAAAGCCGCTTCGGATGGAACGAAAAAGCCGATTTTTGTATTCCAGCATCCGCATATTACCGATACGGTTGCAGGTTCTGTCAACTGGGGTGAAGATGATCTGACGGCGATCATGATGGATTATCCGCAGATCGTTGATTTTTCAGGTCACTCGCACGCACCGATCAATGATCCGAGAAGTATTCATCAGCGTCATTTTACTTGCCTTGGTACAGGTTCGTTCAGTTACTTCGAGTTGGATGAATTTGACAAGATCTACGGAACGGTTCCGCCTGATTGCGATGAGCAGGCACAGTTTCTGATCGTGGAAGTCAGCGAAAGCGGTTCTGTCCGCATTCTTTGTGCAGATGTGCTGACTGAACAGTTTTTCCCCTGCGAACGCTTTATTGAAACACCGTGGGAACCGACGTCTTTTGTATATACCGATGCCCGCTATCTTACGTCTGTTAAACCTTATTTTGAAGAAAATGCCGAGGTGTCATTTGATAGCAGTGAGAAGGGAAGTCTCACCGTCTCATTCACACAGGCAAAGATCGACGAAGATATAGTCGATGATTATATCATCCGTATCCGTAAACAAAAAGACGGCACTGTCGTAAAACAGGCCGCCGTATGGTCGTCTTATTATCTTTATAATATGCCCGAAACCTGTTCGGTTACGTTCAAAGATGTAGAAGCCGGAGAGTATTATGTTGAAATCTTCGCGCAGGGATTCTGGAAAAACAGAAGCGAAAAACCGCTGACAGCAGAATTCATTATTGCTGAGTGAAATAGTTTTCAATCTGTGTTTTGCTTGCCTTGAATGTGCCTTGAATCATGCCGGGCTGACCGCCGCCTCTGCCGTTGAGGTCAGCATTGATCTGTCTTGCGGTGTCACGCAGATTCACAGTTGATGAAGCAATAATATAGGCATAACCGTCTGTATCATTGCCGCAGCAAACACACATCATCTTTTGGCATTTGTGCAGAGCCTGATTGCAAAGATCCCGCATTGCATCCGCGTTCATATCCTCAACAAACAACACTGCACTGCCGTCTGTGTCGTCGAGTTGATCGACATACAGACGGTTCATTTTTGTCTGCAATGCCGTGATCCCGCGTTTGAGTGCAGAAACACTTTCCTGTAAACGTACAACAGCCTGCGGTGTTTCCGTTGCCTTTGCCGAAAGCAAGGCTGAAACCTGTCTGTTACAGATGTAATGTTCACGCAAATGTTCAAAAGCATCCAATCCGCAAACGAGTGTGATTCTCGTGCCGCCTCTGTGGGGCATACTGTCAAGAATCTTCAGCAAGCCGACTTCTGCAGTGCTTTCAACGTGCGGTGCACAGCACGCACACAGATCACAGCCTTCTATTTCAACAAGACGTACGTTTTCAGTCAGTTCAAGCTTGGAACGGTAATCCATGTGTCGGATGTCGTACTCGGAAGGGAAAATGCAATTTACCTTCGCATCCGATGCGATGATGCGATTGCATTCCGTTTCAATTTCAAATAACTGTTCACTTGTCAGCGTGCCGTCAAAATCAACCGTCATGCAATCGTCGGTCATGTGAAAACCGATGTTTGTATATCCGTATGTTTTGTGAACGACTCCTGAAAACACGTGTTCACCCGTATGGTTTTGCATTCGTCTGAATCTTTGATCTGCGTCCAATACACAGATCACTTGCAAGCCGACATCAACAGGGCTGTCGATCGTATGATAAATGATGCCGTCTTTTTCCTGTACATCCGACACTTCTGCGGAATCGATTGAACCCGTATCTGCTTTTTGACCTCCGCCCTCAGGGAAAAATGCGGTTTTATCAAGAACGCAGAGGTAATGATTGCCTTGTTTATCACAAGAGAGTACGGTTGCAATGAAAGAGTATATTTTACTGTCCTGATAATAAAGTTTTTCGGTCATAAGAATCACCCGTTGACATAGAATGGATTTTGCGTTAAAATCTATTGCAGTAATTTTGATGAAAATGGATGTGTGATACAATGAGAATGCGAAGAATCCGTAATCACGATGAAAGAAAGCAGGCTTGTCTTGCAAGAATGCTTTATGTTGAAAAAACCGATGAAGATTACAGAGAGATCGTAAAAAATACGCAATACCTTGATTTTCAAAAAATATTCGGGAACAAAAATCCCGTTATTATGGAGATCGGTTGCGGAAAAGGTCGTTTCGTTCTCGAAATGGCAAAAAGACACCCCGAATACAATTTTCTTGCAGTTGAGGTCAACAGCAATGTTATCATTGAAGCCTGTGAATCCGTGATGGAAGAAAACGTTCTGAATGTGTATTTTATGCGTTGCGGTGCGGAATTGCTTGAAAAGTATATTCCCGCAGGCAGTATCATGCGTATTTATCTGAATCATTCCTGCCCGTTTCCGAAGAACAGATATGCAAACAGAAGACTTACCAATCTCAAATTTATGCCGATCTATTCACATTGTCTTTGCGAGAACGGTGAAATTCATCAGAAAACGGACAATATGCACTTCTTTGAATACTCCATAGAGCAGTTTTCCGCTTATGGTGTGAAATTAAAAAACATCTCACTGGATCTTCACAATTCAGGTTTTGAGGGCAATATCGTTACTGAATATGAAGCAAAATTCATCAGTAAAAATATGCCCATTTATCGCCTGGAAGCAGTGTTCAATCAAAGCACCTGAAAAATATAGAATTTGAGATAATCGGTCTCCGGTACACCCCACAGAATGGGATGATCGGGGGCCTGTTGTTTTGCTTCTGCCTGCAAAAGCGTTACGTTTGCATCATGTGCCGCTTCGCGAAGCATTTTGCAGAACAGATCATTCGGCATGAAATGCGAACAGGAACAAGTGGCAAGAAAACCACCGCGAGGAAGCAGATGCATGGCTCTGCGGTTGATTTCTTTGTAACCTCTGAAAGCACTTTGGACGGTATTTCCGCTTTTTGTGAAAGCAGGAGGGTCAAGAATAATGAAATCAAACGGCTTTTTCCGTTCATTGTCAAGTGCGGTCAGATAATCAAAGACATCCACGGTTTTTGTTTTCATAATATGACCAAGATTGTTCAATGCGATGTTTTTGTCCGCTTTGGCAATTGCATCTGCAGAAATATCCAATGCAAGTACGCTTTCAGCACCGCCTTTTGCACAGTTAAGAGCAAAAGAGCCTGTGTGCGTAAAACAATCCAACACCTTTTTGCCGCAGGCAATTTTCGATGCGGCAAGGCGGTTGTATTTCTGGTCTAAAAAGAAACCTGTTTTTTGTCCGTTCGCAAAGTCAACTTCATACACTACGCCGTTCTCGTTGATAATTACGGAATCGTTTTCTTTTTCGGTCAGTCCGATCGCAGAGTGGTAACCTTTGCCGGGTGTCAGACCTTCTTTTTCGCGAACTGCAACGTCATTTCTTTCAAAAAGGGAAGAAACGTTGAATCCGGCATCCCGCATTTCACGGATCAAAACGGAAAAAAGCATCTCTTTTCTTTGTTCGATACCGAAACACATGATCTGTGTAACGAGTACGTCATCGAATTTGTCGCAAATGAAACCGGGTAAACCGTCCGAATCTCCGAAAATGACACGGAAACAGTTGGTGTCATTTCCCATGACGGAAAGGCGGTATCGGATGGCGTATCGGATTCTTCTTTCAAAAAATGACTCATCAAAACGGTCATTTGCGTTCCTGGAAATAATTCGTACGAGAATCTTTGAATTGCTGTTGTAAAAACCGGAACCGAGATAGGTTCCTTTTTCAGTAACGGCATCGACGATATCACCGTTTTGTACCTCACCGACAACAGTGAGCACATCGGAACCGTAGATCCACGGATGTCCGCCGATTACAGCGTTGCTGCCTTTTTTGTTGACCGTTACGATCGGATAGTTTCTTGTTTGTTTCATTTTGTAACCGCCCGTCTGATTCCTGTAATATTCACTTCGGCAATCATATTATCCTGTTCGTCCGTGATGTTGATTTTGTAAAAACAAACCGTCTTACCGAGTTTCAGCGGTGTGCTTCTTGCATATAAAGTACCGGCACTGACAGCTCTCAAAAACGATATATTGCTTTGAACGGAAACGGTCAGGAAATCTCCCGTGTTTGCGGCAACTGCGAAACAAAAATCCGCAAGTGTAAAGATCGCACCGCCCATAACGGTGCTGTTCGCATTTAAATGACAATCACGGATCGGCATGGAACATACAGCATTGTCTTCACTGATTTCTTCAATTGTAATATCTGTTTGCTGTGTTGCAAATTTATCGTTTGAAAAAACGTTTCTTGCTTGTTCGAGAGTTAACATAATATGATTATCCTTTTGCAATCGGCGCCGCAAGAGTATTGCGACGCCGTGATTTATTTATTCGCAGTAATTGTATCCGTATTCGATACCCTGCAGGTTACCTGCAATCAGATGCTGTTTTGCAGGCGGAACGATTTTTTCAATAACTTTTTCGGCAAGTTCATAAGGCATTACGTTGCTTGTCTTCAACAGGTAACCGAGCATGATCATGTTTGCGGAAAGTCCTGTGTCACGTGCAAGTTTTGTTGCAGGAATATAAAATGCCTTAACGTCTTCTCTTTCGATCTTTCTTTCAATCAAAGAGGAGTCGATATAGATGCTTCCGCCGTTTTCAACACTGCCTTCAAATTTGTCCAGAGAGGGAAGATTCAGTGCGATCAGAATGTCGGGATGGTCAACAACGGGAGAGCCGATGGGCTCATCACTCAAAGTAACACCGCAGTTAGACGTACCGCCGCGTACTTCCGGACCGTAACTGGGCATCCAGCAAACTTCACGGTCTTCGATGAGTCCGGCATAAGCGAGGAATTTACCGATGAACAGAACACCCTGTCCGCCGAAACCTGCAATCAGGAGTTTTGTAGTCATAATTATTCATCCTCCTTTGCAAACTTGTCTTTGTAGACACCGAGCGGATAATAAGGGATAACCGTGTTTTCGAGTCTTTCAAGGGCCTTTGTGGGTTCAAGTGCCCAGTAGGTAGGACAGGCGGAAAGAACTTCAATCAAAGAGAATCCTTTTCCTTCGAGCTGATTTTGGAAAGCTTTTTTGATTGCTTTCTTTGCATTTTTGATGTTCTTTACGTTGTTGACTGCAACTCTTTCAAGATAACTTGCACCGTCAAGCTGAGAGAGCATTTCTACAACTTTTACGGGATAGCCGACGGTCTGTGTATCTCTGCCGTAGGGGGAGGTCTGTGTGACCTGACCGGGCAGGGAAGTGGGAGCCATCTGACCGCCTGTCATGCCGTAGATGCCGTTGTTTACGAAAATGATTGTGATGTTTTCGTTTCTTGCGGCGGCGTGAACGGTTTCGCAGGTGCCGATGGAGGCAAGGTCGCCGTCACCCTGATACGTGAAAACGATCTTATCCGTATCGGCTCTCTTGAGACCGGTTGCAACAGCGGGTGCTCTGCCGTGTGCGGCTTCTACCATGTCGCAGTTGAAATAATTGTATGCAAAAACGGAACAGCCTACGGGTGCAACGCCGATGGTTTTTCCTTCAATGCCGAGTTCATCGAGTGCTTCCGCTACAAGACGGTGAATGATGCCGTGGGTGCATCCGGGGCAATAGTGAAGCGGAATATCAGCCAATGCGTGCGGTCTGTCAAATACTACCATTATGCGTTACCTCCTTTTGCGGCTTTTCTGATGGAATTAAGAATATCTTCCGTGGTCGGAATCATACCGCCCACACGGTTGCACAGGGAAACGGGTTTCTTGCAACGGATGGCAAGTTCAATGTCTTCGATCATCTGTCCCATGGAAAGTTCCACGGAAATGAAAGAATTAACACGGTCAGCTGCTTCAAGAAGCGGTTTTTTCGGGAACGGCCAAAGGGTAATGGGACGGATCATACCGACCTTGATGCCCTCTGCTCTTGCGGCATCAATTGCATTCTTGGAAACACGGGCGGCAATACCGAAAGCGACGATGCAAATGTCGGCATCATCCATGAGATATGTATCGTACATGGTTTCCGTGGCTTCAATTTCTTCATACATTCTGTAACGTGCAAAGTTGACTTGCTCAAGTTCTTCAGGCTGCAGGAACAGGGAGTTGACGATGTTGTGCTCTCTCTTGAGTTCGGTGCCTGTCAGTGCCCAGGGCTTGTCGAAAGTCTTGACTTCACCGATGTCCAGAATGACGGGTTCCATCATCTGACCGAGTGTACCGTCTGCAAGAAGCATGGAAGGCATACGGTATTTGTCTGCAAGTTCGAATCCTTTTACGGTAAGAGTGACCATTTCCTGTACGGTGGAAGGAGCAAACACAAGCATGTGATAGTCACCGTGTCCGCCGCCGCGGGTTGCCTGGAAGTAGTCAGCCTGTGAAGGCTGGATGCCGCCCAGACCGGGACCGCCTCTCTGAACATTGACGATCAGTGCGGGAAGATCACAACCGGCAAGGTAGGAAAGTCCTTCGCTTTTCAGTGAGATTCCGGGGCTTGAACTGGATGTCATAACACGTTTACCTGCCGATGCAACACCGATGACCATGTTGATGGCGGCGATTTCACTTTCGGCCTGCAGGAACGTTCCGCCTATTTTGGGCATTCTTTTTGCCATGTATGCGGCAACTTCTGTCTGGGGAGTGATCGGATATCCGAAGTAATGGCGGCAACCTGCAAGAATTGCAGCTTCAGCCAATGCTTCGTTACCTTTCATGATAACTTTATTAGCCATTGTTGTGTTTCCTCCTTACTTTTCAACGCGAATGACACAATCGGGACACATCGTTGCGCAGAATGCACAACCGATACAGGCGGATTCGTCCGTAACGCCCGCAGGGTGATAGCCTTTTGTGTTGATCTTATCCGTAAGCAATGAGACGATGTGCTTAGGACAAGCGCCGACGCAAAGACCGCAGCCTTTACATCTTTCTTCATTGAATGTAACTTTTGCCATATTCATTCTCCTTTTTTATTCCATCCCTGGCGCAAATACAGCGTAACGGGGAATAAATGATTGATTTTACCTTTTAATGAGGATGTCAGTTCTTCTTTGCAAACAGTGAATGCGATCGGCAATCCGCTCTTTTCTGAAAGTTCAGTCATAAATGTCAATGTGTTCAGAATTTCATCTGCCGTTGTTTCGTCACCTAAGTTTGCATTGTTGATTATTTGTGTAAAATGAAAACCGAGGACAGCTTCCATTTCTTCTTTAGCCTGCAGGGCGAGTTCAACGGTGCTTGTAAGAGGGCGGTAAGGGTTAACTACCCAAAAACAATCATAGTTGTTTTCGCTTAAAATTGACTGTCTGAAACGACCGAGTGCGGCGGCACCGACATCATCACCGCCAAGGTCAATGACGGCATAACGTTCAGAGTTGTCAAACATTGAATACGCACTTGACGGCATTGCAGGCATATCGACGTTTGTATTGGCGTATTCGGATGCGATCATGCCGATTCCTTTCTTTTCAAGTGCACAGCGAGCATCCTTGCTTCTGAAATAAGGATTTACAATATCAAGATCCGCACAGACAACGTCAAGCCCGTTTGCTTTCATATGCATAGCAAGGTTGATTGCTATATTTGTTTTTCCGCTGCCGTAATGTCCGGCTACTATGTTAATTCGTTTGTAATCCATAATTATAACTTATTGCGCTGAATCTTGCCGCTGGTGGTCTTGGGCAGAGATTCACGGAATTCAACGATACGGGGATATTTATAAGGTGCTGTATGTGTTTTAACGTAATTCTGAATTTCTTTTTTCAGTTCCTCGGAAGGCTGCGTGCCTTTTGTGAGAACAATGCAGGCTTTTACGATCTGACCTCTGACTTCATCCGGTGCGGCACAGACACCGCATTCCAGAACGTACGGGAGTTCCATGATAACACTTTCAATTTCAAACGGTCCGATGCGGTAACCGGAGGATTTGATAACGTCGTCGCTTCTGCCGACATACCAATAGAATCCGTCTTCATCACGCCATGCAACGTCACCTGTGAAATACATACCGTCATGGAAAACTTCATCTGTCTTTTCGGTATCGTTATAATATCCCATGGTGAGTCCGCAGGGATAGCCGAGTTTTTCGGTGCGGATGACGATGTTACCGGAAACACCGACCGGGCAGGATACGCCGTCGGCATCCACGATATCAACGTCGTAAAGCGGAACGGGTTTACCCATGGAACCGATTTTGTGAGATTGACCGACCTGGTTGCCGATGATAAGCGTTGATTCGGATTGTCCGAAACCTTCCATGATGCTCAAACCGGTTTCTCTTTCAAACTGACGGAACACTTCGGGGTTGAGTGCTTCACCGGCCATGGACGCGTGTTCAACAGAGGAGAAATCGTATTTCGTCATGTCTTCCTTTATAAGCATTCTGTACATGGTAGCAGGACTGCAGAACGTAGTGATCTTGTATTTTGCAAACAAGGGAAGAATATCGTGTGCATCAAAGCGGTTGAAGTCATAAACGAATACGGGCGCTTCGCAGAGCCATTGACCGTACAGTTTGCCCCAAAGACATTTTGCCCAACCGGAATCGGCTATGGTGAGATGCAGACCGTTGGGATTTACATTGTGCCAGTATTTGGCAGTGATGAAATGTCCCAAAGGATACATATAATTATGCATTGTCAGTTTCGGATTGCCCGAAGTTCCCGATGTGAAGAACATCAGCATCAGATCTTCACCGCAGGCGGCATCTTCGGGTCTCTCAAACTTGCCGGTATAAAGTGAATATTCAGCATCGAAATCGTGCCAGCCTTCACGTTTGCCGCCGACAAGGATCAGATTCTTTACACTTTCACATTTTGCTGCGGCAAGTTCTGCCTGTGCGGCTGTCTCACCGTCTGCCGTGCAGACCAAAGCACTGATGTTTGCAGCATTGAAGCGGTATTCAAAGTCATGCTCCTGCAACATGTTTGTCGCAGGGATGGCGACTGCACCGAGTTTGTTGAGTGCCATCATACAGAACCAGAACTGATAGTGACGTTTGAGCACCAACATGACTTTATCGCCTTTTTTGATGCCGAGAGAACGGAAATAGTTTGCTGTCTGGTTTGAAGCACGTTTAAGATCTGAAAAAGTAAATCTTCTTTCCGTTTTATCCGCATCCAAATGTAAAAGAGCAAGATGGTCGGGTTTTACGCGGGCAATTTCATCAAGAATATCAAAACCGAAATTGAAGTTTTCGGTATGGCTGAAAGAAATGTCTGTGCAGGTACCCTTTTCGTTCTCAGTAGTGTGAATGTATTTCTCACATACAAGGCTGTCGCGTTTGACGGAACTGATAATGGTTTCAATGGCTTTCTTTTCTTCGCTTTTTTCGCCGGGAATGACGAATGCGATAAACCGGCAGTCTTCTCCGTTTACGGCGATCATGCCGTGAGGCGTGGAACTGTCATAGAAAATGGAGTCACCGGCTTGCAGAATTTCCGTATGATTGCCGATCTGAATTTTCAGACTTCCGCTGAGAATATAGTCAAATTCCTGTCCGCCGTGCGTTGTGACGTGGATGGGTTTATTTTGCAGTTCGGAATGGTATTCATACCGCGTCATGTAGGGAATGGCTATTTTGTTTTTGAAGCGTGCGGCAAGATTTTTCATCAGAATGCCGGATTCATTGATCGTTTCAAGACCTCCGCCGCTTCTTGTAACGGTGTAGGAAGTAAGTTTTGGCGTCGTTCCCTCGAGTAAGTTTGCGATTTCAAGATTGAATGCAATCGCACATTTATGAAGAAAAGTAAAAGGGAAGTCACTGGAACCGGTTTCATAAGAAACATATTCATCTGCCGTAACGTCAGTCAGCGTAGCCATTTCTTCTACGGAAAGTCCGCAAACCTCTCGCATTTCGCGGATACGGGCAGCAATTTCATTTAATTTACCTGTTGCACTGTTCATTTGTGTCCTCCTGAAAAAAATAAAACGTCTCAGAAAAAGTTCTGAGACGAGAAGAATTCCCGCGGTACCACTCAAATTGCATCCGTTGATGCCACTCTGCGGCTCTGACAAGCCTTCAGCCTTAACGCGGCTATGACGGATATGCTTACTGTTAGTTCGGCATATCTGCTCGGAAGCGACAACCGTTGAAAAACACAGACACAGACTTTCACCATCCGTCTGCTCTCTGAAGACTGACATTTTTCGGTATTCTTCGTCACTGCAATTAATTATTCTATTTTTAATTTAGTTTATTTTATCATGCTGAAATAACTTTGTCAATCAATATTTTTAACAACTATCTTTCTGTATCATAAGAAATTTTATGTAAAATAACGCACCCCCCCCCTTGTATTTTGCGGGTACAATTGATTATACTGTGCTTGTACATCAAATACAGATCAGTGTAAAGTATCTTTTTTACAATTGCATAAAAATTTTCATACTTTTTATGCGAAACAGAAAAAAATATTTTACCTAAATGTATTGATTGACAATTAAAAGGTAATGATGTAAAATGAATAAAAAAGGAGGTCGTATTATGGCAAAGACAAACCCTTATGCAGGAACAAAAACAGAACAGAATCTCAGAACAGCTTTTTCCGGTGAAAGTGAAGCTAGAAATAAGTACACTTATTTTGCAAGTGTTGCAAAAAAAGAAGGATATGAGCAGATAGCTGCTTTGTTCCAAAAAACCGCTGACAACGAGAAGGAACACGCAAAACTCTGGTTCAAGGAACTGTGCGGAATCGGTTCAACTGCAGAGAATCTCACAGCAGCGGCAGAAGGTGAAAATTACGAATGGACCGATATGTATGCTACTTTCGCAAAGGAAGCGGACGAAGAAGGTTTCCATGCACTCGCTGAAAAGTTCCGCGGTGTAGCGGCAGTTGAAAAAGAACATGAGGAACGCTATCGTGCACTTTTGCATAACGTAGAGGCTCAGCAAGTGTTTGCAAAGAGTTCCGTTACGGTATGGGAATGCAGAAACTGCGGTCATATCGTTGTCGGGATGAATGCTCCGCAGGTATGTCCTGTCTGTGCACATCCGCAGAGCTATTTTGAAGTCAGGGCACAGAATTATTAATTTCTTAAAACAGCCGATTTATATCGGCAAGAGTACATATTTTTTTTGGAGGTTTATTTTAATGGCTTACTCTTACAAAGATGAATATATGCGTTATATGGATGACAACGGCATCAAGTATACCGATCGCAGTGAACACGTTGTCCGTGTTTCTTATTCCGGTGACAATATGAGATCCATTCCCGTTAATGTGTTTTTTGATGAAGACGGTGATAATATTGTTCAGCTTTGCTGCTATGAAATTGCGAGATTCAAAGGCGACAGAATTGCCAACGGTCTGATTGTCTGCAATGCTCTGAATCAGAAGTACAGATGGGTGAAGTTCTATCTGGATTCCGATAATGATGTCCGTGCGGAATTGGATGCTTACATATCCAGTGGTACCGCAGGCGAAGAATGTGCAAATCTTGTCCGCCGAGTTGTCAGCATCGTTGATAAGTCATATCCCACAATCATTAAGGCAATTGTGGAATAAGTTGAAACTGTTTCATAAATGAAGCGTTCAGGTCACCTGTTTTTAGAATAGGTGACCTGTTTTGTTTACAAATTGACAAAAATGTATTATTTATTTTGCTTGCATTTTTTCTTGAATTCTGTTAAAATGATAAAAAAAATACGGAGGATACCATGAGAACTGTTAAGATTATTAATGATAATTGGTTTTTTACTAAAGAAGCAGTCAGTATGCCGGTTGTTTCGGTAAATGAATGGGAACAAAAGAATCTTCCTTTTACATGGAATGAAAAGGACGGTCAGGACGGCGGCAATGACTATTACAGAGGAACTTGTTATTTTGCTAAAAAACTCGCAAAATCCGATTTCCCTGAAGGTGACGTTTACTATCTTCAGTTTGACGGTGTAAATGCATCTGCAGAAGTCTTCTTTAACGGTAAAAAAATTGCGGAGCATCATGGCGGTTATTCTACTTTCCGTGCACAAGTCAAAGATATCCGCGATGAAAACCTTCTTGTCGTTGCGGTTGATAACAGTGCAAATGACCGTGTTTATCCTCAGATGGCAGACTTTACCTTTTACGGTGGTATTTATCGTGACGTCAGCATTCTTGCCGTTCGTGAAAAACACTTTGACCTTGATTATTACGGATCTCCCGGATTGCATGTAACGCCTGAAATCAAGGGGACGGATGCGATCGTTCATGTGAAAGCCTATTGTGAGGGCAAGGTCAGATTCGATATCATTGATAAAGATGAAGTTATTTTGTCCTGCGAAGCCAAAGGCGAGAACCCTGAGGCAGAAATGACCATTGAGAATGTGCATCTTTGGCACGGAACTGTGGACCCGTATCTGTATACCTGTCGTGCGGTTCTGATGGATGACGGTGAAGAAGCAGATGCTGTTTCTACCCGTTTCGGTTGCCGTTCTTTCAAGATTGATCCTCAGAAAGGTTTTATTCTGAACGGTAAGGAATATCCTTTACGCGGTGTCTCTCGCCATCAGGACAGAATCGGTATCGGTAATGCTTTGTTGCCCGAGCATCACAAAGAAGACATGGAACTGATAAAAGAAGTCGGTGCAAACACGATTCGACTTGCACACTATCAGCATTCGCAGGTGTTTTATGATCTTTGTGACGAGTACGGTATGGTTGTCTGGGCTGAGATTCCTTATATTTCCCGTCATATGCCCAACGGATATGACAACACAAAGTCGCAGATGAAAGAACTCATTGTGCAGAATTACAATCATCCGTCCATTGTTGTATGGGGTTTGTCGAATGAGATTTCCATCGGCGGTGCCGCAGATGAAAGTCTTATCAAGAATCATAAAATGCTCAACGAACTTTGTCATAAAATGGACAAGACGCGTCTTACAACGGTTGCGGCAGTTACGCTTTGCGATCCGAGTGAGGAATATGTGCAGATCAGTGACGTTGTATCGTATAACCATTATTTCGGTTGGTACGGCGGAACGACCGATATGAACGGACCGTGGTTTGACGATTTCCATGCAAAATATCCCAACCGTGCTGTCGGTTTGAGTGAATACGGTTGCGAAGCACTGAACTGGCATACTTCCACGCCTATGCAGGGTGACTATACGGAAGAATATCAATCCTATTATCATGAAGAACTTATTAAACAGATTGCTGAAAGACCTTATCTTTGGGCTACGCACGTATGGAATATGTTTGATTTTGCTGCAGATGCCAGAAGTGAGGGCGGCGAAGACGGCATGAACCATAAAGGTCTTGTTACTTTTGACAGAAAGTATAAGAAAGACTCTTTCTATGCATACAAAGCATGGCTCAATCCCGAACCCATGGTTCATATCTGCTCCAAGCGCTATGTTGATAGAGTGGAAGAGGTTACTAAGGTGACTGTATATTCCAATTGCGAAGAAGTAGAATTGTTTGCAAACGGTGTCAGTGTCGGCAAGCAGAAGAAAGGTAAGTATCCGTTCTTCTATTTTGAAGTCAAAAATGAAGGGGAAACCGTTCTCAGAGCCGTTGCCGGAGATCTTTCAAATGAAAGCACCATTCGTAAGGTTGATACGCCGAATGAAGATTACATCCTCAAAGAAGAGGGTAGCGTAATCAACTGGTTTGAAATCAACACGCCCGACGGATATCTTTCCATTAACGATAATATCGGTGAGATCTGGGCTACCGCAAAAGGTAAAACCGTTCTTCTTTCCGTTGTTTTGATGCTGGTCAAGAAAATGAAAAACAAAAAAGGCAACGGCGGTGGTGAAGTTGCGGGATTTTCAATAAGCAATGTAAAAATCAGCAAGAGTATGCTCAGCGGTGCATGGAAAATGGCACAAGGCTTCTCGATCAAGCGTGTTTGTTCTATGGCTTCGGGCTTGCTCACAAAAGAAGAACTTCTCAACATCAATGCAAAACTCAATAAGATCAAGAAAAAATAATTAATTATTTCCGAAAAAAAGGACAGTTGCTTTGCGGCTGTCCTTTTTTTTTGCTTTTTGTTGACAAATAATAATGATAATACTATAATTATCTTTGATTAAAAAGTTACACCGTGTCATATTTCAGAAAGGAACCGTCGAAAATAACGAACTTTTGTTATGAAATTTGAAGATATTAAAACACTGAAAAATATGCTTGATTATGCGGCTGAAACATATCCGCATAATGATTTTATGCTTTATAAAGAGAACGGTACGGTGGCGAGTAAAACCTATACCGAATTTCAGGCTGCGGCGGATGCATTCAGCCGTATGTTGGATACAAACGGTCTCAAAGGTGCTCACGTTGCGGTCATCGGTCCGACTTGTTTTGAATGGGTTGTTACCTATTTCGGTACGGTTGCGGCTGACAGCGTTATTATACCGCTGACTGCCAACGAAACGGAAGATATGAACTGTCAGTTGTGCGATTTCGGAGATGCGGATATTCTTGTGTTCTCGAAAAAACATGAGGGTTTGTATCGTCTGATGCGTGAGCGTGTACCGCGTGTTAAAATGTACATATCCATGGATGATGGCGTACAGGAAGATGATGTTGTTTCCTTTTCTTCAATTCTTGAAAATAATAAAGGTGCTTATGACGGAGAGCCCACGTCTGACCGCTTTTGCACGTTGCTGTTTACTTCCGGAACGACAGGTTTTCCGAAAGGTGTCATGCTGAATCAGCATAATCTTGTTCACAGTGCGATGAGTGTGTATGAGTATGATGATGCACCGCGTGTTTTCTGTTGTCTTCCGATCAGCCATGCCTATTGCTTTACTACCAATATTACAAAAATCGTTTTCAGAGGAGCAACCGTTTGCGTTAATGATAACATGAACAATTTGCTTGCGGATATTCGTCTTTTCAAGCCCCAAAGCATCGTTTGCGTACCGCTGATTGCCAATAAACTCATGGGCGGTGCTCTGCGTTATGCGAAATCAAAACCCGATATGTCTGAAAGTGATGCTGTCAAAGAGTTTTTGGGCGGATGCGGAAAGATCGTTTCCGGCGGTGCACCGCTGGAGGCGGCTTATAATGCGAGATACACGCAGGCGGGTATGATCGTTCTGAACGGCTACGGTATGACGGAGTGTTCTCCCGTTATTGCCAATAATACCGTTCATTTTCACAGGAACGGTTCTGTCGGCAGGCCGATTCCTTGTATGCAGGTCAGGATTGAAAACGGAGAAATCCTTGTAAAAGGTGACGGCGTTATGCTCGGATACTACAAAAACGAGCAGGCAACGGCGGAAGTGTTTACGGATGACGGCTGGTTGCATACGGGAGATCTCGGTTATACAGATGACGACGGTTTTCTGTTTATTACCGGCAGATGCAAAAACTTGATTTTGCTTGATAACGGTGAAAATGTTTCTGCAGAATTTCTTGAAGAAAGATTTGCAAATGAACCGTTGGTACAGGAGATCGTTGCGTTTGGTGAAAACGGTATGATCTGTGTTGAAGTCTATCCGAATGCAGATTATGTTCAGGAACACGGTATCAGCGATGTAAACGATGCGATGTCTGTAATTATCAACCGTGTTAATCAGACGCTTGCTTCACATCAGAGAATAACGTCTCATTATATCCGAGAAACGCCTTTTGAACGTACGGCATCTTCCAAAATCAAACGCACCGGCGGCAGACCGAAAGCAAAAGAACAGGCGATTATGCCGCAAACTGAGGCAGAAAAAAAGGTTTGCATAGCTGTGTGTGATGTTTTGAACCGTGAAACGGCAGGTGTTAATGAAAACTTTTTTGCACTCGGCGGCGACAGCTTGACCGCAACGGAACTTGCAGTAACTTTACATATCGGTACGCAGATGATATACGATCATCCCATACTCCGGGATCTTGCAAAAATGCTTGATACAGGCGTTGAACAGGATGCGGTTTCACAAGAAGGGATCAATGCCGTTATTTCCAAAACCGCAGGAACGGGAGAAACGGTAGCAGCATATAAAAATATCCTGTTGACGGGGGCGACCGGTTTTCTGGGTGTTCACATACTCAGGGAGTTGCTCAAAAAAGATGTTACAATATACTGTCTTGTCCGCAGTGAGGAACGTTTCCGTTCGCAGGTAAGGTATTATTTCGGTGACTTGAATCTTGATCGTGTGGTTGTCGTTCTCGGCAATATTGAAAAAGAATATCTCGGTTTGTCAACGATTGTGTATGCACAATTGTGCGATGCGGTTGATGCTGTTTTTCATGTTGCCGCGAATGTTCATCATGCCGGTGATTATGCCGAATTGAAAAAAACAAATGTTGACGGAACGGTTCATTGTATCAATTTTGCAAAAGATGCAAATGCAGTTCTCCACCATACGTCAACGGTCAGTGTGCATGGATCGGCTACTGTTCCTCAGGGAAATAAAACAGCTGTGTTTGATGAATTTACGCTTGATATCGGACAGCATTTTTCAGAAAATGTTTATATTCACAGTAAATACAGAGCCGAAGAAGCAGTATTGTCTGCACGTCTTGACGGCGTGCGAAGCAATATTTACCGCATCGGCAATTTGACATGGCGAACCGATGACGGACTGTTTCAGATCAATACCGAGGATAACGGCTTTTTGCACCGCATACACGCAATGCTGAAATTGGGTATTGTCAGCAATGCCGCAGACCGATATCCGATGGATCTGACTTCGGTTGATGAATGTGCAAAGGCCTTTGTCGGGTTAGCATTCAGCGGTAAGGTCAATGAGATCTATCATCTTATGAATCCGAACTATCTTCCGACCGAAAATCTGTTCCGTTATCTGGGTGTACCTTACAGATCTGTTTCACCCCTTGAATTGATAGAAACGGTATATGCAAATACAGGCGACCGTGATGTGCATGTTTATATGTTCTATATGATGATTTCAGGTCGGTCAGCAAATATAGAAACATCCTGTGCTTTTACATTGCAAAGAATGGAATCTGTCGGTCTGACATGGAGCGTGCCCGACAGCCGATACCTGAAAGTTGGTAATAATTGTCTGTCATTTACTCCTGTTGATATTAATCCGATGAGATCGGTCGGCGGACAAATGACACCCGTGCAAAAACTGTTCGTCAGCACTTTGCGTAAGGCAAAATTGCAGGAACCAAAGATTTTTGATGATGTGAATGCATTGACTGATTTGGCTGCATATATGAAAGACCGTGATTTGCACAAGCCTCTTGTTATCTCTTTTCCGCTCGCATTGCAGTTTGAAAACGTACGTTCGTTCATTGATTGTTTCAATGATTCTGTGATCTTTACCGATATTGATTCGGAACCGACTTTGCAGAATGTTGAAAGTGCATTGGGAAAATATACCGAAAATGCTTGCGATTGCGTGGTTGCGATCGGCGGCGGATCGGTGCTTGACTGTGCAAAGTTATGTGCGTTGCGTGCGGCAAATGACGGCAAGCAGGCAGATGCCGTCTGCGGTCTGTTTGCAGATTCGAAGCCCTGTGTGCCGTTTTTTGCGGTACCTACTACAGCGGGAACAGGATCCGAAGTGACCGTCTTTGCCGTTCTTTCAGATAACGAACAACAAAAGAAAGTGCCGTATCTGAGCGACCGTTTTCTTCCGCAGGCAATTGCCTTGGATGCATCATTAACAACCGGACTTTCGTTTGATATGACGGCGGCAACGGGAATCGATGCACTTTCACACGCCGTTGAAGCATATATCAGTTTGTTTGCGGAGTATTTTCCGGAGGATAAACAATCGGCATTGCATGCCTGTAAGATGGTGATTGATAATCTTGGTGCGGTTTGTTCGGATCTTCGGAATACGCAATTGCGTAAAAATATGCTTTACGCTTCCATGGAAGCAGGCAAGGCATTCCGTCGTATTTCGACGGGGTATATTCATGCGATTGCACACCGATTGGGTGAAATTTATCATTTGCCGCACGGTGTCAGTATTGCATTTTGTTTTACGCAAGTGTTGCGTGCATACCTGCCGAATGTTCAAAAACAACTTGCAGAACTTGCCGTTTTCTGCTCATTTGTAAAGGAAGATGCAGACACACGAACAGCCGCAGAAACGTTCATACAAAGAATCGATGAACTGATTGCCGATCTTCTCCTGATAAAGGATGTTCATTTTGATTTTTCGGATGTTGAAAAAATCGTTCAGCGTGCACAGGATGAAGTAAAGTCTCTCGGTTATCCGCGACCGTTTTCGGATCGTGACTTAACAGTTGTTGTTCGTCGGATTATCGGTAAGGAATAATGCATATAGTCATTATAAGCAAAAAAGAGGCATAACGGATCAATTGCTCGTTATGCCTCTTAAAACTTATCTGCTATCAGGTTTTATGTTCTTCAGTACGGATTTCGGTGAGCTTCAGAAAGTCAACTTTTTCAAGTCTTGTTCTCGGAAGTGCATCAATTACGCGGATATCTCTCGGAACGGAGAATACGGTGAGTTTTTCTGTACAAAGGTCAGTGATGATCTTCTTGTATTCTTCCAATTTGCTGATATCTGCCGACGGACTGAGAACAATATACAGACGCACGATCGGCTTCTTTTCTTCGTCATACCCTTGTACGGCACAGGATTCTGTGAGGAAGGGAAGTGTTTCCAGCATATTTTCGATGTCTGCAGGGAACACGTTGTAACCCGAAATAACGATCAGACGTTTTTTTCTGGCAACGAAAGTAACAAAATTATCTTCGTCCAAGGTGCCCATATCACCGGTAAGGACCCACTGCGTTCCTTCTTCATCGGTATATATACCTTCTCCGAGTCTGCCGTCGGGCATAAGATAACCTTTCATGATGGATTCACCGGTTATGCCGATCTCTCCGAGTTCACCGCAGGGAAGTTTATTCTTGTTATCATCGAAGATCGCAACGCGGTTTTTGCCGAGAGGAACACCGACGGTACCTGCTTTTGTTGCCCACGGAAGATTGCAGACGTCAACTGCACCGCATTCGGTAAGACCGTAACCGGGCATCAGTGTTGCCGTTGAATCGTATTGTTTCATAAGGCTGTTGAATCTTTCAAGGAAATCAAGCGGTACGTAGTCACCGCCGGAAAAAGCGTACTGAACATTTTTGAGATGTTCACCCGCAAACTGAGGATGGTCCAGCAGTTTTCTGAACATATTCGGCACGCCGACGATTTCAAAACAAATGTTTCTTTTGAGAATTTCAATGTATTCATCTGCTTCAAAACGTATCATCGGAATGCATTTTGCTCCGTTGAAAACAGTAGAAAGCAAACCTGCACAAAGTCCGAATGCATGGAAGAAAGGAAGTGCCGCGATTTTACAGGAAGTGCCGGGAGCGTATTCATTGGGATAAATTTCCGCCAACGTGTTGTATGCAACGCAGTTGAGAGCGGAACTTGAAAGCATAATGGTTCTGCTGACACCCGTGGTGCCGCCGCCGTTCATGTAAACGGCAGTCAGTTTGCCGCTTCTGCTGAGACCTTCCACGGTTTTGCCGCTGTACTTTTTAAGAATGTCACTGAAATACGTGTAATTGAATTTACCGTCCGCAGCCTTCATGAGTTCTGCATCAAGTTGAACATAAGGCTTTTTTTCGATCGGGGCAGCATACAGAACGGGAGTGGTCACAACCACCTTAACGTCCATTTCTGACAGTACTGATGCATGAACGGGAATGAACTTATCAAGGAGCAAAATGCCTTTTGATTTTGTATATTCCACGGATGCACGCATTGCTTCAGAGGGGAACAGGGGATGGATCATGTTTGCTATACAACCAATCTTGTTCAGTGCAAAAAACATGACGATTTCTTCAACGGTATTCGGTGTGAACAATGAGAATGCATCTCCGGGTTGCATACCGAGTTCTTCTTTGAAATAATATGCCAACGCATCCACGTCTGCAAGAATTTCTGAACGGCTATGATCGGTAAACTTGAACTGCACCATCGCATAGTCTTCTTTGAATCGCTTGGTACAGGCAAGTAAATAATCATAGCAACTCAGATCAGAGTAGTAGGGAACATGATCCTGGGAAGTAAATCGCGGTGTTTCGTACATTGAATGATCCTCCATGATAAAATGTGACACTGTGTAACAAATTGTTATCATCATTTTATAGGATTTGTTGATAGGTGTCAATATACAATAATTTATCAATTGCCTAATTTGTTACAATTCGCAGATCTTTGTCACGATAATAATCTCACGGGAGTATGCATTTTTATTGTTTGCTTTTTGTTATTAAAATGGTATAATATAAAAAGAACGCTGCGGAGGGTATATATCATGATTACAAAAAATGAACTTCATACTGATGTTTTGGTTCTCGGCGGTGGACCTTCCGGTTTTGCAGCGGCATATACGGCTGCCAAAAACGGTGCGGATGTGATTATCGTTGAGCAAAACGGTGATATCGGCGGTATTTCGACTTCCGGTCTGATGAGTCATTGGACGGGAAACTGCGGAAGCCCTCTGTATTATGAGATATTAAAGAGATCTGCCGAGATGAACGAAGCACAATTTAAGAATAAGATCGATACGTTGATCGATCCCGAAAAACTGAAAACACTTTACCTGGAAATGCTCAGTGAGGTTGGTTGCAGGATCCTGCTGTATACGTTTGCGTTGGATGCCTTTTGTGACGGCGAAAACCTGTGCGGTGCAACCGTTGTGAATAAATCGGGCATGACGGATATTTATGCAAAAGTGACGGTTGACGCGACGGGAGACGGAGATATTGCGGCAAAAGCCGGAGTTCCGTTTACGCTCGGCAGGGAAAGCGACGGCAAGATGCAACCCGCAACACTTATGTTCAAGATCGGCGGAGTGGATTACGATCGTGCAGTGTTTCTCGGTTCTTTTGAGTCGACTTATGAAACGCAACAAGGTGAATTGCAGGCACTTGCAAAACAGCATATACCTTTTCCTGCCGGCCATATTCTGACTTACAGATCGACACTGCCCGGTGTGGTGACCTGTAATATGACGAATGCGATCGATATCGACGGTACGAAAACGGAGGATTTGACGCGGGCAACGCTTGTGTGTCGAAGACAGATCGACAGTATCATCCGATATCTGCGTAACTTTGTGCCCGGCTATGAAAAATGTTTTGTAATCAGTTCCGCCTCATTGATAGGAATTCGCGAAACAAGACATTTTAAGGGATTATACACGCTAACCGAATCGGATATTCTGCAGGCACGGGTGTTTGATGATTACGTTGTAAAAGATGCGAGTTTCAATTTTGATGTGCATAACCTGACGGGACCCGGTCTTGATGAAACGGGCGTGCAAAAGTATTTTTCTCAACAAAAGGGATATACGATTCCGTATCGCTGTCTGTTACCTTCGGGAAAGAATAATCTTCTGCTCTGCGGAAGAAACATATCGGGTACACATATGGCGCATTCGAATTTCAGAGTTATGCCCATTTGTGTCGGCATCGGTGAAGCCGCAGGGGCCGCGTCTGCGATTGCCGTTAAAGAAAATATTGATCTTCATAAGGTTGAAGCATCAGCAATCAGAAAAATGACAGGTATTTGAAACTGCCGGATGAACATGGGGGACAGGTCTGTTATGTTTTATCATGCATCGAAAATTGGCGGAATCAATGTTTTGCTTCCGAACGTTTCCAATCATCAAAAGCCGTATCTTTATTTCTCAACCAAGAGAGATAATGTGTTGGTCTATTTGAGCAATGCCGTTGAAAAACATTGTAAAGAAAACGGTTTCGTCCACGACGGAAAATGGCACACCTGGGCAAGTTACGGATTTGATGCAGACGGTATATTACGGTTGGATGAATACTATCACGATGCATTGCGGGATACTTATCAAGGTGTTGCGGGATATATCTATTCAGTTTGTTTTGAGATTGAAAATGCGATCGATATCCGTATTCCCGATGCGTTTGCCGTTGATTGCCCTGTGAATGTAAACGGTTTTGAATATATAGAAGATGCGTATTCGGAGATTCTCAAAGCGGAAAAAAGAGGAACGGTCAGGATTCGCCGATATGAAGATATGGATGCGGAGATGCTGGCGTGGATAAAGAGAACAATTAAAAAAGAATATATATCTGCTGAAAATGAACCCGATTACAGAATGTTTCTCAATGCAAAATTTGATTTTATCAATGCGGAATGAATTTTCAGATTATTTGTGAAATTATTTTTTTTGCTGTAATGCTCATTTCATTAGTAAAATAAAAAAATAGGCGGCTTTTTAAGCCGCCAACACTTTTATGATAACATAAAGAAAAAGCAAAAGTCAATAGATTGTTGAAAACTTATGTGCATAATTACTACAATTCTCTGTAATGCTTAAAAAATTAAGTTAACATTGTACAAATTGCCATCTTGATTTTCTCAAAAACGTGTGCTATAGTATAGACAGAAAGAGGTGATACCGATGAAAAGGTAACCGGGAGATCCCGAAAGGCGAAACCAACCCAAGATTCTAAAAAGTTGAAGAACAAAAAGAAAATGTAACTCAGCAGTAAGAAAATTGGTTGTTTCAAAAAGAACTCTCACCATAATAAAACAAATGAACAAATACATGTCGCGTACCGAAGCAAAGTAAGTACGGTATAGATGGTTGGAGAAAGCCGACGGAGATCTCAGGAATGATCTTCACATGATAACATACCAGATCCGCAAAACATCAGAGGAACTCACTTTTGAGTAATGTAAAAAGAAGCGTGTTGTTGGTACAGGAAATGAGATGTTGCATCGGAAGGTCAGACGATACAGTAGAAAGAGAGGTTAAAAAGATGTTAGATATCAAGATCGATCAGAAATGACCCTTGGCAGTCGTGTGAAGAAACGCTGTCAAGGGTCATTTCTATTTTTGTTGTAAACCGTCGCCCTTGAGAGGGGCTTTTTTTATTTGTTCTGCAGTTGTAAAAAGAATAAGAATGTGTTAAAATGCATACGGGAGAGTGATTTTCTATGACAGTACTGGTAATTGACGGACAGGGCGGGAATCTCGGCAAACAACTCGTTATGCAGATTACGGAACGTTTTCCCGAAACAGAACTGATTGCGGTCGGCACCAACAGCATTGCCACGTCCAATATGCTTAAAGGCGGTGCAAAGAAGGCGGCAACGGGGGAAAATGCCGTTGTGGTGTGTGCCGCAAAGGCAGATGTGATCGTCGGTCCGCTCGGTATTGTACTTGCCGATTCGTTGTTGGGCGAAGTTACCCAACGAATGGCAACAGCAGTCGGTACAGCCGATGCGGTACGTATTTTGATCCCCATGTCAAAATGTGATACCCTTGTTGCCGGTGTCTCGGATATTTCATCTGCGGCGTTGATTGAGGATGCGATGAAAAAGATGCAAAATATTCTGATAAAAGACGATTGATATATTGACAAACCGTTTTCACTGTGTTATATTGCAAAAAAAGACAAACGGAGTTATTTGAATGAAACCTGTATTGAGTATTCACTTTTATATGGATTCTCAATGGCCTGTTTATGATGCTTATCATGCATCAGACAGGTCTGTATTGCTGTGTTTCATTTCATAACCTAAAGGGCTTTTTTAATATTTGATTTGAAAACAACGGTATAGACTTGAAATTATCAAGTCCGTACCGTTTTTTATATTTTGTTTTTTGGAGGTATGTCGGTATGAAATTATCAGAACTGTTCAAAAGAAAAGAGAAGTCAAGCGGAAATCATGTTGTTGATTTTTATAACCGCTACGATGAAGAAGCAAGGTTTGCAAGAAAAAGCCGCTTGCCCGAGTTTTTAATCACGATGCAATTCATTGAAAAGTATCTGTTCAGTGGTGCCAAGATCATTGAGATCGGTGCAGGCACGGGACGTTATTCGTTTGCACTTGCGGAAAAAGATTATGCGGTCACTGCGGTCGATCTGACACCTGCTCACGTTCAGCAGATGCATAAAAAGAAAAAACCGAATCACAACATTGATATTCGTCGGGGGAATGCCTGTGAACTGTCGGACTTTGAAGATGGTGCTTTTGATATCGTATTGCTGTTAGGGCCTATGTATCATTTGTTTTCGGACGAAGAAAAGCATAAGGCCTTGCAGGAGGCATTGAGAATTTGTAAAGAAGGCGGTGTTGTATTTGTTTCATACTGCAACAACGATACGACCATGTATAAGTTTTTTTACAACGGAAAGATACTTGAATACCTCGACAAAGGGGCGATCGAGGAAGATTTTCATGCTAAGTCCATTCCCGAAGAAGTGTTTGAACTGTACAGGAAATCCGATATTGATGCTTTGATGCAGAATTATCCCGTAACGCGACTTCATTTTGTCGGAGTCGATATGCTGTCCTATCTTTTTGATGACAGTTTTGATCGGATGTCCGATCGATTATTCGAAGAATATATGAAATTTTTATCCGCACTGTGCGAACGTGAAGACATCACGGGCCTGTCAATCCACATGTTGGATATCTTCAGAAAGGAGAAAGGGTAATGATAATAAAAAATACAATTCCGATTCTTGAATTTGATACGGATAAAACAGCCGTTATAGTGCCAACACATGAGAATCTGAATTTGAATCTACCAAAGAAAGCAGTATTTGCTTTTTTAGGTGAGCATATAGAAGAATATGCAAGAGTGCATAATGCTGTTCGTGTGGGGGAATTTACATCGGAAACAAAAGACTATCCGATCTATGTTTTGAAACACAAAGGAGAAGATGTTTGTCTGTGTCAGGCTCCTGTCGGTTCATCACCTGCAGTACAGATATTGGAATGGTTGATAGGATACGGCGTTAGGGAAATTATCAGCGGCGGTTGTTGCGGTGCTCTCACTGATTTTGAAGAAAATGTGTTTATCATACCTTATAAAGCCTTACGGGATGAAGGCACATCGTATCATTATATGGCACCGTCCCGCTTTGTTGAGATCAATAAGCGTGCACTGTGTGCGATTGAAAAGGCGATAAAACAGAACGCACTTGAGTATCGTGAAGTAATCACATGGACAACCGACGGGTTTTACCGTGAAACAAAGGAAAAAGTTGAATACAGAAAACAGGAAGGTTGCGAGGTTGTGGAAATGGAATGTTCAGCCCTTGCTGCGTGTGCTGCTTTTAGAAACGCAATATGGGGAAGCATTCTGTTTACAGCCGATACACTTGCAGATGTTGAAAACTACGATGAACGAAATTGGGGAAATGATTCATTTGGTTTTGCACTTGAATTGTGTTTAGACGCAGTTGTGCAAATCTGAGTAAAGATATAAACGGAAAGGAGAAAGAACAATGAACACTCAACAGCTTGACTACTTAAAAAGAACCCCCGTACTTGAAACAGAAAGACTGCTAATGCGACCGATTACTTCGGACGATGCACAGGCGGCATTTGTTTGGTTGAGTGATGAAAGAGTCAATAAATATATGCCGTACAATCTTTATAAAAACACGGATGAGGTTTTGCATTGGATCAATCACATACTTCCCAATGATAATAATTTTCACTGGGGTTTTGTGCTCAAAGAAAACAACCTTTTGATCGGCAGCGGAAGTATCGGACCCGACGCAAAAACGGTCGGTGCGTGGGGCTTCGGATATAATATCCGATACGATTGTTGGAATAAGGGATACACAACGGAAGCGACAAAAAGAATGATCCGATTTGCTCTTGAAGAACACGGTGTGCGGGACTTTGTTGCCGATCACGCAGCGGATAATCCCGCTTCCGGGAGAGTGATGGAAAAATGCGGACTTGTTTTTGACGGTTATTCTGAATACAAAACCTTTGACGGCAAACAGACATTTCAATCCAAAACTTACAAAATGCACATAGAATAAAATTCCCCGATTCCGTGATTCGGAATCGGGATAAAAACAAAGATTCTTCAGTTGTTTACACCGTGGTGTGCCGTTGCGGAATCTTCGGTCAGTGCAAGGCAGTAATACCCGCGTGACTGATAATGCTCAATAATGGACGGCAATGCCTGCACGGTGGTATATTTTGCGTTGGTATCATGCATGAGCATAACGATTTCCTGTTGTTTGTATCCGATTGCCGCATCACGGATCTGTTGCCATGACATGGTGCGTCCGTTTGCATCTTCATTGCTTGCATTCCAGTCAAAGTAGACGTAACCTTCATCTTCCACCATGCGAGTCAGTTTGCTCATAATTCCGTAGCAATAACTGCGGCTGATGGTATTGCTGCTGCCGCCGGGGAAGCGGATAAGTTTTGATCGGACACCTGTCAGATTGTAAACGTAATCGGAGATTTTTTGCAGGTCACGGAAATAAGCAGAAGTCGAAGAATAAATGTTTGCATAATCATGGCTGTATGTATGCAAAGCGATCGCATGACCGCGATCAACGATCTCCTTGTACATATCTGCATATCCCGGTTGATACATAACAAAGAAAGTCGCTTTTGCTCCGTACTCATCGAGAATGTCAAGAATATCATCCGTGTATTTGGACGGTCCGTCGTCAAAGGTCATATAAAGGATTTTGGCATCGTCAGGCAGATCGCTTGGATTTGACGGATTCTGGGGTTTCATATCAGCAGGGTGCTGTTTGATGAACTCACTCGCAAGTCCCACGGCAAAACGCAGGATCTCGCGCGCCTCTCCGGTAGAAACATATCCGTCATTGTCAATATCTGCGGCATATTGATCTTCTGCTTCAAGATCACAAAGGCTTACACAAAAACGAAGGCAAAGGCGTGCATCTGCTACGGTTACATAGCCGTCATTGTCAACGTCACCGGGACGATTGCTTGCCGCAACGGCGGGTTGCTGATGGATAACTGCAGTTGAAAACAGAAGCAATGCCGACATGAATAAACATATAATTCTTTTCATTTGGTAACCCCCTTATTCAATATAATGTATCAAGTATTTCTATGACATTGGCAACACAACCGTTGGTGTTGGCACGCACGATGTGATCGGCAAGCATTTTTGTATTCGGATTGCCGTTGTCGGGTACAAATGCAAGGTGTGCCGCAAGGAGCATTTCCTTGTCATTGTAGTCATCGCCGACGGCATAAACGTCTTTTTTGTCAATGCCGAGTTTATCTGCCAATTGCAAAAGACCTGTACCTTTATCGGTGCCGTCTTTGAGCAGTTCAATGTAACTGCCCGTTGTCGGTAAATAACGGATGCCGGGAAAGTTGTTTTTCTTCAGAAAATTCTGCACATCCAAGGTTTTTTCTTTGGCACACAGCATGGCTTTTACCCAAGGGAAAACAGATTCCGATGGGTGTTCAATTACGGTAAAGGGTATATCCTGACTTGTAAAGTGACGTTCGGAATCGGGATTGATATGAATGGCAAAAGTTTTGTCAAAAGGATACATTTCTATTGCAACATCGGGGAATTGTTCCATAACGGCTTCAATTGCCGTACAACCTTCTTCACTGATTGCATTGGAGAATATAACTTTTTTTTGTTCGTAATCGTATGCCATTGCTCCGTTGCACAGCAAAACGGGAGCATTTATGTAAGTCGGATCGTATTTGTGAAAGCCCATATACGTTCGTCCCGTGCAAACCGTAAAACGTCCGCCTTCGGCCTTAAAATAAGACAAAGCCTGTAATACGTCGTCCGTGATAATCCCTTTGTCATTCGTGAGTGTACCGTCTAAATCGCTTGCTAAAAGTACTCCGCTGAACTTTCCCATATAAATCACCGTCCTTTTTACATATTTTAACATAAACTGACGTTATATGCAAATGTATTTAATAATTTTAGATTGAAATTATAAAATGAATGGTGTATGATGCAAAGTGTAATGCAGAAAGGTTGGTTTTTTATATGAGATATCTGACTTGTGAACAGGAAAATATGCTTTTTCAGGCAATGCACCGTTGCGGTGAGATTATGTTGCAGGCACATGAAACGGCTGACGTCGAGGACGGAGTGATCGAAAAGCCGGGCTCTGCCAACTTCGTAACGGCGTATGACGTAAAAGTACAGGAAACACTGATGGCGGAAATTGCAAAATGCGTACCCGATGCCGTATTTTTTGCAGAAGAAAAAGATAATTCTGTCGCTGATACGAAAAGCGGATACTGTTTTGTGATCGATCCGATCGACGGTACGACGAATTTTATTCATGATTGCAGGGCTTCTTCTATTTCAGTAGGTATGCTCAAGGACGGAATACCCGTTTTCGGTGCCGTATATGATCCTTATAAAGATGAACTGTTTTGGGCACACAGCGGTGAGGGTGCATTCTGCAACGGTAAAAAAATATCTGTCAGCAAAAACGATATGCCGCATTCACTTGTCTGTTTCGGTACGTCACCTTATTATAAAGATGAACTTGCGGATAAAGCGTTTGCGATGGCAAAGGAATTGTTTTTGAGATCTTCGGATATACGTCGCGGCGGTTCTGCGGCAATTGATATGTGTGCCGTGGCTTGCGGAAGAATGGATGTGTTTTTTGAAAACCGTCTTTCGCCTTGGGATTATATGGCTTCTTTCGTGATCGTTACGGAAGCCGGCGGTGAAATGGTAAATTACGACGGCAATCCCGTTGTTTTTGACAGACCGGATTGCGTTTTGTGTACCAACGGAATTGTAACCGCCGATGCGGTTGACACGGCAAAAAAATACAAATAAGCACAGATTATGCATACAAAAAGACTCTGATTCGTTTTCGGAATCAGAGCCTTTTTTCATTTCATTGTGTTTTTACGGTAGGTCAGATAATCTTCAAGGATCAATGTTGCGGCAACGGCATCTACGGTTTCCTTTCGTTTTTTGCCTCGTGTATTCGTGGCGTTAAGATAATTGTGTGCGGAAACGGTTGTCAGTCTTTCATCAAATAACAGAACCTGCAGATTGGTGGTGTCTTGCAAAAGTTGTGCAAATTCCTTGCAACTCTCTGCACGGAACCCTTCACTGCCATCCATATTTTTCGGAAGACCGCATACGATCAGTTCAACTTTATATTGCCTGCAGATTTCTGAAATCTGTATGCAAAGTTTGTCACGATCCGTCTGTTTAATGACAGTAACCGGGGATGCCAGCATTTCATTTTTATCGCATACGGCGATACCCGTACGGACATCGCCGTAATCAACAGCTAAAATTACCATAATCAGAACTCGTAATCGACGTCTTCATTCGAAAGACCGCCGGACCATTGATTGCCGCAGGAAGAACAGTAGGAGGGGATATTGCTGACTTTGTACCAGCCCACACCGGTACCCGAGCAGGATTGTGTTGCCAATCTGCCTGACGATGTGCAGAATGTGCGACGTACCGCTTCGTCCGTTTCTTCGAAATCTTTGTAATCCAGTCCGTCATGAATTCTGTTCATAACTTCCTGAATGACTTCTGCGGCGGGATACATACCGTAATAATCAATATCGATTTCTTTGGGATATTCATAGCCGACCCAAGCGGCACCGACATAGTAAGGAGTTCCGCAGGCATACCATTTATCCTTGTTGTCGGATGTTGTACCTGATTTTGCGAAGGACGGAATGGTTTTGCTTCCGTTGTCGATGGAGTAACCGTAACCTGTACCGATATAGGAAGTAACAACGGTCTGCATCATTTTGTTCATAACATAAGCGGAACCTTCGGAAAGTACCTGCTCGCCTATGGGTGTGGTGTTGTCAAAATAGACTTCAGAACCCGATGCATTGGTAACTTTATAATAGGAATAGGGAGCATAGTATTGACCGCCGTTACCGAATACTGCATACGCCGCAGCCATTTCAAGGGTTGTGACACCTTCTGCCATGGAACCGACTGCCAGAGGTGCGTAAGCAATATCTTTTGTGCTGAGTGTCGTGATATGGAATCTGTCTTTTAAGAAATTATAGCAAACGGTCGGCGTCATAGCCTGAACAAGTCTTGCGGGAATGGTATTCAAAGAGGGGGCAAGAGCTTGCTGGAGATTTCTGTAATCGGTGGGACTACCGTGAGATCCGCCGTAGTTCTGCGGCCATACGCCGTTGATACCTGCAACTTCAATACCGTAGTTGGGAAGATAAGACGACCAGTAATAGTAGTTCAGTTCGATCGCGGGTGCATAACAAC
Organism: Acutalibacteraceae bacterium; assembly: GCA_045590895.1. Classification (GTDB taxonomy): domain Bacteria; phylum Bacillota; class Clostridia; order Oscillospirales; family Acutalibacteraceae; genus RUG806. Next base: position 82,242 of record JAZNRU010000005.1, read on the forward strand.
TCAAAGGCTTGATTGCAGAACCGGGCTGACGGGGACTTGAAGCGGCAATATTCAGAATACGGTTGCCTTCTTTTTGACCGAGTCTGCCGACGATGCCTGCAATTCTTCCGTCATACCCCATAATGGTCATAGCCGATTGAATGGCGGGATCGTCAGGTCTGTCTTCTTCATACGGGAAGGTGATACGGTTGTAGTAAACTTCTTCCATCTGATACTGAACGTCGAGATCCACTGCTGCGTATACTTTCAGACCACCGTAATAAACCTTTTCCCATGCATCTTCATAAGAAAGGCCCTGTGCTTTCTGGAAGTCTTCGATGAGCATATCGATCACAAGGTCGATGTAGTAACTTTGATATTCGGGATTGTGCTCGTCCACGTATACCAGTTCAACGGATTCGTCTTCGGAAAGATCTTCATCTTCCTCATCATCTTTCTCGTTGGTATCTTCATTGGGATCGGTAAGTTCCGTGAGTCCGAGACGGGAATATACGGATGTGCCGTCTGCAAATTTAACGTTTTCATTCAATGCGGCATCGTATTCTTCCTGATTGATATAGCCTTCTGCAAGCATCCAATCAAGACAGTATGTTGCACGTTCACGGTTGGCTTCAAAGTTGATAAGCGGATTATAACCACGCGGAGCATTGGTGATGGATGCAAGGATCGCACTTTCCATAATGGTAAGATCGGCAGGATCCTTGTCAAAGTAGTATTCAGCACCTGTTTTTACACCGTAACAGCCCATATCAAGATACAGCGTATTCATGTATGCTTCAAGAATCGTGTCCTTGGAGAAATGCTGTTCGAGTTTGAGTGCGTTTTTGATTTCATTATATTTACGGATGAACGTTCTTCCGTTTTCACCCGTCAGGTTTTTAATAAGCTGTTGGGTAATGGAAGAACCGCCCTGTTCGAATTTGGACTTGACAACACCGCCGATGGTACGCACCCAGTCAACGCCCTGGTGTTCTCTGAAACGGGCATCTTCCAAAGCAATGTAAGCGTTTTGAAGATGTTTGGATGTCTCATCAAGGCTTACCCAGATTCTGTTTTCCGTACCGTGCAGACGTGCGATCTCCATTTCTTTTCCGTCTGAATCATAGGCATAGATGATGGTGGTCTGGCTCTGATTCTGAATCAGTTCATTCAGGTCAATGTAGTCAACACCTGCAACGTCATCCGATGCACTGGCCGCTTCGATTCCGAACGTGCCGTAAAGAGATTCAAACAGACCGAGATCACTGAAAACAGTGAACACGACCATACAACCCGTTAATCCGATGATCAGAAAAACAGAAAGGAAGAAAGTCATGATGGTCGAAGCAATACGGTGTTGCTTACGGCGTTTTTTTCTTTTTTTTGTATTCTTGTGCGCAGGAGCACTTGCCTTTTTTTGTGCCGCCATTATTGCACCTCCATATAATAATCTCATTGTATTATAACACATTAAAAATAAAAATGAAAGAGCTATTTATGCTTTTCGTGCTGAATATTTCCAGTAAACTATGTTCTCTTATGTTATAATTCAACAAACATTGCCTTTGTTAAGTAAAATAATTTTGTGTCATTTCTTGACTTTTGTCCGTAATGTATTATAATGGTAACATCAAAGAATATTAATCTTAATTTTTGCTGAAAGCGAGGAGCCACAATGGATTATGCAATGAATATCGCAGGAGTAGAACGTAAATTACCTCTTTGCCGTCTGACAGATGATCTGTACATCGGTGCTTTTGTTATTTTCGGTGATGCGGAATTGACTGTTGCCTGTGCAAAGGCTTTGCTTGAAAAAGCTCCCGAATACGATTATATATTGACAGCGGAAGCCAAGGGAATTCCGCTTGCACACGAAATGGCACGTCAGAAGGGCGATAAGAAATATATGCTTGCACGAAAGGCCCCGAAATTGTATATGACGGGTGTGCTTGAAGTAAAGGTGCAATCCATCACAACTGCCAAAGAGCAACGTTTGTATCTGGATACTGCGGATGCGGCAATGATGAAAGGGAAAAAGATTCTGTTGGTTGATGACGTGATCTCCACGGGTGAATCCCTGCACGCTCTTGAAGAATTGGTGCGCCGTACAGGCGGCGAGATCTGCGGCAAAATGTGCATTCTTGCTGAGGGAGATGCACAAACAAGAGATGATATTATCTATCTTGAAAAACTTCCCTTGTTCAATCCGAAAGGAGAAATTATCGGGTGACCGATGATTGCAGGGTGGATTGAATGGATTTAACGAGAATCATTTATTGTGCTGTGTATGCGGTGGTGCTGGCATGCTATTTCTTTTCGGAAACCAGCGGTAACTTTCCGCGCCGTGTTGTGAACAAATGCATCATGGCAACCATGTTCCTTGCGTATTTTTTGTATGAGTCATACCGAAACGGATATTGGGATTCGCAATTGTTTGTTCTTTGTATTATTGCTTTTGCTTTTTCGTGGCTGGGTGATGTTTTGCTGTTGTTTAACTTTTTGTACGGCGGCATCTCATTTATGGTCGGCAATATATTCTTTCAGGCATATCTTGTTTGCATTGCCATGCAGAATGAAGTGGCAATCGGCCGCATCCTGTGGGCAGTTCCCGTAATTGTTGCCATTGCATCCGTTTTCTTTATCTTGCATTTTACAAAGAAAGTGGATTTCAAAAAGACAGGTGTTCTGATGCCTGTTTACGTTCTGACCGTAACGGGGCACGGTATCCTTTCGGTTGCGGTTGCTTGTGCTGTCGGTGGATTGCATCTGTGGTTGTTGTCGGCAGGTCTTGTCCTGTTTATGATTTCCGATTATTTTTTGACTGTACACAAATTTATAAAACATGAAAAGTGGGTACTTCGTTGCAACAGCGGCACATATTTTACCGGTATGATGCTTGCGGCGGTCAGTTTCACATTCATATAAGGAGGCAACAGACTCTATGAAACACATTTTTATTATTAACCCCATGGCAGGTAAAACCGATTCTAAGAATGAAATTCTTGCCGTACTTAAAAAGTATGATGCAATTGAGTATGAATTCTATGAAACAAAGGCTCCTAAAGATGCAACCCGTTTCATCCGTGAGTACTGCACGCAGAATCCTGATGAAGAAGTACGATTCTATGCCTGCGGCGGTGACGGTACGATCAATGAAGTTGCATCGGGCTGTGTCGGTTTCGCGAACGCAAGCATGACCGTGTATCCCTGCGGCAGCGGTAACGATTTTGTCAAGTACTACGGCGGCACGGATGCGTTCATGGATATTGATGCACTTATCAATGCCGATGAACAAAAAATTGATATTATTGATTGCGGCAACGGTCATTATGCGATCAATGTTTTGAACTTCGGTTTTGACAGTATTGTATGCAGCACCATGATTTCCGTTAAAAGAAAACCGTTGATCGGCGGTAAGAATGCATATACCACAGGCATTGTCAAGGCATTGCTTGTCGGAATGCGTAATACCTGTGTTGTCAAGGCAGACGGTGAAACGCTCAATCCCAACGGCGAATTTCTGCTTTGTACGTGTGCGAATTGTCAGTACGTCGGCGGTGCTTACCGTTGCGGACCGGATGCTGCGAATGATGACGGTTATATGGACGTCTGTCTCGTTAAACCGCTGTCAAGACTGAAATTCCCCGCATTGTTGACTCCGTATAAAAACGGAAAACATCTTTCAGATCCTAAATTTGCACAGTATATTGAATATCGCCGTTGCAAAACCGTGGAACTTGAAACGACCGATCCTAAATTTGAAGCCTGTCTGGACGGCGAAATGTTACCCACGCAGAAACTGACGGCTACCGTCATTCCCAAAGCCATACGCTTTGCAATCCCTAAGAATGCAAAGCCGATTATATGAAAATAATTTGAAAAGGAAAGGTACATAATTATGGCATCTTTGAAGCAACTCGATCAGAACGCAGAAGCAAAAGGCTCCGGCATCAAGACCCTCTGGCAATTTGTAAAGTTTATTGTCGTCAGTTTGTTGGCATTTGTGGTGCAGTTTGCATTGCTGAATATCCTCAACCACGTTCCCGCTATTGAGAATCTGACAACGCAGGAATTTAACTGGTTTGTCTTTACCTATCCCGTGGCGGCAGGCGGTCTCGGATATTTCATTTCTTCCAACGTGTCCAATATTGCAGCACAGATCGTTTCTTTCTTTGTGAACAGAGAAAAAACTTTTAACGCAAACAATAATATTCCCGTAACCCTTACGATCTATCTTATTTTCACGGTTGCACTTATCTGCTTCTCCGCATGGCTCAACCCCACCATCAAGAATCTGCTTGTTGAAAAACTTGCTTGGGGCAACGACCTTGCCAGCAACGCTGCAACCATGGTATGTTGCACCGTTCAGTTCTTGGTTTATTTCCCCGTAGATAAACTGCTTATGCGTGAAAAGAAAGCCCCGAAAGAGGATAATGCACAGTAATGAAATCCGTAAATCTCAAAAATTACCGCTGTACACAACTTTCATTTACCAACAACCTTGCACCCAATAAAAAAATTGAACTTGCCAATAAATACTCCTACAATTGCGGATATACAAAAGGGAATATATGTAGAGGTGAGTTCAAAGTAGAGGTCAGCGATAAGGAAGATCCCAAGAATTTCAGCATTACCGTAGTTATGGTCGGTATATTTGAAATTGCCGAGGATCTGCCTAAAGAGAAACTGCACGTAGAATCTTTCCGTGAAATGTTTCCGTTTGTTCGTGCGTTGGTTGCAACCGTTACGACAAATGCCGGAATGCCGCCCGTGATTATACCCGCTATCGACATTGAAAAGCAGGAGATTTACAAAGTGGAAATGCCTCGCTTCAAGAAACCTGACGAGGGAACAACGGAATAATGTTTACGAAAAAAGATATAATTCTTACGATCGTGAAATGCACGGTGGCGATGACACTTTTTGTTGTCGCCATCGTAAATTATGATACGCTTTCCACGATTGACGTTGTGCAACTTGTCTCTTTTACTGACAAGCAATGGATTATCATCCTTGTTGTATTGGGCTTATATTTGCTCAAATCTCTTGTATTTGTAGTTCCTGCTTCACTTGTATATGTGGCGGTCGGTATGGTTTTGCCGAAAGGGCTTGCAGTTGCTGTCAATCTGTTCGGCATTCTTATTGAAGTGTGTGTAACGTATTTACTCGGCCATTTTCTCGGTTATGAGGCCGTCAAAAAAATGCTCGAAAAAAAGCCTGCGGGTAAAAAACTGCTTGAAAAAAACATTCAGAACAATCCCGGAGTTATCCTCGGAATCAGAGCAGTTCCTGCTTTTCCGATCGATTTTGTCAGTTTGTTTTACGGTGCCTCCGGTTGCAAATTCATTCAGTATGCACTGCTGTCCGTTCTCGGTATCTCATGGCGTGTGATCCTTTTTACCATTATCGGCAGTGAAGTCTTCGACTGGATCCCGATCGATAAGATCGTTCTGATTGTGATCTGCTTTATTCCTGTCGGTGTGGTGTGGTATCTTGTAAAGAAATTCTACCTGCCGAAAAGAAAAGCAAAAAAAGAAAACCAATAAAGAAACAAGCCTTTGCCGTAATAAGCAAAGGCTTGTTGTCTGTATATGTTATTACAGTTCATTGCGGATAATTCGTTCTCCGACGCAAACGAATCGTACGTTTACATCTTCATCAAATACGACCATATCCGCATCGTATCCGATTGCAAGGCGTCCCTTCGTTTTTTCCTGACCGATCACTTTCAAAGGTGTGGTTGCCGCCATTTTTATAACTTCCGTAAGTTCGATCTTACAGGTTTTCCATAAATTTCTGACAAGAACGTGACTTGTGGCTACACTGCCTGCAAGACAGGAACGATCGGCGAGTTTCATCACTTCATCTTCATAAACAACCGCAAGTCCGTTTTCCTGCATGATTACGGTTCCTTGTTCCATGTCGGTCGCTGCATATTCAAGACCATCTGTAATGCAGTAGGCTTTGTCTGCACCTTTGCATTTATAAATGAGTTTCAATGCACCGGCAGGCAGATGACGGAGATCAGCGATAAATTGCGTTGTATACCCGTCATTGGCAAGTGCGGCTTCTACCACACCGACCTGACGGAAAATGCCTTCCTTGTGCATGGCAGAACACGCGGAATACAGGTGTGTAACATCACTGAAACCGTGTTCGAGTGCTTCTTCCGCAATTTCGTAACTTGCATCCGAATGGGCTACGGATGCGACGATGCCGCGTTTTTTCATTTCTTCCGCAAGTGCAAAAGCACCGTCAAGTTCGGGTGCTGCACCCATCATAACGATCTTATCGGAATAATCAAGCAACGCCGTGTAGTTTTCTTTGGTAGGCTTCAGAATGTTGTCGGGACTTTGTGCACCTTTCATTTTCATGGAAAGGAAAGGTCCTTCCAGATGAATACCACGGATCAGAGGACATACTTCCATTGCTTTTGTGATCGTGTCAATGGCTTCCTGTAACTGTTTGACAGGTGCGGCAAGTGTGGTCGGCACGATCGATGTCGTTCCTCTGAATGCGTGGGCTTCACACATTTTTACGATCTCGTCTGCATTTTTGCTCATGGCAGAATAACCGCCGCCGCCGTGCACATGAATATCTGCAAAGCCGGGGGACAGATACATTCCTTTGCAGTCAAATACTGTTGCCTGTTCGTTTTCAATGCAGGAACTGATTTTTGTGATCTTGCCGCAGTCGGTCAAAAGATCTCCGAAAAAAATCTCGTTTTCCAAAATGATTTTTGCATTTTTAAATAATTTCATATTCATCACCGATTTTAAAATATTATAAATTTTTATTTTTGTCAATCCCATTTTTTTTAATAAAACTATGGAATTTACCGTAAAGCTGTGCTATACTGAAATCCAAATGTAGAAATAACGGAGGAATATAATCATGTCTGAGTTGAAGAAAGTCAGAATCGGTGCTGTCGGACTCGGCGGCAGAGGCAGAAGTATGCTCGGTCTGCTTTTGCAGGTGCCCGGTGTTGTGTGCCCTGCCGTCTGTGACAAAGTACCCGAACGTGTGGAAGAAGGCATCGACGTGGTTGAATCCGTTCCCGGAATGGATTATGAAGTACACGGATACACCGATTATAAAGAAATGCTTGAAAAAGAAGAACTCGATGCTCTTTTTGTTGCAACCACTTGGATCACCCATGCAAAAATTGCCATTGCGGGCATGAATGCAGGTCTGAATGTGGCGATGGAAGTCGGCGGTGCGGCATCGATTGAAGAATGCTGGGAAATGGTGCGCACAAGCGAACGAACAGGCAAGTTCTGTATGCTTCTTGAAAACTGCTGTTATGACCGCAAGGAAATGGCTGTTTTCAAGATGGTGAAAGAAGGTCTGTTCGGTGAGATCATTCATTGTGAGGGCGGTTACCGTCATGACCTGCGTGATGAGATTTCTCTCGGCAGAGAAAATATCCACGGTCGCTTGTTTAATTTCCAGAACCGAAACGGAGAACTGTATCCCACGCATCAGATCGGACCGATCTCCAAGGTCCTCAACATCAACCGCGGTAACCGTTTTGTTTCGCTTTGTTCCATGGCAAGCAAATCAAGAGGTCTGAATGAATGGATCGCAAAAAATAAAGGCACCGATTATGATATTTACGGTTATGATTTTGCAGAGGGCGATATTGTAACCACCATGATCAAATGTGCACACGGTGAAACCGTAACCATCACACACGACTGCTGTCTGCCCAGACCTTACTCCAGAAACTACGTTGTACAGGGAACTAAAGGTATCTTTATGGAGATCAGCGACCGTAACAGTCTGCTCGCCGTTGAATGTGTCACTGAGAGTACCCACGAATGGGAACACCTTGATAAACATATTGAAGCACACGATCATCCGCTGTGGAGCAAATACACAAAGGACGGCATCAAAGCAGGTCACGGCGGCATGGATTATCTTGTTCTTTCTGCTTTTGCGGAAGCCGCACGCGACAATCTCGTTCCTCCCATTGATGTTTATGATACTGCGACATGGATGGCAATTACCTGCCTTTCCGAACAGTCTGTTGCGATGGGCGGTCATCCCGTTGCCTTCCCCGATTTTACAAACGGTGCATGGATCGACCGTGAACCGTACAGACGCGGCGTGTATTGTCTGGATGAAGTTTGCGATGATTTCTTTACTGATGAAATAGAGGAGGACAAGTAATGCGTTATTATATCGGTATCGACGGCGGCGGAACAAAAACGCAGTATGCACTGTTTGATGAAAACAGAACCATGCTTGATTCCGTCAAAACAGAAGGAAGCAATCATGAAAATCTGGAAGGAGCCATTCCCGCCGCAGCGGATATCATCATGTCGGGCGTAAATGAGCTTCTTGCAAAGAACAATCTCACCGTGGATGATATTACCCATACGTTGATGGCACTTGCAGGTATTGACCATGTGTATCAGCATGATGAAATGCGTGTGGAACTGGATAAACGCGGAATGAAGAATTATTCCGTTTATAACGACGGTTTTATCGTTATCAAAGCAGGTGCCGACAACGGTGTCGGTATCGGATATAACTGCGGTACGGGTACTTGCTGTAATTCCGTGGATTCGGACGGCAAGATGCTCCAGGTCGGCGGATTCGGAGAACTTTCGGGTGATACGGGCAACGGTCACTGGATCGCAACCCGGACATTCCGGTTGCTTTATGACGATATCTGTCTGAAAGCAAGAAAAACAAAACTCACCGATCTTGCCGTTGCTAACTTCGGCATTGCCGCTGAACGCGATTCACTTCTCGGACTGATCGCACGTCTTGAAAATGAGGAAGAAGCGGAAAATACCATCCGCACTCTGATTGATATTTTCTTTGAAGCAGCGGCTCTCGGCGATGAACCGACTCTGTCTGTGATCCGTATGATGGCTGAACGCGGTGCGGAATATATCGTTGCTCACCTCAAGAATCAGAATTTTGTTTGTGATCCCGTCAACGTTGTTCTGTCGGGTTCCATTCACACGAAACTTCCGTCCGATATTTATAAAAATATGCTCAAAGAACGCACGGAAGCCATCAGCGGCAGAAAATTCAGATTTGTGACGTTGGACGTTCCCCCTGTAACGGGTTGCATCAACTGGATGCTTGAAGAAAATTTCGGAGGTTAAAATTATGAAAGAGATCAACGTAACCGTAATCGGATCGGGCAGTACGTATTGTCCCGAACTTGTCGATGGCTTTTTAAAGGCATCCGACTCGCTGAAACTGAAAAGACTTGTTCTTATGGATATTGACGAAAGAAAACGCACGATCGTCGGCGGTCTTTGCGTTCGTATGCTTCGTCATGCAGGTTGTGATTGTGAAGTCGTTATGACCGACAATTTGGAAGAAGCACTCGTCGGTGCAGATTTTGTTGTCACGCAGATCCGTGTCGGCAAATTGCCTGCAAGACATCTTGATGAAACCATTCCGCTTAAATATAACCTCATCGGTCAGGAAACCACGGGTATCGGCGGTTTCTTTAAAGCTTTGCGTACCATTCCCGTTATGCAGACCATTGCAGATGCCATTGAACGCATCTGCCCCGATGCATGGCTCATTAACTTCACAAACCCTTCGGGTATTGTATCTGAATTCCTTATCAATCATACAAAAGTCAAGTCCATCGGTCTTTGCAATGTGCCTATCAATATGATCGACGATTGTAAGGAAGCCGCAGGCGACGATGCTGAGATCGTTTATCTCGGTCTCAACCATCTGAGTTGGATCACATCCGTTAAAAAAGACGGTGTAGAACTCATTGACCGCCTGTTTGATGAAGGTTTTGCACCTGCCGTTATGGCAAACATTCAGGATGACGGATTTGATATCGAATGCCTGAAAGCCGCAGGCGGTATTCCTTCTTCCTACCTTCAGTATTATTACTGCCGTGATGCAAAACTTGCACATCTTCTTGAGGGAGATAAGTCCCGTGCGGAAGTCTGCATGGAAATTGAAGAAGATCTGCTGAAAATGTATGCCGACGAAGAACTGATCGTCAAGCCTGCATTGCTTGATAAACGCGGCGGACACAAGTATTCTCTTGCCGCTGTTTCGCTTATTGATTCCATTGCCAATGATAAGCAGGACGTTCACGTTGTGAATATCCGCAACAACGGTACGCTCGACTTTATGGCTGACGATGATATCGTTGAAATTGCCGCACACGTCGGAGCAAACGGTTGTACGCCCGTTGCGGTTCCTCATACGGATAACCGTCATATCATCGGCCTTATGCGTATTGTCAAGGAATATGAAAAACTCACCGTGGATGCCGCAATGAACGGCGACGATGAAGCCGCATTGAATGCACTGATGCTCCATCCGCTGGTTGGTGATTTTGCAAGAGCCAAGGCTTGCTATGAAGAAATGAAACAGGCACATAAGGCACATTTGCCCGAATTCTTCTGCTAATTGAATCAAATCAAACCGAATGCCGCAGATTTGTATCTCTGCGGCATTTTGAAAAACGGAGGACTTATGCAATATAATTGTCTGAAACTGAAAAAATCACTGCAAAAGCAGGTGAAAAAATACGGTGAAAACAGCGGATTGTCCTGTTTGCAGATCACCTGTCTTGCTATGGCAGATGGCGGTAAACTCTATGTCGGCACGTCAGACGGTTTGTTTGTTAAAAAAGGGGAATCCTTCTGTAAATTCAACGATGTGGATTCCGTGACGCAGTTATTTGCTTTTTCGGATACCGTTTTTGCCTGTTCGGATACTGCAATCAGTACGATTATTGATGATCGCTGTGTTGCAACTTCAACGTATGATGAACGTATTGCAGGTATCGCACGCGATCAGGCGGGATCGGTATGGATGATGACGACAAGGAAACTCTACCGCCTGCAGGACGGTGAATTCCGATTTATCAACGAAACCGAATTTGATGTCAATTGCATTTCCGCATCCGAGCCGGGTGTTGTGTATGCCGCAGGCAAGGATGCACTGATGATCCTGCGTGGAAAACGCTTTGAATGGGGCAATATTCTGAGAGGACGTTCCCGTATGCCCGACGTTGATTTTTCATCCATTTATGCTGATGCATACGGTCATCTGTGGTGTGCAGGCAAAAACGGTTTGTATGTATTTGACGGCAGAAGCGAATGGTTGACACCGGAGAAGGTACGTGTATTTCCGAAAACGGAAGTCACTGCGGTTGCATTTGACGGCAACGGGGTCCGATACATCGGTACGGATATCGGTTTGTATAAATACGATAACAACGGCAGTCAGTTTATGGGGGCTGACCGTTATCTTGCGGACAAGAAAGTGACCGCTCTTGCCGTATCGTCCGACGGTTCTCACGTTTACGTCGGTACGGAAAAAGGACTTACCTGTATCTCCTATACGGAAATGTCTTTGTATGAAAAAGCAATGTTTTTTGAAGAACACATCCGAAAATATAACGTGCGTGAGGGATATATCCTCGGTCGTGTATATATGGAATCGTGCAATATGGATTCAGGTACGGTGCAGATCACGGACAATGACGGTTTGTGGACAGCCAAATACGTTGCATCGCAGTGTTTGCGTTATGCCGCAACGGGGGATGAGACCGCTTTGCGGAATGCAAGGGAATCGCAACGTGCCATGATGAAACTTGAAACGCTGACGGGTATACCAGGTTTTACGGCAAGAGCCTATCGAAGACCGGGTGAAGACCGCTACGGGAACGGCCACAGTGAATGGCGAAAAGCAGAAGATGAGGTCGGTGCGATTGAATGGAGAGGAGAGACTTCCTCGGATGAAATGGTCGGTCATTTCTATTCTGCAAGCTGGTATTATGATCTGTGTGCAGACGAAACGGAAAAACAAGAGATTGCGAAGAATATCTCTGCAATTGTCGATCACATGATCGAGAATGACTATCAGCTCATTGATGCAACGGGTGAACCGACGACGTGGGCACACTGGCATCCGGACGATCTGAATCATGATGACCGTTGGACGTGGGAAAAAGGTACGAATTCACTTGAATTACTCGCTTTTATGCGTGTGGCATACCACATGACAGGAAATGAAAAGTATCTTAATACATATAACACCCTTATCAAACGGCATCATTATGCCATGAATTGCATTCTTTATAAACTGCACGATAATCACGCCTGTCATATTGATGACCGTCTCGGTTTTTACAGTGTGCAGATGTTGTTGCGGTATGAAACCGATGCACAGCTTCGCAAATATTATCTTATGGGGCTTCGTCAGCATTTTGAGGACCAGCGAATTGAACGCAATCCGAGCTGGAATATAATTTTCGGTTCGTTGACGGGTGCTTTCTGTGATCTTGAAAATGCAGTTCGAACCTTGCAGGAATATCCCCTGGATTGTATCAATTATGTCACCGATAACAGTGTCCGAAAAGACATTGAACTGACCGATGCCCCCGTTGCATTCGGCGGTGATGTGCAGGCAAAAGATGGCTTACCTGCCGATGAACGCTCATACGGAAGACTCGGCAGTAACGCATTTTTACTCAAAGGCGGAAACAACCGTTCTTCACACGCACCTACGGATTGGTTGTTACCGTATTGGATGGCAAGATATTTTAATATGATTGAAGAATAAATCTGACTATGAAAAACACCGTCTGTTTTTTTGCAGGCGGTGTTTTTTATGCAAATTCTAATGCAGTAAGTCGATCAACTCGCTGAAGTGTTTTTGTGATCTGAATTCGTCTGTCAGTGGGTATTTATCAGTCAGCAATTCTTTGACATGGCTTTTGGCTTTATAAGTGCTGCCGAGTGTTTGTTTGTCGAAATTTTCACCGTTGAACAAGACCGATTGCATAACGGTAATTTTTTCCAAACTGTCATATTTTACGGCTGATTCGCACATTTGCCGTAAATATAAAAAAGCGTTTTGATCGTCTTGCAGTTTGTGATAACGAACGCCGATGAATCCGTGAAGATGAATAACGGATCTCCACATTTTTCCGTAGTTACCGTCATTGTAAATAAATTTCAAGAAATCAAGTTCTTTTATGAATGCTTCCAAAGCCCATGCATCTGAAATGCTTTCATCATAAAAGAAACTGTGCGAAAAAACGGTATGCAATAATAAAAACTGTTCTTCCAGTGATTGACGGATTGCCGTGTTGTATTCGGGATCGTTTTTGTTATTGTAAAAACAGAACATTTCACGACTGTCACGCATATCCGGTAATTCATCAATGATCTTTTTGCAATCTTCCATAGAGTATTCTTTCTGTTTCTGACGGCCGGTGCGTGATAGTATTCAATCAATGCTCTTTTGGATTATTCTTCGTCCTTTGTTCTGTTGGCGCCAAGCAGATCGTCCACGCTTACTTTGAAAAAACCTGCAATTTCGGGCAACATTGAGATGTCCGGATAGCTTTCTCCGCGTTCCCAATTGCTGACACTTTGAAAAGTTACTCCTAAAAAGTTAGCAAGTGCTTCCTGAGTCAGTTCTTTTTCACGGCGTAATCGTTTGATATTCTCACCTAAATAAATCGTCATAATTGCATCTACCTCGTAAAACATATTGACCAGTCTGTTTATATCATAACGTAAGCAGATGCAAAAAACAATAAATCAGTTTTTGAATTCCACTCAAGAGACCGTTGAATTTTTCAAAGATCATCAAAAAAAGATCCGCCTCAAAGCGAACAATGAGGCGGATTGCATTATTGTGTTTCTTATGCAATGGGGATGATCGTAAATTTGAGAGAGAAGCCTTCTTCGGCAGACTTCGTGTATTCCTCTCTTGTGTCAGGGCCGCAACTGGAAGAACCGATACCTCTTACCCAGCCGTCCAATGAAAGAACGGTCGTCTTCATATCGCTGAGATCTTCCTGATGTTTTGCATTCTGAATTGCATTTTGCGTAAACGGATGAATGCTGAAAGAGAATCTGTCTTCGGCAAAGATCTTTACACCTTTTCCGTCTGCATTCGTGATCTCAAGCCATTTTGTGTCGCCGTGATTGCCCGAATCTTGCGGGTAAACGTAAGGCTCAAACATATCTTCCGCTTTTGCTTCATAAATGCCCACGGGTGCCTGAATCTTAAAGTCGGGCATATTTTCTGCGGTGCCTCTGCCGTAGTAGCGTACGTTTCTGAAATAGGCAGGAAGTTCAACCATCACGCCGAAACGCGGAATCGTCAGCGGTGCCATCTTGCCGATCACACGCAGATCTGCACTGATCTCTGCGGCACCCAGTGATGTGAAGGTGTATGTGATAACGGCACCGTACAGTGCTTTGTTTTTACCCTTGAGGATATAGTCGGCACAAACGATGATCTCACCGTCATCCACGTGTACGTCAAATGTATTGAGAACGGTTTTGATCTTATCAAGTCCAGCTTTGTAATATTTGTCACGCTGCCGTGCATCGTTATCAATCAGTGCACGGAAAACATTGGGTTGCAGGCCTTTGAATTCGGCAGGAACCGTATTTAACAGGGAAGTACCGTTTACGGTGTATGCGGTCAGTTCACCTGTGCTTGCATCAAACTTTGCTTCTCCGTTTTCAAACTGAATGGTTACAATGCCGGAATCCGAGACAACGCCGATCTTTGAGCCGATCTCAATGTCATATTCGTAAGCAATATCATTGAGAACGATCTGTTCGGTTGCAACTTTTTCATCACCGTCAAACCATACGAAATTGATGTGTGCATCCTTTGTTTCGTCAATATCGGCATGGTTGATGTCAATACACTGTGCACTCATGGGGGCAATGTCAAAACTTACACAGCCGCTGTCTTTGCATTCACCGTTGATAAGCAGTTCCCATTTTGCAGTAAGGTAAGAAGTGCTTCTGAAACGGTTTGTATTTTCAAAGCAGTACAGTTTGTCGCTGATAAGCGAAGTACGTACGGGGCGATAGCATTCTTTCATTGCAAGAGCACCCGTATGCGGTCTGCGGTCTGAATACATAAGACCGTCCACACAGAAGTTTCCGTCGTGCTGTTTTTCGCCGTGGTCTCCGCCGTAGGTATAGCGGTAGGGATAACCGTCGCCGTCGTGGTATACGGTATGGTCTGCCCATTCCCATACGCATCCGCCCATGAAGGAATCGGAGGCATAAATAATATCCCAGTATTCTTCCATGTTGCCGGGACCGACACCCATGGCATGGCAGTACTCACAAAGGAAGAAAGGTTTGCTGTTATAAGCCTTCGGATTGATCTTTCCGCCCTGACGTGTTTCTTTGCGTTTGCCTTCAAGCATGGCTTCCATCGCGTATGTATCCGTGTACATTTCAGAAATGACATCGTAAGCAAACCTCTTGGTGCGGACAACGCCTTCATAGTGCACGGGAATCTTTGTGCCTGTATTTTTGAGCCATTCATAGCATTTGTCATGGCACTGATAACCGCCCGATTCGTTGCCCAAAGACCACATGATAACGCTCGCTCTGTTGCGGTCACGCATATACATTCTCGCAACGCGGTCAATATATCTCGGTGCCCATTTGAGATTTTTACTCAGATGACTGACATCGTCGAACATTTCACCGCAACCGTGGGTTTCAATATCGGCTTCATCAATAATATAAAGACCGTAAACATCAGCAAGAATGAGGAAAAACGGATCGGGGGGATAATGAGAAGTACGCACGGCATTGACATTGAGCGATTTCATGATCTCAACGTCTTGTTTCATATCCTCTAAAGTCATGGCATAGCCGCGATACTGGTTTGTGTCGTGATGGTTGACACCCTTGATCTTGATGGCTTGACCGTTGAAAAAGAAAACTGCGTCTTTGATCTCAATGGTCTTGAATCCCGTAAGATTTTTGGCGGTCATGATCTCTTTGCCGTCTTTTTCGAGTGTCAGATACAAAGTGTAGAGAGTCGGAATTTCCGCATTCCATTCAATGACGTCCAACACTCCGAAATCAAGAGTGAAGTCATTCTCGGCATTTGCTTCGCAAGTTGCAACAAGTGTGTCACCAAGCATCAATTCAGCTTTTATGACAGCATTATACGTACAACCCTTTACATCACATTCAACGGTGAATAAGTAGCCGTTCTCCTGTTTTTCGGTGTTGATCTGAAAATCGTTGAGATATGTCTGTGCGTAGTGTGTAAGATACACATCACGGAAAATGCCGTTCTCGCGGAACATATCCTGTGCTTCGAGGAACGTGCCGTTGCACCATTTCCAACTGAGTACCGCGATCTCATTTTCGCCTTCCTGCAAAAGGGAGGTAATGTCAAATTCAGCAGTATTGTGGGAACCTTCCGAATATCCGACGAATTCGCCGTTTACGTAAAGGCTGAGGTTGGAAGAAACGCCGAGGAAGGTAAGAATGACCGTTTCTGCCTTGTTTTCGATGTTGATGATCTTGCGATACATTGCGGCAGGCATATCGGCAGGCACTTCGGGTGCCTTTGTTTTGCATTCATAAGGACAGTTCAGATATACGGGAGGCAGATATCCGGTTCTCTGCCACACGCTCGGCACGTTTACCTTGTCAAATTTTATGCGGGCTGTATCCATGGTAGCGGGCATGGAAGAAGCTTTTTTATAGAACTTGAAATCCCATTCACCGGACAGAATTTCAACCATATCCGAAGCATATCTTTCAGCAAACAGATCTGTATTTTTCAGTTTGTCTTTGGATTTGTAGGGTATAAAATAAGCACGACCGGGAAGTTTTCCGATTTCCATAACCGAAAAATCGCTGTGGAGTGTTTTTTTGACAGTGAATCTCATTTGAACATTCCTTTCTCTAATAGGATATTTTAATAGTAACATATATTTTAATAATATACAATATTATTTTCTTGTTTTTTGGAGTTGACAAATTTGTCATTTTATAAGATAATAATATATTAGTAATTCAATCGGAGGTTATCCTATGAAAAAATATATTGCTTTGTTGCTTTGTTTGTTGAGTATCGGGCTTATGTTCACATCCTGTGCAGATGATGACGATGATGTTCCCACACGCGTGTTGCCCGATAACATTGTCAATCTTGAAGACAGTACGAACAACAACCCCGATCTTAATATCAACAACGCATGGTCGGACAACTATTATGCCATGTTCACATACTATTGCCCTTCCCAGGGATACAGCAACGCTACGGTCATATCCGAACGTAAAACACAGGATTCATTTATCATTACCAATCCTATGGATAATTCATTTAAGTATTATGTGAACAGTGAAGCAGGTATTGACGAATATGCCGTAAACCCCGAAAAACAACTCTTTTCCTATAATTTCCATCAGGGGAAAGTCGTGAACCGTGACATCAACAGCATGTTCATGAATATTTCCTTTGTTTCGGAGAATTTCACAAAGGGCGAGGACGTTGTGTATACGGGAACCGAAACGGTTGCAGACCGCAATTGTTGGATGTATCTGCAACGTACTTACAATGCTGAAGGACAGGTGGAAAAAGTAGCCTACATCTGGATCGATGCCGTTTACGGATTCTGTTCTAAAAGCATTGTTTACAGCGGCGGCAGTGTTGTCTGTTCTTGGGAATTGCAGGATTTCAGTGTCGGTACGGTGACAGATGCAGACATCACGCCCGATCTGAGTCAGTATGATTTTACGGGAGCACAGCAATGAACGTTTACGATTTTGACGATACCATTTATGACGGAGAAAGCTGTCTTGACTTTTTCTTTTACTACATTAAAAAAACACCGTATCTGATAAAATACATTCCCCGTGCTTTATATGCAGTTCTTCGTTATAAAATGGGAAAAGTGACCGTTGAGCAGGCTTTGGAAAAATATGCACCGATGGTTGAGGAATATCTTGCTTCCGTGGAAGATCTCGAAGCAGATTGCGAAGATTTCTGGGAGCAGCATATGCATAAGATCCGCCCGTTTTATAAGGATCTGCAACAACCCGATGATATTATCGTAACGGGATCTCCCGAGGTATCCGTAAAAGTGATCTGTGAACGTCTCGGAATCAAGCATTACGTCGGCAGTATCATTGATAAAGAAACGGGTAAGATCACACGCCTTTGTATGCGTTCACAAAAGATTCCGGCTTTTCTGGAAGCATATCCGGATGTGGAAATTGATAATTTTTACACCGATTCGGCAAAAAACGATAAACCATTGATTGATATGGCAAAACACGCATTTTTGGTTAAAGGCAATAAAATCATTCAGATCAAGTGAGGTTAAAAGTAATGAAAAAGACCGTTCCCGTACATTTTTCAAATGTTAACATTACAGACGGCTTCTGGGCACAGAAACAGCATCTCAACAGAACCGTTACCTTGGAAGCCGTTCGTGCACGTTTTGAAGAAACCGGCAGATTTGAAGCGTTCAAGTTTAATTGGACGGAAGACAGCGATCTTCCGCAACCGCATATTTTTTGGGATTCGGATATTGCTAAATGGTTGGAAAGTGCAGCATTTATTCTTCGAAAAAATCCTGATGCGGCACTTGAAAAGTTTGTGGATGAGATCGTTGATCTGATCGAAAAGAATCAAGGGGAGGACGGCTATTTTAATATTTGTTTTACCGTCTGTGAACCCGAAGGACGCTGGCAGAACCGTGATGCACACGAACTGTACTGTGCTGGTCATCTGACAGAAGCCGCAGTTGCTTATTATGAGGCAACGGGAAAAGATAAGTTCCTGAAAGCAATGTGCAGATATATGGATTATATCGCACAGGTGTTTGTTATTGAACAGAGTGCTGAATTTGCAACGCCCGGTCATGAAGAAATTGAATTGGCATTGGTGAAACTCTACCGTTGTACGGGTGAAAAACGTTTTCTGGATCTTGCAAAATTCTTTATTGATGAACGCGGCAAGGAAACATTGCCGATGACTTCATGGTGCAATACACGCTACAATCAAAGCCACCTTCCCGTACGTGAACAGCGTACTGCTGAGGGGCATTCCGTTCGTGCGTGCTATCTTTACAGCGGCATGGCAGACGTTGCCAATGAAACGGAAGACGAATCCTTGCTGACGGCGTGCAAGGCTTTGTTTGATAATATCACGCAAAAAAGAATGTACATCACCGGCGGTGTCGGTTCTGCACACGAGGGTGAAGCTTTTACGCTTGACTACGATCTGCAAAATGACGTTGCTTATGCCGAAACCTGTGCGGCGATTAGTCTTGCCATGTTTTCTAACCGTCTGAAAGAACTGGACACGGATTCAAAATATGCTGATGTAGTTGAACGCGTGTTTTATAACGGTTTTCTTTCCGGACTTTCTCTGGACGGCAAGGCGTGTTTCTATGAGAATCCGCTTGAGATCCTGCGCGCAGAAAAAAACCGTCATACATCACTCAATAAAGCAAAAGAGCGCTTTCCGATCACGCGAAGACAGGAAGTTTTCAGTTGTTCATGCTGTCCTCCCAACGTAACGCGTTTTATTGCGGCATTCGGTGACTATATGTATTCGACCGATTCGGACCGTTTGTACGTTCATCAGTATGCTCACAGTGAAGCCTCTTTTTCTGTCGGTGAGAATGATGTGCGGATCTGCCAGAAAACACAGTATCCGAATGAGGGTAGCGTATTATTTACCGTCAACGGTATGATGGGTAAAAAACTCTGTCTCAGAATTCCTTCCTGGAGTATCAATACAAAATTCAACAAGCCCTACGTTACTGAGAAAGGTTATGCCGTTTTTGAAGTTGATGCTGAGTTGTATGAACTTGAAGCGGAATTTGATATGACACCGCGTATCATTGCGGCACATCCGCTGGTTTTTGCCGACAACGGCAGATATGCTTTGCAGTCGGGTCCCATCGTGTATTGCCTTGAAGCAGAGGATAACGGAGAAAATCTGCGTGATATCGCGGTATTGAAGAATAATGATTTTTCCGTTCGTTACGATGCATTTTTCGGCGTCAATACGATTCAGGCAAAAGCCGTTCGCAGTGATACGGACGGATGTGATGCACTGTACAGGCCGATCGAACAGATGAAAACAAAGGAATTTACGGCTGAATTTATTCCGTATTTCGGTTTTGCAAACCGCAGTGACTGCGATATGCTCGTGTGGTTCAAACTTTCCGAATAAAACGAGACCGTCTGTCGCATTTCTTTGAAGAAAACATAACAGGCAAATTCAAGCAGGTTTTTGAATTTGCCTGTTTTTATTTGTCTTTGTCCAAAAATCGGTCATTCTCATGTTTTTTCTAATGGAAATTTAATGCGGATTGTGTTACAATGATGCAGGAAAGGATGGTGGAGATATGCGGATTCTTATTGCCGAAGATGAAAAGGCGTTGAATCGGATCCTTGTGAAACAGTTTACGAAACTGGGTTACAGTGTAGACAGTTGTTTTGACGGTGACAGTGTTTTTGATTATATCGCAGGAGCCGAATACGATGCGATCGTCATGGACGTTATGATGCCGGGAAAAGACGGCTTTACGGTGCTCAGGAAAATGCGTGAACAGAATAATCGTACACCGGTTATTTTTCTTACCGCCAAAACTGAAATTGCAGATCGCGTATACGGTCTTGATCTGGGGGCGAATGATTATCTTGTGAAACCTTTTTCATTTGATGAACTTGCCGCAAGGGTTCGCATGATCACAAGAGATTCAAAAGACAATGTAACGAACGTGTTTAAGATCGGGGATCTCAGTGTGGATACCAAGAGCCGTGCCGTGCACAGAGGCGGAAAAAAGATAGATCTTTCTGCGAGGGAATATGCGATCCTTGAAACACTCATCCGCAACGCAGGCACCGTTATGACAAGAGAAAAGATTGAAAACTGTGTCTGGAACTACGATTATGAAGGCGGAACGAACGTTATAGATGTTTATATCCGTTATCTGCGTAAAAAAATAGACGAAGGCTTTGAACATAAACTCATACACACCGTAAGAGGTGTCGGATACGTGTTGAGGGAGGAGTGATCCGTCAGTGAAAAGTAAAAGGAAGAACACGATCGGCTTTAAGTTGATTCTGTGGTATACGGTACTGATGAGCGTTCTTGCAATCGGTTTGATTCTTTGCGTTGTAACGGTTGCTCGCATGGCAGAAAATGCGGAAGCACAGCAGAATCTCGTACGCAGTGTGGAACGTAATATTGATGAAATAGAAGTTGAGAACGGATTGCTTGACATTGAATCGGATTTTGCATACCGAAATGCAGACGTTTATTCCGTTGTATATAATTCCGCAGGGACGGTGATCGGAGGAGAATATCCCGTTGGTTTTGATGAAGAACCGGAACTTGAAGAAGAACGCTTCGATAAGTTTTCAGGTTATTATATTTATGATACAAAAGTAGAATTCCGAAAGTATGATTATAAGATCAACGGAAAAACGGGTGTCATAATCAGCAGTGAAGTCGAAGGAGCCGACTATTACACTCCGTTTGAAGGAAGTCTTGATTTTTACGGTGACGACTGTACCGTTTCCTGTTCACAGGCTTTTGCCATTGCAGTAGAAAAAAGCGGATTGGATCCGTCTTCTATCGATATCATCAATGCAAAATGCTATGAATATAACAATGAGCCGATTTATGAGGTTGAGTTTTACAGTTCACAAAAAGCATTCGACGATATATGGGTACGCGGGATCGTAAAAGCAAACGGTGTCGACGGAGTATGGGCGGTGCTGGTGCGTCTGGCTGTTCTCATTCTTCCGTTGCTTGTTCTTCTCTGTTTGCTCGGCGGACGCGTGATCACGAAACGTGCACTTTCACCGATCCGATTGTTGAATGATGCCGTTGAGGAAATACACGGCGGGAAAGACCTTACAAAGCGTATTGTGCTTACGGACGGAGATCCGATGATTGCGGGCCTTGCCGAGAACTTTAACGAAATGTTCAGCCGATTGCAAATGTCTTTTGAAAGCGAACGTCAGTTTTCGGGTGATGTATCGCATGAACTCCGCACACCAACGGCAGTGATTCTTGCTGAATGTGAATATCAGCTTGCAAGAGATGTATTGGACGAGGAAGACGTTGAAGGTTTTGAAAACATCCGTAAGCAGGCGGAAAGTATGAAAACGCTCATATCGCAACTTCTTGAGATGACACGAATGGAGCAGAATAAAGATCAGATCCTTTTTGAATGTGAGGATTTCAGCGTTCTCGTGCATTCCGTGTGTGACGATTCACAAAGCCTTGACGAAAAAGGAATTATACTGCATCGGGACATTGATGACGGAATCTTTATGAATATGGATGTTTTGCTGATGACAAGACTTGTTGTAAATCTTATGAATAACGCCTATACATACGGAAAAGAAAACGGAAATATTACCGTTTCTCTGAAAAAGGATGCAAACAATGTCCGATTGACCGTGTCGGATGACGGCGTAGGCATTGCAGAAGAACATATTGATAAGATCTGGAACCGTGTTTACCGTGTTGATAAAGCAAGAAGCCGAGAAAAGGGATGTTCCGGACTCGGGTTGCCTATGGTCAGACAGATTGCCGAACTGCACGGCGGATCCGTTTCGCTGAAAAGTGAAATCGGAAAGGGAAGTACTTTCATTATCACGTTTTAATAAATCGGTCTGTTGTGTGACATTTTTGCACAACAGATCATTTTTTTGAAAATACTTTTTTCTCTAATCTTCCTTTAATTTTCATCGTGTAAGATAAGGGTGTAAACAAGAGAGAATAACAGCTCTCAGAATAATGAAAGGTGGTTTCTGTTATGAAAAAAAATCTTAAAAAACTGTTTTCCTTTGTACTTGTGTTCGTTTTTGCAATGAGCCTTATGCTGACGGCTTTCGCCGCCGAGGTTACTTCGGAAGATGCCAAGACCGTAGCTTTGAATGATGCAGGCTATACCGTGGCTGAGGTTTCACAGTTGTTTGTAAAGTCGGAATATGACGACGGTATCAAACTGCATGAAGTCAGTTTCATAGTTGTCAATGCTGACGGCAGTTATCTTGAGTATGACTATGACGTCAAAGCCGCCGACGGAAAAATTCTTAAAAAAGACGTAGAAAGAGAATACGGATACAGTGCACAGGGCAACGTACCGCAGACAGGTACGGCAGCAAACGGCAGTGATATCGGTGAAAATGCGGCAACACAGGCAGCACTTGCATACTTCGGTCTTTCTTCCGATGAAGCAGTGATTCTTGAAGTTTACAAGGATTACGAAGACGGTGTTTTGGTCTATGATATCGAGCTTTGCCGTCCGTATACGGAAAAGTATTCCTGCGAAGTGGTTGCAGCAAACGGAACCGTACGTGATGTTGAAAAAGAATACGTTAACGGTTTCGGGGAAGTGATCGAACTCTTTTTTGAAGTCCTTTTTGCAAAGCTGTTCGGCGGACGTTGAGAACGAGTTTAAACTGCTTGAACCGAATAAAACAAAGCCATCCGTCAACAGGCGGATGGCTTTTTACAGATTTTTATTTCTTTATGAACGCAGAGTAATGCCCATTTCCTTGAGGTTATTGAGAACGGCGTCAATATTTGCCTGGATCTCATCCATGGCAAGTGTGTGCTCACAGGAGGAGAAACTCAAACGCACCGTAATGCTCTTAAGACCTTCAGCCTCGTACGTATCAACAAGACTTACGTTTTTCAGTTCTGCGATCTGCAGGCTTTCCCATGCGGTTGCGATTTCACTGAAGCGTTTGTTGTCTGTCAGAACGAGAGAAAGGTCATAGTCAATACCGGGATATGCAGACGGAGCGTCGAAACTGACAGCGGCAGGTGTAATGCTGTTGAAAGCTTCAAGATCCAGTTCCACACACACGGCATATCCTTTTTTGTCAAGTTTTGCTGCATTGGTAGGATGCAGTGTGCAAATGATACCGCATTTTACGCCGTCACAGAAGATGGCAGAGGTGTTTCTCGGATGTTGCCAGTTGTGATCGGGATTGATCTTTTCAAATTGCACGTTGCGGTGTTTGAGATCCGCAAAGAGTTTTCTTACGATCGCAACACAGTTGAAATAGACGGATTTTTCACCTGCGGTCTTATCAAATGATACAAGACCCAAATGGCGTACTTCATTGCAATAACCGTTTTCTTTTGTGCCGTCGACAACTCTGCCGATCTCAAACAGGATGAAACTATCAGCATAACTTTTGTTTTCATAGGTGTAACTGAGCAAGGTCGGCAACATGGAATTGCGGATGACACTGTTTTCGGGAGATGCAATGTTCAGAATACGGACGTTGTCTTCGATCTCAATGCCGAGTTTCTTGTACTTGATGCCGTCGCACCAGATGTAGGAATGTACTTCATGTGCGGCAAACTTCTTAACGAGAATATCCTTGATCGCATTGTCTTCCGTTTTTGAAACGGCTTTACGGACCGGGAAAAGATTGCTGGAGGTGGTTGTGATCTCAAAGTTGTCGTATCCGTAAATTCTTGTGATTTCTTCGATAATGTCAGCCTTGAGGGTAACGTCTTTTGTCGCTCTCCATGACGGCACCGTTACGGTGAAAGCATCGCCCTGACGGTCAACAGCAAAGCCGAGAGCCGTAAGTGTATCGTAAATGCGGTCACTGGTGATATCAATACCGGTATAACGGTCAACGTAGGCTTTGTCGAAGGAAATGGTGATGGTATCGTAATGGCGGACGTATACATCCGTTACAAGGGAAGATACCACTGCGTTTTCATCGCACTCTTTTACAAGGTTTACGAATCTGCCGATCGCGGTCATGGTAAGTTCAGGATCAAGCATTTTTTCATAACGTGCACTGGCATCCGTGCGAAGACCGAGGCGGGAAGAAGACTTTCTGACGCAGATGCCGTCAAAGTTTGCCGATTCAAGTACGACACTATTGCTCTTGTCAACGATTTCGGAATCCAAACCGCCCATAATACCTGCTACGGCAACAGGAGTGTCATTGTTCCAGATCATAAGAGTGTTTGTGTCAATATCACGTTCTGCTTCGTCGAGGGTGGTGAATTTCATATCGGCGGCAGGCGTGTCGATACGGATGTGATCGATCTTACCGGCATCAAAAGCATGTGTAGGCTGACCGATCTCAAGCATGACGTAATTGGTAATGTCTGCAAGCAGATTGATAGAACGCATACCGCAGTAGAACAGACGGATGCGGATGTAATCGGGGCTTACCGTACGGTTGATGTTATCCATACGGATGCAGGAATATCTGTAAACGAGGTCTTCTCTGCCAACGGTTACGGGAACGGTATAATCGCTGTCGCATGTCAGATCCGCCAAAACCAAAGGTTTAAGTTCTCTGCCCGTCAATGCGGAAAATTCTCTTGCAATACCGTAATGTCCCCAAAGGTCGGGACGGTTGGTAAGTGATTTGTTGTCAACTTCAAAAATGATATCGTCAATGGGCATGATGTCCTTGACGGAAGTGCCGTTGACGAGACTGCTGTCGAGGATCATAAGACCGGAATGATCGTCACTGATTCCGAGTTCACTTTCCGAACAGCACATACCTTCCGAATCAAAACCTGCAATTTTGCATTTTTTGATCTCCATGCCGGGAACACTGCCGCCTGCTTTAACGAACGGGATCTTGGCATTCAGAAATACGTTCGGGGCACCGCAGACTACGTCATAAAGTCGGTCGCCGCCGTCCACTTTCAGCAAATGCAGTTTTTTGGAGTCGGGATGGTTTTCAATGGAAACGATCTCGCCGACAACTACGTCACGCAGTTCTTTGCCTTTATAGATAATGTCTTCCACTTCTGCTGTGGCAAGGGTGAAGCGGTGGATGAGATTTTCAATATCCAGACCGTCAAGATTCACATAATCGCGAATCCAATTCATAGAAACAAACATTTCGCGATCCTCCTTATTTATCGTTGAACTGAGACAGTGCTTTCAGATTTCCTTCGTTGAACACGCGGATATCTTTGATGCCGTATTTCATCATGGCAAGGCGGGTAAGTCCGAGACCGAAAGCAAAACCTGTGTATTTTTCTGTGTCGATACCGCCGTATTTAAGAACGTTGGGATGGATCATACCGCAGGGGCAAAGTTCAAGCCAACCGGAATTTTTGCAGGACGGACAACCGTCACCGTTGCAGATCAGACACTGAATGTCAAGTTCAAAGCCGGGTTCCACGAACGGGAAGAAGCCGGGACGAAGACGAACCTTGATATCGCGTTTGAAAACTTCGGAAAGCATGGTCTTCATGAAGTAAATAAGGTTGGAAATGGAGATGCCTTCATCGATCATCAGACCTTCCATCTGGAAGAATGTGTTTTCATGGCAGGCGTCAATTTTTTCATTTCTGAAGCAGCGGCCGGGGAAAATGGCTCTGACAGGTGCGCCGTATTTCTTCATAATGGTATTCTGTGCGGCACTTGTGTGTGTTTTGAGTAACTGACCGCTGCTCAGATAATATGTATCCTGCATATCGCGGGCGGGATGGTGCTTGGGAATGTTGAGGGCTTCAAAGCAGTTGAAATCGTCCGTGATTTCGGAATAATCTTCAATATGGAACCCCATGCTGGTGAAGATATCTTCCAGTTCACGCTGTACGAGCGTAATGGGATGGTAAGAACCTTCTTCCTGTGTCATGGGTAAGGATTCATCGTAACTTTCCGTTGCGTTGATAAGAGCTTCTTCTTCCGCTTTTTTGAGGGCGGCAAGTTTTTCCTGCATAGCCGATTCAACGTACTGTTTGAGTTCGTTGATCAGTTGGCCGACTTCCTTTTTCTGTTCGTTGGGAACGTTTTTAAGTTCCGTCATCAAAGCGGCGATCTGACCTTTTTTGCCCATGAATTCAATGCGCAGAGCTTCGATTTCCGCACTGGACTGAATCGCAGTCAGTTTTTCGTCAAAAGCGGCTTTGATCTGTTGCGTTTTTGCGATCATAAATATTATCCTCCTAAAAAAATAAACTCCGTCCGCATCGGGACGAAGTTAAGCTTCGCGGTACCACCCGAATTCCTGTTGCAATATAGCGACAGGCACTCTTTGAACCCCGTAACGGTGGTCAGCCGTCAGCACCTACTCATGTTTCAGCGTGCCGCTCCCGGGTGAACTTCGCCGTATGTATGTCGGATCGCTTGCAGCCTCGGCGTTCCTCTCTGCGGACAAACAGTGCGGTTACTCTCCCGTTCATTGCGTTTGAAGATAAGTATATCATAATTTATAAAAAAATCAAGAGTAATTTATAAAAAGATGCACATTGACAGGTAGCAAAATATTTGGTAATATATTCTTTAGCAAAGAGAGGTAGATAATGATGGATCAATCAATTTATTCCGATATCAAATGTTTTATTGTGGATATGGACGGAACGTTCTATCTTGGCGATCAGTTGCTTGACGGTGCATTGGATTTTGCAAAAGCAGTAAAGGAAAAGGGAAAGCGTTTCTTTTTCTTTACCAACAACTCCTCGCATGAAGCAGGCAAGATCGCAGAAAAACTCAACCGTCTCGGATATCCTGCTGATAAAGAAGATATTATTATTTCTTCCCATGTCTGTATTGACTTTATCAAACGTAACCGTCCCGGCAAAAAGGTATATCTGCTCGGTAATGAAAATATGACAGCGGATTTCATTGAAGCGGGCATTCCGTTCGACGAGGAAGAACCCGATATCGTGGTGCTCGGTTTTGACACCACGCTGACTTATGAAAAGATTCGTAAAGCGGCTCTTTTTATTGCCGACGGCATAGAATATATCGCAACACATCCCGATAAAAACTGCCCCATGAAAGACGGGTTTATGCTTGATACGGGTTCCATGATCGCTATGTTTGCCGCATCCACAGGCAGAGAGCCGGATCTTATTATGGGTAAACCATACGCATTTACGGTGGATTACGTCTGTAACAAGATCGGTTGCAAACGTGATGAAATCGCATTTGTCGGTGACAGATTGGAAACGGATATTGCAATCGGTTCCATGAACGGACTCAAGACAGCCCTTGTTTTTACGGGTGTTACGAGTCCCGAACTGTATGAGAGGTCGGAAATCCGCGCTACGGGCGCATTCAAAAGTTTAGGCGAGCTTAGTCTCTATATTTAAGGAGGAAAATTCTATGTCTGAAATCAAAAGAACATGGTGGAAGGAAATGGCTGTTTATCAGATCTGGCCGCGTTCTTTCTGCGACGGAAACGGTGACGGTATCGGCGATCTGAAGGGCGTTCTTTCAAAACTTGACTACATTAAGAGCCTCGGCGTGGATGCCATCTGGTTCTCTCCGCTGTATAAGTCTCCGCAGGCTGACTATGGCTACGATATTGCAGATTATCGTGACATTCAGCCCGAATACGGTACGCTTGAGGAATTCAAGACGGTGCTTGATGAAGCCCACAAACGCGGTTTGAAAGTTATTATGGATCTTGTTGTGAACCATACTTCAAATCAGCATCAGTGGTTCCTTGAAAGCAAAAAAGGCAAAGACAGTCCTTATTACGATTATTATTTCTGGCGTAAGGGCAAAGGTAAAAGACGTCCGAACAACTGGATGTCCACTTTTGCAGGTCCCGCATGGGAATATGACAAGCAGACAGGGGAATACTATCTGCATCTGTTTGCCGTTGAACAACCCGACCTGAATATGGATAACCCCAAGGTACGTGAAGAAGTAAAAGACATCATGCGTTATTGGTTGGATATGGGTGTTGACGGTTTCCGTGAAGACGTAATCACTTTCATTTCAAAAACGGAAGGCCTGCCCTCAAGTCCGTATTGGCTGCCCGTTGCTACGGGTATGGAACACTATATGGGCGGTCCGCACCTTGATGAATATCTCATGGAATTCAAGAACGACGTTCTGAGCAAGTATGATTGCATGACCGTCGGTGAAGCACCGATGATGACCATTAAGAAAGCACTGCATCATATTCAGGAAGGTCCGCATCAGCAACTGAACATGATGTTCCACTTTGAACACATGGCGGCTGACTGCCTGTTCTACAGTTGGATGAAAACACCGTTCAATCTCAAAAAACTGAAAAAAGTTTATACCCGCTGGCAGAAAGGTCTGCACGGCAAGGCATGGAATGCAAACTATATTGAAAACCATGATCAGCCCCGAATCGTCAACCGTTACGGCAGTATCAAATACAGAGAAGCAAGTGCAAAAATGCTTGCAACCATGTATATCTGTCAATCCGGTACGCCCTTTATTTATCAGGGACAGGAAATCGGTATGACCAACATTCGTCTCAATTCCATTGACGATTATGTTGATGTTTCCACCATCAACAACTATGGCGTTGCAAAGGCAATCATGGGCGAAAAGAGAGCACTTGAACTTGCCAATTACGCTTCCCGTGACAATGCAAGAACCCCGGTTCAGTGGTCTGCCGATAAGAATGCAGGTTTCACCACTGCCGACAAACCGTGGTTCTTTATCAATGAGAATTACAAAGAGATCAACGTGGAAGCACAGCAAAACGATGAAAACTCCATTCTGAATTACTACCGTAAACTGCTTAAATTCAGAAAAGAAAATGATATTGTTATTTACGGTGACTATGAAGAACACTTCCATGAAAACGACAAACTGTTCTGCTATTCCCGTTCTCTGGACGGCAAACGTATGCTCGTTGCGTGTTCGTTCAGTGAAGAACCGATGCTGTTTACCGCACCCGACGGATTTAACGTTGCCGACGGTAAACTCATGATGACCAACTACGATATTGACACGCTTTATGAAAACGGCTTCTGTCTGCAACCCTATGAATGCCGTGTTTATATGTTTGACTGATTGAAATATAGGAGGCCGAAAAAATGGCTGTTGTCAGAAAAGAAGCATATTATTCTTCCGCAAACGGGAGAAATATGATCCGTACGCTTATCTGGCATGATGATGAAAAAGATCCTGTTGCCGTTTTGCAGATCGCACACGGTGTGATGGAGCACATCGGCAGATATGACGAATTTGCAAGGTTTCTTGCAGAGTTGGGATTTGTCGTGTGCGGCAACGATCATATCGGACACGGAAAAAGCGTCAATGACGAATCGGAACTCGGTTATATCGATGAGGATGACGGCTATGTCTATATGGTGCGTGATATGAACACGCTTTTTAAGATCATGCACAAGAGATATGCATCGCTTCCGTATTTCCTGTTCGGTCACAGTCTCGGTTCGTTTCTTGCAAAGATCTACGCGGCTAATTTCGGTCATGAATTGAAAGGTCTGATTCTGTGCGGCACGGGTATGTTGCCTGCTGTTGTATCCATGTTTGACGGTGCGCTGGAAGATATTGTCAGCCGTCTCGGCGGTATGGGTACGCAGATGCAGTTTATCAACAATCTGACCGGTAAAGTTTCTGCCAAAGTTTACAGTGACGACGATGAATTTGCATGGCTTTCGCTGAACAAAGAAAACCGTGAGGCATACCGCAATGACCCGCTTTGCGGCTTTGCACTTAAAAATGCCGGTACAAAGAACGTTGCAATGATCGGCATTAAAGGTTGCGATCCGAAATGGGCTGAGCAGATTCCCGAGGATCTTCCCGTTATGCTCATATCCGGTTCCAAAGACCCCATCGGCATGAACGGTAAGGGAGTTCTCGATCTGTCCGATCAACTTGTAACGGCAGGTCATGATCCCGTAGTCATTCTCTATCCCGTAGGCAGACATGAGATTTTACATGAAGATGATAAAGACCGTGTCTTTGCGGATGTTGCCACGTTTTTGAACGCATCTTTGCAGGGTGTTTCCTTTTACGATTTATAATGGCACTCAGAAAAAACAAAAATGAACGGTATCATCTGTTTGATACCGTTCGCGGTTTGTGCATTGCGGGCATGGTGGTTTACCATGCCCTTTTTGACTGTGTATATATGTTCGGCCTGTTTGATGTTTCCGACCATATGATGCAGGCGGTCATATATATTCGTGATTTCGGATGTATGCTTTTTATTTTGCTTGCAGGAGTCTGTGAGCATTTCGGAAAAGAAAAGTATAAAAGGGCACTCGGTTTGCTCGGAATCGGTGCGATCATATCACTGATTTCGTATTTTGTTATGCCCGAACAACCCGTTGTATTCGGTGTGTTGAGTTTGTTGGGTGTTGTATCCTTGCTTTTACAGCCGTTGAAAAAACTGATTTTGCAATACAACGGTACCGTTATCCGACTGTTGTTACTTGCATTATTCCTGCTCTTATATAATGTCGCTTACGGTTCGTTCGGTATGTTCGGTTTTTCTTTCGGCAGATTCCCGGAATTTCTGTATGCAAATACATTTACCGCTATTCTCGGTTTTCCGCCGATCGGTTTTGCATCCTCCGATTATTTCCCGATCTTTCCGTGGATATTTTTGTATCTCTTTGGCTTTTGCCTGTATCCCGTTTTGCAGAAAAACCGTGTTTTTAACAAACTTTGTGCAATCAATATAAAACCATTTTCCTTTATCGGTCGTTATTCGCTGTGGTTTTATCTGGCACATCAGCCCATTATTATGTTATTTTTATGGATTGGAACGAAAGTAATCAACTTATGATTTTCAGACTTGATCAATTTAATGAGAATAATATTAATCCTGTCACCCATTGTGAATACGATTCATCGTGGTTAGTGCTTATACTGTGCTCTGACATTGATGATAATAAAAGGTGAAATAATATGGAATTGTTTGAGTTTATAAAATTGCGAAAAATAGAAGTTAGAGACTCTGTGCAATTAAGGGTTATCAATTGTTTTTATCCGTATCTTCGCAGTGTTTCCTGTGATGAACGGTTACTGCCGTCAATGATTGAAAATATACTTGGTTTTGATTTGACTGATATTTCAGTTGTTACCGCCTGTTTTAACGGAGTGCATGACGGTAGTCAACCGCCTTATGACAATCCTGACCTTTTTATTAAATTAAGCAATGATGTAAAAGTTTTTGTTTACGGCAGAAAGCAGGAATATCTCACTGAATTAAAAGAAAATGAGTATGTGATATTTATCCTTACAATTAACCTGAGGGGTAATATCACGCAAACAGAAAATCACCATATTTTAATCGAATAAATGTTTGATGTTAAAAACCGCATCGTAGCACATTGCTATGGTGCGGTTTATAAATGATATGTCTTGTTCTGATATATTATATTTCGGATAATACTTTCTCAAAAGCCTCCAAATAACGGTCGTTTCTGTCATTGCCGCCTTCCCAACAGCATCCGTGCCATGAAATGCCGACACGTTTTGATCTTGAATAGGCTACCATTTGTCCGCGGGCACCTGTTTTTACGAAAATATCCGTATCTCTGAACGGTGTCCAAGCGTAATCATTGGCGGCGGAAAGATAGATCCATTCTTTTGAAATCAATCTTTTTCCGTTCCAGATACCCTCGTTTGCATACAGATATGCAAATCTTGCCATATCGTCACTGCGGGCATATAAGCCGCCGCCTCCGATAGGATGTCCTTGCGGACAGCAACCGAATGCGTGCTCGTGGAATCCGATGGGATTGAGCAAGTGTTGTGATAAAAACTTGTCAGCCGTCTGACCGCTTACTGCGTGGATGATTCTTGACAGAATATAGAAAGCTGCATCCGTATATTTTCTGTAAGTTCCCGGTTCATGATCAAGTTTTACCGAGAAGATGTGTTTGAGAAAATCATCACCGATCTTATCTCTTGAATCCGTTTCATCGATTCCCAAAAGACCGCTGTTCTCACCGAGGCCCATTTTGTGCTGCAATGCAAATTCAACCGTTACTTTGTTCCAGTTTGTATCAACCGTTTCAGGCAGATCTTCATTCTTGAAAAAAGATAAAACACAATCATGCAGGTTCAGTTTTTTTTCATCACGCAAAATGCCGATGCCTGCAGCTATGATTGCTTTGGTTGCCGAATGACTGTTGTTGCATTCGTTGGAGTCAACGGACGGATGCCACTCAACGCCGCTTGCGGATGCAATTCCGACGTCAAACAGGGGATGTCCGTCATCGGGAATATATGATAAGAATTTTTCAATCAGCATAATCAGACCTCCGATCGTTTTATTACAGTATAAAATGAATAATAGAGCTTGTCAACATTTTGGTTGACGGCAATGTAAGAAAGTGATAAAATAAAAGCAACAAAACACAGGGAGGTTTACAAAGTGAAAACAATTCTTTTTCAGGGTGACTCCATAACGGATGTCGGCCGTTCAAGAAGCAACGACAATGAAAGAGGACTCGGCTACCCGCATCTTGTCAGTGCAAGGCTCGGACTTGACAACCCGGAAGAATATAATTTTATCAATCGCGGCATCAGCGGAAACAGAATCGTTGATCTTTATGCGAGAATAAAGTGTGATTTTATCAATCTGCAACCCGATTTTCTTTCGATCCTGATCGGTATTAACGACGTTTGGCATGAAGTGGGAAATCAGAACGGTGTCAGTGCCGAAAAGTTTGAAAAAGTATATGCTATGCTCATTGAGGAGATCAAAGAAGCCTGTCCCGATATCAAGATCATGCTTATGGAACCTTTTGTTCTTCCCGGAACGGCTACGCTTGAACATTGGGATTATTTTGAGAGTGAAACAAAACTGCGTGCGGAAGCCGTCAAAAGACTTGCCGAAAAATATGATCTTGCGTTCCTGCCTTTGCAGGATCTTCTTGATGAAGCCTGCGAAAAAGCACCTGCCGGATATTGGCTTTCCGACGGTGTGCATCCCACAGCATTCGGTCACGAACTGATTGCACGTGAATGGTGCAAAAAGTTCAACGAAATGAATGCATAAATATATTATAAGAGATGATCCTCTGCATTGAAGATCATCTCTTTTTTTACTGCATATTATTCTGAAAATACGTAAGATTTTCGGGAACGGATAAACTCATTTCTTTGTAATCCTGTTTCGCATCGATAAACCAAACCTCGCCGCCGTCATTGCCGTGCACGGTTGACCATAAGCCGTCGTCATATATCAAAGCGGCTCCGTTGTCACAGGCGGTTGCACTCATTTCCTGTTCACGGACTCGAACGGAGAACTTGTGCCAGTTTTCGTTTTCATAATGCGGACAGTTACAACCGGGAAGAATACCGAGACAATCCACGTAAATGAAACTGTGATCGGGTGCACAGTCGTCATAACCGCGTTCAAACCAACACATGGCACCTGAACTGTAACCCGACAGCACAATTCCTTTCTCAAAAGCCTGCCTGAGATAAATATCCGCCTTGCTCTTTTTGAACGTATCCATTAAAAATGCAAGGTGTCCGCCGCCGGCATAAATCAGATCAGCCGTAAGTATGGTGTCTGCAATGTATTCTTCCGACAACGTTTCATCGGATAATTGCAGTACCGTAACCGAACAACCGCATTCTTTGAGAATTACGATCTCTCCGTCGGTTTCCGAATAGTTGTCAAAACTTGCCGTGGGCAAAAATACCGCTTTCGGATTGCTTTTACCCGTCATGGAAACGATCTTTTCAATGATATTTGTGATCTCACCGTCATGGTAACATCCTCCGCCGATCGCAACGATCTTACCCATTCTGCATATCCTCCTTATTCAAATCAATAATATGATCTGCCATAGCGGCGGCAGTATCCTTTTCGTGTGTGATCAGAATTACTGTTTTATTATTTGTGTATTGTTTCACAGTTTCAATTGCCGATGCTTTTGTTTCTGCATCCAGCCCTTTAAACGGTTCGTCAAGTATCAAAAAGTCATAATCGGCACACAATGCCCTTGCAAGTGCCACACGCCTTTTCATACCGCCGCTTAAATCGCAAACTTTTGTTTTCTGCTCTTCTGCAAGACCGAGACGGCATAAAAGTGCAGAGGCTTTAATCTTGTCCTGTCCTCTTTTGCATACTGCCTGTACGTTTGCGAGTGCACTGAAGTTATCGCTGAGTCTGTCTTCCTGGAATACGGCACTCTTTTTTTGAGGAATGCCTGTGATTTCGCCGCTGTCCGGCTTTTCAAAGCCTAAAAGAATATTTGCAAGGGTTGTTTTTCCGATCCCGGAAGAACCCATGACAGCCGTGGTTTTGTGAAGCGGAATTGTTGCACAAAAGTTTACAAGCACATTTTTATCTTCAAAAGATTTGGAGATGTTACGGATCATAATATTCATAATGCTTTCTCCAATCCCGCAAAAATTGCTTTCAGCAAAAGCAGAAACAGTTTTTCCATGACAACGCTTACAAGAACGATTACCAGTGTCCATGCGAACAGATCTGCAGAATCAAGATACAGTTTCGCATAATAGAGCATTTCACCGATCGAGCCGGCAGGAATTCCGATCACTTCAGCAGCAACGCCTGCTTTCCATGCAAGACCGAGACCCGTGGAGCAACCTGACAATAAAAAGGGCTTGATTGCAGGCAGGCGTACAAGAAGAAGTCGTTTGAAAGGTGAAAACGAAAAAAGATCTGCACATTCAAGCATTTTTCTGTCGGTGCTCTTATATCCTTGTAAAAGGTTGTTGTACAAAATCGGCAATGCCATCAGAAATGAAATGAAAACGGAAAGTTTGTTTCCGCTGAGCCAGATCAGACTGATAACGATAAATGATGCAACGGGAACGGATTTGACGGTCAGCAGAAACGGTCGCAGAAATATTTCGAGAACGGGAAATCGTCCTGCCGCCGCTGATAACAGGACGGCACACAGCAGAGCAATGATAAAACCGCCGAGAATACGTACGGCAGACCACAGAACGGTAGAAGAAAAAGTCGGTGTCTGCAATAAATACACCAGATGCTTTATGACCTGAACGGGAGAAGCCACGAGAACGTCGGATTGAATCCACAGCGAAGCTGCTTGCCACAGAAAAAGGGCAAGCAGGATTGCTGAAATATTGAGAATGACGTTTTTCGTTTTATCCGTAGAAATCCTCACCGGGCAAAGATCCTCCGATCGAAGCGGGATTTTGGTTATAAAGTACGTTCAGATAAGAAGTCAGTGCTTCATTCATTTCTTCACCGTCAATGAACACGATGTTGCATTGCGGAATGGCTTTTTTTGCAACTGCAGCTGCAAAGATATCAAACTTTTCAACGTATTCAGCGGCAGTTTCCGTATTTGCATTTACAAAAGCAACACTGTTTTCGTATTCTTCAAGAAATGCGGATACTGCATCGGGATTGTTTTCAATAAATTCGTTTCTTGCAACGACGACACCGGTTACAAGTTTACTGCCATTGTCCAATTTATCCCATTCATCATTCAAACTGACGGCAACACGCAGATTCTCAACTTTTTGAGAAGCAACCGTCACGTAGGGTTGGGGCAACATTGCGATACCGCTTTCCGCTGTAGCAAGAAGGCTGACGATTTCAGTGGCTTCACTGCGGAATTCAATGGTAACGTCGTTGTCGGGATCAATGCCGTTTTCCGTCAGCAGATAACGAAGGCTGTATTCGGGTGTTGTTCCCTTTCCTGTCGTGTAAATGGTTTTTCCTTTCAGATCGGTAAAACTTTGTACCGTATCGCCTTTTTCCACGATATAAAGAACACCGAGTGTATTGATTGCAAGTACACTGACCGCACCGTTGGTCTTATTGTAAAGAACGCTTGCAAGGTTTGCAGGTACGGCGGCAATATCCAGTTCTCCTTTTATGAGTTTGGGGGATATCTCGTCGGCGGTACCTGCAATGGTAAATTCGTAGATTTCGCTTGCCGTATTGTCTTCCATGATCTTGACCATGCCGATGGACGTCGGGCCTTTCATACCTGCCACACGTACGGGATCTGCTTTTGTATCTTCTGTAAGCGTTGTCACTTCATCCGTTGCCGTCTGGGAATCAACGTTTGTTTCGCTCGGATCGTTGTCGGTATCCGAACAGGCGGCAAAAAGACTGAAGATCATAAGTACAGAGAGAAGAAGTGCAATTGTTTTTTTCATTTTTTGATTACTCCTTATTATTTGTTAAAGTCTTTCTCAACTTTTGTTTATATATTAGCAATCAAATAAATGAATGTATGTTGCAGTTGCAACAATAACTCTATTTTTTTGTATGCAGTAACGTGATTGTGTTCTTTTCAAGATTTATAATGTTTTCTTGTTTCATTCTGTGCAGTTCTCTTGACAGTGCACTTCGTTCCGTACCGATATAAGCGGCAAGGGAAGCACGGTCAAGGGGTAAAGTGAACGTATCGCTGTTGTTGCGAGCACTGCATTGCGAAAAATAAGTGATGAGTTTTTCACGTAT
The DNA here is from genome assembly GCA_045590895.1 of Acutalibacteraceae bacterium. Classification (GTDB taxonomy): domain Bacteria; phylum Bacillota; class Clostridia; order Oscillospirales; family Acutalibacteraceae; genus RUG806. Next base: position 119,177 of record JAZNRU010000005.1, read on the forward strand.
CGTATATTTTGAAAGGATCTGAATGCGGTCATTCATGTCTAATGCACGCGTAGCCAGCAAGGCTATGAAACGGTTGCGCAACATACAGTAAAGATCCGAATTGCATTGCTCGTAAAGGGCATCACAATGCAACCAGAGGATTTCGGTTTGTTCGGTTGCCATGATGTATACCTGTGATTTCTTTTGAAGAAAACACAGAGATTCTCCGAACGTATCTCCCGAAACGGCTCTGCTCATGACGAGTCGGTTGCCGTCAAAATCGTCCATAAAAACGGTAACGGCACCTTTCAATACGAGACCGAATGCCTGTAAATAGTCTTGCGGCAGTTTGATGATTCCGTTTTTGGCGTATTGCTGTTTTTTTGCCTGAAAAAACAGCATTGCTTTGTTTGTTTCTTCTTCTGTCAGTCCGCAGAACAGTTTACTGTTTTTGATTGCTTCGCAGATCATTTTAATCACCGCTTTCATTATTTTCTATTTCAATGCGGATGTCAATAGTAAAATGTTTAAAAAGAAAAACTTGCAATCAGAACAGATTTGTGTTATCGTTTAACTAATACATAATAGGAGGTAGTTTTATGTTTTCATTTCCGAAAAAAATTCTCGTCTTATTCTTAAGTATCATTCAGATCATTGTTCCGTTTGTGTTTACCCTCGGTTCAAATGCAGATGCAAATTTTGAAGATTGGTCTGCTGATGATGCATACACGCTGGATTATACGACGGTGCTCGAAAAACAGGCCGGTGAAGATTTTGTTGTTTTGAATCTTACGGATATTCAGTTGGGTGAAGGTGAAGCACTCACAACGAACAGTGACTACTCTTTTGCATTGATTGATGAACTTGTCAAACGTTCCGATCCCGATCTGATCACCGTTTCCGGTGATAATCTGCTCGGTTTTGTCGGTACGTATTCCACGCTTGAAAAACTTTCTTCTCTCGGCATTCCTTATGCTATCGTTATGGGTAATCATGACGGACAGGATACCATAACGGAAGATTGGGCAGCATACATGGCTGCCAATGCCGAAAACAGCCTCTTTAAGTTTGGTCCCAAGGATATGGGTTACGGTAACTATATTATCAACATCCGTCAGGGGGATGAGATCGTCCATACCCTTTACATGATGGATACCCACGACTATGCTTCTTTTACAAAGGAAGACGGCAGTGTTGTTGAGGGATACGATCATTTGTGGGACAATCAGTTTGATTGGTATGAGTGGGCTGTTAAAGGTCTTGCTGATCTTGAGGGTAAAACGGTTCAGAGTACGGTCATTTTCCATATTCCCGTTGTGGAATATACGGATGCATGGAATGCGGCATTTGATGCAAATACAAATGCATTCCGTCCTGAATATGCAGACAGTTCTTTCGGTGTAAAACTTGAAGATGTCTGTTCTGCACCCGTTAACAACGGTTTCTTTGATCTTGTTAAGGAGTTGGGTTCCACCAAGGATATTATTGTCGGTCATGATCATAAAAACAGTTTTTCCGTGCCTTATGAGGGAGTTCGTCTTTCTTACGGACTTAAAACAGGTTTCGGCAGTTATGCCGTACCCGAAGAAAACGGCGGCAGCGTGCTGACGATTCATGATGACGGTACGACTACCTTTGAACATATTTATATTGCGGCCGAAGAACTCGGCTACGATGGCAATAAAATGCCGTAAAAATGAAAAGATCGGTGCTTCGGATTTTTCCGGAGCATCTTTTTTATGTTTAGATATAAGCCGTTCTTTGGTCATTGCAATTTGTGTATTTCTGTGATAGAATTATAACAGGGAGGAATAGTATATGGTTATCAGAAAATTAAATGATTGTGATTTTGATATTATTCAGCATGAGCAAGTCGGTTCTTTATCATTTGTTTACAGATTTTCGGAAAGCGAACCGCTTGATAAGCCTGACGGTACTCTGATCGGTGCTTTTACCGATGATGAAAAAGTACTTATGTCCAATCTTGAAGTTCAGGATTTTGAACTTTCTTTCAACGGCAACAGGATCAGTTGTTCGGGGGTCGGTTTCGTTTGCACCCGCCCCGAATGCAGACGAGGCGGCTCCGTCTTTAAGTTGTTTGAGTATCTGTTTGAAGACGAAAAATATGACGTCTCATTGCTATATCCGTTCTCTAACATTTTTTACAGAAGATTGGGTTATGAAAATGCAGGACATTTCGTATGTCTTGAAATGCCGTTTGCAAATCTCTCGTTTGTTCCGCGTGAATTTAATGCTGAATTGTATGACGGTACGCAGAGTGATGCTTTGTATGCGTATTACAATGCACAGGCTTTGAAAATGAATCTTACGTTCTTGCGTAATTCCGATCGCTATTTCAGTGCAAAACCTTATGAAGACCGCCGCTATACTTATATGGGAAAAGATTCAAACGGCAGGGTAAACGGTTATCTTACTTTTACCTGTGACAGACCGAATTCAACCGTTAATGTGTCCGAGATTTCTTATGAGGATCATGCATCGCTCATGAATCTTTTGGGATTTCTTCGCACTTATGACGGTAATTTCAAGACACTCGTGATTGACCATCTGACAACCTGGTCTCCGTTGCTGTCCGTTCTTCCCAATACCGCTAAAGATGTCAAAAAAACCATGCGTGACATGGGTTCGGTACGCGTAATGAATCTTGAGAAGATTCTGAATCTTTTGACATATCCGACCGAACACGGTGTATTTTCTTTTTATTCCGATGATCCGCTGGAACGGAATCACGGTGTGTTCAGAGTGGAATATGAAAACGGTAAGGCCGATATTACTCGCAGTGCTAACGCTGAATATGACGTGAAGCTCGATGCCGCAGCACTCAGTCGTCTTGTTTTGTGCGGTACAGACGGTGATTATGACGATCTTACCTACTGGTACGGTGTTGAAATTATAAACCGAAATCCCGACTTGTTGCGTGCATTTCCGTTGAAAAGAACATTTTTTACGGATGATTTTTGATATTGACAGTTGAAAACTGCAATGCTATAATAAGTTAAATCGTTAAATATTAAGGAGGTTTTACAAATGTCTGAAAGCGTATTGGACCGTTTCAAAGAGGGTTCCATTGAAGACACCGTCATTGATACAACAAAGAAAATTAAAGTCGGTATTATCGGTACCGGTTGGATTGCAGAGGAACACGTCAAGAATTATCTTCGTTGCCCCGATGTGGAGATCGTTGCTGCTGCCGATCTTGTTGAAGGCAAAGCCGATAAATTCTGCAAAGCAAACGGTATTGACGGTGTCCGTCTTTACAGAAGCCATAAAGAAATGCTGGATGCGGAAGAACTGGATGCAGTCAGCGTTTGTACTTATAACCGTACCCACGCGGAATGCACCATTTATGCTCTGCAGAAGGGTGTAAATGTTCTGCTTGAAAAGCCCATGTGCGTAACGCTTGAAGAAGCGGTTGCGATCTGTAAGGCTGAAAAGGAAAGCGGAAAGATCGTTTCCGTCGGTTTCCAGCCCCGTTTCGATGAAAATATGAAAATGGTACGCGAAGTCGTTCAGTCCGGTGAACTCGGTGATGTTTATTATATTCAGACCGGCGGCGGCAGACGCAGAGGCATTCCGACTCCTTACGGCACAAGCTTTATTGACGATAAAACTGCAGGTATCGGTGCGTTGGCTGACATCGGTTGCTATTCTCTTGATATGGTTCTCAATGCAATCGGTTATCCGAAGCCGCTGACCGTTTCCGGTTATACGAGTGATTTCTTCGGCAAGGATCCGACTACATATCCCGGTCATCCCGAATATGCCGACGTTTTCAGTGTTGACGATTTTGCAGCAGCATTTGTCCGTCTTGAAGGCGGCATCGTGCTTGACTTCCGTATTTCGTGGGCTATGAATCTTGATACCCCCGGTGACACCATCATCCTCGGTAAAAAAGCAGGCCTTCGTATTCCTTCCACCGAATGCTGGAACGGCAGTATCGGCGGTCCTCTCGTCATTTACCGTGACGTTGCAGGTGTTCATGTAGAAACGAAGATCCCTGAAAAACGTAACAGCCAGGAAAACTTCTACAGCAAGATCCGTTATTTTGTGGATGCTGTCAAATACGGTCTTCCGTCTCCCGTGCCCACTTCGCAGATTATCTACAATCAGGCGATCATTGACGGTATTGCCCGTTCCGCACGCGAAGGCAGAGAAGTTTCCGTTGAGATTCCCGAAATCTAAAAATATATATTGCGGGACATTCCTCGGAGTGTCCCGTTTTTTCAGAGGTAATTATGATTAAAGAATATCTTGAACTCGGTCAAATAGTCGGAACGCACGGTGTAAGAGGTGAGGTCCGTTTCAATCCGTGGGCTGACTCCCCCGAGTTTGCTTCACAGTTCAAAACCTTGTATAAAGATGCAAACGGCACGCAGAGTATCAAAGTCAAGGCAAGACCGCACGGCAACGTTGTGCTTATGAAGATTGAAGGTATTGATACGGTCGAGGCTGCTGCGGCTCTGCGTGATCGCATTTTTTATATGAAAAGAAGCGATGCCGATCTCCCGGAAGGAACGTGGTTTGTGCAGGAACTGATCGGTTGTGAAGTCTTTGATGCCGACAGTGCAGAACAGTACGGTACGCTGACGGATGTTTCCGAAACGGGAGCAAATGACGTATGGCACATAACGGATGCGAACGGTAAGGAATATCTTTTGCCTGCAATTAAGCAAGTGATTATTGATACGGATGTTGTGAATAACCGCATTCTGATTCGTCCCATGAAAGGAATCTTTGACGATGCGGATTGATATCTTAACACTTTTTCCCGAAATGTGCCGTTCGGTTTTCACTGAAAGCATTATCGGCCGTGCGATCACAAAAGGAATATTGCAGATCAATGCCGTCAATATCCGTGATTACACGCTTGATAAACATAACCGTGTGGATGATACGCCTTACGGCGGCGGTACGGGAATGCTGATGCAGGCACAGCCGATCCATGATTGTTACCGAGCACTTTGTGACGAGATCGGTACAAAGCCGCATCTCGTCTACATGTCACCGCAAGGCAAGGTTCTTACGCAACAAAAAGCAATTGAATTGTCAAAAATGCCGAATCTCTGTATTCTGTGCGGACATTATGAAGGTGTGGATGAACGTGTTCTGGAAGAAATCGTTGACGAGGAGATCTCGATTGGTGATTATGTGTTGACAGGCGGTGAATTGCCTGCATTGGTGCTTGCGGATTGCATTGCAAGAATGATAGACGGCGTACTTGCAAATGAGGATGCCTATATGTTTGAAAGTCATTACAACTCATTGCTTGAATATCCGCAATATACGAAACCTGCCGTTTGGAATGACAGGGAAGTGCCTCCTGTTTTACTGTCCGGACACCATGCAAATATTGAAAAATGGCGTCGTGAAGAGTCATTGAAACGAACGTTTTTCAGACGTCCCGATCTTCTTGAAAGTGCTGATCTGACGGAAAAAGACAAAAAATATCTTTCAGAATTGGGAGCATTGATCGACGAAGAAGCATAAATATCAAAATATTACAGAATCGTCTTGTTAAAATGCACAAACTGAGCCTTCAAAAATTGGCATACTTTAGCCTATCAAACGATTTTTTTGAATTGCAACGGATTGTGATTGACGAGAAAAAGTTTTGTGCTATAATATGAAGGAAGAAAAAAGTCTTGACGGTGTTTCCACCCAAGATAACAAATAATCGCGTGGGAGAGTCGAATATGGTACAGAAAGATATTACAGTGCAGAATCAGGTAGGTTTGCATGCACGTCCTGCTACCTTCTTTATTCAGAAAGCAAATGAATTCAGATCTTCAATCTGGGTTGAAAAAGAAGAACGCAGAGCTAATGCAAAAAGCCTTCTTGGTGTTCTTTCCCTTGGCATTACCGGCGGAACAGACATTCGCATCATTGCTGACGGCAGTGATGAAGATGATGCACTTGCCGCACTTGTCAAAATGGTTGAAGCAGGCTTTGCCGAATAAACCGAACATGATGTAAAACCCGTTCTGCAAAGCAGGGCGGATTTTTCATTTTTTCAGAAAGGAGTGACATGGTTTGGATATGACACAATTGCGTAAAAAGGCAATGTCCTTGCCTTTAACACCGGGTGTGTATATTATGAAGAACAAAGACGGTGAGATCATCTATATCGGAAAAGCAAAAGCTTTACGCAACCGTGTCAGTCAGTATTTCGGTTCGCAGAACAATCACGGCATCAAAGTTCGCAGAATGGTTGAAAATGTACATGATTTTGATTACATTCTTGTGTCCACTGAGTTTGAGGCGTTGGTGTTGGAATGTTCTCTCATAAAACAGCATCACCCGAAGTACAATATTCTTCTGAAAGATGATAAGGGGTACGGCTACATAAAAGTGACACAGGACGGATGGCCGACCATTACTGCAGAAAAACAAAAGATTGAGGACGGATCTGTTTTTTACGGTCCGTTTGCATCACCGGGTTATGTTGCAAAGGCTGTGCGGGATGCGAAAGCTATTTTCGGTCTTCCTGCCTGTAATAAGCGTTTTCCGCATGATATCAACAGAACATCACGTCCATGTCTGCATTATCACATTAAAACCTGTGCCGCACCCTGTTGCGGAAAAATGAGCAGGCAGGAATACTTCGATGCACATAAAGATGCCCTTTCGCTTCTTGTTCACGGTGACGGTGAAATTATGCGAAAACTCAAAAATGAAATGCAGAATGCGGCTGAAAATCTTGAATTTGAAAAGGCCGCGAGGTTGCGTGATCGGATTGCTACCATTCAGAAAACGTGGCAGAAACAAAGCGTTGTAGAAGTCAGAAGTGGTTTGCAGGATGTGTTTGCAGTTGCGGACGGCAGACTGAAATCGTGCTTGTGTGTGTTGCGGTATGCGGATGGTAAACTTTACGACTCGGAAACTTTTCTCTTTGATCGCACGGAAAGCCCTGAGGAAGACAGGCTTCGTCTTATAACACAATTTTATTCCATGCGTGAAGATGTTCCGGAACGCATCAGTACAGATCTGGAACCTGCTGATGCAGAACTGCTGACTGAATGGTTGCGTGAAAAGCGAGGTAAAAAAGTGCAGATCTACGTTCCCAAACAGGGAGACGGTTTGAAACTTATTTCCTTGGCAGTGCAGAATGCAACCGAAAAATTGAGTAAATCCACGGGTATGCAGGAACGCAGTGTCCGCGTATTGGATGATCTGAAACAAACACTCGGTTTGCAGACGGATCCTCGTTATATTGAAGCGTATGATATTTCTCATACCGCCGGCAGTCAGACAGTGGGCGGTATGATTGTATATAAGGACGGAAAACCGTTGAAATCCGCTTACCGCAAATTCTCTGTACAGGGGATTGAAAATGATGACTGTGCGGCGATGGCACAGGTACTCTCTCGTCGTCTGAATGAATATTTTATGACGGACAACAGGGAGAACGGATTCGGCAGATTGCCCGATCTGATACTTCTTGACGGTGGAAAAGGAGAGATCCACGCCGTTGAAAACGTGTTAAAGGAAAAAGGCTTGTATATACCTTTATTTGGCATGGTGAAAGACAGTAAACACCGTACAAGAGCCATTGCAACAAGCGGCGATGAGATCTCTATACAGGATAACCGCCCTCTCTTTAACATGATTGCCGAAATGCAGGAAGAAGTACACCGATTTGCAATTACGTATCACAGACAAAAGAGAAAAAAAGATACGTTGACGACAACTTTGACGCAAATTCCAGGTGTCGGCGAAAAGAGAGCAAAAGCTTTACTAAAGTATTTCGGTTCTCTGAAGGGGATTCAGAATGCCGATTTGCAATCCTTATATGCAGTGGATGGATTGTCACGTCCTGCAGCTGAAGCAATCTTTGATTATTTTCATAAAACTGAATCTACGGGTGAAAATGATGATTAAAGCGATCATATTTGATCTGGACGGTACTTTGACAGATACATTGGATGATCTTGCAAATGCAGTCAATTTTATTCTTGAAAAACACGGTTACCCCTTGAGAAGCCGAGACGAAATACGTTCTTTTGTGGGAAACGGCTTGAAGAATCTCTTAAAACGTTCATTGCCGACAGAGATCGATTCGGTTTTGCTTTCGGAATTGACAAAAGAATTTACGTCATTTTACGGTGCTCATAATCTGATTCTGACAAAACCGTATGAAGGTGTTGTTGAAATGCTCAAATTGTTCAGGCAGGAAGGGATTGCCTGTGCCGTCGCTACGAACAAAAGAGAATCGGCGGCCATTGACATCTGCGATCATTTCTTTCCGGATCTTTTGGTGTCTGTTAAAGGGGATAACGGTATTCGTCCGATGAAACCGCATCCTGCAATTATTGATGAATTGTTGCAGGTGCTTAATGTAAGTAAAGAAGAAACCTTGTATATCGGCGATTCGGAAGCGGATGCATATACGGCGATGAATGCAGGACTGAAATCGGTCGGTGTGCTTTGGGGATTCAGAACACAAAAACAACTTGAGGCTGTGGGAATGACTGATTTTGCCGAAAAATGTGATGATATACATTCTCATGTAAAAAAATACGGTTGACAAATCCGTATATATTGTGTAATAATATATAAATGAAATAATTATAAACAGAACGGAGTATAGTGTTTTGCGAGTTATAACCGGTTCTGCTCGCGGCAGAAAACTTGTCACGCCCGAAGGTATGGAGGTCAGACCAACTCTTGATAAAGTCAAAGAAGGTTTGTTCAGTGCCATTCAGTTTGAAATAGAAGGCAGAGATGTACTTGATCTGTTTGCAGGATCCGGTCAGCTCGGTATTGAAGCACTCAGCCGCGGTGCTGCATCCTGTGTGTTTGTTGACAGTTCCAAAAAATCCGTTCATGCCGTCACGACCAATGTTTCTGCTTGCGGTTTTCAGCAACAAAGCAAGGTGCTTACAGGCGATGCATTGAGTTATATCAAATCCTGTATGCAGACGTTCGGAATCGTGTTTCTTGATCCGCCTTACGGAATGAAGTGGATCGATAAGGTCTTGCCGTTTGTAACCGATCACGTATCTGACGGCGGAATTATCGTTTGTGAAACGGATCTCAAAGAAGAATTGCCTGCTGAATGCGGTGCATTCAGCGTAGACAGGGTGCGTAATTATTCTCATACAAAAGTAACCATTTACAGAAGAAAAACGCTTGAATGAGGGCTTATTTATGCAAAAAATTGCTGTTTGTCCCGGAAGTTTTGATCCGATAACACTCGGCCATGTGGATGTTATTACAAGAGCCGCAAAGGTTTTCGATAAAGTGGTTGTAACGGTTATGTACAACAGTAAAAAACGAAACAGCGGACTGTTTGCTCCCCTGGAACGGGTAGAACTAATCAAAAAGAGTGTTGCTCATCTTTCGAATGTTGAAGTAGACTTTCACAGCGGTTTGTTGGCTGACTATGTCAGTAAGATCGGTGCAATTGCCGTTGTAAAGGGACTGCGTGCCGTTTCGGATTATGAGGATGAATTTCAGCAGGCACTCACCAACAAAAGACTTGCTCCGCAGGTGGATACAATGTTTTTTGTAACAAGTGCCGAATATATGTTTTTAAGTTCATCATTGGTGCGTGAAGTTTGCAGTTACGGTGGAGATATAAGTGCTTTTGTACCGGCTGTAATCATCGAAGATATAAAAAAGAAAGCAATAATAACGGAAGGATGAAATAATTATGAGCGTTGAGGATTTACTGAGTCAGATTGAAGATTTACTGGATGACGGCAAACCTACTTTGATGGGATCGGGCAAGGTGCGTGTTGATTCCGAAGCCATTCGCCGCATTATAGAAGATATCCGTCTTGAAATGCCCGAAGAAGTCAAACAGGCAAGAAAAATTGCTGCAGAACGTAAGATGATTCTTGACAAGGCACAGGCACAGGCCGCAACCAGAATCAAGAATGCAGAAGTGCTTGCCGCACAGATGGTAGAAGAAACTTCAATTACAAGAGCCGCCCAGGAAAATGCGGCACTCATCAAAAAAGCAGCTGAGGAAGAAGCATCACAGATCGTTGCCGATGCTCGTTCTCAATCTGCCGACATCATTGCCAAGGCAAAAGAGAATTATACCGAAATTGTTAACAACGCACAGAAGTGGTCGAATGATCTTCGCAACGGTGCGAGCAATTTCGTTGATACCATCATCGGTGATACGGAAGACATTCTGGTCAAGGGAATTGATAATTTCAATACCAGTCTGAGTAAGATCCGCATTGTCACACAGCAGTTGCAGAACGTTGCCGCAAAAAGAAGCGACGATAGTCAATAAACGAACATACTTGATTGTTGCACCTCATATCATATAGATGTGAGGTGTTCAATTTATGTATTGCTTTTCTCTGAAAAACATTAAGCAGCGATCTGCAATGATTATAATTGGTATTGTGTTGGCTGTGGCTGTCGGAATGATCGTGAACGGTGCCGCAAGAACTTTGCCTGCTTCTTCGCAAGAATTTCTGTCCGGTTCAACGGCGAGTGACAGACTTGCATATTTGCAAAGTTTCGGTTGGAACGTTAAGGAAGATCCCGTCAGCGTAACGGATGTTTTAATACCGTCTCAGTTTGGCGATGTATACACGAATTATAATGCGATACAAATCGCACAAGGATTTGATCTGACGGAATATGCAGGCAGAACGGTCAAAAAATGGGTATATGCCGTTACGAATTATCCCGGATACGCACAAAGTGAAGTGTATGTGCGTGCTACTTTGCTTGTATGTAACGGTCGTATCATCGGCGGCGACGTGTGTTCTGTTGAACTGGACGGATTTATGCACGGCTTTGCCTATGAATCATAAATTAAAAAGGATGTACATAATATGGAATTACTCCGTATTGATAAAATGCTTTCACAGACAATGTTGCTTTCAAGAAGTGATGCCAAAAAGTTACTTCGTAGCGGCAGTGTTGCTATAAACGGCAATGTCTGTAAAAATGCGGACATGAAAGTGGATCCGTCAAATGATACGGTTACCGTAAACGGAAAAAAATTGGTTTACGAAAAGTACATTTATATTATGATGCATAAACCGGACGGTATTGTATCTGCATCAAGAGATGCAAAAGAGAAAACGGTGGTTGATCTCGTGCCGTCTGAAATACGAAGAAAAGGTCTGTTTCCCGCAGGGCGACTTGATCGCGATACGACGGGTTTTGTGTTATTGACGGATGACGGTGATTTCGCGCATCGTATACTCGCTCCCGGAAAACACGTGCCGAAGACATATCATGTTACCCTTTCAAGGTCTGTTACTGAGGAAGAAGCGGCTGAATTGGCAAGAGGCCCGATTTTGGATGACGAACAACTTCTTCCTGTGAAAACAGAACTGTTGCAAGATGATATTCACCTTTACAGTGTGGTACTGATGGAAGGAAGATATCACCAGATCAAGAGAATGTTCGCAAAACAGGGAAATTCCGTGCTTGCATTGCATCGTACAAAAATGGGAAGCCTCGATTTGGATGCAACGTTGCAACCCGGTGAGTGCCGTATTCTGTCACCTGAAGAAGTGAATATGATTGAAATGAGATAAACAAAACCTCGCAACCACATTCTTCGTGTTTGCGAGGTTTTTTGATTATTCTTCGGTTTTGTAAAGAAAACGGTTGCGTTTGAATTTTTCAGGCGGTTTGACCGGATGCAGGCATTTCGGATTGCCTTCAAAATCGGATGTTTCGGGGCCTTGTTTTGCAACCCACAGAACTGCGTTTTTCAGAATCTGACGCACGTTTTTGTCTTTGTAGATGGGGAAGGTCTCGTGTCCGGGCTGGAAGTAGAAGTATCTGCCGTTATCTTTGTGGAAACAACAACCCGAGCGGAAGACTTCACCGCCTTCAAACCAACCTGTAAAAACAACGGCATCGGGAGTCGGAATATAAAAATGCTCACCGTACATTTCTTCATGATCCAGACGGAAGCCTTGTTCAACGCCCTGTGCAATAGGATGAAACGGATCCGTTGTCCATACGCGTTCCGCTTCTTTTGCTTCACGCCAACGCAGGGAACAAGGAGTTCCGCAAAGGGTGGTAAAAGGTTTCGAAAAATGTGCGGAATGCAGGAAAATTGCTCCCATTCCTTCGCTGACACGCTTGCAGACGTATTCGTTGATCGGATCGGGTACTTTGTCATGTGCGATGTGTCCCCACCAGATAAGAACATCTGTTTTGTCGAGAACTTCTTTTGATAAGCCTTCTTCGATATCGGCAAGTGTTACGGTTGAAACGTCATGTTCATTCTCAAAAATTGACTTCAATTCATTGTGAATGCCGTCTTTGTAAGCCTTTTTGTGTGCAGGCAGATTCTGTAAAACATCTTCGTTATAGATCACAATTTTCATAACTTCCGCCATCCTTGAATTTTATTTACCAATTATTGCATCAGCAAATGCTGACATGAATTCAGTATCAGCAAGTTCGGTCATGCCGGCATCGCAGGCTGCTGCCAGTTTGGGATTGATCGGGGTTTGCAATGTTGTGCCGATATCAAAACGAGCGGCAACTGATTCCAATTTGCTGTCTCCGTAAATGAAGTGTTTTTTATTGCAATCGGGGCATACGAAATAAGAGAAGTTTTCGACAAGTCCAAGCACGGGGATATTCATCATTCCTGCCATTCGCACCGCCTTTTCGACGATCATGGAAACAAGATCCTGCGGTGTGGTAACAACGATGATGCCGTCCAACGGAATGGACTGGAATACGGTCAGCGGTACATCGCCGGTTCCGGGCGGCATATCAATAAACAGGTAGTCAAGATCATTCCATACCACATCCGTCCAGAATTGTTTGACTGTACCTGCGATCACGGGGCCCCTCCATACTACCGGTGCGGATGCATCTTCAAGGAGCAGATTGACGGACATGATCTCAATTCCCGTTTTGGTGAGCACGGGGAAAATTCCGAGATCACTGCCTGTTGCACGTTCTGTAATGCCGAAACACTTAGGAATGGACGGTCCTGTAATATCGGCATCAAGAATTCCGACTTTGAAACCTCTGCGCTTTGCTTCAACGGCAAGCAGGGAAGTCACGGAAGATTTACCGACACCGCCTTTGCCGCTGACGATACCGATCACTTTTTTAATATTGGAGTGCTCATTCATCGGAGCAAGAAAACTTGATGCCTGTTCACGCGAACTGCATTTTGCGGAACAGTTTGAGCAATCGTGGTTACATTCAGCCATTAGATTGTATCACCTTTCGTTTTTATTAATACGATTATTATACACCCGTTTCCTTGTAAGTCAAGTCGACTTTTAAAGGTTGACAACGTATTTCTTCTTTGATAGAATAAATTTACAGCAATTGTTGCGAAAGGATGAACGATATGTCTTATTGTCCTAACTGCGGAACAGAAAATTATCACGGAAATAATTTTTGCAGTGAATGCGGAATAAGTTTGTTGCAGAATCAACAAGAAGACTTTTCGCAATCACCGAGAGAAGATGTGCCTTCAACCGGGCTGAAAGTCTTGAGTTTCTTTGTTCCGCTTGCAGGTTTGATCTTGTTTTGTGTATATCAGAAAAACAATCCCGAATCGGCAAAATCATACGGAAAATTTGCATTGATCGGTTTTGTCTTATCGCGTATTATTCCTATCATTTTTATGATTCTGTTCGGTAGACTTTCTTTTTATGCGGGACCTTATGTTTATGAAAGTTACGGGATATTTTCGGATGTATACGAGATGTGTATAGGATTGATGTTTTAATTACCCTGATTTTTCATATCAAAATATAACAGATGCAGTGAACGGAAAAATTCCTTTCACTGCATCTGTATATTTTTTTTATTTGCGGAACAGATTATCGGTTAACAGCATCAAGAAGGGCTGTAACCTTATCCGTCTTTTCCCACGTAAGATCAAGATCGGTTCTGCCGAGATGTCCGTATGCTGCCAACTGACGGTAGATCGGTCTGCGGAGTTGCAGGGTTTCAATGATTGCGGCGGGACGAAGGTCAAAGACCTTGTTGACAGCCTCGGAAAGAAGCGAATCGCTGAGTTTACCTGTACCCTGTGTATCAACAAGAACGGAAACGGGTTTTGCAACACCGATTGCATAGGCAAGTTCAACCTGGCATTTGTCGGCAAGACCAGCGGCAACAATGTTTTTCGCAACATAGCGTGCAGCGTAAGCCGCGGATCTGTCAACCTTGGTCGGATCCTTACCCGAAAAAGCACCGCCGCCGTGTGCAGCATATCCTCCGTAAGTATCAACAATGATCTTTCTGCCTGTAAGACCGGAATCACCGACGGGACCGCCAATGACAAATCGGCCTGTAGGATTGACAAGATAACGCGTGTTTTCATCAAGCAGAGATGCATCAATTACAGGAAGGATGACTTTTTCAACGATGTCTTTGCGGATCTGCTCAAGTCCAACGCTTGCTTTATGCTGTGTGGATACAACAACCGTATCAATGCGGACAGGCTTATTGTCTTCATATTCAACGGTTACCTGTGTTTTTCCGTCAGGAAGAAGATAATCGAGTGTGCCGTCTTTTCTGACTGCACTCAGTTGCAGTGCCAGTTTGTGTGCAAGTGCGATCGGCAACGGCATCAGTTCTTCCGTTTCGTTGCAGGCATAGCCGAACATCATGCCCTGATCGCCGGCTCCGAACTGATTGTATGCATCCTGTTCACCGTCTTTGAGTTCCATTGAGTTGTCAACGCCCAATGCAATATCGGGGGATTGCTTGTCCAATGTGGTAAGCACGGCGCAACTGTGACCGTCAAAGCCTGCTTCGGGACAGTTGAAACCGATGTCACAGATCACTTCTCTTGCGATTGCAGGGATATCAACGTTTGCACTCGTTGTGATCTCACCCATAATCATAGTCATGCCGGTTGTGCAGACCGTTTCACAGGCAACACGGGAAGTCGGATCCTGTGCCAGCATTGCATCCAGAACGGCATCGGAGATCTGATCGCAGATTTTATCGGGATGTCCTTCTGTTACGGATTCGGATGTAAAAAAATGTTTAGCCATAATCATTTCCTCCATAAGTAAAATTAAAAAAGCTCACGGTTTACACCGCGAGCTTCAGAACTTATCTCCCGGTTGAACCGTCGGATTTGGCACCTTACACGTGTATGCAGGTTGCCGGGCTTCACAGGGCCGTTCCCTCCGCCACTCTTTATAAGTTTATTAACTTTGTATAAAACATCTTACTACAATTTATGCAAAATGTCAACATGAAATTTATGTTTTCGATCAGTTTTTTTTCGGTAAAAGGTTACCTTTTGCAAGTATTTTTTGAAGCGGCAGGAAAACAAGTGAAGAAACTGCAGAATTGAGCACCGCCTTGAAAAGATTGAAGGGGATGATTGCGGGCACGAGCATATCGACAACCACTTCACGCGGAGTGCCGAGAAAATGAACGGTGAAGATTAGATTCAAGGGAATCATAATCAGTGTCATGACAACACAACCTGCCGTCAGTGACGCGATCAGTCCTTTTATGTTGGGTAATTTTTTATAAATCAGACCGGCAACGAGCAGGAAAACACCCGATGAGCAGACGTGCATGACAAATCCGACCCAACCGCTGGATGCACTTACGGTCAAAGCCTGTATAAGACTTTCAACTACAAGAACGGCGAATCCGGGAATGATGCCGAACAGGAATGTAGCAATCAGCACGGGAACATCACCCATGTCGTATTCAAGGAATGAAGCCGTCGGAATAAGAGGGAAACGTACGATCAGCATCAATACGATCGACAGGGCCGCAAGCATTGCAAGTTCAACGGTCTTCAGGATATTGGCGTGTTTGTTGTTCATGGCAGAAACCTCCGATAAATAAAAAAAGTCCCACTTTCGGGACGTGAAAAAATAATCTTCTTCCATCCGGACTGTACCGTCGGTCAGGGAATTGCACCCTGTCAACACCGTATCGTGCTCGCGGACTTTTACCGCCGGTGGGGAATTGCACCCCGCCCCGAAGATACTATCATTATATACAGTTGTAACTTGTTTGTCAATATTTTCAAAAATATATTTACTTTTTTTGTGAAATCTATTACAATAACAATAAATCAATTTGGAGGATCATGATGGAATATATCAAAACTAAATTTTATGACGATGTTGACAGAAATTGTCCCTTGAATGAATATCCTCGTCCGCAGATGGTGCGTTCTGCATGGCAGAATCTCAACGGCGAGTTCAATTTTGCATTGGGCAATTCTTTGGACACTGCTCCGAGTGCATTCAACGGCAAGATTCTTGTACCTTTTGCTTATGAATCTCAACTTTCGGGTGTTTGCAAACAACTCAAGCCTGATGAGATTTTATGGTACAGTAAAAAATTTACGGTCGATGACGCTATTGCAAACGATCGTATTCTTCTGCACTTTGAAGCGGTTGACTGGCAGTGTAAGGTTTATGTGAACGGATCTTTGGTTGCCGAGCATATCGGCGGATATCTGCCGTTTACTGCAGACATTACCGATGTCCTGCAAGACGGTGAAAATGAACTTCGAGTGGCTGTTTACGATCCGACGGACGAAGGTTGGCAGCAACGCGGTAAGCAGACGCTTGAATCGCACGGTTTCTGGTACACGGCAACTTCCGGTATCTGGCAGACGGTATGGCTTGAAGGAGTCAGTGCAACACATATTGAAAAAGTCAAACTTCTTCCTGATATTGACAAAGATATTCTTAAAATTGATCTGACGCTTGTCGGAGAATCCGATAAGATCCTTGCACAAGTACTTGACGGTGATAAGGTTATCCTTGAGAAGCAGATCTCTCTCAATGACACTCTTGAATTGACCGACTATGAATTGTGGTCTCCTGAAAACCCGAAACTTTATGATCTGCGTCTGACCGTTTACAGCGGAGATAATGTTGTTGATACCGTCATGTCCTATTTCGGTATGCGTAAATTCTCAATTCAGACGGTGGACGGTTTACCGCGTCTGAGTCTGAACAACAAACCGTATTTCCAGAACGGTCTGTTGGATCAGGGCTATTGGTGTGACGGCGGTTTGACTGCACCGACTGACGAAGCCATGATTTACGATATTGCCAAAATGAAAGAACTCGGTTTCAATATGCTCAGAAAGCATATCAAGATCGAGCCTTCCCGTTGGTATTATCACTGCGACCGTCTCGGAATGCTCGTGTGGCAGGATATGGTTTCCGGCGGCAAGTTTATCGGACAGATCCTTGCGGGTGTTTTGCCGAATCTCAGTATTGACGTCAAGGATAATAAGTATAAAGCATTCAGCCGTGAAAAGCCTGAATGGAGAGCTAATTTTGAACAGGAATTGTACGGCATGATCGATACGCTTTACAATCACGTTTCCATTTGCTGTTGGGTTCCTTTTAACGAGGGATGGGGACAGTTCGATGCGTATCGCATCGGTCACGCAGTAAAACAGTATGATCCTTCCAGATTTGTGGATCATGCAAGCGGCTGGCACGATCAGCACGGTCCCGAATTCAGGAGCGTGCACAGATATATCGTACCCGTAACCTTGCCGCTTCGCGACGGCAGACCGTTTGTTCTGAGTGAATTCGGCGGATATTCACGCATCATCGACGGTCACGTATGGAATAAGAAGAAGTCTTTCGGGTATATCATGTTTACTTCCGAAAAGATGCTTTCCAAGGCATATAAACTGTTATTCAGAACGCAGATTATCCCACTTATTAAAAAAGGTCTTTGTGCTACCGTATATACGCAGGTCAGCGACGTTGAGTTTGAAGTGAACGGTATTCTGACGTATGACAGAAAACTTGTTAAATTGGATGAAAATATGCTCAAAGAAATCAATGCACAGATGCACTATTAAGAAAGTGAGTGATCTGAATTGGCAGGAAATGCAAATTCAAAGATTAAACTTCTTGTTTTGGCTGACATTTTCAAGCGGTATTCCGATGAAGACCACGTGCTGAATTCTGCAGATATCATTGACCGTCTGGAAGAAAGCGGAATTACTGCGGAACGCAAGTCATTGTACAGTGATATATCCATTCTTCGTGAATACGGAATGGATATCATCAGTACGACAACGCCGAAAAAAGGCTATTTTCTCGGTTCGCGTGAGTTTGAACTTGCAGAAGTGCGGTTACTTTCGGATGCCGTACAGGCAGCTGATTTTATTTCTGCCGCAAAAACGAGAAGTCTTGTTGCTAAAATCGGTCGATTTGCCAGTGAATTTCAGGAAAAGAAACTCAAAGAACAGATCTATATTGACGCAAGACCGAAGTGCAGCAATGAGGAGATCTATTATTCTATTGATTCGTTGGATCTTGCGATCAAAAGCGGTAAAAAAGTTTCTTTGCAATATGCAAGACGTGTTCTCGGTGAGAAGTATACAGCACGTAAAGAAAGCCGAAGTTTTATTCTGAGTCCTTATGCGCTGATATGGTCAAACGATCATTATTATCTGATTGCTAACAATGCGAAATACGACAATCTGATGCATTTGCGTATCGACAGGATTCATTCTGTCGAAGTGTTGGATGAACCGATTCGACCTTGCTGTGAAGTCAGTTCTTATACGCACAGAATCAATGCCGCAGACTATGCCGGAAAAGTGTTCAATATGTTTACGGGTACGACTGATGTTGTTGAACTTGAATGCGACGGCAGTATCCTTGAACAGATTCTTGACAGATTCGGTGAAAATGTGAATCTTCGTAAAAGTGAACGCGAAGGTTGGTTCAGAGTTCGATTTACCGCGACGGTTACCGACGGTCTGGTTTCGTATATTATGCAGTTCGGTGAATTTGCACGTGTCGTATTTCCTGAAAATTTGCAGTTGATGGTACGTGAGAAGGCAAAAAAGATTTGCGAACTCTATGCACACTCTGACGAATGATTTTGTTTGATAGAGAAAGATATTGGTTTTATGGTTTGTAAAAGTATTCAATTAAGTGCTGTTTCCCCCGAAGTTTATAAGGAAACGTTTGATATTCTGTCTGCAAGCAGGCAATCAAGAATTCTTGCCATGAAAACGGACGAAGAAAAACGCAATGCCGTGGCTTTTGAGATGCTTGCAAGAAAGTGCCTGTCTGCTCTGACGGATGCTCCGGAATTTGCATTTAACATTCTGACAGGTATCAACAAACTCTGTCTTGTGAGCAATTTTGCGGCTTATTTCAGTTTGAGTATGAATGGCGATTTTCTTTGCTGTGCCGCTGATAAGGTACCC
Source organism: Acutalibacteraceae bacterium (assembly GCA_045590895.1). Lineage (GTDB taxonomy): Bacteria > Bacillota > Clostridia > Oscillospirales > Acutalibacteraceae > RUG806. The sequence goes on from JAZNRU010000005.1 coordinate 138,324, forward strand.
ATCGGTATTGATTGCCGTAAGATTCAGCCTTTTCGTTTTTCGGAAGCCCAAAACGACTTTTCTGACGTTGAATTGCGACAGATCTTTTCTACAACGGTTCGATCTTTGGCGGATATCGTTCGTTATGATGTCTGTGATATGCAGACTGAAATGTTGCAGTATTGGAAAATGTATACCATGAAAGAGGCCTATTTTACGGCACTCGGCAGAACGTTCAGAGATCTTCGCGATGTCAGTTTTGATTTTTCAAACGGAACTGTGACGTGCTCGGATGCAAGATTTACGTATGATTCCTCACATAAAAGTCCTGACGGCAATTATGTTTTTTCCATTGTACGTAAAACAGGATAATGAACTGAAAAACGGATGTCGGCATTGAGACGACATCCGTTTTTGAATGGATTCAGTTGTTTTCAAGATCCATGATCTGATCGACACGTCTTTGATGGCGACCGCCTTCGAATTCTGTATTCAGAAATACATCAACCAGTTCAAGTGCCGCACCTACGCCGATAACGCGAGCACCGAGACAAAGAACATTTGCATCGTTGTGCATACGTGTATATTTTGCACTGAAATAATCCGAACAGCAAGCGGCTCGAATGCCTTTTACTTTGTTGGCTGCCATTGAAATGCCGATACCCGTACCGCAACAGAGAATTGCTTTTTCACATTCTCCCGATACAACACAGTCGCATCCTTTTTTTGCCTGTGCGGGATAATCGACGGAGTCTGCGGAATATGCACCGCAATCCTTATATTCGATTCCTTTTTCATCGAAATAGGCTCGGATCGCTTCCTTCAAGGGATAACCTGCGTGGTCACTGCTTAATGCTATCATTTGTTTTGTGCTCCTTTTTCTTTATTCTGACGTTCCCGTTCCGCCTGTGAAAGGCGAAGATAACAGGGAACGAGATGTTCGTGGTGGATCGGAAGAATACCTTGTGAATGCCGATTCCATGCTGCAAGTGCAACACCGTTTGCGTGTTGATAACGGGATGCCTGCGATACCAGTTCAATATCAATGCCTGCCTGTACCAGAGTATCGCAAAATGCCGAGACGCCGTCACCGATCAAAACGGTTTTTTCATTGTACTCCTGTAATACGACGATCCATTCGTCGATTTTCATGGCACTGTCTGCGGTCAAGCGTTCAATGTTGTTGTTTCTGCATCTGAACAGTGCCGTATACACCTGATTGCAACGTGCATCCATCATCGGGCAGATAAGGGCATCCTGATTCGAAACGGACCAAGCCATGGCTTCCAGTGTGGAGATTCCGTAGCAGGGTTTGTCATCGGGAAATGCAAGACCCTTTGCACAGGAAACACCGATGCGTATACCTGTAAATGACCCCGGACCTGCGGATACTGCAAGACAATCTATATCTTGCATTGAGAGGCCTGCATTGCGTAAGGTCGAGTCAGCAAGGGAAAGCAAGGTTTGCGAATGTGTCAGACCGTTATTGATGAATGATTCACTTCTGATGATACCGTTTTCACAAACGGCAACTCCTGCCGAAACAGCAGATGATTCCAATGCAAGTATTCTCATTTCTGCTCCTCCGTATCAATTTGAATCCATCTTTCATTCTCATTATCTGTCTTGCTGAATGAAATATAAATGGTTCCTTTGGGTAAAAACTCCTTGACATTTTCGCTCCATTCGATAAACAGCACCGAATCGTCTCGCAGATAGTCAAAATATCCCGTTGAATACAGATCATCTGCATCGGTTACCCTGTACATATCAAAATGATAAATATTCGGTGTACCGCCGTAATCGTTTACAAGGGCAAACGTAGGACTTGAAACACGGGAATCGTTGTTCAGCCCCAACAATGCACCGCGTACAAAAGCGGTCTTTCCCATGCCGAGCCCACCGATAAAAGCGATTACTTCACCACCTTTTAATTGTGATGCAAAATCTTTTGCAATCTGAATGGTGTCTTGTTCACTTGCGGAATAAAATTTCTGCATAATAATCTCCGTAAACTTTGATATTGCAAATTGAATTGAAAACAGGTATAATAACAAAAAAATGTAAAGGACGATTCGATGCAACGCATCCTTAATACAATTAAAACCATATATAAGGAAACCGATAAAGTGTTGCTGTTGCTTTGTATGGCGGCTTCTGCTTTGGGTATTGTGATGGTTTCCAGTGTTACTGCTGTCAGTGCGGAGCCCGGAAGGCTGATGTCAAGAGACGGACTTGTTATGTTGCTGGGTGTTTTGCTCGGTATTGCGGCGGCTGTAGTTATATCTTTTATTGATTATAATCTGATCTTCAAACTGGTGCCGCTGATAGCAGGCGTATGTTTGCTGTTGATGTTTGCAACACTTGCAGTAGGTGTTGGGCCGCCTGCCCGTCCGGATGCAAAAACATGGTTGGTGCTCGGGTCTACGGGGCTGTATTTTCAGCCGTCGGAATTGCTGAAAATCGGTTTTATCATCACTTTCGGTATGCACATTGAACTTGTTCAAGACAGATTGTCGCAGTTCAAACACATCGTTTTCCTCTGTCTGCACGCGATCGTCCCGATCGGACTTGTTATCGTGTCGGGTGATATGGGCAGTGCATTGGTTTTTATGATTATCTTTGTTGTGATGATGTTTTTTGCGGGTGTCGGACTTCGCTATTTCCTTATCGGAATTGCCGCAGTTTGCGCATTGTTGCCGTTTGCGTGGAAATATGTGCTTGATGACATTCAACGCAACCGTTTCCTCGGCCTGCTGTATCCGGAACTTTATGAAGACATTATGTATCAGCAAGAGGTCGGTATGGCCGCGATACGTAACGGCGGACTGTTTGGGCAAGGGTTGTTCAACGGTGAGTATACACAAGCCGGCATCGTTCCTGAAAGTAAAAATGATATGATCTTTTCAGCTTTTGCCGAGGAACTCGGTTTTGTCGGCGGTTTTCTGGTGCTTGCGTTGTTGGTTGCCATTGCCGCAAAAATGGTTTATAACGGACAAAAGTCTAGAAATAACGCCGCTTCTTTGATGTGTTACGGAATGGCTGCCATGATTGCAGGACAGTTGATTATTAACATCGGAATGTGTCTGATGCTGTTGCCTGTTATCGGTATTACTTTACCTTTTTACAGTGCGGGCGGATCTTCTAACCTTTGTCTGTATATCGGCATCGGTCTGATGCTCAGCATTTATCGGTTTGACAAGGAGCAGGAAATTACCAATTTCCGATACTCTCATATCAACACACCGTTCGGAAATTAAATCTTTTCCAGTTTTGCCGCCACTGCCATCAGTTTTTTCGTGCCGCATGAATCAAATGCGACTTCAAGCAACTGGTCATTTCCCAATGCTGTGGCTGAAATAATAAAACCGTCTCCGAATTTTCGGTGTCTTACGGCGTCTCCTGCTTTGAATTGTACGGCGGGGACGCTGTTTTTTTGTGCATAGGAGGACGTTGTTTGCTGTGATGTGAAGCCTCGGTTGACAGGTTTCGGAGTTGACGAATAGTTTGAGGTTGAATATGAATCTTCTACATACGATCTGTTGTTCGAGGAATAACCACCGCCTGAATATGAAGAATTGTAAGCACCTGTCTGTCGCGAAAACTGACCGGAATAAGAGGAATAGGGTGATCTTCTGTGTTCGGTACGGTCTTCAATGAGTTTTTGCGGAATCTCTCTGATAAATTGAGAAGGCGGGTTGGAGGTTGTCTTGCCGTACAGCATTCTTGATGCGGCATTCACAAGATAAAGCCTGTCTTTTGCACGGGTGATTCCGACGTAAGCCAATCGGCGTTCTTCTTCCATGTCGGATTCATTTGTAATTGCTTGCATACCCGGGAAAATACCGTTTTCCATACCCACAATGAAAACGCATGGAAATTCAAGACCTTTTGCCGCATGCATGGTCATCAGCGTAACAGTGTCAAGATCTGCATTGTAATTGTCAATATCCGTCAGAAGTGCAACTTCCTCGAGGAATCCTTCCAGTGTAGCATTTTCTCCGTTTTCTTCTTCAAAACGGACAAGGTTTGCATATAATTCATCAAGGTTGGTGCATCGTTCTTCCATGGTGGCGGGATCTGCCGCAAGTGATTGGATATAACCGCTTTCATTCATAACGGCTCTGAAGACCTGGGATGCCGGCATGGTTGCAAGCATTTCTCTGAAAGAATCGATCATGTTGCAAAATGCTCGCAGTTTTGCGGCGCTTCTTGCAAGGTCGGCGAATTCATCCGCTGTACGCATAATCTCAAAAACGGAAACGCCGAGTCTGCCTGCAAATTCCACAGTTTTTGTAACTGTTGTTTCGCCGATTCCTCTTTTCGGTTCATTGATGATTCTGCGAAGTCTGACCGTGTCGTTGGGATTTGAAATGACGGCAAGATATGCAAGTGCATCCTTGATTTCTTTGCGGTCATAGAAACGGTGACCGCCGATGATGCGATAGGGGATACCCGCTTTTACAAAAGCACGTTCAACATTGTTGGACTGTGCGTTCATTCTGTATAATACGGCGTGATCGGAAAAATTGTAACCGTCTGCCGCATTATTGACGATTGTATCCGCAACAAAAATACCTTCCAGAATATCACTGTCACAGGTTTTTAATACGATTTTATCTTTATCGGGACGGCTTGTCCATAAATTCTTGCCTTTGCGTTCTGTATTATGCTGAATCACTGCGTTGGCGGCTTCAAGAATGACAGGGGTGGAACGGTAATTCTGCTCCAGACGAATAACGGTGCAGTTCTTGAACTGTTCTTCAAATGAAAGAATGTTTTCAATGGTGGCACCGCGGAAACGGTAAATGCTTTGGTCATCATCGCCCACGACACATAAATTGCAGTGACCGCCGGCAAGCAGACTGACAAGTTTGTACTGTGCGTGGTTAGTGTCCTGATATTCATCTACAAGAACATAGCGGAAGCGGTTACGGTAATAATCAAGAACATCGGCATTGTTTTCAAGCAAACGAACAGTGTTGACGATAATGTCATCAAAGTCCATTGCGTCGGCGGGTTTGAGTTGTTGCTGATATCGGGCGTAAATGCGAGCGATCTGTTGTGCACGTACATCCGCACCGGCACTTTTTGCAAATTCTTCAGGATCAATGAGAGAATCTTTGGCTCTGCTGATAACGTTGAGAATTGCCTTCATGGGCAGAAACTTGTCGTCAATGCCGAAATGTTGCTGACAATCTTTGATAACACGTTTGGCATCGTCTGTATCGTATATAGTAAAATGCTGAGAGTAACCGATCTTCTCGCACTCTCTGCGTAAAATGCGAACGCAGGCTGAATGGAACGTGCTTGCCCAGATATCGTTACTGGCATCTTCTCCGAGAAGTTTCTGCAATCTTTCTTTTAATTCACCTGCTGCCTTGTTTGTAAATGTGATGGCAAGGATCTGCCACGGTTTGGGTGCATCCACGGACATAATATGAGCAATGCTTTCATAATCATTGTTACTGCCGTTCAGATACTCTTCCATGAGAGAAATGTCAGCATCGCTTGCCCATTCATCTATGTATGTGCTGTTGTATGCATTGCCGTAGCGAAGCATACATGCTATACGGTTGACGATTACGGTTGTTTTTCCGCTTCCCGCACCTGCAAGGATCAGCAGAGGGCCGTTAATGGTTGTTACTGCTTTTAACTGTTCGGGATTGATGCGGCTGAACTCTTTTTCGATGATCTTTTTTCTTAATTCTATAAGTCTTTGTGTGTCCATTATAATCCTTTTACTTTGAAAATATTCTCTCCGTTTGGAAGAATTGCCGAGATGATCGGCATTGCTTTGACCGTGAGTTTCTTTATGCTTTCGCAGCCAAGATCGGGAAAGGCTATTTCCTCACAGGAAATAATTGATTTGCTTATCAATGCTCCCAATCCTCCTGATGCACAGAAGTATGCACCGTTGTGAAGCTGTATTGCGTTGCAGACTTCTTCGTTGCGATTTCCTTTTCCGATCATGGCAACCATGCCGTTTGCGAGAAGAACCGGAGCAAAGGCATCCATTCTTGATGATGTGGTAGGTCCAATGGAGCCGATCTGTCCGTTCGGTTTTGTCGGTGTCGGTCCGGCATAATAAATGATGGAATCCTTCAGTTGAAAGGGTAGCTCTGTTCCTTGTCCGAGCATTGTGCAAAGCCGTTTGTGTGCGGCATCACGTGCAGTATAAATTGTGCCGTGCAGATAAATATTTTGTCCGACATGAAGCAAGGGAAGAGCATCCCGCAATTCGTCCGTTTTCAGATGCAGTGTTTGGTTTGACGTCATTTTGATTCACCTGCAAAATCGGTCGTAAAAATGAAATCCTGTCCTTTTTTGTCAAGATCCGTGCGGAAATCCATGAAAGAAAGGATAATGCCTGCCAGTTCATCCTGCAGGGAATCCAGGTTCTTTACGAAATTCTCTTTTGCGGTTTTGATGGCTTCGGAGAGTTCCGTTGCGGTTGCGGTAGAAATTTCAATTTCATTCGCGGCTTTATTCAATACCTGTGCGGCACGGTCGTTTGCGTCTTTCAGAAGCATTTCCGAAAAACGCTTTGCATCAAGCATGGCAGCACCCAGTTGAGCCTGAGCGGCTTTCGCGGTATCGCAATGTGCACACATATCTTTGTTTGCACTTTTATTCTTTGCTTCTTCAAGTGCTGAACGGGTTAAAAACAATTCATCTTCCAGTGCTTTGATTTTCTTTTTCTGATCGGCATTATCCTGCATCAGAGATTCAATACAGGCCATTACATCTGATTTGTTGAAACCGTTTACGGCATTTCTGAATTTTTTGTCTTCAAGCATTGCATATCCTCCGCAACACATTTTTATGTCATTATACCAATTAATGAAAATAAAAACAAGAAAAATAAGAAAATTATGAATAAAAAAATGATAAAAAATTTATTGAATTTTGCTTGCATTATTGTTCAAATTATGCTAAAATCCAAACATCTATACACGCTCGGAGGATTACACTTTTATGCCCTTGAAACTCAATTGTAAGTATCTTGATGCTTTTGTCAACAGTTCTGATTTTGCCGCTGTTGCCGATGAAGCTGCTGCAGCACACGCTTATTTATATGAAAATAAGGCAAATGCCGCGGGAAATGCTTTTCACGGATGGTTGACTTTGCCTGTAGATTATGATAAAGAAGAATTTGACCGTATAAAAAAGGCGGCAGCGAGAATCAGATCCGATTCCGAAGCACTCGTTGTGATCGGTATCGGCGGAAGTTATCTCGGAGCACGTGCGGCAATTGAATTTTGCCGTTCCAAGAATTATAACATTTTTTGTGAAGACTCACCGAAGATCTTTTTCTGCGGTAACTCTATAAGTCCGACTGAAATTTCGGAAGTTCTGTCTTATTGTGAAAACCACGATTTTTCCGTCAATGTGATCTCGAAATCCGGAACTACAACGGAACCTGCCGTTGCTTTCAGACTTTTCAAAGCTCTGCTTGAGAAAAAATACGGTAAAGAACAGTCAGTAAGCCGCATTTATGTGACTACGGATAAGGAAAAGGGTACGTTGAAATCTTTGGCAGACAGAGAAGGTTATGAAGAATTTGTTGTTCCCGATGATGTCGGAGGTCGCTATTCTGTCCTGACTGCCGTAGGTTTGCTTCCGATTGCTGCAGCCGGTATTGATATTGATGCCATGATGAACGGTGCGGCTTCAGCGATGCATCGATACGCCGGATTCGATCTTGAAACAAATGACTGCTGTAAATATGCCGCAATTCGTAATATTTTGTACCGCAAGGGCAAAACCACGGAAATGATGGTTTGTTATGAACCTGATTATACGATGATGAATGAATGGTTCAAGCAGTTGATGGGTGAGAGCGAAGGTAAGGATAACAAGGGTATTTTCCCGTCTTCTGCTATTTATTCTACGGATCTGCACTCTCTCGGTCAGTATGTTCAGGAAGGTTTGCGTAATCTTTTTGAAACGGTGGTCGTTTTTGACAGATCCAAGACGGACATAGTAATTGAAGAAGATGCAGAGAATGCAGACGGTTTGAATTTCCTTGCAGGAAAAGCCTTGTCTTATGTCAATCGCAAAGCTTTTGAAGGAACCGTACTTGCTCATACGGACGGCGGTGTTCCCAATATCATTATTGAAGCAGATGAAATGTCTGCATTCACATTCGGTGAACTTGTTTATTTCCTTGAAAAAGCTTGTGCTGTATCCGGATATATTCTCGGCGTAAATCCGTTCGATCAGCCGGGTGTTGAAAGTTACAAGAAAAATATGTTCGCATTACTCGGTAAAAAAGGATATGAAGATCTGGCTGCTGTATTGGCAGACAGACTCAACTGATATAATTTGAAAAAAGAAAGGATATGATTTATTATGGTTAAATTGCTCGTCGGAGGAAAAGGCAGCGGAAAAACTAAGAGACTGATTGAATGTGTCAACAATGCACTTGCAGTTTCTGAGGGTAACGTTATCTGTGTTGAAAAAGCGGATCTGCTTCGTTTTCAGCTCAGTTACAAAGTTCGTCTTGTTTCTACCGATATTTATGGTATCAGCGGTTACAATGCATTTTACGGTCTGCTTTGCGGCATTTGTGCAGGAGATCATGATATTACGGATATTCTTGTTGATGCAACTTTGAAGATCGGCGGCGAAGATTACGATGAACTGGCTGCCTTCTTTGAGAAAATTTCCCGTTTGAGCAGTGTCAGTGAGACCAATTTTGTTTTCACAGTTTCTACCGATATTGATAATCTTCCGCAGAGAATCAAGAAGTGTTGTGAAATTATCTGATTGAAATTCAATTGTTTTGTCATATTTTCAAAATAATGGTTGACAAAACTGTTTGAATCATATATAATATTTGTTGCTTTTGCTTTCGGGAATGAATCCTGCAGGCATTACAGAATATCCTTGAGGTGAGTACCATGTATGTTGAACTGGAATCCGTTTTTAACAATGATGGTTTTTCTCTGCCGATTGATTATTCTTATTCTCTTGAAGATGAAGCCGTTTCCACTCCTGTTCATGTTTCGGGTGAAATCTTCAATAAAACAGGAATTGTAACGTTTAAGGCAAAAGCAAAGTTTGACTATGCAACACAGTGTGCTTTGTGTTGTAAACCTTTGGTTCGCCATGCAACCGTTCCTGTGCTTCATGTTCTGCTTACGGAAATACAGGATGAAGATTTTGACGATCTGTATGTGCAGGTTGAAAATATGCGTCTTCTGATTGATGATTTGGTGACAGAAGATATATGGCTTGCCATTCCGTCCCGCTTTGTGTGTAAAGAGGATTGTAAAGGTTTGTGTTCACAGTGCGGTGCCGATCTGAATGAAGGTTCGTGCAGTTGCAAGAAAGTAATTGATCCCAGACTTGCTTCTCTTGAGAAGTTGTTGGGTGAATAAAGTAGTAATACAATTTGGAGGTTTATAAATTATGGCAGTTCCTGCAAGAAGAGTTTCCAAGGCGAGAAGAGATTCCAGACGTTCCAACGTATGGAAAATGAGCGCTCCCCAGATTGAAAAGTGCCCCAAGTGCGGCGAATTCAAGAGAGCACACAGACTTTGCGCTGCTTGCGGTTACTACAACGGCAGACAGGTCGTTGTTGTTGACGAAGACTGATTTTTTATTGGTCTAATTCCGCTATTTTGTGTGAATCGGTGGAGAAGTCTCACTTCCCCACCTTTTTGCTGTGCAGTGAGGTGATGAACGGTGTCCGTAAAAATCGATAAAGTTGAAAAAAGAACGATCTGTCGCCGCAAGGGGTTGCGCGACGGAGACGTTTTGGTTTCCATTAACGGAAATCCGATCAATGACGTTTTGGATTATCGTTTTTATGCTGCGGAAGATGTTCTTCATTTGGCATTCACCAATCATCGCAATAAAACGAAAACGCGTACGATTAAATACAACGGTGATGTGGATTCGTTAGGGCTGTGTTTTGAAACGTATCTTATGGACCGTAAGCATAGTTGCAAAAACAAGTGCATTTTCTGTTTTGTGGACCAGATGCCGCAGGGGATGAGGGAAAGTCTGTATTTTAAGGATGACGATGCCCGTTTGTCTTTTTTCTTCGGGAATTATATCACGTTAACGGGATTAAGTGATGAGGAAGCGGATCGCATTGTAAAAATGCATATAAGTCCCATCAATGTCTCCGTGCATACGATGAATCCCGAGTTGCGTGTCAAGATGATGAAGAATCCTGCCGCAGGCAGTTCTTTGTCATTGCTGAAACGATTTGCAGATGCAGGGATACGGTTGAATACGCAACTCGTTTTGTGTCCGGGGATAAATGACGGTGATGAATTGTCGTATTCTCTTGAACAGCTTGGAAAACTGTATCCTGCCGTGCAGAGTATAGCGGCGGTTCCTGTCGGTCTGACAAAACACCGAAACGGTTTGTATCCTTTGAAAGGGTACGATCGTGCAACCGCGGCCGATGTAATCCGTCGTATTGATGAGTTTAATGCACATTTCAGTTTTTATAACGGAGAATCCATTGCTTTTGCGGCAGATGAATTTTTCATTCTTGCCGAACAGCCTATACCGGACGCTTCGTATTACGGTGATTTCAGTCAGTTGGATAACGGTGTCGGGATGTTGTCTTTACTCAAAGATGACTTTATGAATGCTTTGCAACAAGCTCCTGCTGTTGATGGCAGGGAATGCAGAATATCTTTGGCAACCGGTGTTGCGGCTTTTCCGTTTATCAGTGAATTGTGTGAAATATTTACGGAGAAGTATCCCTCTGCAAAAATTCGCGTGCACAGGATCGTTAACCGTATGTTCGGTGAGAGTGTAACGGTAGCAGGTCTGATCTGCGGAAGGGACCTGATCGACGGTGTCAAAGGAAAATGTGCACGGGATGAGTTTTTAATTATACCTGACGTTATGCTTCGCAGTTCCGAAGAACAGGTATTTCTCGATGATCTGACACCGAAGGATGTTGCCGAGGAGACCGGAGCAGAGGTTGTAATCGTGCAAAACGGTGGTGCACAACTGTTTGATGCTTTATTTTTATTGATTGGAGGATAAGGTTATGACAAAACCCGTAGTTGCTGTTGTCGGCAGACCGAATGTCGGAAAATCGACACTTTTCAATAAATTATGCGGTCAGAGACTTGCAATTGTTGACGATACGCCGGGCGTTACCCGTGACCGCATTTACGCTGATTGTGAATGGCTCGGACGTACTTTTATGATCGTTGATACCGGCGGTATTGAGCCCTATTCCGATGATATTATTCTTTCGCAGATGCGCAGACAGGCTCAGATTGCGATTGACAGTGCTGATTGTATTATTTTTGTGACGGATCTTAGAACAGGTGTTGTTGCAACGGATGAAGAGGTTGCGGCAATGCTCATTAAGAGCGGAAAACCGATCGTTCTTTGTGTCAACAAATGTGACCGTGTCGGGGATCCTCCTGCAGAATTTTATGAGTTTTATAATCTCGGCCTGGGTGATCCGATTTCCGTGTCTGCCGTTCACGGACACGGTACGGGTGACCTTCTCGATGAGGTATTGAAGTATTTGCCTGATTGTCCTAAGGATGACAGCGATGACGAGATCATTAAAGTTGCAGTCATCGGTAAGCCCAACGTTGGAAAATCGTCTCTTGTCAATGCCGTATGCGGTGAAAACAGAGTGATCGTTTCCAATATCGCTGGGACCACCAGAGATGCTACCGATACTTATGTTGAAAACAAGCACGGTCGCTTTATGCTTATTGATACGGCAGGTCTGCGTCGTAAATCCAAGGTTGAAGATAACATTGAACATTACAGTGTTCTGCGTGCAGTAACGGCTGTTGAACGTGCACAGGTTTGTGTTATCATGATCGATGCAACGGAGGGATTTACCGAACAGGATTCCAAGGTTGCCGGCATTGCACACGAACAGGGAAAGGCTTGTATTATTGCTGTTAATAAGTGGGATGCTGTTGAAAAAGACGGAACTACCATGGACACATACAGAAAGAAATTAATGAACGACTTTTCGTTTATGTCTTACGCTCCGATCATTTTCATTTCTGCAAAAACCGGTCAGCGTATTGACCGTTTGTTTGAACTTATCAAGTATGTTGATACACAGAATGCAATGCGAATCACAACAGGTAAACTCAATGAAATCCTTGCTGCGGCTCAGGCACGTGTGCAACCGCCGACCGACAAGGGGAAGCGTTTGAAGATCTATTATATGACGCAGCCTTCCACGAGACCGCCGACATTTGTATGTTTTGTGAATAAGAAAGATCTTTTCCATTACAGCTATCAGCGATACATTGAAAACCAGATCCGTGAAGTATTCGGTCTTGAAGGAACGCCGATCCGTATGGTTATCCGTGAGCGTGGTGAATAAAATCTACAGAATTCGTCTTTATTTTTTTAAATAATAGGCGAATTCTTTTATTTTTATGCATTAATTCTCTTGTATTTTTATTTTTGCTATGCTATAATTCTTTATTATATTTTATTTAGGAGTTTTATATATGCAAAGAATAGAAATCAAAAAGCTTTATGCTTCTTCTGATTGCTATGCTGATCAGAATATTACTGTCTGCGGTTGGATACGTACAGTCCGTGTTTCCAAGAATTTCGGTTTTATGGAAATTAATGACGGCAGTTGTTTTAAGGGGATACAGATCGTTTTTGAAGAGAATAAGTTATCCAATTTTGCACAGATTGCAAAACTGAATGTCGGTGCGGCTGTTGCGGTTAACGGTACATTTCTTCTGACACCCTCTGCGGCACAGCCTTTTGAGATAAATGCAAGTGCTATTGATGTAGAAGGTAATTCCACTCCGGATTATCCTTTGCAGAAAAAGAGACATTCGGTTGAATATCTCAGAACGATCGGTCATCTTCGTCCTCGTACCAACCTTGTAGGTGCTGCCATGCGTGTACGTTCTGCCGCAGCCTTTGCAATTCATAAATTCTTCAATGAACGCGGTTTCCTTTATGCACACACACCGTTGATTTCCTGCAGTGACTGTGAAGGTGCAGGTGAGATGTTCCGCGTCACTACACTGGATCCTGCTGATCCGCCCCGTACCGAAAGCGGTGAAATTGATTATTCGCAGGATTTCTTCGGCAAGAAAGCTTTTCTTACTGTTTCCGGTCAATTGCAGGGTGAGATCATGGCACAGGCTTTCGGTAAGATCTATACCTTCGGTCCCACGTTCCGTGCCGAGAAATCTTACACGCAACGTCATGCGGCTGAGTTCTGGATGATCGAACCTGAAATTGCATTTGCAGATCTGCAGGACGATATGGCACTTGCGGAAGATATGATTAAATTCGTGATCCGTGATGTGCTTGCCGCCTGTCCGCAGGAAATGGAATTCCTGAACAAATTTGTAGATACAGGGCTTATTGAAAGATTGACTACGGTTGCAAATGCGGATTTCGGCAAAGTGACGTACACCGATGCAATCAAAATGCTTGAAGAATTCAATGACGGATTTGAATATAAAGTATATTGGGGTTGTGACCTGCAGACTGAACACGAACGTTGTCTGACGGAAAAGATCTTCAAAAAGCCCGTTTTTGTTACGGATTATCCGAAAGAAATCAAAGCATTCTATATGCGACTGAATGAAGACGGCAAAACAGTAGCGGCAATGGATTGCCTTGTCATGGGAATCGGTGAGATCATCGGCGGCAGTCAGCGTGAAGAACGTCTTGATGTGCTGCAGAACAGAATTGCCGAACTCGGACTTCGTGAAGAAGATTATTGGTGGTATCTTGATCTGCGCCGTTACGGCTCCACAAAGCACGCAGGTTTCGGCCTCGGATTTGAAAGACTTGTTATGTATCTGACAGGTATTTCCAATATACGCGAGGTTCTTCCTTTCCCCAGAACAACGGGTTCTGCAGAATTCTGATAAAAATTTTTTTGATACAGGTGAAATTATGAAACGACTCAGTGAATACACTCCCGAAGAACTCGATCAGTTTGAATATGAAAATAAGATCAAATTCAACGCTTTTGTTGATGCCGGTCTGAATATCAATATGGCCCGCGGTAAGCAGTCCAGAGAACAACTTGATATTTCCGAAGCATTTCTGAATTCCGTTACGCATCATACCGGTACGTTCAGCAACAGCGGCGATGATTGCCGTAACTACGGCTTGCTGTTCGGTATTGAAGAATGCCGCCGTCTGTTTGGTTAAATTCTTGACGTTGACTATAACAATGTTATTGCCTGTGGTAACTCCAGTCTTGTGCTTATGTATGACTATATTTCGCAGTGTATGACACACGGTGCCGGCGGTTACGCTCCCTGGAGCAAGCAGGAGGGTGCAAAGTTTATTGCGGTTGTTCCCGGTTATGACCGTCATTTTGCCATTGCCGAACATTTCGGTCTTGAAATGATCGACGTGGAAATGACGCGCAACGGCCCTGATATGGATAAAGTGGAAGAACTCATCAAAGATCCTCTTGTAAAGGGTATGTTCTGTGTTCCCAAGTACTCCAATCCGGACGGCGTGACCTATTCGGATGAAACTGTGGAACGCCTTGCTAAAATGACACCTGCCGCACCCGATTTCCGTGTGATCTGGGATAATGCATATATCGTTCATGACTTTTATGATGAACACGCGAAACTCAAAAACATTATGAAGACCGCCGCTAAATACGGTCACGAAGATTATTTTATTGAGTTTGCTTCTACTTCCAAAATTACGTTCCCGGGTTCCGGTGTTGCTGCTATTGCGGCTTCCAATCGCAATATCAATGAGATTTCTGCACGTTTGTCCATGCAGATCATCAGTTATGATAAACTCAATCAGCTTCGTCATTGTCACGTTTTCAAGAATGTTGAGGATGTACAGAATCATATGAAACTGCACGCGGCGATCCTTCGTCCCAAGTTCCTTGCCGTGGAAGAAGTTCTTGACCGTGAGCTGACAGATCTCGGCATTGCAGACTGGACTCATCCGAAAGGCGGTTATTTTATCAGCCTGAATGTTAATATCGGTTCCGCTAAATATGTCGGGGAACTTTGCAAACAGGCAGGTCTTACGATCACAAAGGTCGGTGCGACGTTCCCGTACGGAAAGGATCCCAAAGACAGCAATATCCGTCTTGCTCCGTCCTGTCCGTCCGTTGAAGAACTGAAAGTTGCCACCAAGGTGATCTGCACGGCTGCTAAATTGGCGGCCGCCAGAGCACTTCGCCATGAAATGGCTGAAGGCTGAGAGGTGAAATAAATGCGTATAGGTCACGGTTACGACGTACACCGTTTTGCAGAAGACAGAGATCTGATTCTTGGCGGTGTGAAAATTGAATACGAATACGGATTGCTCGGACATTCGGATGCAGATGTTCTGACACACGCGGTTTGCGATGCGTTGCTCGGTGCGGCTGCTTTGGGTGATATCGGCAAACATTTTCCGGATACTGACATCGCCTATAAAGGTGCTGACAGTATAGAGCTTCTGAAGGATGTGGTAAAAAAGATTACAGAAATGAATTACCGTATCCTCAATATTGATGTAACCGTGATTGCACAAAAACCCAAGTTGGCGACTTATATTCCTCAAATGCGAAAATGCTTGTCTGATGCGTGTGCAATCAGCGAGGACTGTGTGAATATAAAAGCCACGACCGAAGAAGGTCTCGGTTTTACAGGTGCTCTGCAGGGGATTTCGGCTCACGCCGTTACGTTAATAGATTGATTTAAGAAAAGGGATGAAATGAATGATTGACAGAATTGTTGACAGTCTGCAAAACTTTGCAATACAATTCCGTGATTTGATGTCAAATTTTGATCCGATAACGGATATACTTGATATCCTGCTTGTTGCGTTCATTATCTACTGTGTTTTTATGCAGTTGCGTAAATCACAATCCATTCAGGTTATCAAAGGTTTCTTTTTGCTTGCAGTTATTTATATTGTGGCAACCGTGATCGGCTTGAAGACAACATCTTATATCTTTTCCAATATGTTCGGCAATTTCATTTTATTCCTTTTTATAATTTTTAACTATGAGATCAGGCAAACGTTGGAGAATGCAGGTAAAGGCGGCTTTTCGGGCAGGATTCTGTTTTCTTCAAATAACGATAATGAAATTACGGATTGTATCAATGCCGTTTGCCGTGCCTGTGCCAAAATGAGCGATACAAAAACGGGCTCTCTTATTATCTTCCAAAGAGAATCTCTTTTGGGGGATCTGTTGAAACAAAGTGTACCCATTGATTCTGTGACAACTTATGAAATGTTATGCGGAATTTTTTATCCCAATACACCCTTACATGACGGTGCCATCGTGATTAAAGACGGCAGAATCGTTGCCGCAAGATGCATTGTTCCTCTTAAAAATGATTATGAAATCAATGCTCATGTCGGCACAAGACACAGAGCCGCATTGAACGTGAGTATCAATTTTGATGCTGTTGCAGTTGTAACCAGTGAAGAAACGGGAATGATTTCCGTTGCCGTTGACGGTCAGATGCGTCGCGGTTTGTCTGATGCTGAACTACGCGAATTGCTTAACTCGCTGTTATTGAAAAAGGACACGCCCAAGAACCGTTTTTTAGCAAATTTTAAGAGGGGGGAAAAGAATGGCTGAACATGAGTTGATAACTGAGAAAAAAGCTCAAAAAAAGGACCTTTTTAACAGCAAGCCCGTTATATTTCTTGTTTCACTTTTTTGCTCTCTTGCAATATGGTGCGTCGTTTCTATGTATGAAACTCCTGAAACAGATCGTGTTTTTCAGGACGTTAAGGTGCAAATGAATCTCACCGATACGGTTCCCGGACTTTTGAATATGTCTGTTTTCGGAACGAACGAATTTTATTGTGACGTGACAGTCAACGGTAAAAGTTATCTTGTCAACGATACAACTTTTACTTCCGATAAAATCATTGTCAAACCGAAACTTGAAGAAGTCCGTTCACCGGGCGTATACGAAGTTGAACTGGTTGCACAACTTGTCAATAGTTCTGCGGAACTGGCTGTAGTATCCGTGGAACCGCAGTTTATTACGGTCTATTTTGATACGTTGACGGAAAAAAGTTATTCCTTGTCACTTGTCGGTGCAGAAGAATATACGGTTGCCGAAGACTGCTTGGTTGAGAGTATGACGTTGCGTCCGTCTTCTGTTACCGTCAGCGGCCCTTCACTTGAAATGGAAACGCTCAAGGAGATCAAGGCAATCGTTGCTTTTGATGAGCCGATTTCCCGTACAACGCAGTATTCTGTTGATATTGAGTTTGTTTCGGAAGGAAAGAATATAAACTACGCACAGATTGCTGAGATTGACGAACTGCATCTTGATGTACAGGTTTCTGTTGAAAAGACTTACAGGATGGAAGTTGATTTTGTCAACGCTCCCGAAGGTCTTGATTTGGATGCGCTGATTGATTACAATTTTGTTGACTATAACAATGAGCTTACACTGTATGTACCCACAGAGAGCGAAACCCTTATGACTTCACAGGTTATCACGGTCGGACGTATCAATATGTCTGCAATCGGTTATAAGAGTTATCAGACACTTTCTGCCGAACGATATAACAGAAATATCTTCTATGAAGTGTTACCCGGTATGCTGGATGTTGCTGTTACACTTAACACCGATCAGTTGAAACAGATCACCGTTACCGTTCCTCTGCAAACGGATGAGCTTGATATATCCGGCTACTCTTTCCCGGAAAATATTGAAAGCGTTACTATTATTGCCGATGCGAACGCTGATGACCTCTCATTTGACGGTATTTATGCGGTTCCCGATGTTGCAGCAATCAAGCGAGTTACAGATAGTGAAGGTTCTGTTCCGGTTCAGATCGTTTTACCGGCTGATTGTGATTATGCATGGGTATCGGGACGGTATTCCGTTCAGGTTGTAAATAATAACTTAACATCTGAGGAGTAAAATTAATGAAAGGAAAAAGAGTGATCGCTATATGCTTAATTGCCTTGCTGCTGTTTGTCAGCGGTTGCTCTTTTGATTTCGTTTCTGTTGACAGTCTGATGCGTGCCCCGAAACTTACGGGTACTTATGCAGAAATAGAGAAGGCATTTGAAGAAAGTGTCGGTAAAGCTATCACTCTGCAATCTCCACGTAGCGGTGCATTCAGAACTGCCTTCGTGTTGCATGATCTTGACGGCGACGGTGTTGATGAAGCTCTAGTATTTTATTCACAGAATTCAGATACAACTACCGTTCATATCCATTTTCTTGATTGCATACACGGAGAATGGTCGTCTGTGGGTGACATGGTCGGCAGTGAACGCGAAGTATATGAACTTCTCTTTGAAGATCTTGACGGCAATTCTACAGATGAGATTATCTTAAATTATAATACGAACGGAAGCAATAAGTTGATGTCAGTGTATGGCATTGAAGTGAATGATTTCGATTCTTTTTCCGTGTTACCGCTTTCCACGGTACAGTATCAGAAGTACGCAATCGTTGATTTTGACCGCGATTCTGTCAGAGAGATCTTTTATGCCGTATTTGAAGTCTCCGTTGATACGGGAGCAGCCGTTCCGTATGCACGTGTTCTGAAATTGAATACGGATCACACGCAACTGCAAATGGAGTTGTCAGCTTCTTTACCGTTGCAGAGCGGAATATCCGTTTTCTCTGCCATTTCGGTTGACAATACGCAAACTGAAAGCCGTGTATATCTTGACTGTTTGTATATGGATGAATATACGATGATAACGGAAGTGATTGCATGGTCGCCTGAAGCCGGTTATATTTTACTTCTGCATAAACTGGATCCGACGGCAATATTGAAAACATCCCGTCCCGCAACACTCTTGACGCAAGATATCGATCAGGACGGAATGATGGAAATTCCCGCAGAATATGAATTGCCTGATTCTGAAATTCTCAATGTTGCTGAGGGGATGCAGGTCAAAGCAATCGTCAGAGATTATTACAGAATTCAGCAGGACGGAGCATTGTTATTATGCAGCTCTGTGTATGCTGATCCTGCAGGTAAGTACGCTTTGGATCTGGTGAAAACCGGCTTGTACGGTAAGATCAGTTGTGTTTATGATTGTCTGTCGGAGTCTACAGCTTTCTATATCTATGATTCTGTGAATGAAGTCCGATCCGAGCACTTGTTTACATTGCAAATCAAATCCGTAAACGGTGCATATACAGCGTATTACGACATCGGAAAAGCCGGAACGGAAAACGGATTGACACCTGCTTTGATCGGTGATGCAATTACAATTCTTAATACGGAAGTGAAAGAATGAAAAGAGTGTTGATTGCCGAGGATGAAAAGTCCATACGCGAATTTGTGGTTATCAACTTAAAAAGAAACGGTTTTGAAGTGGTTGAAGCTGAGAACGGTCAGCAAGCCATTGAGCTTTATAATCATTATAACGGTAATTTTGATATTGCATTGCTTGATATCATG
Source organism: Acutalibacteraceae bacterium (assembly GCA_045590895.1). Lineage (GTDB taxonomy): Bacteria > Bacillota > Clostridia > Oscillospirales > Acutalibacteraceae > RUG806. Next base: position 157,674 of record JAZNRU010000005.1, read on the forward strand.
ATGCCCGTTGTGGACGGATTGGAAGTCTGCAAATATCTCCGTCGTAAAAGTAAAACCATCGGTATTATTATTCTTACCGCCAAGACACAGGAGATGGACAAGGTGACCGGACTTCTTGTCGGTGCAGACGATTATGTTACCAAACCCTTTTCTCCATCCGAACTAATGGCACGAATTGATGCGATATACCGCCGAGTCAGCATCAATAACGAGGCTGTTAACAACAGCAAAAATAACGATACGGTTGCACTCGGAGAGTTTTTATTGAATCTGAGAAGCCGTACGCTGATGAAAAACGGAAAGCCCATTGAATTGACACAAGTAGAATTCATGTTGATGGAATACTTTTTTGAAAATCCGGACGTTGCATTGGATCGAAATGCAATTCTGCAGTATGTGTGGGGTTCTTCCTACTACGGAGAGGACAAAGTTGTCGATGTCAACATCAGACGACTTCGTATGAAAATTGAGGATGAACCTTCGAATCCGAAGCATCTGACAACAGTCTGGGGAATCGGATATAAATGGATTCCCTGATAAAGGAAAGTGAAGCTTTTTGAACGGAATGTCAATCACAAAAAAATGGTTATATTCTACTATTTTTGTTATTACGCTCATTTTGCTTTGTATTGCTGTCATGTTGTCGGTTTTATTCAGAGGTTATTACCATAATTATGCAAAAGATACGTTGAACTCGGTCGGACAAAGCACGGGTATTGCAAATTCATTCAGTTCTTATCTGAATGCCGATGCGGATACTTTTGCCGTTGGGGCGAGAGAATACGTTGAGAATTTTATATATACTGACATCTGTGAAGTATGGGTGTTGGACGGACACGGGAACATTATCGTTACTTCGACCGGTTTTTTACCGATTGAAACAAGTTACAAGGATTATGCGGATGCTCTTAAATCACCCGGCGGAAAAGGTGAATGGACGGGTGAATTAAGCAACGGGGAGGATGTATATGCCTTGACAGTGCTTCTCCCTAAAACGGATGGAAAAAACAACGGTGCCGTACGTTTTATTACGTCGCTGGATGATATAAACAGACAGTGGAGAAATCTGAATATTGTCATTGCTTTGATTTGTTCTTTTGCTCTTTCTCTTGTATTTATATCCGGTTGGTTTTTTATCCGTTCCATTGTTAAGCCTGTCAAGCGATTGAATGATGTAACCCGCAGGATTGCTTCAGGAGATTTTTCCGTACAACTGAAAGCGGATGACAGAACAGATGAGATCGGAGAACTGATCGGTTCAATAAACTACATGACACAGGAACTTGCAAGAACCGATCAACTCAAAAACGATTTTATTTCAACCGTATCGCATGAACTTCGTACGCCATTGACGGCGATCAAAGGTTGGACCGAAACGCTTCGTTTTATGCCGTCTTCTGATACGCAGTTGCTTTCAAGCGGATTGCAGGTAATAGCAGAAGAAACTGAACGCTTGTATACACTTGTTGAAGATCTGCTTGACTTCTCAAAAATTGAAAGCGGCAGAATGCATCTGCATCTGAATCTCATCGATGTTCTGGCAGAGTTGGATACAGCGGTTTACGTATTCAAAGACCGTGCCCAACGACGCGGTATACATATTGTATATGAATCTCCGGATTTTACTGCACCTATGATGGGTGATGCGGATCGTTTGAAGCAGGTTTTTGTCAATATACTTGACAATGCTGTCAAGTATTCACATGACGACGGAAAAATCTTTGTTAACGCTGTTCGTGACGAACAGGAATTGATTATCAGCATTCAGGATTTCGGATGCGGTATTGATGCAGGCGATCTGCCGCATGTCAAAGAAAAGTTTTATAAGTCTAACGTATCGGTCAAGGGTTCCGGAATCGGATTGGCTGTATCTGATGAAATTATTTTACAGCATGGCGGAAAACTTGATATAACAAGCCGATTGAACGCAGGTACGATGGTTGTTGTCCGTTTGCCTCTGAAGTCGGAATTGCGGACAGACGGAAAGGAAGATGTAAATGAGTAAAAATAAACACATGACCAGTGTCGGCGGACAGGCTTTGATTGAAGGTATTATGATGAACGGACCGAAGGGTGCCGCAATGGCTGTCAGAAAACCCGACGGTGAGATTCAGCTTGATATGAAAGATTTCAAACATATCCGTGACAAGGTGAAATTTCTCGGATGGCCTGTCATTCGCGGTGTGGTCAATTTCATAGAAAGCATGCTGATCGGTTATAAATGTCTGATGGCATCTGCTGAAATTTCCGGACAACTTGAAGAAGATGAAAAACCCGAAAATATGGGTAAGGTTGACCGTTGGCTCTCTGAACATCTGAATGAAAAAGTATTTTCGGCATTGATGCTCGTTGCTACGGTACTTGCATTCGGTATTTGTTTTTTGCTTTTCTTTTATGCCCCTACAAAAGTGTTTGAACTGCTTAACGGACTGCTGATAAGCAAGGCAAATGTTGATCTTATCAGGCTTCAACCCTTGTTTGAGGGAATAATCAAGATGGTTTTGCTTGTTTTGTATATGTTTTTTGTATCCAGAACAAAAGATATCAAACGTGTGTTTATGTATCACGGTGCCGAACATAAAGCGATCTTCTGTTATGAAAACGGTGAAGAACTGACGGTTGAGAATGTTAAAAAGCATAAACGCTTCCATCCGAGATGCGGAACCAGTTTCATTTTTGTGGTATTGATTATCAGCGTTTTTATTACCACGATTCTTCGTTTGATCGTACCTGCAAGCATTACGGGTGTTCTGTGGGTTGCGTTGAAACTTCTTGTTTTACCGCTTATTATGGGAATCGGCTATGAATGCATTCGATTTGCAGGTAAGCATGATAATTTTTTTACACGGATTTTGACTGCACCCGGTATGTGGATGCAGAGAATTACGACCAATGAGCCTACCGACGATATCATTGAAGTCGGCATTGTTGCATTGAAGGCAGTTATTACCGAAAATCCTGAGGATGATGCTTTATGATGATAACACTGGAGAAGTGTTTTTTCGATGCAGTTGATTTTCTTGAAGAACACGGAATCGAAGATGCAAAATTTGATGCCCGTGAAATCATTCTTCATGCAACAAAGTTCGATCGCGTGTTGTTCGGTATACAATCCGAACACAGAATTTCGGAGAAAAAACAAGAACGAGTGAAAGAACTGTTGCAGCAAAGAGTGCAAGGTATACCTTTGCAGTACGTGCTCGGAGAGTGGGATTTTTACGGCTATACTTTTAAAGTTAACGAAGGCGTGCTGATCCCGCGTCCCGAAACGGAAGAACTGACCGATCTTGCCGTTGCTGAAATTGCTCATCAAAAAAAGGTTATTTATGATGTGTGCGGCGGGACAGGCTGTATAGGTATTTCCATTGCAATTGAATGTCCGCAGGTCGATGTTTATATTTTTGAAAAATATCCGATCCCTTGTGATTGCATTCAAAACAATATATTGCAACACAGAGTGAGAAACGTTCATCTGATCCGATGTGATGTTCTCGGTTTTTGTGATTGGGAAGATTTACCGGCTCCCGACATAATCGTATCCAATCCGCCGTATATTCCGACTGCCGAACTTGATGACTTGCAGGAAGAAGTAAAGAAAGAACCGATGACAGCGTTGGACGGCGGCGAGGACGGAATGCTGTTTTTCAGATCCCTTTCAAAGGAATGGTTTGATCGGCTGAAAGAAGGCGGTATGATGTTTCTTGAATGCTCGGAAGAACAACCGGATGCTGTATTGAGATTGTTTGATCCGAAAAAGATTGTAAAGAAAAAATCCGGCACGCGTAAAGACTTTTACGGTCTTGATCGCTTTGTGTATCTGAAAAAAGCCGGGAAAGGAAAAGAGTGATGATTTTTACCTTGTTGAGTCTGCTGACCGGTGACTATTCCCGCACGGAAATTGCTTCGGTACTTGTGTTGTTGGCGGCATTGCTTTTTGTAATGTTTGTCTGTTTGCCCGTTCATGAATCCGCTCACGCAATTGCGGCAAATATGCTGGGCGATCCGACAGGAAAACTGAAAGGCAGAATTTCACTGAATCCTTTTGCTCATTTGACGTTGCCCGGCACGCTTATGATGTTGTTTCTCGGTTTCGGTTATGCAAGACCCGTACCTGTAAATATCCGCAATTTCAAAAACAGAAAACTCGGTTTTGCAATTACTTCTTTTGCAGGCCCCGTATCTAACGTGATGATGGCTGTAATTTCTGTACTTATAGCATCATTGTTACGTAATTTTGCAGATCCTACCGATGCGGTTCGTGTTATTTATACATTCTTTATTTATGTTGCCGAATACAACTTTGTGTTGGCACTGTTTAACATGATTCCCATCCCGCCGTTGGACGGATCCCGTCTGGTAACACTCGTTTTACCCGATAAATATTATTATAAACTTTTACAGTATGAACGTTATTTTATTTATGCAATTTTTGCACTTTCGTTTGTTGTAAACCGACTTGATTTTATTCCGTCATTATCGGATATTGCATTTGAGGCTGTCAGTGTTCTTGAGAACATATTCTTAAATATTTTTATGTAAGGTTTTTTCATGGAAGTAATTCAGTATAAATTGGATGTTTTTGAGGGACCGCTTGATCTTCTTCTTCATCTGATAACCAAACACAAACTGAATATCAATGACATCTCTATCTTTACACTTGTGGAACAATATACGTCATATATAGCCAATGTTGCACAGGAAGATCTTGAACAAGCGAGCGAATTTCTGGATATGGCGGCACGTCTTGTTCATATCAAAACCGTATCATTGTTACCCGTATATGAGGATTCCGTAAATCCTAAAAAAGATCTTGAGAGAGAATTGATCGAATATCGTGATTGTAAACTGCTTGCGGCTGAATTGTCAAAGCAAACAGATGGTTTTTCATCCTTTACGCGTACGGCAGAACCGATTCCCGCTGATATGACGTATCGCCGCGTACACGATTCCACAGAGTTGCTCAAGGCTTATCTCAATGCTGTCGGAAAACGTTTACGCAGATTGCCGCCTCCTTTTGATTCATTCAAAGGAATTGTTGCTAAAAAGGTTGTATCCGTTTCCAATACTATTCGCAAGGTAGTCAAACGGATTGCAGGGAAAGGTAAACACAGTTTTGCATCTGTTTTTGAGCAGGCTGAAAGCAGATCTGAACTTGTTGCCACATTTCTTGCCGTCCTTGAATTGACGAAACGAAAAAATATTCTGCTTGAACGTGAAGATGACGGCAAACTGACCATTACGCTTCTCAGTGAACCGGAGGGGGATATTGATTTTGAATGATGAAACGTTGAGACTTAAAAATGCAGTTGAAGCCGTTGTATTTGCTTGCGGTGAGCCTATTGAGATACAAAAGATCGCACAGGCTTTTGCTATGTCTGTTGAAGATATACAGGAAGTTCTTGATATGCTTATTGTGGAGTATGAAAAGCGTAACGGCGGCTTTGTGCTGAGAAGAATGGATGATTCATATCAGTTCCTTTCTCAACCGACCTACGTTGAAGATATCCGTAAGGTTCTTGATGTACGAAGAAATCAGCCTTTGAGCCAGGCCGCTTTTGAGGTTCTTGCAATTGTTGCGTATAATCAGCCTGTAACAAAATCTTTCATTGAACAGGTGAGAGGCGTTGATTGTTCGGGAGTTATCGGAACTTTATGTCAAAGAGATTTAATAGAAGAGTGTGGAAGACTTGACTTACCGGGCAGACCTTTGTTATACTGTACTACAACATCATTTTTAAGATGTTTTTGTTTGTCCTCTTTGGAAGAACTTCCCGAACTGCCGCAGGATAATGATGCACTTGCAGCCATGGAAGGTCTTTCAACCACGGACGGTGTTCTGAACGGACAGATATCGATACTTTGAGGGGGTGTTCTTTTGGGTGTTATACTTATGATTCTGAAGGTGATCGGATGGATTATTCTTTCTGTGCTGGCTTTGGTAGTTATTGCACTTTTTGTCAAGATCCGCATCATAGCTGATTACGGTGTAAGTCCCTCTGTAACAATTAAATGGTTGTTTCTGACGATTCCTGTTTTTCCCATGAAGAAAAAAGCGAAAAAGAAAGATAAGAAGGAAGAACCGACAGCTGAAACGCAACCGTTACAAACGGAACAGCCGCCTGAAGAAGTCATTGCGGTCGGTGAACCGCAACCTGAAGTCGAACAAGATACAGCACCTGTTGATACTTCAAAAAAGCCAACGGATGAAGATAAACCGAATTTTTTGAAAATCTTTTACAATGCGAACGGCGGTGTTGACGGTCTTGTTTTGCTTATAAAAGAACTGTTTTCCTACATCGGTTCGTTCTTTGGCGGAATTTTCCGTGCTTTTACAATTGATGAATTGATGGTTGATATGATCGTCACAAAATCCGATGCCGCACAAACAGCCATTTATTACGGTCAGTTGTGTTCTACTGTTTTTCCCATGCTGGGTGCCTTTGTCACAAAATATAAGGTAAAGCAATACGACTTTAATATCACGCCTGATTTTATTGCAAAAAAGAGCAAGGCAGAAATGCACGTTTCTTTTTGGTTCAGACCTGCAAAACTCATCGGTGTCGTTTTGCTGTTGGTAGGCAGGTTGGTCTTTAAATTCGGCTTTAAAGTCGCATTCAGAATGTTAAAACCCGTGTTGGCAACACGGAAAAATAAAAAGCAAACCCAAACAAATAATAATACAGAGAGTGGTGTTTCAAATGAGTGAAAAAAAAGCAGCAGGTATTCTTGCAACAACAATTGAAAAGGTGCGTCAGCTCGTTGACGTCAGCACGATCATCGGCGAACCCATGCAGATTGCTGACGGTCTGACCGTCATTCCGGTTTCCAAAGTCACTTACGGCTTTGCTTCGGGCGGTTCTGATTTCCCCTCCAAGAACAATGTTGAATTGTTCGGTGGCGGCGGCGGTGCCGGTGTTACCATTACTCCCGTTGCATTTCTGATTGTCAAGAACGGCGAAGTATCTGTCAAGTATATTGCTGCTGATGATAATGCTGCCGAACGCATCGTAAACCTCGTACCCGAAATGTTTGATAAGGTTACGGGTGTAATTGATAAGCGTAAGGCTTCTTCTGCGGAATAATGCAGACAAACTCCCCATAGAATACTATGGGTGGTTAATTTGAAACAGATATTATTTCTTGCAGTTGTCTTTATTTGTTTTTTGAATTTTGTTTATTCGGCTGATGCCGCCGCTTTGGAGGTATCAGCCAAAAGTGCTGTTCTGATGTGTGCAGACAGCGGACAAATTCTTTATGCAAAGAATGAAGACGCAAAAATGCCGATGGCAAGTACTACAAAGATAATGACTGCATTGTTGGCTCTTGAAAGCTTGCCTTTGAACAGACAGATCACAGTCGGAAATGAGGTGCTTTCGGTAGACGGCACTTCATTAGGACTTAAACCCGGTGATATACTTGAATTATATGATCTTGTTTGCGGCATGATGTTGTCTTCGGGTAATGATGCGGCTAATGCGGTTGCTGTTGCCGTCAGCGGAAGTGTTGAGGAATTTGTGAGCCTTATGAATACTCGTGCCCGTGAGATCGGCATGAAGGACACTGTTTTTGCTACTCCGTCGGGACTTGATGCACAGTCGCATTATTCTACTGCCGCAGACATGGCTTTACTCACACAGACTGCTTTACGGAATGAAGCATTTGCTGAAATTGCATCCACGTATTCTGCGACAATCATGATCGGTACACGCAAAGTCCTGCTGACCAATCACAACCGTTTGTTGCAGTCATACGTCGGTATGACGGGCGTCAAAACGGGATTTACAAAGAAAAGCGGCAGATGCCTTGTTACTTCCGCAAAACGAAATAATATTGAAATTATTGCCGTAACACTGCAGGCACCTGATGATTGGAATGATCATCGGGCAATGTTGGATTACGGTTTTACGGTTGTGCAATCTTATTCTGTAACGCCGACAACGCAGACATATTACGTTGATATCGTTGGTGCGACTGCAGATCGCATCAGTTGTTCCGCGACAGGCGAACTTGATTATACAGGAAAGTCGCAACTGCAGAATGTGGAAAGTGTAGTTTGTTTGCCGATGTTTATTTATGCTCCCGCAGAGGCGGGAAGTGTTGTCGGAGAGATCCTTTATTTTTCTGACGGTAAACAACTCGGCAGCGTTCCGCTGTGCCTTGATGAAAACGCAGAAGTTGCTGTTTCTGAAAGAGATTTGTCGTTTTCGGAGCATATTCTGCAAAAATTGAACGGATGGTTTATGAATGGATGAGTTGATAAGATTACAGAAATATATGGCTGATTGCGGCATTGCATCACGCAGAAAATGTGAAGAAATGATTGCCGCAGGTATGGTAAAGGTGAACGGTGAAATTGCACAGATCGGTGATAAGATTTCTCCCAGGAAAGATAACGTTACCGTGAACGGCAGAAAAATATCTTCTGAAAAAGATTACGTGTACATTATGCTTCACAAACCGAGAGGTTTTGTGACGACCATGAGTGACGAAATGGACAGAAAGTGTGTGGCTCAACTCGTTGCCGATGTGGGGAAACGCATCTATCCGATCGGAAGACTTGACCGCGACTCGGAAGGATTGCTGTTGTTTACAAATGACGGTGCTTTTGCGAATGCACTGACACATCCTTCCAAGCATATTGCTAAGAATTACAGAGTTACGGTTAAACCGAAAATAACACAGGAACAATTAAACGTTCTTTCTTCTTCTATTATGATCGACGGACGAGAAACCATGCCGGCGACGGTTACGGTTATTGCTGACGATCCCGACAGAACGGTTCTTGAAATCATTCTTTACGAAGGCAGAAACAGACAGATCAGACGTCTTTGCGAGGAAGCAGGTCTTGCCACCGCAAGACTTAAAAGACAATCCATCGGCGGCGTGAAACTCGGAATGTTGCAACCCGGTGAATGGAGATATTTAACAAAAGAAGAGATCGCCTCTTTGAAGAGACAGAGTTTCGATCACGGAAAGTAAGGTGTGTATATGGCAAAGAGTATGACCGGTTACGGAAGAGCCGGAGAATTGATCGGTAAACTGAATATATCAGCGGAAATCAAAAGCGTAAACGCAAGATATCTTGAATTTTATCCGAAAATTTCAAAAGCTTATTCGTTCCTTGAAGAAAAGATCAGAGCTTATATTCAGGAAACAATTTCACGCGGCAAAGTAGAAATGAGTCTTGTGATTGATTCTTTGGCTGAAAACGATGTTATTGTAGAAATCAATCACTCACTTGCTAAAGGCTATTATGATGCCTGTCAGGAACTTTCTGCTGTATACGGTCTTAAAATTGATGATTCCGTATCGGTTCTGACTTCGCATACGGATATATTTACTGTCCGCAAGGCTCCTGCTGATGAAGATGCGATCTGGGAAGCGGTAAAAGTCGTTCTTGAAAAGGCTGTTGCTGCTTTTATCAGTATGCGTGAATGTGAAGGCGAACGGCTAAAGAATGATATTCTCGGCAGGGGAGAGCACATTCTTGAACTGGTTTCTTTTGTGGAATCCCGTTCTCCGCAGACGGTACGTGAATATCATGAAAAAATGATTGCAAGAATGAGAGATCTTCTGCAGGATGCAAAAGTGGACGAGCAGAGATTGTTGACGGAAGCGGCAGTTTTTGCAGATAAAGTTGCCGTTGATGAAGAAACCGTGCGTTTACGCAGTCATATCGCACAGCTCGGTGAAATTTTCAAGAGTAACGAGCCGATCGGCAGAAAACTTGATTTCCTTGTACAGGAGATCAACCGTGAAGCCAATACCATCGGCTCAAAAGCACAGGATGTTGATATTGCAAAAGCGGTTATTGAAATCAAAGCAGAAGTCGAAAAAATCAGAGAACAAGTTCAGAATATTGAATAAGTAAGAGGTCCGCAATGAATCTTATCGGTGTTGGTTTTGATAATGCAGTGAATGCAGATCGAATCGTTGCGATTGCTTCACCTGAAAGTGCTCCCGTCAAACGATTGGTCCAAGCGGCAAAGGATGACGGCAGACTTCTTGATCTCACACAAGGAAGAAAAACGGCATCTGTCATCATTACAGATTGTGATTACGTTATTTTGTCTTATCTTACAAGTGAGAATATCGTTGAGAAGAAATAATATTGGGAGATACTATGGATAACGAAAGAAAAGGCTGTTTATACATAATTTCAGGTCCTTCGGGGTGTGGAAAGAATACGGTTTTTGATGCACTTTCTGCACGTGATCCACGAATCGGACAAACCGTATCTTCAACCACTCGTAAACCGAGAGAGGGAGAAAAACACGGAGTAGATTATTATTTCATAAGCGAAGCCGAGTTCCTGGAAAAAGTTAATAATCAGGAATTTGTTGAGTATGTATGTTATGCAAATAACTATTACGGTACGCTACGTTCCGAAATTGACAGAATTATCAGTAAGTACGAAAAAGCGGCTATGGTTATTGAAATCAACGGAGCATTGAACATCAAAAAACTGTATCCTTCTGCTGTATCTGTTTTTCTTATGCCGCCCTCAATTGATACATTGCGTGATCGTATTGCCTGCAGAGGCGGTATGTCTGATGAAGAACTTGAACGAAGAATGAGTGTTGCTTTGCAGGAAATGGAACAGCGTTTTTTGTACGATCATATTGTTGTGAATGATGTACTTGAAAATACTGTTGAAGAAGTGTATAATATAATAAATTCTTAAAGGAAGTACAGATAATGATTAATGTAGATCTTAAAACTTTGTTAAAAGACGGAATCAGTCGCTATTCTCTTGTTGTGGCAACTGCCAAGCGTGCAAGAGAGATCACGGATGAGGCCAACGAAAAAAGGGAGATCCTTACGGAAAAAACCGTAACCCTTGCTGTTCAGGATATTCAGGAAGGAAAATGCGTTATCGTTGAATCCGGCGATGCCGCTCTCTGATTTTTGATTTGAACCGTTTTTATATTGCAACCGTGGGTGTTGAAAACTGCACCTACGGTTTTGACCGATTGTTTACGTATCGAATTCCTGACGCCCTGACGGACTCTGTTTTGCCGGGGTGTCGGGTTTTTGTACCTTTCGGTAAGGGAAACATGAAAAGGCAAGGTTTTGTTTTTTCTGTTTCTGTTTCGGATCATGATACAGTTGCAGGATTAAAAGATATTTGTGAAGTTCTTGATCCCGTTCCCGTCTTGAATGAAGAACTCATTCAGGTTGCACAATTGTTGGTTTCACAGACATTTTGCACTTATTTTGATGCTGTTCGGGCATTGTTGCCAAAAGGTCTCTCTATGACGACCGTAAAAAGCTTTCAGATCACAGCTGTCGGCAAAGATACGGATTTATCTGTTTTATCCGATGATGAAAAACTGATTATGATGACACTTCGGCGTAGTAATTCTGCGGTTTCCGAAAAGAATTTACTGAAAGTGCTGAAAGTGAAAGAAGCCGATTTGTTATTCAGGTCTCTTATCCGTAAGGGGTATATTGAAGACAGCCGTGCGATTATTCACGGAAGCGGTGAGAAGAATATTTCTTTGGTTCGCTTAATTGATGCAGATGCTGATGCGGATGATTTTGATCTGTCGAAACGACAGGCAGATGTTTTTGCTGTTCTGAAAGATGTCGGTGTTGCATCCGTAAAAGAGTTATGCTATTTTACCGGTTGTTCACAGTCTGTTGTTTCTGCCCTCATTAATAAAGGTGCGGCAGAGTTTTTTACGGTAACCGTTGACAGAAGTCCGGGCAAGGAATTCGTAGCCGATAGAGCGTACGCTAAAAAACTTCAATTGAACCAAAGTCAGCAAAAAGCTTATGAATTGCTTACGGATGCTTATTGTTCTCTCGAGGGAAAAACGGCTCTGTTGTTCGGTGTGACGGGAAGCGGTAAAACGGGAGTTTATCTGAAAGTAATTGAGAGAGTATTGCAGGATGGTAAAAACTGTATTGTCATGGTGCCCGAAATATCACTGACACCGCAGACACTGGCTGTATTTGCGGCACATTTCGGTGATAAGGTAGCGGTTTTACACAGTAGTCTTTCGGTCGGTGAACGCTATGATGAATGGCAACGTATTCGCCGAGGAGAGGTTCGCATTGTGGTGGGAACACGAAGTGCGGTTTTTGCACCGCTTGATAATATCGGATTGATCGTTATGGATGAAGAACAGGAACATACGTATAAATCCGAAATGTCTCCGCGTTACCATGCACGTGACGTTGCAAGATTCCGTTGCGGTTATAACAATGCATTGTTGTTGCTGGCATCAGCTACACCGTCCGTAGAGAGTTATGCCCGTGCTCAGAACGGTCAATATATTCTCTGTGAATTGACAGGACGGTACGGCAGTGCACGATTGCCAACGGTTAATACCGTTGATATGAGTGATAAATCTCTGCGTGATCCGTTCTTTTCCGTGTCCAAACCGCTTGCCGCTGAAATTGAAAAGAATCTTGCGGATAAACAGCAGACGATGCTTTTAATGAACAGGAGAGGCTATAACACTTTTGTGGTGTGCAGTTCCTGTAAACAAGTTATGTCTTGTCCGTCGTGCAGTATTTCACTTACATATCATTCCGCAAATAACCGACTTATGTGTCATTATTGCGGTTACTCAACAGAATTTACTGACAGTTGTCCTTCTTGCGGGGAACCGAATATTCGTTATTCAGGAGTCGGAACACAAAGACTTGAGGAAGAATTACAGCATCGATTCAAGGATGCACGGATCCTTCGAATGGATGCGGATACGGTCGGAGTGCGTCATGCCCATGAAAAAGCACTTTCAGCATTTGAAAGAGGTGAGTATGATATACTGCTCGGTACGCAGATGATTGCAAAAGGCTTGGATTTTCCGAATGTAACGCTTGTAGGGGTCGTGAATATCGATCAACAGGTTTACAATGACGATTACCGATCTTCTGAAAATGCATTTGATCTTCTGACACAGGTAGTCGGCAGAGCAGGTCGATCATCAATGCCGGGCAGAGCCGTGATACAGACATTGGTTCCCGATAACGGAGTGTTGCTTCTTGCTTCAAAACAGGATTATAAGCGTTTTTACGAGGATGAGATTGCAATTCGTAAAGCAATGATCTATCCGCCTTATTGTGATATTTGCGTGATCGGTTTTTCAGGAACGAACCGGCAATCGGTTACGGATGCAGCCAAATCATTTTTAGATGCATTGATAACTGCAAATGATGCAAATGAATGTAAGCAAAAACTGATCGTCCTTGGTCCGCAAGCACCGCGAATTGCAAAAATCAGCAACAAGTACAGACAGCGTTTGATGATTAAATGCAAGAATACACTCGCTTTCAGAACTTTTTTATCAGAACTTCTGAAGCAATTTGAGAATAAAAAAGAGTACAAAAACATTTCAATTTTCGCGGATATGAATCCGCAGACTTCAGTATAAAAGAAAGGATCGTGCTACGGCACAAAGGTGAAAATAATGGCATTACGTACAATCAGAACGGATGATGATCCGATTTTACGCAAAAAAAGCAGACCGGTTGAAAATTATGATGAACGTCTGTTTGAACTGCTCGATGATATGAAAGATACGCTGATAAAAGCCGAAGGTCTCGGTCTTGCCGCAGTACAGGTCGGCGTACTCAGACGTGTGGTTATTGTTAATGTTGACGGAAAATTTGTTGAACTTATCAATCCTGAAATCGTTAAACAGTCGGGTGAACAGTGCGAACCTGAAGGTTGTCTTTCTCTGCCGAGAAGAGCAGGTGTTACAAAAAGACCTTCCAATGTTCGTATTCATGCTTATGACCGTTTCGGTAAATTGCATGCTTATAACGGAACGGATCTCATGGCACGCTGTTTTTGTCATGAAATAGATCATCTTGACGGTATCCTTTATTCCGACCGTCTTGCTCCCGGTGAATCTTTATATCCGACGGAGGGTTGATTATGCGAGTCGTATTTATGGGAACTCCCGATTTTGCCGTACCGTCATTGCGTGCACTTTGTGAAAACGGCTATGATGTTACTTTGGTTGTCACCCAACCGGATAAACCGCAGGGGAGAAAACAAATATTGACGCCTTCTCCCGTCAAAGAATATGCTGTTGCTCACAATATTCCCGTATTTCAGCCAGTTTCCATGAAAACACAGGAAGCGTTTGAAATGATTGCGTCACAAAAGCCGGATTTTATTGTCGTGACCGCATTCGGAAAGATTTTACCCAAGAATATTCTTGATCTGCCCAAATTTGCTTGTATCAACGTACACGGTTCGTTGTTGCCGCAGTACAGAGGTGCGGCTCCCATTCAATGGTCTGTTCTTAACGGTGATAAAGTAACAGGTCTTACGACGATGCTTATGGATGTCGGTCTTGATACCGGAGATATTTTGTTGCAGGAAAAAACCGAAATATCGGAACATGAAACTGCGGGTGAACTGTTTGATCGGCTTGCTGAAATGTCCGGTCCTATCTTACTGAAAACGCTTCAATCTTTCGCAAACGGTGAGTTGCAACCTGTCAAACAGGATGAGGAGAAGGCTTCGTATGTTTCTGTCTTGAAAAAAGAGATGGCACTGATTGATTGGACAAAAGAAGCCTGTCAGATTCATAATCTTGTCAGAGGCATGAATCCTTGGCCTGTTGCATTTACAAAATTAAACGGTAAAACTTTGAAAATATTTGATTCGTGTGTTTCGCAGACCGTTTACGGAAATGCTAACGGTGAAGCGGTTTGCCTTGACGGTAAAATTTTTGTACATTGCGGCAATAATACCTGTTTGCAACTTCTCAGCATCCAGACCGAGGGTGCCAAAAGAATGGATGCGGACGTGTTTCTCCGCGGTCGTACCATCGATCCCGCTACCGTGTTGGGTGATTGATATAAGGAGGATTTTATATGTATATTGATCCGTATTATCTGTTTCTTGTAATTCCTGCATTTATACTCTCTTTGGTTGCACAGGGAATGGTAAGAAGCACATATAACAAAATGTCAAAAGTGATGAATTCACGCGGTTTGACAGGTGCACAGGCCGCCGCTGCCGTTTTGCGGCATTACGGCATTACCGATGTCAGAATTGAACAGACACACGGTAAACTGACGGATCATTACGATCCCAGAAGCAATGTTATACGTCTGTCGCAGGGTGTATACGACAGTACTTCGGTTGCTGCTGTCGGTATTGCCGCACATGAAGCAGGTCATGCTGCACAGCATTCTCAGAATTATATGCCCATTCGCGTGCGTAATTCTATTTTACCCGTTTGTAAGATCGGATCATATATCGGCATTCCTCTTGCTTTGTTCGGTTATTATCTTGCAATGGAACCGCTTATTCTGATCGGTCTTGCTCTTTATTCCGCAATCGCTGTATTTCAGTTGGTAACTTTGCCTGTTGAGTTGAATGCAAGCAATCGGGCCATTGCCGTCATCAATGAAACGGGATTACTCGGTGAAGAAGAATCTCAAAAAGCAACCAAAGTGCTTCGTGCCGCCGCAATGACGTATGTTGCATCTTTAGCGGTAACACTTGCAAACCTTCTTCGTTTTGTCATGATATTCCTCGGCGGAAAACGCCGCAGATAAGGAGAAAATTATGTCAACTGCGCGTGATTGTGCGTTTGAAATATTGCAAAAAATGGAGCGAAATCAGGCATATTCCACGGTTTCACTCCATGCTTATTTTGCAAAGACTGAGTTATCACACCAGGATATACAATTGGCTACAGCTCTTGTTTTCGGCGTAACGGAACGTAAGATTACATTGGATTATTTTTTATCCAAACAGCTTTCGCAACCGATTAAGAAGCTGAAGCCGCAGGTATTGACCGTTTTACGCATCGGTGCATATCAGTTGCTGTATATGGATAAAATTCCTCAAAGTGCCGCCGTGAATGAGTCTGTCAAGGCTGTCAAGAAGAACGGTTGTGCCTTTGCGGCAGGACTTGTGAATGCAGTTTTGCGTAAAGTTGCTCAATACGGGATTGTTTATCCGAATTCGGGAGATGACATTTTCAATCTGAGTATCCGCTATTCCTGTCCGGAATGGCTTGTTTTACATTATAAAACTTCATACGGAATTCAAAAATGCGAGCAGATTCTTGCTTCTGCTCAAGGCAGTAACCGTCTTTATGTTCGTGTGAATACGATTCGGACAAGTTTGACGGCATTGCAGAAATTTCTATTAGAAGACGGAATTGAAAGTGAGCCTGCCGTAGGAATTGAGAATGCTTTGATCCTTCATAATGCAGGAGATCTGACCAAATGTAAATCTTTCAATGACGGCTTATTTCATGTGCAGGATTATTCTTCACAGCTGTGTTGTGACATTCTTGATTGCCGACCCGGTGATTTTCTTGTTGATTGTTGTGCCGCACCGGGCGGAAAAAGTTTTACAAGTGCTTATAAAATGCAGAACCGCGGTCGTATTTTATCTTGTGACGTGCATCCGTTCAAGGCAGATATGATTTCAGAAAACGCAAAGCGTCTTGGTATAGATTGTCTTGAAGCGGTTTGTATGGATGCCGTTCATTTGAAGAATAGTATCCGCAATGCAGACCGTGTATTGTGTGACGTACCGTGTTCGGGGTTGGGCGTCATAGGCAGAAAACCTGAAATCCGATATAAAAGCAAGGATGAAGTTGACAAATTACCGACGTTGCAGTATGACATTCTCAATTCCTGTTCTCAAATGGTAAAGCCCGGCGGCATATTGGTTTATTCAACCTGTACTTTGAATCCTGCTGAAAATGAAGAAGTTTGCTGTCGCTTTTTGGCAGAACATTCCGATTTCGAAGCGGTTGATATATCGGATTCACATTTCCTTACCGTTTTTCCGGATGGAGATAAGGATGGTTTCTTTATTGCTGAAATGAAGAGAAAAGCGGAGGTGTCGGCTTGAAAACGGATATTCGATCGCTTTATCCCGAAGAACTTACTTCCTTTTGTAAGGAAATGGGACTGCCTGCTTTCCGTGCAAAGCAGATTTTTCGTTGGTTACATATTGATTGCGTTGATTCTTTTGCCGAAATGTCTAATTTGCCGAAGGATCTTCGTGAGAAATTGAATGATATTGCTGAAATATTACATTGCACTATTGAAAATAAACAGGTTTCGGTGTATGATGGTACTGTTAAGTATCTTTTTAGGTTGTATGACGGAGAATACGTCGAGTCTGTTTTGATGCAATATAAATACGGCTATTCTCTGTGTGTTTCATCTCAGGTAGGTTGTCGCATGGGATGTACTTTTTGTGCTTCAACGCTTGGTGGTGTTGTTCGAAGTCTCTCTGCTTCCGAAATTCTTGCACAGGTATTTGCCGCTCAAAAGGATGCAGGTGTCAGAGTTTCCCATATCGTTATGATGGGTATGGGTGAACCGCTTGATAATTATGATAACACGGTTCGTTTTTTGAAATTGGCTACACATCCGGAAGGTATGAATCTGAGTATGCGTAATATTTCACTTTCAACCTGCGGCATCGTACCCGGCATTTATCGTTTGGCAGATGAGAATATGCAATTTACGTTGTCGGTTTCATTGCATGCACCGAATGATGAATTACGCAGTTCTATAATGCCCGTCAACCGTAAGTGGCCTGTTGATGTATTATTAAAGGCGTGCCGTGATTATGTTGCAACAACGTCAAGAAGAATATCTTTTGAATATTCAATGGTACGAGGCAAAAACGATTCAGATGCATGTGCAGCCGAGCTTGCAAAAATACTGAAGGGTATACTTTGTCACGTGAATCTGATACCTGTCAATGCCGTGGATGAAACCGGTTGCATCGGGAGTACGCCGCAGAGGGTACAGCAGTTTGCGGCAATCCTTCAATCCCGCGGCATTAATACAACCGTACGCAGAACATTGGGAGCCGATATAGACGCCGCTTGCGGTCAGTTGCGAAAAAAACAGTTAAAGGGGAGTGACAACACATGAAATTTGCATTTATGACGGACAAAGGAATTGTTCGTTCATCCAATGAAGATGCATGTGAGGCCGGGACCTTTGATGATTCCTTTGCATGGGGAATTGTTTGTGACGGCATGGGTGGTGCCTTGGCAGGTGAAGTTGCTTCCTCGATTGCAGTTTCCTGCATCAGTGAACGAATTCAGAACGGATACCGCAGTGATATGAGTGCCGTGTCTGCAAGGCTGTTGTTGGAATCTGCCGTTATTGCAGCAGGCGTGCTCGTTTATGAGAACAGTTGTGCAAATCCCGCACATTACGGAATGGGAACTACTGTTGTTGCCGCTATTGTGTTAAAGGATTGCATCGTTTGTGCCTATGTAGGAGACAGTCGTGCTTACATCGTAAATAAAAACGGTATTGAACAAATATCCCACGATCATTCTCTCGTACAGGAGCGTATAGACGCGGGGATTATGACCGAAGAAGAAGCGCTGTATGCACCCGATCGTAACATAATAACCCGTGTACTGGGAGTCGAGGAGATCGTTAAAGTTGATATTGTAACGGTTCCTTTTGAGAAAAAAGAAAAACTGCTTTTATGTTCGGACGGATTGAGCAATATGCTCAGTAATAGGAAAATTTTTGAATTGATGAATTCGATAGTTACCCCATCTCTGCCTGAAATAATGATTCAAAATGCCAATATGGCCGGCGGCAGAGATAACATATCTGTTGTGGTGATCGAAAAATAAAGGAGTGACATCATTTTGATGAACTATGTAAATAAAGTAATCGGCGGACGTTATGAAATTCAGGAAATTATCGGTGTAGGCGGAATGGCTGTTGTTTATAAAGCACTCGACCGCATTGAAAACAGAACCGTAGCCGTTAAAATTCTGAAGGATCAGTTTCTCAATAACGAGGAATTCAGACAGCGCTTCAAAAATGAATCCAAGGCGATTGCACTGATGTCGCATCCGAATATTGTCAGAGTTTATGATGTTAATTTCGGTGAAGACCTTCTGTATATCGTCATGGAGCATATTGAAGGTATCAATCTGAAAGAATTGATTGATCGTAAAAAATCGCTTCATTGGAAAGATGCCGTACTTGTTGTCATGCAGATTCTCAGAGCATTACAACACGCTCATGATAAAGGCATCATCCATAGGGATATAAAACCTCAGAATATTCTGCTGTTGCAAAACGGGTCTATTAAAGTTACCGATTTCGGTATTGCCCGTTTCAACAGAGGAGATGTCAAGACTGCAAATGAGTCGGGTGCTATCGGCTCAGTACATTATATTTCTCCCGAACAGATTCGCGGTGAATTTACGGATGCAAAAAGTGATGTTTATTCCGTCGGTATTCTCCTTTATGAGATTCTTACAGGCAGTGTTCCGTTTGATGCTACAGATGCAAATGATATTGCCATGATGCATCTTCAAAAGGATGCGATTCGTCCTACCGTCTTGAACTCTGATATTCCCGTCGGTCTTGAACAGATCACAATGCGTGCCATTCAGAAAAATCCGAAGGATCGCTTCCAGAGTGCCGCAGAACTTCTCGTAGATCTCGATGCCTTGAATCGTGATCCGATGATAAAATTTGATTATTCTTATTTTGTAGATAAAGATCCTACGAGATTTTTATCCGTGAGTGCACAGCCTTTGCCTGTTGCACAGATTGATGAGTATTCTCCTGCTGCACCTGCCGAAACGGTTCAGACACAGCAACCTGTTGTTGAAACGGAAGATGAGGACGATATGACAATTGATGAAGATGATATTGAATATGAATTCAGAGGCAGAAACTTAACGGTCCCGCTTTTGTCAACACTTTCTGTATTGTTGGTGGCAGTCGTTGGTTTTGTTATGCTGATGGTATTCTACGATCCGCTTGCAGGATATTTCGGTGACAATGAGGACAGTAAAATCGGAAAGATCTTTACTTATATTTCCGAAAAATTCGGAGCAGAAGAAGTGGAAGTACCGAATTTCCTCAATATGACGTTTGATGAAGTGAAGGCAAAATATCCGAATATTAAATTTGAAAATCCCGTTTATGTGCTTAACAGTGAATTCGAAGCCGGCAGAATCTGTGCACAAACTCCGGAAGCCGCATCTTCCATGACGAAAGACACTGTTGTAAAACTGACGATCGCACGTTCCGCAACATCACAGATCGCAGTTCCGGATGTTGTCGGTAAAAACTATATGACAGCAAAAAGTGAGTTGAGTGCTTACGGCTTTACAATCGTTCTGATGCCTGTATATGCAGAAAATGAAACCATCGGAAACGTTATCCGCACCGACCCCGTAGCAGGTACCATGCTTGAAACTCTTAAAAAAGTTACCGTTTATTATGCATCGGCAGTCAACACGTCTGTTGTGTCGGTTCCCAATGTCGTCGGCTCACTGAAATCAGTAGCAGAACAAAAACTGCGTGCACAGGGACTTGTTGCAAGTGTTACTTATGAAGCAAGTTCGGCTTCATTGAAAGGTTATGTTATTTCGCAGTCACCCGTAGCAGGCTCTGACTATAAGGTAGCACTCGGATCGGCTGTCAATATTGTTGTCGGTACAGGTGTTGCCGCTTCAAGTTCCGTATCGTTCAGTATTACATTACCCGATACGGGTAAAACCGGCATTGTTTATCTTTATGTCAATGATGAATATTACGATTCTTATGACGGTCAGAAGTTTGACGGCAGTAAGTTTGTAATGGGCGTTTCAGGTTCAGGTAATGATAATATGTTCAAGATCTATGCGGACGATACGTTGATTTACGCAGGCGATATTGACTTTACTTCCGAACCTGCAAAAATTGAAATCAGTTACCGTTCGGAAATGACTGAAAAGAAAATTACCGTTCCCAACGTGGTTGGCAGAAGCAAAAATGCCGCTGTTGAGGCTTTAAAGGCCGCCGGTTTTACAAACGTCATCGTAAAAGAAGTTGACAGTCAGGATGCGGCAGGTATGGTCATCAGCCAGAGTCCCGTTGCAAGCGAATACGCAAAATACGATAAGTCTACTGCTATTACCGTTTATGTAAGCCTCGGTGTGCAGGTTGAGGATCCGTCTGTTAATGTTGTAGAGCCTTCAAGTGCTACTCCCATCATTCCGACTCCCACTGAACCTGAAAGCACAACAAAACCTGTGGTTGAGCCTGAACCCGACACCCAACCCCCTGCCACAGAACCCGTGACGGAAGCTCCTTCTGTATTTGAACCGGAGGATACAACGCAGGGAGATATCATCATTTTCTGATAAGGTTGATCTATGAGAGTGATCAAAGGACGTATTTTAAGATCTATCAGCGGCTTCTATGATGTTGAAGCCGCTGACGGTGTTTACACCTGTAAATGCAAGGGGAGTTTCAGAAACCGCAGTTTTTCTCCGCTTGTCGGAGATTATGTCAGTGCGGAAACAGACGGTGAGAATGTCGGTGCTATCACGGTGATTGAACCGCGTACCAATGAACTTATCCGACCTCCCGTTGCAAATGTTGACAGATTGATTATTGTAGCCTCCGCAAAAGATCCCAAACCGAACTTTTTTGTCATTGATAAAATGACGGCTATTGCAGTGCATCGGAATATAGAACCTGTCATTGTCTTCACAAAGGCTGATTTGCAGGATTGTTCCGATTGGTGTGCGTTATATTCGAATGCGGGTATTCGGACGTATTGCTGTTCTTCTTTGACGGGAGAAGGTATTGAAGAAATCAGAACGCTCTTTTCAGGCGGTCTCAGTGTATTGACCGGCAATACCGGCGTCGGAAAATCCTCCCTGCTGAATGCCTTGCATCCGGAATTGTGTTTGCAGACCAATGAGATCAGCAAAAAGTTAGGCAGAGGGAAGCATACGACACGCTGTGTTTCCGTTTACCGTTTTGCGGACGGTCTTGTTGCGGACACACCGGGTTTTTCTTCGATTGAAAACGATGAAAGGTATGACTTTATAAAAAAGGAAGATCTTGAGGATTGCTTTCCCGAATTTGACGCATATCTCGGTACTTGTCGCTTTACGGGATGTGCCCATCTTAAAGACAAGGGATGTGCCATCGTTGCGGCGGTTGAACGTGGTGAAATTGCCGCATCAAGGCATGAAAGTTATGAAGCCATGTACATGGAAGTCAAAGATTTCAAAGAATGGGATAAAAAATAAGATTGCTTTGAAACATCCGAGTGTTTCTTGCGTATAATATAGCAGGTACTTTTTCGGTTCCGACAGGAGGCTTGCTATGTATAAATTACGTTCTTGCGGATGGATAGTCTGTGCATTTGGAATTGGTTTGTTATTGGGAAGTTGTTTTCCCGAAAAACTGATTCTTGTTGCTGTGTCGGTTCTTCTTGTCGGTGCAGGATTTTGTATCTCCAGATGCTGAGGGGAGGGAATCCGGTGAAAATCGTTGTTCTGAACAGCCCGAAATGTATGAAAGGAATCTTAAAAGCAGTATTTTCAATTAAATAATCTGTTACAGGCATCGCAATGTAGTTTTGCGATGCCTGTTTTTTTTCGGACAAAGAGAATAGTTGACGATTTATATGAATATGAATTAGTGAAATATTTGAATACAAGGAGCGTTAATATGGAGCAACAAAAAGATATTCTGCAGTATAAGAAATGTGTCTATCGGGATGTTAAAGAACATTTGCTGGAGACTCAATTGCATCTTCCGGATTATTATCCCGATATTTGCAGAATCCTTTATTGTCAGGTTAAGCCTTACAAGGAGCACTGTAATGTTGAAGGAGATCGAGTTGTATTGGATGCAATTGCGGAAATCCGTCTTCTGTATTGCGATGCGGATAACAGGATGCAGTTATATTCAACTGAACAGCGTTATGCCAAGAATGCAGTTCTTTCACAGCCGGTACAGGATGCAATTGTGCAGTGTTCACAGAATGTAGTTTCCTGCACGTATCGAGCTGTCGGACCGAGACGAGTGGATGTAAAAGCCTGTATTTCCGTTTGCTCGGTTGTGTGGGAACAGACACAATTGCAGATTGTACCGGAACACCAAGAAGGTGTGGAAGTATTGATTGAAGAAAAGGAATTTTTTGATTTACATGTACTTTACGGCGGATCCTTTGTTATCAATGAATCATTCTCCGTGCAGGATGATCGTCTGAAAGAAAGCAGAATACTGTTGGAATCCTGTCATGTCAGCACAACTGAAATTAAAATTGTGAGCGATAAGATCCTGATCAAAGGCTATCTCGATATGCAATTGTCCTGTTTGTGTGAAAAGGAGAATAACGTATTCAAGTTTAATGAGAGTGTTGCGTATTCTCAGGTTATTGATTTGTACGGTTTGACGGAAACGGATATTTGCAATGTTTCACTTGAAGCACAGAAACTGAATCTCAGTTTTCGTGACAACGGTGAATGTGACGTAACACTTCCCGTATATGCTATGATAACTGCCGGTGAGCGAAAGAATATGACGGTTGTTAAGGATCTTTTTGCTGTACGCGGACACGCACGGGCAGAGTTTAATGAAAGCGTTACGGGAATCTGTTGCCGTCCTTTCAATGAAAACTTTCTTTGTACGGCTCATGCGGAAAAATCGGATGTTCAGTCGTTTGAAATGCTTGCATCGAATTGTAATACAGCAGATTATACCGTGGTTCTTGAAGACGGAGAATTGATCGTTCGCGGTTCGGCAGAGATTTGTGCATTGTTGCAAACGGAAGCTGAATGCCGTTATATAGCACGAAAAGTTCAATTTGAACAGAGCCGTGCTTTCTCAGAGGCAAAAAACGGAAGTGTATTTGCAACACTTGTTTGTAAGGGTGTTTCCTGCGGTAAAACAACTGACGGATTGCAACTGAAAGCGGAGATGGAGTTGAACGGTTGTGTTTTCGGTGAAGAATCAATCCGTTTTGCACAAAGTTATTCACTTGAAGAAAGTGAGGAACCGTCTGATGACTGTCGCATATCCGTATACTTTGCGCAGGCTGGTGAACGGATGTGGAGCATAGCAAAAGAAAACGGTGTATCTTTACAGAGATTACGTGACATGAATGATCTGCATGATGAAGAACTCAAGGAGAACAGAATTCTTCTGCTCATGAAGGCATGATTCAACAATACGTTAATTCAAGAACGGAGGAACAAGTATGACCGGTACTGCGATTTATCAGAATATTGCAACGCGAACGGGCGGTGATATATACATTGGTGTTGTCGGACCTGTAAGAACAGGTAAATCGACATTTATAAAACGTTTTTTTGAAAAACTGATTATTCCCGAAATGAACGACAGTTATGTAAGAGAAAGAATGATCGATGAATTGCCGCAATCGTCGGCAGGACGAACCATTATGACAACGGAGCCGAAATTCGTACCCGAAAAAGCCGCATGTGTGACGGTTGAGGATAATTTGAAGATCAATGTCAGAATGGTGGATTGCGTCGGCTATATCGTACCTTCATCTCTCGGGTATTTTGAGGACGAAGCACCGCGAATGGTAAAAACACCTTGGTTTGATGAAGAAATACCTTTTAACATGGCGGCAGAGATCGGAACGCGAAAAGTGATTACAGACCATTCGACGATCGGTCTTGTAGTCACAAGTGACGGGAGTATCAGTGATATTCCGCGTGATGAGTATGCAGAAGCAGAAGAAAGGGTAATACAGGAATTAAAACAAATTGATAAACCTTTTGTTGTTCTGCTGAATTGTATGTATCCGTCAAGTGTATCCGCAATTGAACTTGCTCGTGAGTTGACTTCATTATATGAAGTGCCCGTTATTCCCGTCAACTGTCTTGAACTCGATGAGGATGAAATCAAGGAAATTTTGCTCAGGATCTTATATGAATTTCCCGTCAGACGGATTGATATCCGTTGTCCTTCGTGGTTTACCGACGTTTCTTCAAGCGATGCATTCAAATCAATGTTTCTGACGCAGCTTCGTAAAATGTCAGAAAATGTGCATTGTCTTCGTCAGGTTGATTCGTTTACATCATCTTTATGTGAAATAGAGAATATTGTAAGTGTACATGACAGTGAATTGAATCCTGCCGACGGTACGGCCGTTCTTCGCGTGGGATTTGACAACAGTTTGTTTTATCAGCAGATTTCAGAGGTTTCAGGCGTTCAGATTTCTTCGGATGCTATGTTGATTGCGGTCTTAAAAGAAATGGCTTTGGCAAAAAAGAAATATGAAAAACTTGAAGCTGCTTTGCAGGAGGTTGAAGCAACAGGATACGGAATCGTTATGCCGAGTATTGATGAACTGACATTGGAAGAACCTGAAATTATGAAACAGGGCGGACGCTACGGTGTCAGACTGAAAGCATCGGCACCATCCATTCACATGATGAAAGCGGATATAACAACGGAAGTTGCTCCGATCGTAGGCAGTGAAAAACAAAGTGAAGATCTGATTATGTATCTTTTGAAAGAATTTGAAGAAAATCCTGCAAGAATATGGGAATCAAATATTTTCGGTACGTCACTGAATGAATTGGTCAATGAAGGTTTACGCAATAAACTGATGCATATGCCGCACGATGCACGTCTGAAATTACAGCAAACGTTGGAACGCATAATCAATGAAGGCTGCAGCGGTCTGATCTGTATTATCATCTGAAAAAAGAAACAGAGTCATCCGTCAGGATGGCTCTGTTCGGTATTGCAAATACTGTTCAACTGCAATTCTATCGCATCTTTCGTTATACGGATGGCCGTCATGACCTTTGATCCAATCAAAAGTAACCGTATGTTTTTGCAGTAACAGCAATAATTCTTTCCAAAGTTCGGGATTCAAAACGGGATCCTTGTTGCTTTTTTTCCAGTTGTTTTTTTGCCATGAATCGATCCAATGTTGATTGATGGCATCACAAACATATTTTGAATCGGAAACCACGGTAACGGTGCAAGGTCTGTTCAGTGCCTTCAGTCCCTCAATGACGGCACGCAATTCCATACGGTTGTTCGTTGTGTGCGGTTCGCTTCCGCTGATTACTTTTTCATATTTACCGTATGTCAGAATTGCACAATATCCGCCGGGGCCCGGATTTTTCGAACAAGCACCGTCTGTGTAAATGATAACTTTTTTCTCTGCCATAATTACCTCCGCTGTCAATCATAACATAATCAGCACTGAAATGCAATCATGATTGTGCATTGAAAGACTAAAACTTAATATGACAGACAATACTTATGTTGTCAAATCATATAAATGAATGTTGTATTATGAAAGGAGTCTTTTTATGAAAGCTGTAATCATGTGCGGCGGTGTCGGCAGCAGGATGCGTCCGATTACGGAGGTTATACCGAAACCTCTTTTGAATATCGGCGGCAGAGCAATCGTAGATATTCTTATAGAAAAATTGATTGAGGCACGTGCGGATGAGATCTATCTTACACTCGGTTATAAAGCGGAGCAAATTATTGAATTTGTGAGTGAAAAATCGTATTCTGTACCCATATATTTTATTGTTGAAGAAGAACCTCTCGGAACGGCAGGCAGCGTAAAAAATGCAATCGGAGGCACTTTTGAGGATGTTCTTGTTATAAGCGGTGATAATATTTTCAGTTACGATCTGCAAAAAGCTTATGAGGAACATTGCAATTCGCAGGCATCCGTAAGTATAATCTGCGACCGTAGAGAAGATCCTCGGGAATACGGGACGGTTTGCGTTAATGAAGATAATTTTGTCGTCAGATTCGTCGAAAAACCGTCATGGGCACTTACGGAAACGGATGTTATCAATACCGGTATATATTTTCTCAGCGGTACGGTACTGAATATGATACCGTCAGGAAAAATGTATGATTTTGCACATGATTTGTTCCCCCGACTTCTTCAAAAGCATTCAGATATGAAGTGCATTCTTTGTGAAGGAGAATGGGGCGATCTGGGTGACGCTTCCGCTTTTTTTGAATCCAATATAAATGCATTGGACGGCAAATACGGTGCAATCTGCAACAAAGCATCTTTTGTCGCGGAAAACCGAATGATGACGAACGGTACGTTGATTTATGCACCCTGTGTTATAGAGGGTAATGTTCTTATTGATGAAAACTGCACGATCGGACCGTATGCTATCATATCAAAAGATTGTCACATCCGTTCAGGTTCGGAAATCAAAAATGCTATTGTAGAAAAAAACTGTAAGATCGGAATAAATGCAACACTCAACGGCTGCTATGTAGGGCCGTCCTGTGAGATCGGTTCCTATGTTCGCATTCAGAAGCAAGCAATACTTGCAGGATATTCTCGAATTCTTAATTACGCGGTAGTTGAACCCTCGGCAAAACTGTCAGCCGGTTTTATTGTAAATAATTCCGAATCGGTTATAACTACAATTTCGGAAAATACTGTAAAAACTGTATCGTTGACGGCTGCAGGTGCCGAAGGAAAGGCTTATGAAACTTTTTATCCTTGTCAGGCTATGTTGATCGGTATGGCTGTCGCATCACAGGATTGTATAAAGAGAATAGGCATTGCTGATGATGCATCGGTTTTATCCGGAATTTTTAAGAGTGCTGTCGTTGCAGGACTGCAGTCGTGCGGAAAAACAGTGTATGACTTCGGAAGCATATTCAGATCGCAGCGGGCTCTGTTCTCTCAATATTGTGATCTGGATTTTTTTATCTGTGTTACGGCAGATGAATCCAACGTAAAACTTTCGTTTTCTGCAAGAAATTGCATTCCCGTCACACGGAAAACGGAACGCAATATTGAAGCTTGCTACCGATTCAATCATTTCACGTATGCAGATGTTTCAAACTTACAGCAAGTCTTTCTGATGGAACCGCTTGCTGCCGTATATAAATCCATCCTTTCTCACATGATACCCGAAAGCAATCAGAAATTTCCGATCGCGATAGAATGTGATAACAGGATGATATATGAACTGATGATTTCCGTTTTGAAGAATAACAAATATGCAAACAGTTACGGCGGATTGCTCTTTATAATAGACAAGTACGGTGAAAAATTTTATGCTGTAGAAAATGAACACGCATACTCGTATGACAGAATATTGACGATCTGTGCGTATGATGCATTTAAAAAGCAAAGAGATGTTCTGATTCATGAGGAAGCCTCGGGATTGATCGATGATCTTGCAGAAAAAAAGAATTGTAAAGTATATCGTCTTTATGAAGGACAGAAAGAGTTTGATGAAGCGGTATATGACCTTGCAGAAGGAAATCTGTGGTCATTTGACGGCATTTTTTGTATAGCGAGACTCCTTGAGATCATGAAAAAATACAACAAAACTTTGTCTGAATTGTCCGATGAGATACCGGAACAATATGTGAGACATTTGTGTTTTGACTATACGGTACAACCTATGCGTTTTCGTCAGAATCTTTTGCATGACGGTGCATTACGGTCAAAAAAACGAAGCGGGTATTTTGAATGGGAAGATGAAAGAGGTGTTATCCGAGTCAGACCCGATTCGGACGGCAGGCGGGTGCGTGTGTTGATTGAAACCGATTCCATGGAGATTTCAAGAGAGCTGGCTGCAGATGCTGAAATGAAAATACGAAACTGCTCTATTGACAATTTATAATAATTATAGTAAAATAATACATTACGAAAGAGATATTCGTAATGTTTACATATAAATGAAAATGATTTTTAAGGAGCTATAATGCCTAAAACCAAAAAGACTGAAGAAAATAAAAATAAATCGATTCCTGTGAATCAAAGTAAACAAAAGAGTGCAAAACAAAAGAAAAAAGCACCCGAAACCGAGCTTGTACAGGATGCAAAAAAAGATAATAAAAAACCGAAACAGAACAAAAGCCGATCCTCGAAAGCAAAGTCCAAATCGAAAGATGCTTCCTCCATGGCTGTTTCCGCTCCGGTTGCGGTTAAGAATAAGGAAAAACTCAGCATTGCTTTTCTCGGCGGTCTGAATGAAATCGGCAAGAATCTTACGATGTTCAAGTATGGAAACGATTGTATTCTTGTTGACTGCGGCATTGCTTTTCCGGATGCAGAAATGTTTGGCGTGGATCTTGTTATCCCTGATTTTTCTTATGTTGAGCGAAATGCTGAGAATATTCTCGGCATCTTTATCACGCACGGTCATGAAGATCACATCGGCGGTTTACCGTATCTTCTGCGAAATGTCAATATCCCTATTTATGCGACCTGTCTTACCTGCGGTCTGATCGAAGGAAAACTTTCCGAACATCATCTTCTTAATGCCGTCAGCATGCACGTTATCAGTCCGGGTGATGTGATTGCTTTGGGTGATTTTTCCGTGGAAGCCATTCATGTGAACCATTCTATTCCCGATGCACTCGGTTTTGCGATCAAAACACCTGCAGGCACGGTTGTGCATACGGGTGACTTCAAAATCGATACGACACCGATCGACGGTGGAATGATCGATCTGGCACGTTTGGCACAACTGGGTAATGAAGGTGTTTTGTGCCTGATGTCGGATTCAACCAATGCCGAACGTCCGGGTTATACCGCAAGCGAGCGTACGGTTGGGGAGTCTCTTGAAATGCTGTTCCGTAAAGCAGGTAAAAAGAGAATTATTGTTGCATCTTTTGCCTCCAATATTCACCGCGTGCAACAGATCATGGATTGTGCCGTAAAACTCGGCAGGAAAGTCGCGCTTTCCGGACGGAGTCTTGAAAACGTCGTGCGTATCAGCAAAGATCTCGGTTATTTGAATATACCTGATACTTTGATCGTTCCCATTGAACGATTAAAGAATTACACGGACGATCAGATCGTCATTATCACAACCGGCAGCCAGGGGGAACCCATGTCGGCACTGTCGAGAATGGCAATGTCCGATCACAGGCGTGTAACTGTCGGTGCAAACGATTGCATCGTGATTTCCGCAACGCCGATACCCGGTAATGAGAAAACGGTCGGCAATATTGTCAATGAACTGATGAAACTCGGTGCAGACGTGCACTATGAACGCAATCTGGAGATTCATGTTTCAGGCCATGCCAGCCAGGATGAATTGAAAATGATGATGTCGTTGTTGCGTCCGAAATATTTTATTCCCGTGCACGGCGAACAGAAGCACATGCGTAAACACGCAATGCTTGCAGAATCCATTGGCATTCCGCATGAGAATATAGTAGTTGCGGATATCGGCTCTCTTGTGGAAGTATCTGAAGAAAGAATAGCTGTTACGGGCTGTGTGCCCGCAGGTCGTTTGTTTGTTGACGGATCGGGAATCGGTGATGTCGGAAATACCGTTTTGCGTGACCGTAAGCGTTTGTCACAGGACGGTATTGTAGTTGTTACGGCTGTACTTGACAGTTATTCCGGAGAACTGATTGCTCCCGTTGATGTGCAGACGAAAGGCTTCGTGTACGTTAAGGAAGCGGGCGAGATCGTTGATTGCATTGCTGATATTGCAACGGCGGCTGCTGATTCCTTTGCGGATGCTTATTCCATGGACATAAACGCACTGAAAGCAAAGATGAGAGATTTTGTTTCAAGAACCATTTATGAAAAAACAAAAAGAAGCCCTGTTATTATACCCGTTGTCATGACGGTTTGAGGTGAATCCGTTTGCTGAAAGGTATTATCAAATCGTACTCTGCAACCATAATTGCCATTTTCTTGGCTGCAATATCTGCCGGTATTACACTGCACTACAACAAGATTCTCGGTGCGGTTGAGTTGGTAATTGTTTTTGTTTTGCTTGTGTATGGTTATTTGAGGATCTACCGTAATTTCAGACGTCTTTCTCAGCAGGTATCAGCATTGAATGCATCAATGCGTTTGAATGAAAAGGAACAATCACAATTTGAAAGATATCCTTTTGCTGTTGCTTTGTGTGACAGGTTAGGCAATGTGGTATGGTACAACAAAAAGTATGAACAGGTCATTATTGAACAATGCGGATTTGACCAGCCTGATATTGTTGATTGTCTGGATATTTCCGATATTTTCAGTATTGAATCGTTGCCGTTTTGTGTGGATGCCGATATTAAAGGGACTTACTTCACGGTGATGCCTGTTCGGCATGATGAGGAACTGATGGCTCTGTATTTTGTAGAGGATACGGCACTGAAATGTTTCCGCATGTCTTACCTGAAAACGCGTCCCGTTGCACTGATGATTAATATTGACTCATTGGAACATACGGAAGATACGTATTCGCATATTGATTTTTCTACAATTTATGCGGAAATCAATAAAATAATTTCTTCATGGCTTGATGCAAATCACTGTGTTTTCAGACGTTATTCGGATGAACGTTATTTTGCTTTGACTGAGTATGAAAACTTCAGCAAAATGACTTCCAAGCGTTTTGAATTGCTTGATTCGGTCCGCAATTACAGATTTGACGGACAGGAGTCCGGTATCACTCTTTCCGTTGGTGTCGGAATGGAACCGACGATCCGTGAATGTGAAAACAGTGCAAGACAAGCGTTGGATATGGCCCGCGGTCGCGGCGGTGATCAGGTTGCCATAAAAAAAGATGACAATTTTGAGTTTTTCGGCGGTATCGGTTCCAAAAAAGACAAACGAGGAAAAGTAAAATCTCGTACGGTAGCGGCTGCACTCTGTGAAACTATTGAAAAATCCGATAACGTTCTGCTCATGGGGCATTCTTTTTCTGACTTTGATGCAATAGGCTCATGTATAGGTCTTTGTTCTGTATGCGATTCTCTCGGTGTCAGAGCGAATGTTGTTGTCAACCGCGATACTACGCTGGCAATGCCATTGATTGAACTGTGTGAGCAAAACGGCATGAAAGGATTGTTTGTTGATATCGAAGCAGGCATTTCGCTGATTACGGACAATACCTTGCTCATTATTACCGATATCATGCGTCCGGGTAATGTTGAAAGCAAAGAGATTCTTGATCTTGTTAAAAATGTTGTTATCATCGATCACCATCGCATGGCTGTTGACAAGATAATGAATCCGGTTTTGCTGTTTCATGAACCTTATGCTTCATCTGCCTGTGAAATGGTTGTTGAATTGATTCAATATGCCCCCAGCAAACCGAAGCTGCTTCCCATGCAGGCTGAAGCACTGATGGCGGGTATTATTCTTGATACAAAGAATTTTTCGTTCCGTGTCGGCGTTCGTACATTTGAAGCGGCAGCATTCCTGCGGGACAGAAAGAGCGACACCGTAAGAGTGAAAAAATTGTTTGACCTTACGGAAGAAGAAAAACTTGTTGTGAATAAAATCGTTCTTTCAGCAAATATTTGCGACAATTATGCAATTGCTTTTGCTGATTCGCAAATATCCGATATACGAAAACTTTCTTCCCTTGCGGCAGATGATATGCTCGAAATCAAAGGTGTGGAAGCGACCTTTGTTCTTTATCCGCACGGAAACGGCATTGCTGTATCAGCCCGTTCTTTGGGGACGATCAATGTGCAACTGATTATGGAAAAACTCGGCGGCGGCGGTCATCAGAGTATGGCCGGAGCACAACTGAAAGACGTAACGAAAGAGCAGGCCATGGAGCAACTCTCACAAGCTATACAATACTATTTTTCTTCTGAAGTATAAATAAAAGGAGGACTTTAAGATGAAAGTCGTACTTACACAAGACGTAAAGGATTTAGGAAAAAAAGGAGAACTCGTCAATGTAGCTGACGGTTACGGGAAAAATTTCCTGATTCCCAGAAAACTTGCAGTTATTGCTGACAATGCTGCGATGAGCGAATTGAAGAATCGTGAAACCGCCAAGCAATATCATATTGCCATGGACAAGAAGAAGGCTTCGGAAGAAGCCGCGGTTCTTGAAGGTAAAACACTGCGTATATCTGCAAGTGCAGGTCAGAACGGAAAACTTTTCGGTTCCGTTACCACCAAGGAGATTGCAGAAAAGATCATGCAGCAGTTTTCAATTGAAGTGGATAAGAAAAAGATCATTTGCGATGATATTCGTTCTTACGGGCAGTATACCTGTACGGTAAAACTTTATCAGGGTATCACTGCAACTCTGTATATTGTTGTCGGTGAATAATCGGGTGATTCAAATTGAGTGGGAAAGATATTTTTTCAGCCTCAGATAAAACACTACCATACAGTTTAGAGGCTGAACAAGCGGTTTTGGGGTGCGTTCTGATCGATCCGTCCGTTCTCGGACGCGTTTCGTTGCTCATTAAACCGGATTACTTTTATCTGCCGCAACATAAAGCCATTTTTATGGCTATGCTTGAATTGGATGCGGCAGGCAGCGGAAAACTGGATGCATTGTTGGTTCTTGAAGTGTTAAAGAATCAAAAAGTGTTCGGAGATGATGACGGCAAGGAGTATCTTGTCCGTCTTGCTGAATTTGTACCCAATGCGGACAACCTTGAATTGTATTGCAAAATCATCAAGGATAAGTTTTATGTTCGTACGCTTATCACGGTCTCGGGCGAGATTATTGACATGGCGTATGATAACCAGGATGAAGCGGAAAAAGTTCTTGACAACGCCGAACAGCGGATTTACGATATCCGACAGGGAAAAGCCGTAGCAGGTCCCGCCGCGATCGGTGATGTTATCAGTGACGTTTACGATCATCTCTACAAACTGAATTCCGCCGACAAAGAACAGTTTCAGGGAATTCCCACGGGTTTTCCCGATTTTGATAAGATGGTCACAGGCTTGAACCGTTCTGACCTTGTTCTCATCGGTGCACGTCCCGCAATGGGTAAAACAAGTTTTGCTTTGAATCTTGCAAGAAACGTTGCGGTTAAGGCAAAGAAAAAGGTTTTATTCTTTTCTTTGGAAATGTCAAAAGAACAGTTGGCTCAACGTGTTATTTCCACCGAAGCTCGGATTCCCAGCCAGAAAATGCGTACGGGTGATCTCACACCTGCAGAATGGGAACAGTTGTCAGGCGCCTGTCTGTTTCTGGCCGATGCACAACTGTATTTCGATGACACGGCTAATATTACAGTGCCCGAAATGAAAGCACGCACGCGACAGTTGAAGAATGTTGATGCTGTCTTTATTGACTATCTGCAGTTGATGCAGGGTTCTAAAAAAACTGAAAACCGTGTGCAGGAAGTTTCCGAAATCACAAGAAGTCTGAAACTGATGGCAAAAGATCTGAATATTCCCGTAGTCGTATGTGCACAGTTGTCTCGTGGCACGGAAGGCAGAGGTTCATCACACAAACCGCAACTTGCCGATTTGCGTGAATCGGGTTCTATTGAACAGGATGCGGATATCGTTGTTATGCTCTACCGAGAAGATTATTACAAAACCGAAAAGGATGAAGATCAGCCCAACGTGAATACGGCTGAACTTCTTGTGCAAAAGAACAGACACGGTCCGACCGGTTCGGTTCCGATGGCGTGGAATCCAATGTTCACCCTGTATACCTGCGTGGAGCGACAGCACCATGAGGAGTAAGATCGAACGTGCTGTCCGTCAGTATAATATGTTGAAGCAAGGCGATACGGTTATTGTCGGTGTTTCCGGCGGTGCTGATTCAATGGCATTGCTTCATTGTTTACATACTAACCGAGATGTCTTCGGCATACAGGTTATTGCCGCACATTTCAATCACTGTATTCGAGGGATAGAAGCGGACAGGGATGAGAATTACGTAGTCGGTTTTTGTAACAAAAACAATATTTACTGTGTTACTGACAGGGCTGATATTCCTGCTCTTGCACAACAGAAAAAGCAAGGTGTCGAGGAATGTGCAAGAGAGATGCGATATGCTTTTTTTGAGAGCATAGACGGTAATGCAAAAATTGCGACGGCTCACACAAACAGTGATTCCTGTGAAAGTTTTCTGTTTCATTTTACTCGCGGAACCGGTTTAAGCGGTCTGTGCGGAATACCTGCGGTGCGAGACAGGATTATACGACCTCTGATTTTCTGTTCCGCAGAGGATACCCGTAATTATTGTGCTGAACACGGAATTGTGTGGTGTGTTGACGGTACCAATACCGACGTGCATTATTCACGTAATCGTATCCGTATGAATACCGTTCCATCATTAAAACAAGTCAATCCCTCATTTGAGGAAAATGCATTGCGGTGTATGCAGATCCTGCAGACCGAAAATGAATATATAACAAACATGGCTGAACAGGCTTTATCAAAATGCCGCAACAATGCTTCATCATTGGATCTGACTGTTCTCGGAACATATCACACAGCCATCATCAGACGGGTTTTGCTTTTGTTTGCCCGATCCTGCGGCTGTAATGATGTAACGATGGAACAGGTACAACGTTTGTTGAACGCGTCTGACGGCGAAGTGCTGACTTTGAACAACGCAATACGCTTTCAGAAGACTGACAATGTTTTATGTCTTTTGCATGAAGCAAAACCAACTGATGAAGTTATTATACCGCTTGATTTGTCCGAAGATCGCGTTCTGCAATTTTTTGAATGGACAATACAATTTAAGGTTGTTGACAGAGTATTGAATGATACTTGCTGTTGTACATATTTTGATGCTGATAAGGTGGTAATGCCTGTTTTACGTAACAGGCGAGCCGGAGACAGCCTGCGAAGCAGAAAGAGAAAATGCACGAAAACAATGAAACAGTTGTTTTCGGAAGCGAAAATCGGTGAGGAACAAAGAAAGAAATGGCCGATCCTTGCTGATGATAAAGGTGTTATATGGGTAGCGGAATTCGGTGTCGATGAGAGTCGCTTACCGGATGCTGACACAAAAAATATTATTAAGATTGAATGGGGTAAATCATTATGATGCAAGATATTAAGGCAGTGTTTTATTCTCAGGAGCAAATTCAGGAAAAGGTTCAGGAATTGGGAAATCAGATCAGTGAAGACTACAAGGGTAAAAAACTGATGTTGGTCGGCGTACTGAAAGGATCCGTGCTTTTCATGGCAGACCTGATGCGTTCGATTACCATTCCGTGCGAAATAGATTTTATGTCCGTTTCCAGTTACGGCGATGATACAAG
The DNA here is from genome assembly GCA_045590895.1 of Acutalibacteraceae bacterium. Lineage (GTDB taxonomy): Bacteria > Bacillota > Clostridia > Oscillospirales > Acutalibacteraceae > RUG806. Next base: position 193,398 of record JAZNRU010000005.1, read on the forward strand.
TTCAAGCGGACGAGTGCGTATTCTTAAAGATCTTGACAAGGATATTGCAGGATATGATCTGATTATTGTCGAAGATATTCTTGACAGCGGCAAAACGCTCAGTTACTTAAAGAACCTCTTGCTTACAAGAAATCCTGCTTCAATCAGCATCTGCACGCTTCTTGAAAAGCCCGAAAGAAAGAGTTCTGCTATCAATGCTGATTACAGCGGTTTTGACGTTCCGAATGAATTTGTTGTCGGTTACGGACTTGATTATGCACAAAAGTACAGAAATCTTCCCTTTATCGGTGTTTTAAAAGAAGAAATTTATAAATAATACGATTCGGAGTGTATAAAGATTTGAAAAAAAATAAAGCATTACAGTTCTTTCCGTTGATTTTGGTTGGTATTGTGCTGTTGACGTCTGTATTTTTCTTCAGTACGGATAATTCTGACCGTAAGAAGACGACTTATTACGATATCGTAGAAATGTTCCGTAATAATGAGATTGCTTCTTATATTCTCAATTACAGTAACGGTAAACTGGAATATACAACGAAAGACGATCCGCAGACAAAGCATGCTTATTCTGTACCGAGTGTTTCTCTTTTTGTAAATGACGTGCATACTTATGTTGTTGAATATAATGAAAACAACGGAACGGATGAAGACATCCTTTATGATTATGAAGCCGGCAGTTCAGGTGAATGGCTGACATCGTTGTTGCCTTTATTGTTGAGTGTTGTTATGGTCGTAGGTCTCATGTTCTTCATGACCAGAAAAATGAATCAGAGCATAACAAATGAAACGAACCGTACGTTGAGTTTCGGAAAAGCACGTATTAAAAAGATCGGTGACGATAAGAAAAAGACAACGTTTGATGATGTTGCAGGTGTTGACGAGGAGAAGGAAGAACTCGCTGAAATTGTCGACTTTTTGAAAGATCCGACGAAATACAGTGAGTTGGGTGCAAGAATTCCGAAAGGTGTTTTGCTTGTCGGCCCTCCCGGTACAGGTAAGACATTACTTGCAAGAGCTGTTGCAGGTGAAGCAAACGTTCCGTTTTTGTCTATCTCAGGCTCGGATTTCCTTGAAATGTATGTCGGTGTCGGTGCATCCCGTGTTCGCGATCTTTTTGATCAGGCAAAAAAGAACGCTCCGTCGATTATCTTCATTGATGAGATCGATGCGGTCGGTCGACACAGAGGTGCAGGTATGGGCGGCGGACACGACGAACGTGAACAGACCCTGAATCAGATGTTGGTTGAAATGGACGGTTTTGTCACCAATTCCGGTGTTATCGTTATTGCCGCAACCAACCGTCCCGATATTCTTGATCCCGCTTTGCTTCGTCCCGGTCGCTTTGACAGACAGGTTACGGTCGGATATCCCGATCTCAAAGGCAGACTTGCCATTCTGAAAGTTCATGCAAGAAATAAATCAATTGCCCCTGATGTGGATCTGAATGATATTGCAAGATCTACCGTCGGTTTTACCGGTGCCGATCTTGAAAATCTGCTGAATGAAGCCGCACTGTTGGCAGCCAGACGTTCTCTGAAAGCCATTACGATGGCTGAAATTGACGAAGCAACGTTAAAAGTCATTGTCGGTACTGAAAAGAAATCACATAAGATTTCCGATGATGAACGCAAACTGACGGCTTTTCATGAAGCAGGTCACGCTCTTTCTCAATTCTTCCTCGGCGGACAGGATCCCGTTCATCAGGTTTCTATCGTTCCTCGCGGAATGGCAGGCGGTTTTACGATCTCAAGACCTGTTGAGGATAAATCCTATAATTCAAAGAAGAAGATGGAACAGCAGATCGTTATTCTTCTCGGCGGTCGTGTTGCGGAAGCCATTGTTCTTAACGATATTTCTACGGGTGCTTCCAACGATATTGAAAGAGCCAGTGAAATAGCACGTAAAATGGTTACAAAATACGGCATGAGTGAAAAACTCGGTCCCATTGCATTCGGAACCGGTCATGATGAAGTCTTCCTCGGTAAAGATTACGGCACTGTTCGCAATTATTCTGAAACCGTTGCCGCTGTTATTGACGAGGAAGTCAATTCCATTATTACCCGAGCTTATTCACAATGTGAGAGTATTCTGACTGAAAACCGTGCAAAACTTGATGAACTCGCTTCATATCTGATGCAATATGAAAAGATTGACGGTGCTGAGTTTGAAAAAATGATGCGCGGTGAAGAATATTCGACTCCGCTTCTTGAAGAAAGCAAGAAAACGGAAGATTCTACTGAAACAACTGATGATACGGATACGGAGGAATAATATATGAAGAAAAAAGCTTTACTTGCAGCCGTTCTCGGTGCAACTCTTTGTCTGATTTCTGCTTGCTCGTCAGCAGATGATAATGCCGTAACCAATGCTGATAATGCTAACACGGATGTTTCCGCCATGGTTGCTAAATATGAAGACAACGGTCATCCCATTGCTGTTATCGAAATGCAGGACGGCGGTGTAATCGTCCTTGAGTTGTATGAAAACATCGCACCGAATACCGTTAATAATTTCATTTCGCTTGCGAATAAAGGATTTTATGACGGTACGATCTTTCATCGCGTCATTCAGGGCTTTATGATTCAGGGCGGCGATCCCAAAGGCAACGGTACGGGTGGTCCCGGTTATTGTATCCCCGGTGAATTTTCCAATAACGATTTCAATAATACCATTTCTCACACCCGCGGTACCATTTCCATGGGCAGACGCGGCAGTCAGTATGCGGATTATCTGTATTATGATACTGCAGGTTGTCAGTTCTTTATTTGCGATGCGGATTCCGAGTTCCTGGACGGTAACTATGCTTCCTTCGGCAGAGTGGTTGAAGGTATGGATGTTGTCGACCGTATTGCTGCCGTGCAGAAGAATTCTTCAGATAAACCGTTACAGGATCAGGTTATGAAAAAGGTTTATGTGGAAACATTCGGCAAAACTTATGACGAGCCTGTTACTTTGGCAGAATCATAAATTCTTCTTGCTTTTTTGTTGAATATACTGTATAATATCACTGTAAACTATTTACATAGGAGGTAAATATAAATGGGTGCTCTTCTTTGGATCGGAAAAATGTTTGCAAAAATCGCCCTTTTGTTTGTTAAGTTTGATTCTATGGGACTTTTTGACGCTCTTGCCATGCTTTTCGGTGAAATTACCGAAGATGAAACAGCAGAAAGCACGGACAGCGCTGTTGAAGAATAATTTTCTGTTTGTATGATGGACTGAAATTTTGTTCAATCATGGGCCGCTTTGTTTTACAATAACTTTGCGGCTCATTTTTGTTTTTGGAGTTTTGTTTATGCAATTACAGGATTGGTACATTTCACGTGCATACGATATTTTGAATGACGTTACTCCGCTTGCTTTTGATTGCGGACTTTTGTGTCGTTCAAAATGCTGTACGGGAAGTATGAAAGACGGAATGCTTTTGTTTCCGGGTGAAGAAAAAAGATTTGCAAATCTTGACGGATTTGTTATAAATGATTCACCTTACGGAAAAACTTTAATCTGTAACGGTGCATGCAATAGAAATGAAAGACCTTTGGCTTGTCGGATTTTTCCGTTGTTTCCTTACGTTACGAATGGCACGAACGGATTCAGGATTTCTGTATTAAATGATGTCAGAGCCTTGGATTATTGTCCGTTATATGACATGGAAATCTTACCCCGTTTTGAAAAAAAAATTCGCCTTGCAACACGCAATCTTTTGCGTGATGAGGAATGTGCCGCCTTTTTGTTGCGATTGACTTCCGAATTTACGGATATCGGTCAATTTTGATCTCTGAGATTTTGTGAGGATGTTATTATGGTATTTGATGTTGTCATTATCGGTGCCGGTGTCAGCGGCTGTATGATTGCCCGTGAACTGTCAAAATATCGGTTGAATATAGCTTTGCTTGAACGTGCCAATGATGTTGCTATGGGTGCAAGTAAAGCAAATTCCGGTATTGTACATGCCGGATTTGATGCAAAACCCAACACGTTGAAAGCGAAAATGAATTTACGCGGCAATGCCTTGATGGAGCAGGTTTGTGCCGATCTGAATGTTCCGTATAAAAAGAACGGTTCTTTGGTTCTTGCATTTTCGGATGAGGAAATGCTGACTTTACAGGAACTGTACGACAGAGGCATTCAGAACAGTGTGGAAGATATGTCTTTGTTGAACAGGGAAGAAGTTCTTTCTCTTGAACCGAATCTCGGTGACGAAGTCGTCGGTGCTTTGCGTGCTGAGTCAGCAGGTATTGTTTGTCCGTATTCTTTGACCATCGCTGCGGCTGAAGTTGCCGTCATGAACGGTGTTGAACTGAAAAGAAACTGTGAAGTAACTGGAATTAAGTTTACTGATGAATATTTTACCGTTTACACGACACTCGGTGAAATCAAAACCACTTACATCATCAATGCAGCAGGATGCTTTGCTGATGAAATCAGTAACATGATCGGGGATGACAGTCTTCATATCGTTGCAAGACGAGGAGAATACTATATTCTCGACAAATCCGTCGGAAATCTGGTTACGCACACTATTTTTCAGTGTCCTTCAAAAATGGGAAAAGGTATTCTCGTTGCACCTACTACGCACGGAAATCTACTGATCGGTCCTACTGCTGCGGATATTGATGATAAAGATGACGTTTCAACTACTGCCGACGGACTTAAAGAAGCCGCTATTTCCGCATTAAAGAGCGTGCCTGCCGCGTCTTCACGTTTTGCGATCACTTCGTTTTCCGGCAACCGTGCACATGATATTAAAAATGATTTCACGATTGAACCTTCGAAAGTAAATCCTCATTTTATTCAGGTTGCAGGTATCGAATCCCCGGGTCTTACCGGATCTCCCGCTATTGCGGAATTTGTAGCCGAAATTCTCGGTTCCATGATTGAATTGAAAGAAAAAGAACAGTATGTTAAATTCAGAAATAAGCCCTTCCGTTATAACCATGCAACGGATGAAGAACGTGCTTCTGCTATCAAAGAAAATCCCGCATACGGAAGAATTGTATGCCGTTGTGAAAGCATAACGGAAGGTGAAATTCTTGATGCCATTCATGCACCTGCAGGTGCTTTGGACGTTGACGGTGTGAAACGCAGAACGAGAGCAGGTATGGGCAGATGTCAAGGCGGTTTTTGCGGATCTAAAGTTGTTGAGTTGCTTGCAAGAGAATTGAATACAGATGTACGCAACATTACAAAGTTCGGCGGAAAATCAGACATATTATTTGAGAAAACCAAATAAGGAGGGGTTGCTATGATTCATTATGATCTTGTTGTTGTCGGCGGCGGCCCCGCAGGTATGGCTGCTGCTTTACGAGCAAGGGACTTCGGTATTCGGGAGATACTTATTCTTGAACGTGCCGAAACACTCGGCGGCATTCTTGAACAGTGTATTCATACGGGGTTTGGACTTCATTATTTCGGTGAAGAACTTTCCGGTCCCGAATATGCCGCTCGTTTTATTGAGATGATCGAAGATCAAAGAATTGAATATAAGACAGATACGATGGTTACGGATATAACCGAAGATAAGATTGTAACCGCCATCAACAAAGAAGACGGTCTGCTGAAAATTCAGGCAAAAGCCGTAGTTCTTGCAATGGGTTGCCGTGAACGACCTCGCGGCGCATTATCAATTGCAGGAACAAGAGCCAGCGGTATCATGACCGCGGGTACTGCACAGAAATATGTGAATATCGACGGTTATATGCCCGGAAGAAAGATCGTCATTCTCGGAAGCGGTGACATCGGTCTTATTATGGCAAGACGTATGACACTTGAAGGTGCAGAAGTCAAAATGGTCTGTGAACTGATGCCGTATTCGGGCGGTCTTACGAGAAATATCGTACAATGCCTTGATGATTTCGGTATTCCGCTGTATCTGAGTACTACGGTTATAGCCACACATGGAAAAGACAGACTTGAAGGCGTTACAATCGCACAGGTGGATGACAGATTGCAACCCATTCCAGGTACTGAAAAATACGTTGAATGTGACACTTTGATGTTGTCCGTAGGTTTGATTCCCGAAAATGAATTGACACGCAATCTCGGAATTGCAATGGATAGAATTACAAACGGTGCCGTTGTCAATGAAATGCGTGAAACCGATCACAGCGGTATTTTTGCCTGCGGTAACGTTTTGCATGTACATGATCTTGTTGACTATGTGACAATTGAAGCGCAGACGGCAGGTGAGGGTGCGGCAAAATATATTCTCAGGCAACAATCCATGGACGTTCAGTACTTACCGGTCACGGCAGGTAATGGTGTCAGATATACTGTTCCGCAGAAAGTAAATATTAAATCCAAAGACGACATCAAGGTTTATTTCCGAGTCGGTCAGATCTATAAAAATGCAAAAGTAGTCTTGACCTGTGCAGGGAAGGTTGTATCGTCGAAGAAAAAAATTAAACTTGCACCCGGTGAAATGGAGAATGTGATTATTCCCGAGGAGATTCTCAATTCTCTTACCGAATCGGATCAGATTATTGTAGAAGTGGAGGCATGACGATGGTAAAGAATATGACTTGTGTTGCTTGTCCTCTCGGTTGTCAGTTAACGGTCACACTTGACGGTGATGAAGTGGTTTCCGTGACCGGTAATACCTGCAAACGCGGAGATGCGTATGCTCGAACTGAGATTTCCTGTCCTGTCCGTTCGCTTACTACAACTGTGAAATGCGAAGGCGGCATACATCCAGTTGTCCCTGTAAAATCATCCGTTCCTGTTCCGAAAGATAAAATGATGGAGTGCATGAAGATCATCAATTCCGTCACCGTAAAAGCTCCTGTCAGTGTCGGACAGGTTGTGATTCATAATATTCTCGGAACGGATGCACACATCGTGATTACGAATATAAACTGAAAGATTGGATATTTAAATTATGAAACCTTATGAGATTGCGGCACAGGTAAAGCCTACGCAAAGACAGTTGGATTGGCAGAAGACAGAGTTTTATGCTCTGATCAGTTACGGTATGCCGCCTTTTACCGGTAAACAGTACGGTGACGGTTTTACACCTGCCACAATGTTCTGGCCTGAGGATCTTGATGTCAATGAATGGGCTTTGGCAGTAAAAAGTGCAGGAATGAAAGCCATTGTTCTCACTTGCAAGCATTATGACGGGTTCTGTCTTTGGCCGACCAAATATACGGATTACAGTTTGAAATATTCTAACTGGAAAGACGGAAACGGTGATATTGTACGTGAAGTGTCTGATGCCTGCCGTAAACACGGATTGAAATTCGGCGTGTATATAGCTCCCTGGGACAGACACGAACCTACATACGGAACAGGTAAGGCTTACGATGAATTCTTTATGAATCTTCTTCGTGAACTTCTCACAGATTACGGCGAAGTTTTCTGTGTTTGGTTGGATGCTGTTTGCGGCAGTGAAGAAAAGAATGTGCAGAATTATGATTGGAAATCATATTATGCACTTATCCGCGAATTGCAGCCCGATGCCGCTATTTGTTTCCGAGGCCCCGATGTTCGTTGGATCGGTAATGAACGTGGTGTAACCCGTGAAGCCGAATGGAGTGTTGTACCTGCACATCTCGGTGTTTATGAAGACGGAACGAGTGCCGCTGCAAAAGATAAAAAAGCAAAGGGCATGATGGATCTTGATATAGGCAGTCGTAAAGCCATCAAACATGAAGAAGAATTTATCTGGTATCCCGCTGAATGCTCCGTGCCTATTCGAGACCATTGGTTCCATGTTGCTGATGATAAATACGGAATCAAGACAAAAGACAAATTACTTAAACTCTATTATAATACGGTCGGCGGCAATGCAAATCTGATGCTTGGTCTGGCTCCTGATAAAAGAGGACATCTTGATGAAACTGATCTGCAGGTTCTCTCTGCATTGGGTCATGATCTGAAATTGTATTTCGGTTACAATCTTGCACAACGTGACGGCACCGTTACCGCTTCATCCGAGTATTCCGCCAAATATAAAGCAGAAAACTGTGTTGCCGATGATGAACTGGTATATTGGAAACCTGCACAGGGCGACAAAAAACCGTATCTTGAGATTGAACTCAAAGAAGCCGATCTGTTTGACAAAGTTGTCATTATGGAGAATATCCGCAACGGTCAACACGTTGAAGCATTTGAAGTATCGTATCTTAATGAAAAAAGTAAGTGGAAAACCGCTGTCAAAGGCGGCGTGATCGGATATAAAAAGATTTGTTGTCTGAAACCCACAAAAGCCAAAAAGGTTCGTATTACATTCACGGAATACAGGGCTGACGTTGAAATATTGAGCGTTGCATTGAATTAAGCCAATATATATGAATGAATTTTATTATAAAATAATTTAAATATTTTTCATTTAGGTGTTGACTTTTTTAAAAAGGATGCTATAATTATATACGTCCTTGGGGGTGTAGCTCACTTGGGAGAGCGCTTGACTGGCAGTCAAGAGGTAAGGGGTTCGATCCCCCTCATCTCCACCAAAAAAATCTGTAAACTTCTTTTGAAGTTTACAGATTTTTTCATTGTTAGTCATAAGAATATGACGAAAGGAAGACATTTATATGAGATTTAAATGTAAACGATGTGGTAAACTTGTAATAGTTATTAACGAAGATGATAGTGAAATCCTTTGTCAAAATTGTGGTACTACACATTTATGGTTATATGAAGATGGATGGGGATATTACGCAAAAGATTTCACAAAAAAGAAATGTCCAATTTGCAAAGGATATGTTTTAATCAATAGAGATTTATTAAGCATTGATAATTGTTTTTTCAGAATACGATGTAATTGTTGCGAACAGGAATTGCTTGTTAAAAGGAAATATAATAAGTTGTCACTATTTCCTTTTAACACATTAGTATTCCCTTGCAAATGGTGTGGAGAACAGATAGAGTGTAATGTAGATTATGTAAGTAATGAATATATAAATAGACAAACAGAATCTCATGCAAAGCATATTGAAATATGTAGATGTGTAAAATGCAACAACAGAACGAAAGTTGAGTTTATACCTTGTTGGGATGACAGGTTTTATACAGTAAGGATTTTAAAACCTGGACGAAAAAAGAGAATAAATTATAATGTGATTGATGAATTTATTAAGAATGTAGGGGAAGCCTACAAAGAAAAAGTTGGCTATGCCGCAGATTTCTATGTAGTGGGAGTGGGCGATGGTCCCATGAAGCTGTAAAAAGAAGTGGAATTTCATAAAGTGAATTGTTTGTGTGAGTCTCTTTCCATGTCGGGTGGCATGGAAAGGGGCTTTTTGCTTGGGTTGTTGTACAATTGTGGCAGATTTGATACAATAGGAGGCAAAAGAAAACAAATGAGGTGCTTTATGAAGGCGACAGTGATTGTAGACAATATACGGACAGAAGAATTGCACGGCGAATGGGGCCTGTGTGTTTATATTGATTATGATGGTAAAAGAGTGCTGTTG
>JAZNRU010000006.1:0-5450 GCA_045590895.1 Acutalibacteraceae bacterium
CTATCAACGTTCAGAACATATTTTGATATTCTTCTTAACAAATGAAGATTATCTTCTATTTTCTTATGCTTCGCAATTCCATAAAACGGGTCAGTATATGCATTTGTAATTTTAGAATCACCACTTGACGTTGCATCTGCCCATAAAGAAAAGCAGACAATATGTCCGGGTAAGGGATAGTTGTTATCACTGAGCCATAATGAAGATGTCATAGCCAATGTGGCACCTGCACTGTCACCGATAACTATAATATCTGAATTGTTAATTCCCTCATCTAATAAATTCAAATATATTTTCACAACATCGTGCATCTGGGACGGAAGCTGATGCTCGGGAAATCTCCCGTAGTCAACGTTTATCACGGTTGCACCGCAGAACATATTGCTGTATTTTTCGGCAAGCCTGCGATAAAAATCATTCAGTTCAATTCTGAATCCGCCGCCGTGGATCATCAGTATCACTTTTTCGGTCTTGCAGTGCTTGTTGACAAGTTTTTCATACCGCACGCCGTCTGCACAATGCTTTGAATACGTAAAGTTCTTTGCGGGTTTATATCTTGATTTTTTGTCTTTCGTCAGTTTTGCCGCATTGGCAGATAATTTTGAACTGTCCGACAGCGGCGAATGAAAGATCATACGCAAAATTGCCATAAAAATTTTCGAACGAAGCGATTGCACGTCTTCACCCGCCTTTCCGTATTAAATTTTATCATAAGATTTTTACAAATTCAATCATTGCACAATTTTCATATCAGCAAATCAAAACGATCAAAGAAAAGCAAAAACTGACCGATCATACCGTTTTAATTATTATCAGCCATTCGTTCAAATCCGGCAAGAACGGAAAACGGGTGCTATGCACTGTCCGTACAGGTATTTCACCTGAAAAAAACAGCAACTCCTGCTCTGCTGTCAACATCTTATTCGTCTTAATTGTTGACAATTTTCTAAAACTTGACTATACTGAATGATAGGTTGGTTTTTCTGACCTGCGTTTTACAATAAAGCATCTGCAACAGGAGGAAATCATGCGTATATTTTTACAGAGAATTGTCGTTTTTTTTACTGCTATTGTCATGATCATATCGAATTTTCTCGGAATCAATCTTAACCTATTCGACAAAAAGTCGGATAATTTCAGAGTCACAACCTACATAAGAGGCGATGCCGTTATGTACTGGGGCGGTGAATTGTACGGGGAAGATTTTGACATTGTTACCGATGCCATCATTTTTGAGTGTGCAACCTTCAACAGCAAGGGTGAGGTTGAATACGACGAAGAAAAAATGAATACTGTCCTTAAAAAAGCCCGCGATGCGATCGGCGACAGAGATGTGCACCTTACACTCAATCTGATCGGACCTTGGGGGGAATCCGATTCGGATGTATACGAGGAGCAGATGGAGGCACAAAGCGAGGAGCACAACAAAGCTTTTGAAAGCGGCGTGCTGGAGGATAATATCATTGCCGTTCTTGAAAAATTCGGTTTTGACGGCGTTCATTTTGACTATGAATATCCCCTTTCGAACAACGCATGGGACTGCTACAACAAGTTCCTTGTTTCCCTTGATGAAAAACTCGGTGACGCTTATACCCTCGGCGTTGCAGGCAATGCCTGGAATATCAAGTTCTCAAATGCCGCAATTAAAGCCATCGACACCTTCGAGCTTATGACCTACGACTACGTTGACGAGCAAGGCAGACACGCCACCTACGAGGATACGATTGAGCAGCTTCATCAGCTGGGGCTGAAAGGGATGCCGTTTTATAAGGTCAATGTCGGAATTCCCTTTTATTCAAGACCTACCGACCTGTCAGCATATTGGTACAGTTACAACGGATGCTATGAGAATATGACCGAGGACGGCTGGTATCACTGCGAGGAAACCAACAAGGATTTCTGGTTCAACACACCTGCTGTCGTTGCACAGAAAACAGACTATTGCATACAAAACGGCTTCGGCGGCGTGATGATATGGCATTATAACTGCGACCTTCCCTCAACCCACGAAGACTCCCTTCTCAAAGCCATAGGAGATACGGTAAAAAACTATTATTGATAAGTAAAAAGGGCATATAATAGCAAAGTCCGGCAAAGGATTTAAAAACGCTGAAAAAGATAAGGCTTACGACCGAAGCAATTGATGAAAACAGAAGCAAGGACAGGAATTCGGACTATAGAATTGTTGTCAACGGTAAATATATCATCTGTTTCAACAACGATTTTACACAATTATGGCTGGATGACACACAACATATCAACATCAATTACAAGGATAACACCTGGCAATCTGAAACAGATGAGGGTATTTTGCCGTCCTTTACCTATTCCGTTGAAAATCCGGAATCGGTGGTGGAACTTTTTGCACACCACAGTCAACACATAAATTAATATATAAAAAAGGATGCTCAACTCCGATTGCAGGTGAGCATCCTTTTTTTACCCCGATTTTGAAAAGCTGACTATATATATTGATTAAATTGAGGATATTATCTGTTCACATAGAGCCTTCAAATAATCAGGCAAACCATCAACCAGTTGTTTGGCTTCATCCTTTTTGCCTTCTATAGCACAAAGAATAGCCAGTACATAGTTTCGCTGAGGATTTTCGTCAGGACTGAATTTGCAAGACTTTTCAAGAAACTCCCGTGATTTTGCATAATCTTTAACAGACAAATAAACTGTACCTAAATCATAACATAACTGACCCATATTTTCGAGTTTCACCGGATCTGTTTCATCTTCAGAATATAATTCATACGCTTTTCTATAATATTCAAGAGCTTTTGCGTTTTCTGACTTTCTCTGTGCAAACTTTGCTGTACGGTAATAAGGATGAAAAGCTATAAAAAACTGAAAATCAAAGTCATATGCAAGCATCTTATCATAATATTTATTCATCATCTGTTCGTTTTCAAGGAACTCACAGCAAAGCCCGGTGAAATAAGAAAGGGCAAAGAAATCAAAATCACGATAGCAAAAATTTTCAAGCATAAGAAGCTTCGAAAGTCCATCATCAAAATCACGGTTTGATATTCTTATCAAAGCCGCAGTAAGATGTATCTGTGCCTCTGCCGAATCCTCAAATGCCGATAAAAACACATCGCCAAAGACTTTTCCGTGCGTCTCTCTCCACTTCATGTAATTTTCATTTTCAAGTGCATATTCGCTTAATAAATCATAAAATTCATTCATGTCCATATAAAACACCTCTGATGAAAGTATATCAAAACAAATATACCAAGTCAATAAGATCAATATTTATACAAGATGCCCCCTACAGTCAGATACCACAAGCAAGCAACCACAATATAAAAAGCGCGGTATTCATGATCTTAACCGTGCACGATCTGCAAACATCACATTTCGCCGCCGAAGATGCGACCGAATGGATGCACTCACTTCCCTCGGCGGAATGCAGAAACTGATTGAGGTCAACTGTAACAATCTGAACATGAAAACAGACCGCCTGAACAAATCAGCCGGTCTTAATATTTCATCCATATAATAATACAAATCAGTGAGTCAGAATCAGAATATCTGCCGCATCTTTTCTTGCATTTATTCTAACCGTTCCGCCGATGGGGAAGGTAATAACAGGAAAAACATGACCGAAATCCAATCCGGATATCACAGGAATCCCGCAAGGCACTTTATCACATATAATATCGGAGATACGCTCCAACGTCATCCCGCAACTTTCATCAAACCGACCAAGCACAATGCCTTTGACGGTATCAGCACCATCCGTTTGCAGCAACGATTGGAGATTTCGCTCAAATTCATAACTGAAATATTCTCCCATAATGTTGTCATCTTCGATAAACAACACTTTTTTGCGAATGTCGGGCATATAAGGCGTACCTTGTAAGAGATTGAGTGTGCAAAGATTGCCGCCGATCACAATCCCCTCACACTCTCCCTCTTGTAAAACATTATATTTGCCGGCTGTTTCAGACGGTGCAAGACGGATCGGCTCATCTTTTGTTATACAATCCGCAAATGCTTTTTTTGTATATTCCGTCTCACCGTCAAATCCAAAAGTGATATAGTGCGGTCCGTTATATGTCACAAGCCCGGTTTTAGCATAAATAGCATTTTGCAGAATTGTAATATCCGAATATCCGCAAAATATTTTGGGATTTTGCCGAATCAGATCATAATCAAGATATGGCAACAATTGATTGGCATTAAATCCGCCGACGCATGAAATGATCATTTTCACTTTGGGGTCACGAAAAGCCTCGTGCAAATCTTCAACCCTTGATGCAATGCTTGATGAATCATATTTGTCAAGTTCCCGACAATTCTCGGAGAACGTCAGTTTATATCCTGAATCATTCCAGAAGTTCATTGCATGATGATGCACATGCTCCTTAATTATGGCTTGGCTTCTGGACGGTGCAACAACCCGAACTTCATCGCCGTTTTTCAACTTGTCTGCAATCATGCAATTACCTCCTTTTTAGGGTAAATATTGTATGAAACGAGTATATCATCGCACATTTAAAAAGTCAACAACGACCGAGCACTTATAAAAAACAAACCGAATACTGATAAAAAAGTTTATGAAAAGCAAAATTTATAAACAGAATTCTCTCCGCAACCGAAACTGTCTGATGCGAACGGCAACGACTTTTTATCAGCATCGGTCATGATTATGTAAACCATCCCCATCGGCAAACAGCTTCTTCACCGCCGAAACTGTGACATAGTGGATGCACAGAACTCCCCTCGGCGTAATGCAGAAAATGGTTTAAGGGCAAAAAATCGACGTTTTGACTTCCCCTATAATGTTTGCACTGACCGCAAGCGGGCAACCGACACCACTTATTCCGTTTCCACTGTGCCCGATCAGTGCTGTTCTGCCCAACTTTTTCATACGCCGAAGATGTGGCCATACGGATACACGAACTATCCTCGGCGGAATGCAGATACCGATTAAGGGCTAAAAAATACAGTTTCAGCGTTCACTCGTATACCTCAGCAACTCGCAAGCAAACAACTTCAACATAAAAGGGGAAGTATCCATATCTTAGATCCTGCACGCTCTGTAATCATCACTTTTCGCCGACGATACTGTGACATAGAAGATGCACAGAAATTCACTCGGCGGAATGCAGAAACTGCCTGAAGGCAAGTTTGCAAGCGATTAACTTACTCAATAAGTCAGCTCTGACCACAAGCGGCAACCAACGACCTCATTAAGGTAAGTATTCCGTTTCTGCTGTCCGATCAGTCTTGCACCTCCAGTCGCTTTTTTACGCCGAAGATGTGGCCATGTGGATGCACATTCTCCCCTCGGCGGAATGCAGAAACTTTATGAGGGCATATTAACACCAAATTTGTATGAACTCTGACCTCCTCTGACCATCAGCAGGCGACCAACGACCTCTTTAAGGTGCATCGTGTCTGCCGACACGATGATTATATCGTAACGAAAAAACGAT
>JAZNRU010000007.1:0-16622 GCA_045590895.1 Acutalibacteraceae bacterium
TCGTTTATACTCTGCGTTTTATCGTTCTTTTTTGTCAATTTCACTACAAATGACAGTAAAACTTACTGTTTCAGTCGTTTAGCGTTTAGCACTTAGAACTTAGCACTTAAATTATGATTTATGCACATAAATCATAATTTACACTTTCCCCATTTTAATTGCACCATTCCCTCCCGGTTTTTCGTGAAAATCCGAAAAAAGTTCCGAAATACGGCAAAAATGTCAGACATACCGGATGCCTGACATTTTTTTATTGTTCGTTTTCATTCAGCCGATGCCGTCCGTTGCAGAGGCAACGGTCGTTGCTTCCGATTCGTCGGGTGAGAGTGCGGTCATGATAACCCAACCGTACATACCGTCCGCACTCGTGCGGCCCCAGAAGCATTCGTTTGCACTGTCATACTTGAACGCACCGATGTTCAGTTTCGTGCCTTTCTGCAATGCCGCAAGACGGGTGGCATCCGTGTTTGCGTTCTCACGCAGATACACGCCGTCCGCACTGCTGACGACATACGCTCCTTTTGCGGGAGCCACGGGGCCCGATTCGGTGGGCTCGGCAATGTTCAGCGGCATGGTGGTCGGCTCAAGTGTCAATTCAATTTCACCCGACAGGACCTCGGGAATATCCATGAACGTCAACTCAAAATGATGCATAAACAACAGCACCGCACAGATCAGGGCAAGGAAGACCGTTCCTGCAAGCATGATCGGGGTGTTGTTTTTTTGCTGACGCTCCACTTTTGCCTTGCGTTTTGCATCTTTTTTATCCCATTTCGCCTGTTTTTTTGCACTGCGTTCAGCCTTACGCACCTGCCTTGCGGTCGGTTCGGGATCGGCTTCGGCTTCATGCAAGATCAGCACGGGTTCTTCCGCTTGCTCAAAAACAAGCGGTTCCTCTTCCTCGTAAAGAGGTACGCCGACGGGCGGCACTTCCGCTTCCTTCTTGCGGGAGCCGATCGCCATACGGCTTCTTGCAGGCGGTGCGGATGCCGTTTTTTCATCGACCGCCGCCATATTTTCTTCCGTTTTTTCCGCTTCAGCCGAAAAGGACAGCAACAGGGCATCCGCTTCTTCTGCCGCTGTTGCGGCTCTATCTTTCTCCTGCTCCATAATCTCCTCCGTGTATTCAAACCTACTGTTCTTATTATGCAAAATTCAATCAGCAATGTCAACGATATAACGGTTGCATTTTGATTACAATATTGAAACAATTGATGCCTTTTTGTAATCAGTTGACCCTAAAAAATACCTGTTTCTTCCTTGTTTTTTCTTGACTTTTATCCGCTTGAGCCGTATAATATCTACGATTGGCATTTGTGCCGTATTCTAATCATGAAAAAGAGGTGGAACAGACATGGACGCAGACAGTAACGGCGCAAACTCCGGCGGCCGACCGCGAAGTTGTGTGTATAATAACGTCAAATTTGCGGCAAGTCCGTCTGTTTCACACAGTGGACTTCGATAACACGCGGCTGATATGCCGAGCGTGTTTATCCTCGACTGCCGTCTCTTTGCGTATTACTTCTGTGGGAGAAAGCTCCCGAACACTCAAAAAACAGGAGGAATACGAATGGAAGGCATTCAGAAAATCACGGAGATCATCCGTAAATTGCTCTCCGGCAAAAAATATCCGCAATTGCGTGAAATGCTCGCCTGCATGGAAGGGGCTGACATTGCGGAGATTCTGTCGGAAACGGACAATGACAGTTTGCTGGTCATTTTCCGCTTACTCCCCAAAGAACTTGCTGCCGAAGCCTTTGTTGAAATGGATACGGATCAGCAGGAAACCCTTATTACCTCATTCACCGACCGCGAACTGACGGGACTGCTCGATGAACTGTACGACGACGATACCGCCGACATCATTGAAGAAATGCCTGCAAACGTGGTACAGCGTATTCTCAAAAACGCATCGCCCGAAACCCGCCGTTCGGTCAATGAACTGCTCAAATACCCCGACAATTCCGCAGGTTCGATCATGACCACGGAATACGTCAATCTGCGTAAGCACTACACCGTAGGCGAAGCGTTTGCCTACATCCGCAGCGTAGCCCTCGACAAGGAAACGGTCTACACCTGCTACGTCACCGACAACCGCCGTCTTCTGGGCGTCGTATCGGTCAAGGATCTGCTTCTTGCAAGCGAGGACACCGCCGTTGCGGACATCATGGACACCAACGTTATTCACGTTCACACGGAAGATGACAGAGAGGAAATTGCCGTTCTGTTTTCGCATTACGACTTCCTCGCCATGCCCGTTGTGGACAGAGAAGACCGTCTGGTAGGTATCATCACTTTCGACGACGCCATTGACGTCTTGCAGGAAGAAGCGGACGAAGACCTTGCAATTCTTTCCGCCGTTACCCCCACGGACAAGCCCTATCTGAAAACCGATACGTCCGAGCTTTGGAAAGCCCGTATTCCGTGGCTTCTCCTGCTGATGCTCTCCGCCACGCTGACGGGAATCATCATCACGGGCTTTGAGAACGCACTGAGTGCCCTCGTGGTGCTGACCGCCTTCATCCCGATGCTCATGGGTACGGGCGGTAACGCGGGCAGTCAGGCTTCGGTCACGGTCATCCGCGGTATTTCGTTGGGTGAACTTGACTTTTCCGACACACTGAAAGTTATTTTCAAAGAATTCAAGGTATCCATTCTGTGCGGCATCACCCTTGCCGCCGCCACGTTTGTAAAAGTACTTCTCATTGACCGCCTGCTTTTGGGCAACGACGATATTTCGGTCATGGTTGCCTTCGTGGTCAGTTTAACCCTTTGCGTTACGGTCATATTGTCGAAGATCATCGGCTGTTCGATGCCCCTGTTGGCAAAGAAACTCGGTTTTGACCCTGCCGTGATGGCAAGCCCGTTCATCACGACCATCGTTGACGCCGTCTCCCTGCTGGTGTACTTCGGCTTTGCAAGTTGGATATTACATTTATGAAAAAGGAGCAAACAAAATGAAAAAGTTCAAAAGTATCCTGTCCGTTCTGCTGACAGCCCTGTTGATCTGTGCCTGTCTTGCACCCGCTTCTGCGGCGACCCTGAAAGAAGATGCCGTTCTGCAGGTACATGAAGACGGTTCTTTCAAGATCTGCATGTTCAACGATCTGCAGGACAAGAGAAATCCCAACGCAAACACCATTGCCCTCATGGAAGCCGTTCTGGATTCCGAACAGCCCGACCTCGTTGTCATTGCAGGTGACACCATTTCCGATACTTACATCACCGCTACCGCTGACGACGTTGACGCTACCATCAAGGCTCTCATGAAGCCCATTGCCGACAGAAACATCCCCTATCTGTTCACTTTCGGCAACCATGACCACGACGTAGCCGATGTACTTGACCTCGAAGGTCAGATCGACTCCTATCAGAGTTACGAAAGCTGTATCATCCCCGATGACGGCTGTGATCCCGGCACATACAACGTACCCATTCTCAATTCCGACGGCACGGGCTATGCATTCAACGTCTACATGATGGATACGGGCAACAAGAACGAAACCGAAGGCGGCTACCGCGGTCTGATCCCCGAACAGGTGGAATGGTACAAAAACACCAGCGATGCACTCAAAGCTGACAACGGCGGTGAAGTGGTTCCCTCCCTTGTGTTCCAGCACATCCCCGTCAAAGAGATCTATCAGTTCATGGAAGAAACCGACGATATTCAGAATGCTTATTTCAGTTTTGACGATTTCAAATGGTATCGCCTTACCGAAGATAAACTCATCGGCGACGTCAACTACTGCTTCGAAGCTCCCTGCTCGGAAAAGCAGACCGTAACCACCGGTCAGTATGAAGCATGGCTTGAAAAAGGCGACATCATCGGTGCCTACTTCGGCCACGACCACATCAACAACTTCGTCGGTATCACCGAAGAAGGCATTCAGATGGGTTACAACGCAGGTTCCGGCTTTGCCACCTACGGCAACGGCGGTAACAGAAGTGCAAGAATTTTCGTTCTCAACGAAAACGATCCTGCCAACTACGAGACCTACTGCGTCACCTACAATGACATCATGGAAGACGACATCGAATTTGTTTTCATCGACCTGTTCTCTTTCAAGACCCTCACCCTCATCCTGCGTGTTCTGTATCCCGCCATCGGCTGGATCTTTGACCTGTTTGCATAATTAAGCACGAAAATCAAACCGAATAACTGCAAAACCCGCCTGCGGAACAAACGCTCCGCAGGCGGGTACTTTTATTTTTATGCGTTTTCGTTCTTACAGCAACGTCAGAAGTTCATCCACCGATTCTGCGGTGGTAGCCCAACTCGTGGCAATGCGGACGACGGTGTGATTCTCGTCTTTCTTTTCCCAGAAACCGAAGCAGACTTTTTCGCTCAGTTCACGCAGACGGTTATTTTCAAGCACGATAAAGATCTGATTGGTAACGGTTTCAATGAAAATTTCATATCCCTTTTCTTTTAATGCCTTGCGCAGTTTTTCAGCCTGTACGTTGGCATTTTTGCAGATGTTCATATACAGATCATCCGTGAACAGCGTATCGAACTGCACGCCGAGCAGACGTCCCTTTGCCAGCAACGCACCGTGCTGTTTGACGGTGGTAAAGAACTGTTTGGGAGCACCGTGACGGGGGAACACGACCGCTTCACCGCAGAGTGCACCGCATTTTGTGCCGCCGATGTAAAACACGTTGCAAAGCTGTGCGAGCGTGGGCAGGTCAAGATCGGTACCCTCGCTTGTCAGAGCGTAACCGAGCCTTGCTCCGTCCAGGAACAGCGGAATATCATACTGACGGCAGATGTCGGAAAGGGCGGTCAGTTCGTCCTTTGTATACAGCGTGCCGTATTCGGTGGGATGGGAAACGTAGAGCATACCGGGGAAGATCATGTGATCGTGGTTGTCGTCCGCGTAAAAGGTTGCAAGCAGGTCGGCAAGTTCGTTTGCATCCACCTTGCCCAAATGATGCGGCAGGGGCAGAACTTTGTGTCCGTCGGCTTCCACGGCACCTGCTTCGTGACCGTTGATATGCCCCGTAACGGCGGCCACGACACCCTCGTAGTTTTTCAGCATTGCATCAATGACCGTAGCGTTTGCCTGCGTTCCGCCGACGAGAAAATACACGTCCGCCGTTTCATCCGCACAGGCGGTACGGATTTTTGCTCTCGCATCCTCGCAGAAACAGTCCACGCCGTATCCGGTCTGAGCAATGAGATTGGTTTTTATCAGATTTTCGAGAATTGCAGGATGTGCACCCTGAATATAATCACTTTCAAAATGAAGCATACCGTTCATCCTTTATACGTATAATATATTTGTCCCGTCAACTATACCATTGATGGGCAAGAAAGTCAACCCAAACACGGACAATCCGCATTTTTTGAATACGGGAAATCCCATTTTCGATTCTCCCTTGCCGCTTTTTTCGGGATATTCCAGGAACAAAGGGGTATTGTGCAATAAGATAAATTATGATTTATGTGCATAAATCATAATTTACACTTTCCGTGAATATTCCATTTCGATTCTCCCTTGCCCATCTTGCAATTTTTCGTTTTACGTGCTATAATATATGAATGAAACAGACAAAAAGGAGTTGAAATAAATGAAAAAAGTGATCTGTAAAGTGGAATACGATACCGACAACGCCGAACTCGTGGCAAAGTTCACCAGCGGCAATTTCGGTGATGCGGACGGCTACGAAGAAAGCCTTTACAAAACTGCAAACGGCAAATTCTTCCTGTACGTCAACGGCGGCGAGGAATCCCCCTACCCGACCGAAAACATCACCCGTATGTCGGCAGACAAAGCAGAGGCATGGCTTGCAGCCCACGCGGAATAAGTAAAACCGTCCGAAAGGCTGTTTCTTACAAAGCAAGAATCATTGTCTGAACAATACCCGGATCGCCTTTGCGTGATTCGGGTTTGTTTTTATGGTTACAATGAATATTTGCAACCCGGAAACATTATTCGTCGTAAAAAGTGTAATTACTCCGCAAAAACTCGTTGTAATTTTTGTAATTACGTGCTATACTATACTTGCATTATATATCGGAGGTGCGTGTATGTACCGTATTGCCATTGAAAATCTGTTAAAATGGAAAGAAAGCAAACGCCGTAAACCTTTGATTATCGAAGGGGCCCGTCAGGTCGGCAAAACCTGGCTGATGAAAGAATTCGGCAGACAGGCGTATGCAGATACCGTATATATCAATTTTGACTCCAATTCCCGAATGGCAGAGTTATTTGATTCTGATCTGGATGCGGAGCGTTTGATCATAGGCTTGGAACTGTATGCAGGTCGCAAAATCGATCCCGACAATTCTTTGCTGATTTTTGATGAAGTGCAGGAAGTTCCGAGAGCGTTGTCGTCTCTTAAATATTTCTATGAGAACGCACCGCAGTATCACATTGTGTGTGCCGGTTCATTGCTCGGCATTGCCTTACATCAAGGTACGTCTTTCCCTGTGGGCAAGGTGGATTTCTTAAAACTGTATCCCCTTTCTTTTAAGGAGTTTCTGATGGCAACCGATAAAGAACGGTTTGCCGAACTGCTTGATAAACAGGACTTTCAGATGATTACAAGCTTTAAGCAGACTTATATTGATGCTTTGAAGCACTATTACTTTGTCGGCGGTATGCCCGAAGCAGTGCAAAGTTTTGCAGAAAACAAGGATTTTAATGAAGCGCGTGAAATTCAAAAACGAATCCTTGCCGCTTACGAACAGGATTTCTCCAAGCACGCACCCAATGAAATCGTACCGAGAATCCGCATGTTGTGGAACAGCATCCCCTCTCAATTGGCAAAAGAAAACAAAAAGTTTATCTACGGTCTTGTTCGTGACGGTGCCCGTGCGAAGGACTATGAAACCGCAATCATGTGGTTGAGTGATTGCGGTCTTGTTCACAAGATCAGCCGTGTCAATGCTGCCGGTATCCCCCTGCGGGCGTATGAGGATCTGAAAGCGTTTAAGCTGTTTGTGGCAGATGTCGGTCTGCTTGGTTGTATGGCGGGACTTCGTCAGCGTACTTTGCTTGACGGCAACGACCTTTTTGTTGAGTTCAAGGGTGCACTTACAGAACAGTACGTTTGTCAGCAATTAAAGACCGTCCGAGACTTGGATGTTTATTACTATACCAACGACAGAGGTTCTTGTGAAGTTGACTTTGTTGTTGATACGGGTGAACGTATCGTTCCCGTTGAAGTAAAAGCAGAAGTAAATCTCAAATCCAAAAGCTTAAAAACCTATCAGGAAAAGTTTTCACCCGAAGTTTCCGTTCGCACGTCCATGGCGGACTTCAAAAAGGAAGAATGGCTCATCAATCTGCCGCTGTATGCGATAGACCAGATTACGAAGATATAATATTGGAGAATTACAGAATGCAAGAGATTATTGTTGATGAAGGAAAAATCATAAGTTTTCTGTCAACAAGCATACCGAAATATGGAAGGCTCGAAATGCCAAAGATCCTAAATTCAACTATGGGGTTCTAATATCCAAAACATGGTATTGGTATGAAACTTGGTTGAAGGAAATTGAAAAGCATTGTGAAGCACACGTGGATGAACTGAAAAGCTAAATAATGAGAAACGGAGGTGAATAGCTATGTCGCAGTACCTGGTGTCTGAAGATCAAGTAAAAAAAGCACTACAAATAGATTCTTTCAGAAATCTGTCGAAAGACAAAATCATGGAGTTCGCTTCATTGATTCCGCATATGGATAAGGATGTTGCTCTCGCAATTATCAATCAGTTTCCTGCTTATGTAGAATCCTCTCGCAATATGATTGAGCAATATAACATAATGTGCGACAAGGTTCTTCAAAGCAATGATGATAGCCGTAAAGATGCAGTTATGGCGTACAAAACCATTTTAGATGACCTTAGTATTTTACTTAAACAAGATGGTATTACGCCGGAACAACAAGAGAAAATCACGGACAAAATGATTTTGGTTGCAGATAAAATTGCAGGTCTTCACGAAGATAACCGCAATTTCCTTGAAGGAATCATTAAGTACGGAACACCGTTGATTGGCGGTGCGTTGCTATTGGGAGCGGTAATTCTTGGGGTCAATGTTAAAGGAACAAAGCTGCCTACCATAAACGGGAAAAAGTAAAGCTGAAGGCGATCAACGGTAAAGTTGGTCGCCTCGTTTTTGCAAATTTAACTTCTACACATTCTGAGTAGAGGTTAAATCCAGACTTCTCTGCACGTTGCGTAGAAGTGATTTTTGACTTCGACACAACTTGTGTCGAAGTTAGCTTTTCAACTTCTGTCCAACCTGGACAGAAGTGTGGTTTTGAAAATTCTGCCCAAGTTGGACAGAATTTTTTTGAGATATAATTCGTGCCACGTTGGCACGGATTTTTGCACCGTTGATTTTTTATCGTCAAATGTCCTAACAGATGGAGAATTATTTTCTGCACTGGTTGAATTTTGCCTTTTGAAATTCTGAATAAAATGAGAGTGCTTCACACCCTTGACGGCATAACGCATTATCTGTATAATAATGGCACAGCGGTTCACCGCTACATAAACAACTGAATAAACTGTTCGACCATATTGAGACTTAATTAGTCGGTTCATCCGACACGGTATCGGTACACCGGAAGTGCCGAACTGCTCCACCACGCATTTGGTTCTGTTGGCAGGAGCTGTATGAAGCAGAACCCGACTTTGAATGAAAAGCCGATTACGCGGAACATCACCTTGAAGCGAGAGCCTTACTCCCGCCGATCTGCGGTGCTTTGCGTAATCGGCTTTTTTGTTTTTACAAAATCTCAGACACGGAGTTACCGACATGAAACGGTTTCTGATTCCAAATGTGTTTCGACAACGGAATGCTTGTCTGTATTCTTTTCTCTTTTTTTGTTCTGATACGACACCTTTACCCACAGCAAAACGGCGGCGGGTACGGAGCTGACGAGTGCCAGGATCATATCGATCATCGTGTCAAACACAGGCAACTGCTCCTGTGCGACGGGATTGCCGAAGAATGTAAACAACATCTGATCTCCGTCGGAGAGCACGGGGATATATGCCTGCAGGTTGCCGCCGAACAGATAGTCGGTCGAAAATTCGAAGATCTCCCAAAAAATAATGACGAAACAGTTCATACCGAAGCCGATCACCGAGGCAATAAAGCCCGATACGGGGCGGTCTTTCGTCTGCATACTCATCACGATCTCGTAACACACGAACACCATCAAAAAGCCCGTCAGCACGTGCAATATGCTGTCGAATCCCGCCTTGGCACACAGATCGTGGTAATGACCGAGATAAGAACAGAAGAAAACGCAGATCACGGCGTATTTTTGCACCGTATAGGGAATACGCCCGAGAAAGATCTGTTTGGGAAAAATGAACCGAAATACCGTTACAAGAAAGGTTGCCGCCGTGGTCGCACAGATCTGCAACATCATGACGAAGTCTTTTTCGCCCGCCGTATACATTCCGTAGATCTGCACTACGGCGTAGATCATGAGTCCGCGGACGATCCACCACAAAACATATTCTGCCCACGTAACGCTTTTACGGAATTCTTTCCATTCATTTTTTGGCAGATTTTTATAATATTCAATGATTTTTGACAAGATCAGCACCTCTTTTTTACCATTTTTGAGTATAAGCCCGCTCTTTTTCAAAAGCAAGCAAATTTACAAAAATTAAGAAAAACACAGAATTTGCTATTCCTATTTTTATTGTAATATGGTATAATTTATTATCACTTAAAATGCTTTATTTATGTAAAGGGGTGCCGACATGTCTGCCAATGCGGAAAAAATACTGGTTGTGGATGACAGCAGTGACATCCGCGAGGTCATAGGGCTGATGCTCACGACGGAAGGCTACCGTGTCACCGCGGCGGCGGACGGTCAGAGTGCACTGCAGACACTGAAAACGGACGCGGATTTCGATCTTGTGGTGCTTGACATCATGTTGCCCGACATGACGGGTATTGAAGTGTGCGAAAAACTGCGGCTGTTTTCATCGGTTCCCGTGCTGTTTCTGACGGCACTTTCCGACGATGAAAACAAGATGAATGCCTACGCCACGGGCGGTGACGATTACATCGTAAAACCCTTTTCCGCAACGGAACTGCGTATGAAGATCGCCTCTCTCCTGCGGCGGTACAACGTGTACAAAGGGAAAGAAAACAACGGTGACGAGATCCGCATTCAATCCCTGTTCATCCGCCTGACCGACAATACCGTTCTCAAAGACGGCACGCCCGTGCAGTTGACGGACAAAGAATTTGCGATTCTGCGTTTTCTGCTTGAAAACAGAGGCCGCGTGGTGTCTGCACAGGAACTGTTTGAGGGCGTGTGGAACGAAAAATACCTCAACACCTCCGCCAACTCCATCATGGTACACATGATGAATCTCCGCCGTAAGATCGAGGAAGATCCCAACGTTCCCAAGATCATACGCACCGTTTGGGGAAGGGGGTATACCGTTGACGGATAAGATCAAAAATCCGCGTTTCTCCCTGCGTCGTAAAATGGCACTGGTGGTCGTTCTCGGTGTTGCCGTCAGCCTCATCGTGGCATTGCTCACAAACTCCGTCGGACAGATCATAGCCGACAAACTGTATTTTTCGGACGAAAAAAAACAGGAACGCATGATCGCTTACCAGACGGATCTGCAACAGTTCGTCAGCATCAACGGCGTGCAGAGTGTGGATTCTTCACGGTTGAACGCATGGGCGGAAGAAAACGACAACGTTTCCCTGTTTATATATAAAGAAAACAAGCTCATTCTGAAAGTTGAACCTTCGGATGAGGAACCTTTAAGAGAAGAAGAAAGCACCGCCAAAGAGCGTTTTGACCGCCTGTATGAACAGGAACGCAGGGAAAACGAACAAACGACGAAAAAAGACGATGTTTCCGAACGGGCAACCACCGTACTTGCCACAGACGTGGTCTATGAAGTATTTACGGGCGACGCACAGGATCTTCTCGTTGCACGGGACGGCGTTTCTTCCGTTTTTGACAGCCTGTTGCTCACGCAGGACAGCGGCTATTTTGAAGTGAACTTTGCCGACGGCAACGCCGTGGTATGCATCACGGACAATGCCGAAAAAACGATGACTGATATCCTTCTTTTCGTCAGTGTCGGTGCTTCGTTCTTCACTTTTTCCGTAATTGTTCTCATTTACAATCAGAAAAAAGTCAATCAGATCGTTGCCCTTTCGCAAACGGTACGCCGCATCGGAAACGGTGAACCCGAACTGCCCATCGTTTCCCGCGGGAAGGATGAAATTGCCCTGCTTGCAGGCGAAGTGGATACCATGCGACGGTCTGTGATCGAAAAAAGCGAAAACGAAAAAAAAGCCCTTGCGGCAGGACACGAACTGGTGGCAACCATGTCACACGACATCCGCACACCGCTGACCGCACTCATGGGCTATCTGGATATTCTGTCCGAACACCGTTTTGAAGATCCGGAACTTGAAAAAAAATACCTTGAAGCCTGCCGCAACAAGGCACAGCAACTCAAAAATCTCTCCGACCGCCTGTTCCATTATTTCCTCGTGTTCGGTCAGCCCATGGCTCCGCTGATGCCCGAAACCATGGACGCACAGTTGTTTTTGTCGCAGATCCTCGGTGAACAGACGCAATATCTCCTCGAAAAAGGTTTTCACGTGGAATACAGTCCGAGTGAATGCACTGCAAATCTTTGTCTGGATGCCAACGAGATCTGCCGCGTATTTGACAACGTATTTTCCAATATTGCACGCTATGCCGACCGCAGTATTCCCGTAACGGTGCAGACCGAAGAAAACGGAAAAATGATCTGCGTGAACATTGAAAACGCCGTCGCAAAAAACCTTGCCGACAGCGAAAGCACGGGCTTCGGGCTGAAGATCTGCGACCGCATTCTGACACAGTCCGGCGGCTCGTTCACCTGCGAAGAAAAAGACGGTCGATTCCGCGTTGCGATCTGCCTGCCGACCGTCACCGAAACGGAAGGTCCTCACAAAAAAAAGAAGTAACATATATCGCATTCTTTTGCGTACAATAGAAAGGAGTCGGTTGCCTTGCTTTGCCGACATTGTTCAAAAAAAGAAGCCACAACGCATATCCGCAGTATAATCGGCGGTGAAGCGGTCGAAACTCATCTGTGTGCGGACTGTGCCGCCGCGATGGGATATGCGGATGCGTTTCCGCTGTTTGCCGCAGGTCTTTCCGACCTTATGTTTGCCGCCCTTCGCAGCGATGCGGCGGTCAGCACGCTCAGCAGTAAAGTGGTGCGTTGCGAGTCCTGCGGTTCCTCTTTTGAGGAGATCGTCCGCAACGGCATGGCTTCCTGTCCCGATTGCTACCGCGTATTTTACGATAAATTCCTGCCCACCTTACAGAACATCCACGGCAAGACCCACCACGTGGGCAAAGTTGCCGGCGGAGCACGCGAAGACGTCAAACGCGAACACCGCCTGCATTTGCTCCGTGAGCAGTTGAACAAAGCCATTGATGACCGCAATTTTGAACTGGCGGCACAATTGCGGGATGAGATCAAAGAACTGGAGGCACGCGGAAATGGCTGATAATAAAAGATGGTATTCCGATACGGGCAGTCACGGTGACGTGGTACTTGCCACCCGAGTACGCCTGAGCCGCAATTTAGACGGCGTTCCCTTCCCCGCACGGCTGACACGCGATGCACAAAGACGGCTGTGTGCCACCGTTTGTGCGGTTGCCGAAAAATTCACGGAATTTGACCTGCACCCCGTTGCAATGGAATCGCTGTACCCGTATGAAGCGGTCGCCTTGGCGGAACGGCATCTCATCAGTGCCGATTTTGCCGCCGCAAGAGAAAACCGCGTACTGTTGCTCAGTGAAGACGAAAGCATATCCGTGATGATAAACGAACGCGACCACCTGTGCATACAGACCATGTACGGCGGTTTATGCCCGGAAAAAGCCTACGCGGTTGCCGACCGTCTGGACAATGCATTCGACGAGAAACTGACCTATGCGTTTGACGACAGGCTCGGCTATATCACGCAGAATCCCGCCAATCTCGGCACCGCCATGCGGACTTCCGTCATTCTGCATCTGCCCGTTTTGTCGGCACAGGGTGATATGCTGCGTTTTGCCTCCACGGCTCCCAAACTCGGTCTTTCCGTACGAAGTCTGTTCGGTGAGGGTGCCGCACCCAAAGGCGATCTGTACGTGCTGACCAACCGCGTGACCATGGGGCTCTCCGAACAGGGGGCTTTGCAGAATTTAGAGGCGTTTGCCCTGCAACTTGCCACCCGTGAGCGTTCTGCGGCAGAAGCCTACGTATCACAGATCACCGTGCAGGACCGCATCCGCCGTGCCTTGGGTATGCTGACGAGTGCGATGATCCTCACTGCCGACGAAATGTCCGAAGCACTGTCGCTGATCCGACTGGGCTGTATTTACGGCATTCTCGACGTACCTGCACAGACCGTCAACGAGTTGTTCGTTGCCATGCAACCTGCCAATATCAACTGCCTGGCAGGTGCCGCACTTGAGCCGTCCGAACGTGACGTTTTGCGTGCACGCATCGTACGCACGAAACTGTCGGAATAAACATAACCTGCTTTGCAAAACAATGAAGTGTACATAGTCCGTCCGAAGATATTTTCGTCGGGTGGGCTAATTTTTTTTGATATTCACAGAAAGTTTTCCGAGAGTTGAAGAAAATAAATTATGATTTATGTGCATAAATCATAATTTAAGTGCTAAATTCTAAGTGCTAAACGCTAAACGACTGAAACAGTAAGTTTTACTGTCATTTGTAGTGAAATTGACAAAAAAAAGAACGAGAAAACGCAAAGTAAAAATGAAAAAACAAACAAATGGTTTTCGCTCGTTTAGCGTTTAGCGTTTAGCGTTTAGAACTTGTAAATCATAATTTAGTTCATTACAACATCCCTCTGCTTTCCGTGAAGATCCTTTTATTTTACAAAGGAGTGTCTGTCTTATGTATAAATTTACCGGTTTTTCCGAAAAGGCCAACACCGCACTCAATCAGGCCGTTCACGCGGCAGAAGACATGGGACATACCTACATCGGCAGTGAACACATCCTGCTGGGGCTTCTCAAGGATCCGTCGGGCGTAGCTTCCGTGGTTCTGCAAAACCGCCGCATCACCGCCGCGAAAGTACGCGAACAGATCCGCAACGGCATCGGTATCGGCGTACCCACGCAACTGACGGGAGAAGATTTTACCCCCAAGGCAAAACGTGTGGTGGAAAACGCTCTGCAACAGGCAAGAACCAACGGGCAGGCACTGACAGGCACGGAACATCTGCTCGCCTCCATTCTGCGTGAGCCGCAGTGCTTTGCCTGTCTGATCATCAACCGTCTGGGCGTACAGGCAGGTGAACTGCTTCACGATCTTACGGGCGATACGGAACACGAACGCACGCAAACCGCCCCCCGTTCGGCACCCGTTCGCAACCACCGCCAACCCACGCTCGAAAAATACGGCAGAGATCTCACCGAAGCCGCACGGCAGGGACGCATTGATCCCGTGGTGGGGCGTGACAGCGAAATCGAACGCATGACGGGTATTCTCTGCCGCCGCACGAAGAACAATCCCTACCTCATCAATAAACCCGGTGTCGGCAAAACGGCGGTCGTGGAAGGGCTTGCCCGCAAAATTGCCGACCGCGAAGTGCCACAGATGCTTTGGGACAAACGGCTGCTTTCCCTCGATCTGACCGGCATGGTCGCAGGTGCAAAATACAGGGGCGATTTTGAAGAACGCATCCGAAATGCGGTGGAAGAAGTGATACAGGCAGGCAACGTATTGCTGTTCATTGACGAACTGCACAACATTGTCGGGGCAGGCTCCGCAGAGGGTGCCGTGGATGCCGCAAATCTGCTCAAACCCATGCTCGCACGCGGTGAATTGCAGATCATCGGTGCCACCACCTTAGATGAATACCGCAAAAACATTGAAAAAGATGCCGCACTCGAACGGCGGTTTCAGCCCATCACCGTGGAAGAACCGACCGAAGAACAGACCGTGGAGATCCTCAAAGGACTGCGAGACCGTTACGAAGCCCATCACCGCGTACGGATCCCCGATGAAACGCTTGAAGCGGCGGTACGATTTTCGGTGCGGTATATTGCCGACCGTTTCCTGCCCGACAAAGCCGTGGATCTGATGGACGAAGCGGCATCACGCGTGCGTCTGAAAGCCGGTGCAATGCCCGAAAACGTCCGCGTGCTCGAACAGCAGTTGCGGACGGTCTGTGCGGAAAAATCGGCGGCGGTCAACGCACAGGACTACGAGCGTGCGGCGGCACTGCGTGACGATGAAAAAGAACTTACACGCCGTATCACACAGGAAAAAGGGCTGTGGCACGAAACGGAAGCCGCCGCTTCGGACACGGTCGGCACGCAGGACATCGCACAGGTGGTGTCGCTGTGGACGGGAATCCCCGTCAGCCGTCTGAGCGTGGAAGAAAGCCAAAGGCTGTTGCACATGGAAGAAGAACTGCACCGCCGTCTTATCGGACAGGAAAAAGCGGTAAAGACGGTGTCGGATGCCATCCGCAGAAGCCGAACGGGACTGCGTGACCCGAACCGCCCCGTCGGCTCATTTCTGTTCTGCGGTCCGTCGGGTGTGGGCAAAACCGAACTGTGCAAGGCGTTGGCACAGGTCTTATTCGGTGACGAAAAGGCAATGATCCGTCTGGATATGTCGGAATATTCCGAAAAACACGCCGCCTCACGCCTTGTCGGCTCTCCGCCCGGCTACGTCGGTTTTGAGGACGGCGGACAACTGACCGAACGCATCCGCCGCCGTCCGTATTGCGTAGTTTTGTTCGACGAGATCGAAAAAGGACATCCCGAGGTGTTCAACCTTTTGTTGCAGATCATGGAGGACGGCATTCTGACCGACAGCCACGGCAGAACGGTGTCCTTCCGCAACGCCGTTATCATCATGACGGGAAACATCGGTGCAAAGCAGATGCAAAACGGCGGTATCGGTTTTTCCGAAAAAGGCAACGACCGCGAACGCGAACGTATGGAACGGGAATTTCATTCACAACTCAAACAGTATTTCCGCCCCGAATTTCTCAACCGTATTGACGAGATCGTGGTCTTTGAGCCGCTGTCAAAGGACGATTGCACCGCCATTGTGCGAAACCTGTTGAAGGAAGTGCAAAACCGCCTGCAACGCATAAACATCGACCTCGTATTTGACGTTTCGGCGGAAAACGCGATCACGCAAGCGGGATTCGACGAACGCAACGGTGCACGCAACCTGCGAAGAACGGTGGCACGCAAGGTCGAAGAACCCCTGAGCCACAAAATTCTTTCGGGAGAATTGCAGACGGGCACACGGTATACGGCGAGTATGCAGGGGGATGAATTGATACTCGTGTCTTCGACAAATGATATATCCGCTGATCGCGGATATGATATATCTTCGATATGATGAATGATATATTTTCCTTGCGGAAAATATTGCGGGTCGCTTAGGGTGACGGATATAATCCGAACCCGTTTTTTACAGGCGGATTCCCGTCGATACTTCGTTAAAATACTCGAAAATCCATAAAGGATTTTCTGCGTTTTGTGCCTCGTCTCGCCAAAAATCCTCACTGTAAAAAATCTTCGACCCGAAGACGAGGTATTTTTATTGGTTTTTGGGGTTGAGACCGC
>JAZNRU010000008.1:0-8009 GCA_045590895.1 Acutalibacteraceae bacterium
GGCGTGTTCAAGCCCTATGCGGGGGTTTCCACCGCCATTCTGCTGTTCACCAAAGACCCGTCCGGCACGAAGGACGTTTGGTTCTATGACATGCAGGCGGACGGCTTCACCCTTGACGATAAACGCACCCCGACACAAGAAAACGACATCCCCGACATCATTGCAAGATTCAACAATTTGGTAGCGGAAAAAGACAGAGCAAGAACCGAACAGTCTTTCTTTGTCCCCAAGGACGAAATCGTTGCCAACGACTACGACCTGTCTGTGAACAAATACAAGCAGACGGTCTATGAAGCCGTGGAATACCCGTCCACTGCGGAAATTATGGCGAACCTGCACAGCCTTGAAATGGAAGTTGCAAAGACATTGGCAGAGTTGGAGGAATTGCTGTAATGGTAAAGTCTAAAATCATTTACAATATTGATAATGTCAATATGGAAATCGACTATGACAAACTTGCAGATGCCATTGTCAAAGCACAGGAGAAAGCCAAAGAACAATCAAAATGTCCAAATCGTTTCAGAGGCTCCGTAATGGCAATCATTAATGTCTGTATTCCTGTTTTACTTGCTATTTCTTCTGTTATAACTTGCGTCGGTATTTGGAAGGAATATTTTATTGATCCTGCCAATGGACTCTTCGGTTGTATTTTTCTAACACTGCTGTTTATAGTGGTTGTCATAATTTCAATTTGTTGTAGCCGTGAAGCATGGAAAGATGACGATGAAAATGCAATCATGCATTTCAATACCAATATTGCATTGGTAGCTTTAATTGTTGCAATGATTGCATTATTGAAAGGGTTGGGATAATGGCAAAATTAGGAGAAATCTGTAATATAGTTTCCGGTGCTACTCCAAAAACTAATATGGCAGAATATTGGAATGGCGATTTTTTATGGATTACACCAGCTGAATTAAACGATAGAACAAAATATGTTTATACAACCGATAGAAAAATAACACAGCTTGCAATCGAAAAAACCGCATTGCGTGTTCTTCCTAAAGGTACTGTATTATTGTCATCAAGAGCACCGATCGGAAAAGTTGCAATTACAGCCGTCGAAATGTTTTGCAATCAGGGCTTTAAAAACTTGATTTGTACAAATTTAATATTTAATGAGTATTTGTTTTGGTTTTTGAAGAGCAAAACCGCTTATTTAAATTCGTTGGGCAGAGGTGCAACATTTAAAGAAATCTCTAAAAACATTGTTGAAAAAATTGAAATACCTCTCCCTTCACTTGAACAGCAACATCATATAGTAAATACACTTGATAAAATCAACGAATTGATTGACCTAAAAAAAAGGCAACTCCAACTGCTTGACGATTTAGTAAAAGCCCGATTTGTCGAGATGTTTGGGGACCCTGTTACAAATCCTTATGGATGGGAACAAACTTCAGTTGGAGATGTCTGCTCATCAATAGTTAGAGGTCCGTTTGGCAGTGCCTTAAAAAAAGAATTTTTTGTTGAACCGAATGAAACAACGTATAAGGTTTACGAACAAAAACATGCAATTCAAAAATCTGCGATTATTGGAACATATTATGTAACTGCTGAAAAATTTGCTGAATTAAAAAGATTTGAATGTGTTGCAGGAGATATTCTGATGAGTTGCTCTGGAACAATGGGTGAATTGTATCAACTACCAGCGGACTGTGAAAAAGGGTTGATAAATCAAGCACTTTGCAAGTTTACTCTTAACGAAAGAATACTGCCAATAGTATTTTTGACATATATGGCACAAACTATAGGTAATTTGGAAACAAAAGGCAGTGGTATCCAAAATATTGCAGCAGTTTCATATGTGAAAGCGATGCCAATAAATCTACCACCATTGAATGTGCAAGAACAGTTTGCAACCTTCGTTGAACAGACCGACAAATCAAAATTTGTTATACAAAAAGCCATTGACGAAGCACAGCTTTTGTTTGACAGTCTGATGCAAGAATATTTTGGATGAGGCATGACTATGAATATCCTTCTTTTAGGTAATGGTTACGATCTTAATTATAAACTTCCGACATTATATCATAATTTTCTGTTAACTGTAGATTTTCTGACAAAATGCAATCTTGAAAGCATTCACACTGTTGGTGATGTTTTTGGCAATTCTAAATTGCAAAAAGAAGATGAGTTTATTACAGAAAGTTTTGATTTGTATAAAGATATTTATAATGATGTTAGTATAGACCCCAATACTTTGCATGAATTGGTGAATAGAGCAAAAAGAAATATGTGGTTTTCATATTTTCAAAAATCATTTAACCGTGATGCAGGATGGATCGACTTTGAAAAGGAAATCGCATTTATTATCAGCAAATTTCGCTCATTTTTCGATAAAGCTGGTGTAACATTTGTACCCAATAGAACTTGTAAAGAAACAGGATCGAAATATATCATTATGGAAATGTTCAACTTCTTTGTGGCCAATTGCGATTATTATCAAAATTCTCTCCAAACAGGTTCAAGAAGAATTAAGCCTGAATACACAACAGAATATCCTTTAGGTTCAAAAGATTATATAATCAACAAAGAGAAAATTATTGACACTCTATACGATGCTCTCCTTGAATTCGTAGATATACTAAAAACCTACTTACAATGTTTTATTGACAAGACGGTAGAAAAACTTGTGAAACAAGGAAAAATTACACACTTACAAGCATTGAATCATCAGGATATCGTCATCACATTCAACTATACAAATACATATGAATGCTTTGATTCTACAGCTCAAGTTTTTCATGTTCACGGCAATGTTAATGAAAAACTTGTACTTGGCATCAATCCAGATAAAAGTGATGAGATAGAAACTATTGACACAGCTTTTATAAAATTTAAAAAGTATTACCAACGCACCTATTATGGTACAGATATCTCCTATTTGCGATGGTCGAGAGATCTTTTTGATGCAGACGTTGACAATAGTGATATTCATTTACTTGTCATGGGACATTCTCTTGATATAACAGATGAGGATTTCATAAGGAACTTATTTTGTATAGCCTCTGAAATAACTGTTCTTTATCACTCTGAATCCTCAAAATCAAATCTTATTCGCAATCTGGTCAACATTTTTGGAAAAGATGAATTTGATCAGCTTAGAGATGAACAGCGATTAGAATTTTTACCGTTAAACATTGACTTTTCGGCTTTTTCAAAAAAAATGGCAGAAAATTCTTCTATACGATACGAATCCACTTTGCGCGAATTATTGTAAGAAGTTAAAGATATTGAATAACCTCTTCTTTATTTAGATTATTTACATATATTAAAAACTCCATAACAACATAAGAACAAGAGGTGCTTACCATGCTCCACTTCGATTTTCCGATTTCTGCGGAAAGTGAAAAAATATTGCCCTTGCTGACTGCTGCCGAAGAAGCGGCATCCCCTGCTGACAAGGCCATTGCCTGCAGGGCGGCTTTGGGGGAACTGATCGCATTCATTTACGATCGGTGCGGCTTATCCATGCCGCAGAGTGCCACCATGCTGGAGCTGATTGACGGCAGGGTGATTGCGGATTTTGCGGACAATTCGGTTTTGCTTGAATCGCTACATTTCATCCGCAAGGCGGGCATGAATGCAGAGCATGGGTTAAAGGTCACCAAAAAGCAGGCTCAGATTGCATTTGACAACCTTGTTTTCTTCGCAGAGTTTACTGTCCGCAAGTTTGAAAAGCCGGACAGCGTAAAGGATATCGTTCTGCCGAAATACATGAGCGAGGCGGAAACAAGAAAAATTTACATCGACAACTATCTGCGTGAAGCAGGTTGGGAGATCTGTGAGCCGAACACCACACGCACCCTTGCAGACGGCAAAAGGGTTGCCTGCGGCACGGTATTCCCCGGCAAGGCCTGCTGTGAAATCCCCGTGGAGGGAATGCAGAACGCTTCGGGTGTCGGCTTTTGCGATTATGTGCTGTACGGCAAAGACGGCAAGCCCCTTGCCATTGTGGAAGCCAAAAAGACAAGCGTGGATCCCGTGGTCGGCAGCTTGCAGGTCAAGCAATACGGCGAATGCATGGAAAAACAGTACGGTTATGTGCCGGTGCTTTATTACACCAACGGATATGAAATTTTCGTCATGGACGGTGTTTACCCTGCACGCAAAGTGCTCAGTTTCCACACAGCGGACGAGCTTACCTATATGCTGCAAAAACGCGAACGCGGCGACATCACCGACCTGAAAGTGCGTGACGATATTTCCGGCAGACCCTATCAGAAAATGGCAATCACAAGCATCTGCGAACGCTTCAACCAAAAGCACCGCAGAGGGTTGATCGTCATGGCAACGGGTACGGGCAAAACAAGGGTTTCAATCTCCTTGGTTGAGCTGCTGCTTCGTAACGGTTGGGTCAAAAACGTGCTGTTCCTTGCCGACCGAACAAGCCTTGTTACACAGGCTTACAATAATTTCCGAAAAAGACTTGACGATATGACCTACTGTGTTCTTTCGGATCGCTCGTTGAGAAACGACCCGAATGCAAGAATCACGTTCAGCACCCACCAGACCATGATCGGCTATATTGATGCTGAAAACAAAGAGTTTTCAAGTGCCCGTTTTGATCTGATCATCATTGACGAAGCACACCGTTCGGTGTTCAACAAATACGGTGCTATTTTCAAATATTTTGACTGCCTGCTTGTCGGTCTGACGGCAACCCCCAAGGACGAAGTGGATGCAAGCACCTATCAGCTTTTTAACTGCGAAAACAGCGAGCCCGATTTTGCTTATTCGCTTGAAGAAGCGGTCAGGGACAAGTACCTTGTTCCGTTCAAGGTCTGTCCGAAAACCACGCAGCTTCTGAGCCACGGCATTCAATACAAGGACTTGTCTGATGCTGACAAACAGAAAGTGGAGTCCATTCTTGTTGACGAGGAAACACCCGACAATGACACTGTCATCGGCAAAGAAAAGCTGTTCAAGATCATTTACAACATTGACACCTGCCGCAAGGTGCTTGAAGACCTGATGCAGAACGGTATACGTGTGGATTACGGTCAGAAGCTCGGAAAAACCATTGTATTTGCCTATAACCACGAACACGCAAAACTGATTGTGGAAGCATTCAAGGAAATCTACCCTGCATACGGCGAAAACTGCTGTCAGCTGATTGACAATCAGGTCAAGAACGCAAATGATCTGATCACCAAATTTGAAGAAGATGAAAATTTCAGAATTGCCGTTTCGGTGGATATGCTTGACACAGGCATTGACGTTCCGGCGGTGCTGAATCTTGTGTTCTTCAAGCCGGTCAAGTCAAAAATCAAATTCATGCAGATGATCGGCCGAGGAACACGGCTTTGCGAAGGTGTGCTTGACGGCAAAGACAAAACGCACTTCCTCATTTTTGACTACTGTGCGAATTTTGAATACTTTAATCAGCATCCCGAAGGTGATTCCAACAAGAACGGGCTGACAATATCGCAAAAATTGTTTGATGTCAGGCTTGATATTCTTGTTGAGTTGCAGAAATATGAGCATCAGATCAATGCTGTCAACAAAACCTATTATGACAAACTCAAGCCCGAACTGTTCGGCAAAGTGCAGGATATAAAACACAACTCAGCAAGGATTTCCGTGCGTGAGCAAATGGCTTATGTTGATAAATACAACGACTATGAAAAGTGGTCACATTTGTCGCTGCTTGAAAAGAAAGAAATGCAGCTGCATCTGACTCCGCTTGTGGACAGCGAAACAGAAGAAAACAAAAACAGCCTTGCTTTTGACCTGAAATTCATGGACATTGAATTGTC
Organism: Acutalibacteraceae bacterium; assembly: GCA_045590895.1. GTDB lineage: Bacteria > Bacillota > Clostridia > Oscillospirales > Acutalibacteraceae > RUG806. Next base: position 5,763 of record JAZNRU010000008.1, read on the forward strand.
CGTCCTGTCGGTCGGCGGTTTCACTGCAAAAGCACACAAGCAGGTGGAACGGGTCAGAAGAATCTCAAAAGTTCTGCTTGATACCGCCGCAGGTGTTGCAGATGTAATGGCAAAATCGCAGACACTTCTGGAGCTTGTGTCGGTTGAGTTCTGGGAACACCCGACGATTGACAAGCTTGAACAATACCGCTTGGAAGTGCGTGATCTGTTGCAATACATAGAAACAAGAAAAAATCCTGTTACAATAGATCTTATTGACACTGTGGATGACGATGAATATTCGGGCGACGGACTGATTGACATCCGCACCTACAAAGAAAAGGTGCTTGACTATCTCGCCGCCCACACCGACAACGAAACCATCCGTAAGATTCAGAACCTGCAGCCCATCAACGCACAGGATGTGCAAGAGCTTGAACGCATCTTATGGCAGGAGCTGGGCACCAAAGAAGATTACGAGCAGACCACTGAAATAGACAATCTGGCGGCATTCATACGCTCCATTGTCGGCATTGAGCAGGAAGCAGTCAACGAGAAATTCGGCGAGTTCCTCAGCGGCAATGTGCTCAATTCCCAACAGCAGGAATTTGTAAAATCCATCATTGACTACGTCCGAGAAAACGGCGATATCCAAGCTGAGGACCTGATTGAAAAATCCCCGTTCGACTCTTATGACATCGTGGAGCTGTTCGGTGCAAATATCACGGTGATCACAAGCGTCATCCATGCCATGCACAACAGCATCGTTGCTGCATAATTTCCATATAGCATATGCAAAAACTCTCGGCAACTGCGGCGCAGTTGTCCGGGAGTTTTTTGCATCATTGGCAGACTTTTGCAAAACTGTTCATTATTTTTGCTTCAATCTTTCATACTTACAATGCAAAGATCTGTTTTTGCAACCAAAAATACCAAAAATGAGCAATTTTCGTTATGTACAAGAATTTTTTTTTAAGCAAATCAGTCATAATCATATATGAAGTGCAAAAACAAGTTTACAAAACAAAAAGTGTTATCTTTGGGCGATGTCAATAACAGTTAAAACTATGGATATATTACACAAGTGCAATAAATATTTTGTCAAAAATAATAGTTCTTATCCTGAAAATCGAATCCTGACTGTTAACTCAGTATTACAAAAATCAAAAGCTGATAAATATGCATTAGGTATAGAATATGTATTGCCGGAGAACTACTTGTGTTATGAATATCCGCACCAAGTAAGCAGAGCAACTTTTGTTGTTCTGCTTATTTTTTTGATCCTTCAATCCGATGCGAGAATTGAACTCTCCTCGGCGAAGCCGAATATGATAAGATATCTTTGTATAGCAAAGCAATGCAAGTCTCGCCACTCGGACCAAATAACCGCTGAAATTTTGGTTTCAGTGATTATTTTTTCTCATATCAACATCCAACAGGCTTATGAAGGATTGATGCAACAACAAAACGTCCGGGTTTCGCACATAATGTCGGGAAATCTTTTCTGCCTTCTGTTAGAATTAATACAGACAAGGAGGGATAACAATGAATTGGATTACAGGAATACAACAAGCGATAGATTACATTGAAGATAATCTGACTGAAACGATTGACTATGAAGAAGTTGCAAAGCGGTGTTATTCTTCAAACTATCATTTTCAGCGTGTATTCAGTATTCTTTGCGGATTCACATTGGGCGAATATATTCGTAATCGCAGATTGACTCTTGCCGGCAGAGAACTTGCAACCACAAATACAAAAGTAATTGATGTTGCATTAAAATACGGTTATGAAAGTCCTGACAGCTTCGCAAAAGCTTTTCAGAAGTTTCACGGTATATTGCCTTCACAAGCCCGAAATAACGGCAGTAATCTTAAATCCTTTTCCCGCCTTGTACTGAAATTTTCTTTGGAAGGCGGTACAACTATGAACTATCGTATTGAAACAAAACCTGCACTAACACTTTTAGGCTATAAAAAGCGATTCAGCGGGACTCCTTATGATGAAGCAAGACAACATCAGGAGGGAGATTTTTTCAAGACCACAAGAGCACATCAGTGGTTGCTCAAAGGAATGAGTAACGATAAAATGTCAGATTATTGTGTTCTTTCAAATTTTGATGATGACGGATATGATTTTTATATTTCTGTCACAACAGATGCTTATGAACGCGAGAATCTGTATAACAGCGAAGTAACAGGAATTAACTTTATGCACAAATTCGGTTTTGAAGAAATCGTTATCCCCGAACGAACTTATCTTGTATTT
>JAZNRU010000009.1:0-24953 GCA_045590895.1 Acutalibacteraceae bacterium
CACTACTATTATATCAGGAGGTTTCTTCTTGCCGTTAGTCTTTTTTCGGGCGGCTTTGAGCTCGCCCGTTTTTGGCTTTACTAAAGTCTTCTTTCACCCCCGGTAGAACCGGGGGTTTATTTCCACACCTGAAGGCACCAAAAATATCGGTGCGGTAATTAAATCCGCACCGATTATTTTTTTTACTGTTTTAACCGAAGAAATGTGCAAAGAAAGTAAGCAAAGCATCAAATAGATTTCTGAAGAAATCAATAATCTGCTGGAAGAAATTAACTTCAACCGCAACATCCGAATATCCCGCAAGGGTAACATTATTATCTGCGGGAGCATCGTCTACGGTATATTCGCAGATCAAAGGCATGATCGCCGTGGTGAAGAACAGTTCAAGACCTCTCATACGTGAAACCGCATCGCCTGCCATCTGAAGCAGAGAAGCGGGTAATTCGACGTTGAGCATATCTGCGATATAAGAAAGCACAACGGAATATTCTTCAGGTGTCAGCTCTTCAAATGCATAATGCAGAACGCCTGCAAGTCCTCTAACTACACAAACAACTTCAGCACTGTGTCCGGGGAAATATTCATCACCTGTAACATGTGCCTGGAAAATCTCAACTGCAATATCCACGATATCCGCATATTCCGATGCCGGAATCTCAACACCGTATTCGGCAAGATAAGATTCAACACTCATTTCTCCTTGTGCAGCATCAACAATATACAAAGGCAACTGCAGGAATTCACTGATTCTGTTGCCTGCCTTATCAACGATCTCACACATTTGTGCATCTTTTTCTTTGTCAAGATTGAGCAGATTTTTCAAAGAAGATGCTTTTGTATAACTGACTATGGTATTGCGAACGCCGATCCATGTACAGATCTTTGAATATTCAACCATATCGGTCTGTGCCAAAGCAATTGCATTTTCGGTGATACCGGGCGGCAACAGCGAAGCATCCACAGAGGTCACGTTGCGTGTTTCAAACGTAACGGTATCGGAAAACGTGACAATTCTGTACGGACAGGGATAAGAGAACAATGCGGCAGTTACAACATCATAAATAACAGATCCGTCTTCCGCTGTATATGCGGCAATATCGCTGTCATGTGTATGACCGGTAAAGATATATTTAACACCGTTCGTTGCGAGTGCTTCAGCAAGTTCTGCGTCACCGTTGACAATAGCGGTCTTGTGCAATGTTTTGGCAAGAACAAAATGCTCAATGAGGTTATGATGCATCATGGCAATCACTTTTTTACCGTCTTCTTTTGCCTGTTTGCACTGTGTTGCGATCCAATCAACACGTTCCTGTGTCATACCGTGGGGGCTCTGACCGGGATTTGTGCTGTCAATAGCAAGAAGTCTGTAATCATCATCAAGATCAACAACGTAAGAAGCAGAAAGGGTATCGACGGCGATTGCATCGGCATAACCGAAATCTGCATAGATCTCTTTGAACTGCTCCAGAGATGTTTCATATAAATCGTGATTTCCGGGAACCACATAAACATCTTTACCGCTTTCAGCCTCAAAGGTAGCAAACATTTCAGCCATAACAATATGCTGTTCAACAAGGCCCGTATCTGCAATATCACCGGGTATCAAAAGCACTTCACTCTCATCGTCAGTGATCGTATCAAAAAATGCATCCGCGATCGCGGCAGATTCTTCGGGCATCTGACCGCTGTGACCTGCATGGAAAAAATCCTCATTGAAAGAATTTCCCTTTTTTACGGGAGACGTAGACTTTTCAACATTAAGATGCACGTCACTGGCAACAGCAAGCGTAAGGGTGTCGTCCTCTGTTGCATTGACAACAAACGACATTCCCGTGAACAAAAGACAAACAACAAGAAGAACGCTGATAAAAGATTTCATATACTAACCTCCAATCTTTATTGATATATTAACAAATATAATATATTTCTTCAATATATATTTAGCAACATATTTTCATTTCTGCTTAATAGACAAAACTACCAGCATTACATTGTGCAACAACTACATAATTTTGATGATAATACATTCATTTAAAAGAATGATATCGTTGGTTTTTTATTCAGTAAATTGATTTGATAAAAAGCAGGAAAGCAGATTTATCAAATATTTTTCAACTTCTGAAAATTTATGCTTGACTTTTTGATCCAACAGTGCTAATATATGTTCACGCCAATGAGATATGCGGATGTGGCGGAATTGGCAGACGCGCTAGATTCAGGTTCTAGTGAATGCAAGTTCATGTGGGTTCAAGTCCCGTCATCCGCACCAAAAAAGTACAGCAACCCTTGTGGTTGGTGTACTTTTTTCTATGATGTAAGGGACTTGAAGCGGAGCGGTAGTGAATGACAGTCCGGTGGACGGTCAGAGCCGCGACTGACCGAACACCGCAGCGCGAGAATCAAGTCCCGTCATCCGCTCCATATTGAGTATTCATAAGGGATTTGACCTGTGAATACTCAATTTTTTATATTCTAATATCAAAGTATATAACCCACTATGACACTTTCAGTTTTACTGCAAAGATGTCTTAGTGGGTTTTGTAGTTATTGTAATACCTTGATTTTTATTGTTTATGCGAGTATAATATAACCAAGAGTTGATGTTATGCTAAAGTTTAGAAAAGTCTGCACTGTTCCATTCCCTAATATCAATAAGAGGTGTTGATTATTTTGAAAAAGTTTTTGAAAATTTCTATTCCTGTCTTACTCATTATTATTTTTGTTGGCTATACTATACACCTTTCATTCTTTGATATTCAACGAATAGACGGACAGGAATTGTTAAGCGAAGTAGATTCGCCTGATGGTAAATATACAATTTCAGCTTACTTAAATAACGGTGGTGCAACAACAGATTATGCCGTATTGTGTTCACTCCGAAACAATCAAACCGAAAAAGAAAAGAATATATATTGGAATTATCATTGTAGCGAAGCTACTATTGAATGGAATGATGAAGATACCGTAACAATAAACGGCATCAAATTAAATGTACCTAATGATACATACGATTACAGAAACGATTAATTATTATTTTAATCATAATATCCCCTTGTGAATCCCGTGCAAAAACCTCATCGAACTTTGCTGTCGATGAGGTTTTTTCTTTGTTTTATTAGGGTGACGGATATAATCCGAACCCGTTTTTTACAAGCGGATTTCCGTCGATACTTCGTTAAAATACTCGAAAATCCATAAAGGATTTTCTGCGTTTTGTGCCTCGTCTCGCCAAAAATCCTCACTGTAAAAAATCTTCGACCCGAAGACGAGGTATTTTTACTTTATAGGAAACAATGTTTCCATAAAGTAAAAAAAATTGTATGTCCCTCCGAACGCACGCTTCACGTGCTCGGAGATGGACGATTCGAAAACGGTCGCCGCGTTACGACGAAGCCGTTTTCTTATTGGATTTTTGGGGTTGAGACCGCAGGAAGGCTGCCGCCTTTCAAGGGTGAAACGCCAAAAAGACTTAAAAAGAGCCGTTTTCGGGCGGGTTCGGATTACATCCGTCACCCTAACCGATTAGATACCCAAAATGACCGATCAGATAAAAATCAACATTTCCTCTTTTACATTTGCTATGATGGATCTGCAAATGCAAAGGAGGCATAAACAAATGCAAGCAATTAAAACAATCGGGTTGGTCAAGAAGTACAAAAATCTTACTGCCGTGGATAAACTCAACTTAGAAATACATCAAGGTGAATTATTTTCACTGTTGGGTGTTAACGGTGCAGGAAAAACCACAACGATAAAGATGTTGACCTGTATTACAAAACCATCGCACGGAGATGCATTCGTAGGCGGATACAGTGTAATCAAGCAAGTCGAACAAGTAAAACGACTGATCGGTGTTTCACCGCAGGAAACTGCAACAGCACCCAATCTAACGGTAAAAGAGAATCTTGCATTGATATGCGGTATTCACGGATTTTCCAAAGATAAAACCGAAGAAAAAATCAAAACACTTTCTGAACAATTTGGATTGGATTCCGTTTTGAAGCGAAAGACAGGTAAACTGTCGGGCGGCTGGCAACGACGTGTAAGCATTGCGATGGCACTGATCTGCGAACCGAAGATTCTCTTTTTGGATGAACCTACTCTCGGCTTGGATGTTATAGCCCGTCATGAGCTTTGGGATCTGATCCGTTCATTGAAGGGAAAAGTTACGGTTATCCTTACAACGCATTATATGGAAGAAGCAGAAACACTTTCCGACCGCATAGGAATTATGAAAAACGGCAGGCTGCTTGCCGTCGGAACGGCTGAAGAACTGATAGCAGAGACTGGTGCAAATGACTTCGAATCAGCCTTTGTTTCTATCGTAAAGGAGGTTTCGTTATGAGAATGCTGACGTTTGCAAAAAGATGCACAAAAGAGATCTTACGCGATCCGATAAACCTTGCTTTCGGACTCGGCTTTCCTCTGCTCTTATTGTTACTCCTGAGTAGAATTCAGGCAAATATACCTGCTGACTTGTTTGACATTGACACGCTTACACCCGGGATTACAGTGTTCGGTTTGTCATTTATGACACTTTTTTCCGCTACACTGATCGCAAAAGACCGTGAAAGTGCTCTTTTGCTGAGATTATACACGACACCGCTTACGGCTATTGATTTCATCCTTGGCTATATGTTGCCGCTTTTACCCCTTTCCATCGGTCAGACGGTTATTTGTTATCTTTTTGCGATACCTTTGGGATTGACAGTCAGCATAAACATTCTTTATGCAATAGCAGGCATCATACCGATGGCAGTTTTTAACATTGCATTGGGACTATTGTGCGGCAGTGTCTTTGGCGTCAAACAAGTCGGCGGTATTTGCGGTGCATTGCTTACCAATCTCTCCGCGTGGCTTTCGGGAGTATGGTTTGATTTGAAACTTGTGGGCGGATTTTTTGAAAAGATTGCAAATGTGCTGCCGTTTTTTCATGCGGCAGAAACGGAAAAAGCTTTATTCAACGGCAATTTTGAACTTGTTGGGTCACATATTCTGCCGATTTTACTGTATGCTATTTTGATAACTGCAACAGCCGTGTTCTGTTTTCTCAGACAAATGAAAAAACAATAGAGTTTGCATAAGGATTATAATTTACGTTTTGAATGGTGCATATCATCCGTCGCGGGATTGTCGATCAGTTCACCGTTTTCTGCAAAACGCGAGCCGTGACAGGGACAATCCCAGGTATGCTCAACCGGATTATATTTCAACGCACAACCGAGATGCGGACAACGCGGTACGGTCGGTGTCAGAAATCCGAGAACGGAATCAAGAGCATTACAAAAGAGTTGCGGTCGAAGAATACTGCGAGAGGGAGCAAACACATCCGCATAAGGATTTTCTTTACCTTGTATCAGATCGCACAGGATATCTGCGGCAACCATGGCATTGGTCATTCCCCATTTATTGAATCCCGTCACAACGAAAACATTATTTATTTCATTTGCATACTGTCCGATATAAGGAACTCCGTCCAAAGTCATACAGTCCTGTGCCGCCCATCTGCCGACGATTTCAGCATTCTTATAATGTTTACGTGCAAAATCCTCAAGTTCCTGCCAACAACCGCCTTTCTTCCCTGTTCGGTGTCCGCCGCCACCGAGCAATAACAGATCATTGTAACCGCGGAATGACAAACCGGTATCGGATTCATCCACATACATACCGTTTACAGATTCAGCACCTTTCAGCGCGATCACATAGGATCGGTGCTGATAAAGTTTCAACGCATACAGACCGTGTTTGTTAAGAATCGGAAAATGCGTTGCAAGGATCAGTTTATTGTAACGGATCTTACCTTTGTCGGTGAGAGCGATATCCGGCATCAGTTCTTTAATTTTCGTATGCTCGTAAATCGGTAAATCTTCGGAAATCGCATACAGGAATTTCAAAGGATGAAACTGTGCCTGTTGACTGATTCTTACGGCACCTGCAACAGCAAACGGAAGTTCGGGAGCGTGAGAATATTCCGCTTGCAGACCGAGTTTTTTCAGTACCGTCACTTCCCTGCGGATCTTCTTTTCATCGCACAATGAATACACATAATTATCTCTTGTTTCAAAATCGCAATCCGTATCCGCACAAAGCCGTTCGTATTCTCTGAGAGCACCGATCTGTGCTTTCAGGTATTGTTCTGCCGTATCTTCACCGAAACGTTTTGTCATCTTGTCATAAACAAGACCGTGTCCGACGGTGATCTTTGCAGTGGTGTTCCCTGTGATGCCGCTGCAAATTTCTTTTGCTTCCGCCAAAATGCAATGAACGCCTGCTTGTGTAAGTTTATATGCACATAATATCCCCGCGATTCCGCCGCCGACGATGAGTACATCGGTTTCAATATCCCTGTCTAGCACATTAAAACGACGTGCAGGCAGATTCTGTTCCCATATTGATCTCATGATTCCATCTCCTTATCATACACTCATTAGCGTTTACAGTACGGAAAAGAATATACAGGATGCATCATTCTGTCTTTATAATTTCATATTGACACCGTGAATTATATTGTAATAAAATGAATATGCGTTTACACAATTCAATAACAGAGGAAAACTGATTTATGAAAAAAAGCACAGATTCCGAAAAACGACCGAAGACTGAAAAACAGTCAAAAATCAAGTACATTCTTTTTCTTCTTAAGCCGTATTGGAAATACGGCAAAGGGTACGTGCTGACGATTCTGCTTATGTCGGTCGTATTGCAACCTCTTTCATCCCTTCTGACGGCACTTTTACCGCAAAAAGCAATCGATTCGGTCATGAATGACGCTCCGACATCGGAGGTGATCGGTCTTATCGTCCTGTTTACACTGTTTATTGTGATCGTTTCCGCTCTTGAAAAAGTCATTCAGATGGCGTACACACAGATGACACTCGTAAAGGTCAGCAACAGGATCAAAAACGATGTCAATGAAAAGGCACTGCATACAGACTTCAAGTATTATGACAGTCCCGATTTTTTTGTAAAGTTTTTATTTGCACAGGAGAATTTTCCCGTTCACGCACAGAACGTTGTTATGATCCTGCCCGACATTCTTCGCGGTATCGCAACAATGGTTGCAATGGTTTCCGTTATTGCCGCCACGGGTCCTGTTTTGCTTGGCATCACTGCATTTTTTGTATTGTTGAATGCCCTTGCGGGATTGCCCGTAATCAAACCGACAGCAGATTATGAAGTCAGCCTTATGGATGCATGGCGACCGATGGAATACTCTTCCAGGGTGCTGAAGACCAAAGAAAACGCCGCGGAATTGCGTGCATCGGATGCAGGTCGCAAACTCCTGCATTCCGTCAATGCATCCATGAACAACTTTCAGAGAATCTACAAACAATTCATCAAAAAAGCGGCACCCTTTCATCTGTTTCAAGGTGCGATCTCACCTATACAGGCCGCTTGCATACTCACCTACATTCTTTTCTTTGTAATCAAAGGCGACAAATCACAGATCGGGTTATATGCTTCACTGACCCTTGCATCCGCAACGCTGGCTTCGGGGCTGAACGATACGTTTGAAAGCATTACGCAGATCCTGCAATGCATCGCAAACGGCGAAAAAGTAGCAGAATTCTTCGAAGCGAAATCCGAAATTGAACCCGTCTGCAAGAATGCCGCACCTGCTCCCGACGGTGTTTATGAACTTGAATTCAAAAACGTCACGTTCGGTTACAGTGAAGATTCTCCCCTGCTCAAAAACTTCAATCTTCACGTATCCCCCGGACAAAGAATTGCAATTGTCGGTGAGAACGGTGCCGGTAAAACGACATTGACGAAACTGATGCTTCGCTTGTACGATGTTACCGGCGGTGAAGTTCTGCTCAACGGAAGAAACATAAAAGAGTACGACATTCATCAGTTGAGAATGCATATCGGTACTGTGTTTCAGGATATCCGCGTTTTGGCAATGAGCATTCGTGACAATCTGACGGTGTACGGAGAAAAAACCGATGAAGAATTGATCGGAATTCTTGAAAAAATCGGTCTTTCCGAAGTGCTCAAAAGAGCAGACAACAATCTGGATACAATGATTTCACGAGAGTTTACAGAGGATGGGATCGCTCTTTCCGGCGGAGAAGCACAGAAAATGATGATCGCGAGATTGTTTACATCCGCTTTCGGTCTGCTGATACTTGATGAGCCGTCTTCTGCACTCGATCCGATGGCGGAGGTGCAGTTAATGCAGAACATTCTTGACATATCAAACAAGGCAACCACGGTTATGATCGCCCACCGCCTTTCAACCGTCCGCGATTTTGATTGCATATATCACATTGAAAACGGTGAGATCATTGAAAGCGGAACGCACGAAGAACTGATGAACAGAAAAGGAAAATACTATGAGATGTTTGTAAAACAAGGCGAAAACTACAGAGATTGAACCTATACGTATGCCGATGCAATCGAAACGGATTGCATCGGTTTTATTTTTTGTCCGAAGCATCATTTTCCATCCGCAAAAATCAAAAAGAGACACTTACAAATACATGATTTCATTGTATCAACATCATAATAAGGTCATAACAAACTTTTTTCGGAGGACTTATGTGTACGGCAATCTCATATAGTACGATCAATCATTATTTCGGCAGAAATCTCGACGTTACGGGATCTTACGGTGAACAGGTCATCATTACGCCGAAAAATTACAATCTTTCCTTTCGGTGTCAGGATACGTACCGCTCCCGCTATGCAATGATCGGAACGGGCATTGAAATAAGCGGTTATCCTCTTTATTTTGAAGCGAGCAATGAAGCAGGACTGAGTATCGCAGGACTGAATTTTCCAGACAATGCGTATTATCACAAAGCTGAAAACGGAAAAATCAATATCGCCCCGTTTGAACTGATTCCGTGGATATTAAGTCGTTATAACAGTGTTCGTCAACTTCGCTCAACGCTGTCAAAAATGAACGTCGTCAACATTGCGTTCAGCGAAGAAATGCCGTTGACTCCGCTTCATTGGATGATTGCAGACGGCAATGAATGTATTGTTGCAGAAAGCACAAAAGAAGGGTTAAACATCTATAACGATCCTTTCGGTGTTCTGACGAACAATCCGCCTTTTCCCTTTCACTGCACGAATATCAACAACTATATGCATCTGCATGAGGCAGAAACAGAAAACAGATTGAACAGCAAGTTAAATCTTAACAACTACAGTTTAGGCATGGGAGCCATCGGCTTACCCGGTGATTTTTCATCCTGTTCGCGCTTTGTAAAAACGGTATTTGTAAAATCAAAATCACCGAATGATCTGAATGAAACAGAGAGCATCAGTCAGTTTTTTCATATTCTTGATTGCGTAGCAATGCCCATGGGTTGCGTAAAATTAACGAACGGTGAATTTGAATACACTTTATATTCCTGTTGTTACGGCACAAAAGAAAAAACGTACTATTACAAAACCTACAAAAACAATACGATAAAATCCGTAAGTCTTACAGATGCATCAATAAACGCAACATCTTTACAGATATATCCCTTATAAAAAGACAGCAAAAAACAGGCATTTCAAGCGAACAATTGCTTCAAATACCTGTTTTTTGTCATCCGTATCGTCTGTGTTTCACAAGACAACCAAACGTATTATTCTTCCGTATGTGTGTCGGGTACAAGTACCTCATTTTCTCTGAACAAAAGAGATACGCACCAGATGCCTGCCAATGCAACGATCGTAAAAATGATTCTGCTTACAATGGCATCCTGACCGCCGAAGATCCAACCGACGATATCAAACTGAAACAGACCGATTGAACCCCAGTTAATCGCACCGATTATGACGAGTATAAGTGCTATTCTGTCAATCATGTTATTCACTCTCCTTTTTCAGCCTTATTATGTGCAGAAAAATACGCTGATATTCAAAAAAGTTTGCATTTTATTCTTGTATATTTTTTATTTAAGTATTATAATAAATTATTATTTCTTTAGGAGGTTATGTCATGAATACAATTAAGATCAGCAGCATGAATACAAAAATGGTTGCACACCGCGGTGTCAGCGGTATTGAAAAAGAAAACACCAACGCCGCCTTTATCGCAGCAGGAAACCGCAGTTATTTCGGCATTGAAACCGACGTACACAAAACACTCGACGGTAAATTCATTTGTTTTCACGACGATGACACCGCAAGAGTAGCTATCGATCAGATGACGGTTGAACAGACAACGTTTGATACACTCCGTGCTTTGCAGTTGACCGACCGAAACGGCGAAAGAGGACGCATTGACCTCAGAATGCCCACGCTTGCAGAGTATATTGACACTTGCAAAAGATATGAAAAAAAAGCGGTTCTTGAACTGAAAAACGAATTCGAAAAAGAAGACGTTGCCGCCATCTGTGAGATCATCAAAGAAGCCGGTTATCTTGAAGAAGTCATTTTCATTTCGTTTTGCTTTGATAATCTTGTTTACGTAAAAGAACTGTATCCGAATCAGACGGTACAATTTCTGACAAACCTCTATACGGAACACCTGCCCGTTGCATTGCAGGAAAACGGATTTGATCTTGATATTGAACATTCCGTACTCACACAGGAAATCATTGAACACCTGCATTCATTGAACATTGAAGTAAACTGCTGGACCTGTGACGATCCGCAGAGAGCCGAACTTCTGGCTTCCTGGGGTATTGATTACATTACAAGTAACATTCTTGAATAAGGAGAAAAGCACTATGCAACTGAATGAAACAATGATGGGCCTCGGAAAACAGCGTTCCGTGATCCGCGAAATTTTTGAATATGCGAAAAAAAGAGGTGCTGAGATCGGTGCTGAAAACGTCCTTGATTTCAGCATAGGCAATCCGAGTGTTCCGGCTCCCGATTCTGTCAACCGAACCATTGAAAGTCTTATTAAAGAAACCGATTCCGTTCTTCTGCACGGTTACACCTCTGCACAGGGAGATGCATCCGTACGCAAAGCTATGTCCGATTTTACCAATCAGAAATACGGCACACACACAACGGCTGACAATTTCTATATGACGGTCGGTGCCGCAGCCTCCCTTGTTATCACCATGAAAGCCATGGTTTTACCGGGAGATGAAATCATCACCTTTGCTCCTTTTTTCCCCGAATACCGTGTTTTTGCGGAAAACGTCGGAGCAAAATTTGTTCCCGTCATGTCACTGGAAGGCAGTTTTCAGGCTGACACGGATGCACTTGAAAATGCGATCAACGAACATACCAAAGCTGTTATCATCAATTCCCCAAACAATCCCTCGGGCGTTGTTCTCAACAGTGAAACACTTACAAAAATTGCTGATGTGCTTACGAGAAAGAGCAATGAATACGGTCACAGTATTTATCTGGTTGCTGATGAGCCTTACCGTGAACTTGTTTACGACGGAGACGACGTTCCCTGCATTCTGAATTTCTACAGTGAAAGCATCGTTTGTTATTCATTCAGTAAGTCTCTCTCTTTGCCGGGTGAACGCATCGGTTACATCCTTGTTTCTCCCGATATGGACGGCTCTGCAGATTTCTATGCCGCCGTTTGCGGTGCAGGGCGTGCACTCGGATACGTCTGTGCTCCGAGTCTGTTCCAGTTTGTTGCCGCCAAATGCATCGGTCAGACAGCAGATATTTCCATTTATAAGAGAAACCGAGATCTGCTCGTGAAAGGTCTTTCCTCTTACGGTTTTGATTGCGTTCGTCCCGACGGTGCATTTTACCTGTTCATGAAAACCCCCGAAGCAGATGCATCGGCATTCTGTGAAAAAGCAAAAAAATATGAACTGCTTCTCGTTCCTGCCGATTCATTCGGCTGTCCCGGTTATGTCCGCATTGCCTACTGCGTACAAACCGAACAGATCGAAAAAGCATTGCCTGCATTTGAAAAACTTGCCAAGGAGTACGGCTTATGCTGAGTGCAGTCAGAACAGACAAAGTACCGTTCATTCTCGGCACCGATTGGTGGTCGGACTGTGACGATTGCATGGCACTTCGTCTCGCCTGCTGGGCACACAAGAACGGTCATATAGACTTGAAAGGCGTTATCATCAATGCCTGTATGGAATATTCCGTACCGTCCGTTGCATCCTTTTTACGTCTTGAAAAAGTGGAAGCTCCCATCGGCATTGACCTGAAAGCAACCGATTTTCACGGATTCGGAAGATATCAGAAAAAACTTGCCAACCGTTTTTCGGATCTGCCGCAGAATGAAGATGTCCTTGACGGCGTTGCACTGTACCGCAAAATACTTGCGGAAAGTGACTGCAAAGTTGAGATCGCCGAAATCGGCTTCACACAGGTTCTTGCCGATCTGCTCGACTCTCCCGCAGATGCATTTTCTCCTTTGACAGGAATTGAACTTGTAAAAGAGAAATGCAGTAAATTATGGGTAATGGCAGGTAAATGGGACAATCTGAAAAGCGGAAAAGAACACAATTTCTGCAACAACGCCAGAAGTATTGACGGCGGTATGCGTCTTTGCGATCAATGGCCCACCGAAATCGTTTTTCTCGGCTTTGAGATCGGTCTTGACGTCATTTCCGGCGGCAATCTGAAAAAGGACGATTTTCTCCATGTTGCCCTCAGCGACAACATCTGTCCTCTCGGCAGAAGTTCGTGGGATCCCATGCTTGTGCTTCTTGCCCTTGTCAACGACATTGAAAAAGCAGGATACACCGTCAGACAAGGCACTGCAAGTCTTGACAGCAACGGAGCCAATCATTTCACTTTTTCAACCGACGGAAAACACTGCTTTGTTGTTCGTAAAAACAAAGCAAAATGGTATAAAGAAAGAATCAATGAAATTCTTGCCGCAGATTATGCGGAATTGACGAAATAAATTTACCACACTACTTGACTACTACGCTAAAGTGTGTTATCATATCCCAAAATCCGATGAAGGAGAAAACCAATGCAGAATCTTACTTCCATTTTAGGTGCGGATGAGCGTGCCATCCTCAGATTGCGGATGCTGTTTGAAGAAAACAGCTATAAAAAATTCAGAATGAACCGTATAGAATCTTATGATCTGTATACCGAAAACAAGAATTTTTTACGCAGTGAACATATCATAACTTTTTCTTCTCCGTCGGGAAAACTCATGGCACTCAAACCCGATATTACACTTTCAATTATCAGATCCATGAGCGAAAACAATACGGACATCCGCGCTTATTACAACGAGAATATTTACCGTGCTGACAGTGTCAATGATGAAATCAAGGAAATTATGCAGGTCGGTGTTGAGCACATCGGAAAAATAACGGCAACCACGGAAAGTGAGATGCTGTGTCTGGCTTGCGAAAGTCTTGCAAACATTTCGGACAATTATCTTTTAGTGGTCTCCGATATGCGTCTGATTTCCGCACTTCTTGAGCCGTTCCGTTTCACACAGGCACAAACAAGTACCGTTCTTTCACTGTTGTCAGAAAAAAACACCCATGAGTTAAAAAACACACTCCTTCGTTTCGGATTGAGCGATCAGAAGGCTGTAAGTTTATCAAAACTCGCCAATTTAAGCGGTCAGTATGAAGAAGTGCTTTCTCTGCTTGAATCGGATTTTTCCGATAACATGGCCGCCTTGGGAAGAATCGTACAATTGAGGAATCTGTTCTGCGTGATCGGCACGACACCGTATGCTGAACGCATAACACTTGATTTTTCCGTACTGAGTGATGTCAATTACTATAACGGCATCGTTTTTATCGGGTACATAGACAACATATCCGAATCCGTATTGTCGGGCGGCCGTTACGACGGATTGCTCCGCAAAATGGAAAAAGATTGCGGCGGAATCGGATTTGCTCTGTATTTTGACAAACTGCAAAGATTCCTTACGGAAACCCCTGCACAAAGCGATAAAAAGGATTTGCTGTGCATTGCATTACCCAAAGGCAGACTCGGCGAAAAAGTGTATACGCTTTTCAAAAAAGCAGGTTACGGTTGTCCCGAAATGGAGACCGATTCGCGTAAACTCATTTTTACAAACGAAGAAGCAGGTGTCTGTTATTTCTGGTCAAAACCTTCGGACGTATCGGTTTATGTTGAACGCGGTGCGGCTGACATCGGCATCGTCGGTAAAGATATTCTTGCAGAACACGGTGCAGACGTATTTGAGCTTGCAGACCTGCAATTAGGCAAATGCAGAATGTGTGTTTGCGGAAAGAAAGGCGAATCCTTACCCGAAAACACAACCATCCGCGTTGCAACGAAATTCAAAAATATAGCAAAAACATACTTTGAACAGCAAAGCAGAGACATTGAAGTCGTACCACTGAACGGCTCCATTGAGATCGCTCCCCTGTTGGACGTTTCGGACGTGATCGTTGACATCGTGGAAACGGGCACCACGCTTCGTGAAAACAATCTTGAACCCTTTACGGATATTATGCAGATCAGCACCCGTATGGTTGCAAACAAATCTGCATACCGCTTCAAAAAAGATGCTATTGATCGCGTGATCGCACAAATCATTGCGGCAAAATCGGAGGATACAAAATGATTCCCATTTATGAATATGCAAAAAACAAAAATATATCTGTTTTTGACAGAACGGAGGATGCATTTGACGTATCCGCAACCGTTTCCGAAATCATCGCTAAAGTTAAAAATGAGGGCGATGATGCACTTCTTTACTACTGCGAAAAGTTTGACAAAGTAAAACTTTCATCATTGGAAGTCACACAGGAAGAGATTGACGAGGCGTTCAACAGCGTAGAGCCCGAATTCATTGCAATCGTCAAAGAAGCCGCTGAAAATATCCGTCTTTTTCACAGCAAGCAAGTCCGTGAAGGATTTGAGATACAGAAAGAAGACGGCATCGTGCTCGGTCAACGTGTATTGCCTTTGGAAAAAGTCGGTGTTTACGTTCCCGGCGGTACGGCAAGTTATCCCTCAACCGTTCTTATGAATGTGATCCCCGCAAAACTTGCAGGTGTCGGTGAGATCGTTATGGTCTCTCCGCCGAAAGCAGACGGAAAGATCAAAGCAGAAATTCTTGCCGCGGCGAAGATCGCGGGTGCAGACCGCATTTTCAAAGTCGGCGGTGCACAGGCTGTTGCCGCCCTTGCATACGGCACACAGACCGTTCCTTGCGTTGATAAGATCGTAGGCCCCGGTAATGCCTTTGTTGCTGAAGCAAAACGACAGGTGTTCGGCAGAGTTGCCATTGATATGATCGCAGGTCCGAGTGAGATCCTGGTAATTGCGGACGGCAAATCCAATCCCGTTTTTGTAGCCGCAGATATGCTCAGCCAGGCAGAACACGACAAACTTGCAAGCCCCGTTCTTGTAACGGACAGCATGGAACTCGCCTTAGCCGTCCAAAAAGAACTTGAAGTGCAGATTCCGCTTCTTCCCCGTTCTGAAATCGCAAGAGCTTCCGTGGATAACAGAGGTTGCATTCTTGTAAGCGAAACCATTGAACAGGCAGTTGAACTTTCCAACCGCATTGCACCGGAACATCTCGAAATCTGCGTAGACGAGCCATTCAGCCTTCTTCCTCTTGTAAAAGCGGCGGGCTCCGTTTTCCTCGGCAGATATTGCCCCGAAGCACTCGGTGACTACTTTGCAGGCCCGAACCATACCTTACCGACAAGCGGTACGGCAAGATTTTCTTCACCGCTATCCGTAGACGATTTTATTGTAAAATCAGCTTACAGTTATTACACCCCCGAAGCACTGAATAAAATCGGTGAAAAAGTGGCTGTCTTTGCAAACCGCGAAGGGCTGGATGCACACGCACAAAGCGTACTCGTCCGCTTGAAGGAGATTGAACAATGAGCAGTTTTCTTAACTCTTTTCACAAAAATTTATTACCGTATACTCCGGGTGAACAGCCCGTTGATATGCAATATGTAAAACTGAACACCAATGAATCTCCGTTCCCTCCCTCTCCTTTGGTTCTTGCGTCGATCAATGAGGCAGAGATCAGCAAATTGAATCTGTATTCCGATCCCGAATGCACGGCATTGGTAAATCGTTTTGCAAAACTTTACAACGTAAAATCCGAGAATATTTTATTCGGTAACGGGTCGGATGAAATTCTGCAGTATTGTTTTTATGCTTTCTGCGGTGCTGACAAAAAGGCTGTTTTTGCAGATATCACCTACGGTTTTTACAGCGTGTTTGCGGATCTTTTTCACATTCCGTTGCACAGCATTCCGCTTGCAAATGATTTTTCAATCAAAGCCGAAGAATATTATAATTGCGGCGGTACCGTTTTCATTGCAAATCCAAACGCTCCGACAGGTTTGGCCCTGAGTAGAGAGGAAATCATATCTGTTCTTGAAAATAATCCTGACGATGTTGTGGTTATTGATGAAGCATACGTTGACTTCGGTGCCGAAAGCGTTGTCGATCTGATTGATACCTACAAAAACCTGATCGTTGTGCAGACGTTCTCAAAAGGACGATCCTATGCAGGCGGCAGACTCGGTATGTGCTTTGCAGACAAAGAACTTATCAATGACATGAAAATGATAAAATATTCTCTGAATCCGTATAATGTTGACCGTCTTTCCATGGCGGCAGGCATTGCAGCGGCAGATGATGATGCATATTATAAAAACAACGCACGGACAATCATCAAAAACCGCACGTGGTTAACTGAAGAACTGCATCAACTCGGCTTTGATGTTTTAGATTCGAAAACCAATTTTATTTTTGCACAGCATCCCGTATATGACGGAAAGAACCTTTATCTGCGTTTAAAAGAAAAAGGTGTGCTCGTCCGTCATTTTGACAAAGACCGTATTTGCAATTTTAACCGCATTACGATCGGCACAATGGAACAATTACAGATTTTGGTAAACACCATAAAAACCATTATTGCAGAGTGGGAGTAAATTATATGCGAACAGCAGAAATCAACAGAAAAACCGCAGAAACGGATATTTCACTTTCACTGACACTGGAAGGTACGGGCAAGCACAACATTGATACAGGTTGCGGTTTTCTGGATCATATGCTTACTTTATTTGCCGTGCACGGCAGGTTTAACCTTGATGTAAAATGCATCGGTGATACATACGTAGACGATCATCACACGGTAGAAGACATCGGCATTTGCCTCGGTGAAGCATTTACCAAAGCATTGTCCGACAAAAAAGGGATCACCCGTTACGGCTTTATGGCTGTACCGATGGATGAAGCACTTCTTCTGTGTGCATTGGATATTTCCGGCAGAGCATCCCTCAATTACGGATTGCAGATCCCGACACAAAAAGTCGGCACGTTTGATACCGAACTGACACTTGAATTTTTTGAAGCGTTCGTAAGAGCCTGTCCGATGTCACTGCATCTTCGTCAGATGGCAGGTAAAAATTCTCATCACATTATTGAAGGCTCATTTAAGGCATTTGCAAGAGCCATGAAAATAGCCGTTAAGATTGACGAACAAACGAAAAATGAAATTCCGTCCAGTAAAGGAGTTCTGTAATGACAGCAATTATAGATTACGGAGTAGGAAATCTCTATTCCCTTTGCAGTTCTTTTGCCTTCATCGGAGAAGAAGCTGTGGTTACAAACGATCCTGAGATCATAATAAAAGCAGACAGACTTGTTCTGCCCGGAGTCGGTGCTTTTGAAGATGCCGCAAAGAAACTGTTTGCAAGCGGTCTTGTGGATCTGATAAAAGAACAGGTTGCAGGCGGAAAACCGCTGTTGGGCATTTGCCTCGGAATGCAACTTTTATTTGAAAAAAGTTACGAATTCGGAGAACATGACGGTTTGGGACTTCTCAAAGGCTCCATACGACCGATATCCGACGTTACGGATCCGTGTCTGAAAATTCCGCACATCGGTTGGAACGGACTGCACTTCCCTGCTGACCGTCCGCGTCATCCCCTCTTTGCTGATCTCAATGAAAACGATTGCGTCTATTTTGTTCATTCTTACTACGCAACCAACTGTGAGGACAGTGTAACGGCAACCACCGAATACAGTGCAGAATTGACCGCCGCAGCCGCAATGAAAAATTGTTGCGGCGTGCAGTTTCACCCCGAAAAAAGCGGTGAAGTCGGCATGAAGATATTAAAAGCATTTTGCAAAATGTGAGGAAACCGATATGCGTATTTATCCCGCAATTGATTTATTTGATAAAAAAGCGGTTCGCCTTTTCAAAGGCGACTACAACCAAATGACCGTCTATAACAACGATCCCGTATCTGTCGCAAAATCATTTGCAGATGCCGGTGCAGAATTTCTGCACTGCGTTGACCTTGAAGGAGCCAAAGACGGCACCACGCCCAATCTTTCCGTTATTTCCGACATTGTAAAATCAAGCGGACTGCGTACACAGGTTGGCGGCGGCATCCGCAGTACGGAAGTGATCGAAAAATACCTGTCAGCAGGCATCGACCGCGTGATTCTCGGCACTGCGGCTGTTACAAATCCCGAATTTCTCAAGGAAAGTCTTGACAAATTCGCATCTCATATTGCAGTCGGTGTGGATATCAAGGATAATTTCGTTGCAATCAAAGGATGGACGGAAAAATCCGCCTACACCTGCGATGAATTCTTTGCATACTTAACAGATCTGGGTGTCAAAACCGTTATCTGTACAGATATTTCCAAAGACGGTGCAATGAAAGGTACGAACATTGAATTATACAAGCACTTGTCCGAAAAATACCCGATCGATATTGTTGCTTCCGGCGGTGTTTCAAGCATTGATGACGTAAAAACACTCAATACAATGAACATTCACGGAGCCATTCTCGGAAAAGCACTGTACACGGGTGCCATCGATCTTGCACAGGCCATAGGCATTACGAAGGGAGAATAATATGATTACAAAAAGAATTATTCCCTGTCTTGACGTCCGCGACGGACGTGTTGTAAAAGGTGTCAATTTTGAAGGCATCCGCGACGTATCTTCCCCCGTAGCCCTTGCTTCTTATTACAGTAATGCAGGTGCGGACGAGCTTGTATTTTACGATATTACCGCTTCATTTGAAGGCAGAGCGATCTTTACCGACATACTTAAAGAAGCGGCGGCAAACGTATTTATACCCCTTACCGTCGGCGGCGGAATCAACACATTGGAAGACTTTGACCGTGTTCTTAAATGCGGTGCGGATAAAGTCAGTTGCAATTCGGGTGCGATCCGCAATCCGAAACTCCTCGAAGAAGGTGCAAAACGTTACGGCAGTCAATGTGTTGTTCTTTCTGTTGATATCAAGCGTGTGGACGGTCAGTTCAAAGTATTCTCGCACGGCGGCAGACAAAACACGGGGATTGATGCACTCGAATGGATCCGTAACGGAATTGAACTCGGTGCAGGCGAACTGGTTATCAACAGCATTGACACCGACGGCGTAAAAGACGGTTTTGATATTGAACTGTTGCAAATGGTATGCGACATCTCCCCCGTACCCGTCATTGCCTCGGGCGGTGCAGGTACGATGGAACATTTTACACAATTGTTCCGAGAGGTACCGACCGTGGATGCAGGACTTGCGGCATCCGTTTTCCATTTCGGTGAAATTGCCATTCAGGATTTAAAAATAAAACTCAAAACAGACGGTATCAACGTCAGAATGTGAGGAAAATTATGAATTTGAAATTTGATGCAAACGGTCTTATTCCTGCTATTGTGATCGACAATGAAAGCGGAAAAGTACTGACACTTGCTTACATGAATGAAGAAAGTTTTCAAAAGACATTGCAGGATAAAACAACATGGTTTTATTCGCGTTCAAGACAGTGTCTGTGGCATAAAGGCGAAACTTCGGGCAATTTCCAGCACGTCGTACGCATCGTTGCCGATTGCGACAGTGATGCCCTTGCCGTCTACGTCAATAAACACGGCCCTGCCTGCCATCTCGGAACCGATTCCTGCTTTTCGAATGAAGTATTTTATGATGCAACCACGGACGGCAGTTTCTGTCTGAATGATCTTGCCGCTTTGATCGCAGATCGCAGAGAAAATCCGAAAGAAGGCTCTTACACGAACTATCTGTTTGACAAAGGATTGGATAAGATCCTTAAAAAAGTCGGTGAAGAATGCACGGAAGTAATTATCGCCGCAAAAGCAGAAGACAAAAAAGAAA
Organism: Acutalibacteraceae bacterium; assembly: GCA_045590895.1. Classification (GTDB taxonomy): domain Bacteria; phylum Bacillota; class Clostridia; order Oscillospirales; family Acutalibacteraceae; genus RUG806. Next base: position 20,004 of record JAZNRU010000009.1, read on the forward strand.
CGATCTACGAACTTGCAGACCTTGCATACCATGCACTCGTTCTCATGGAACAGGCAGGCATTACGGTGGATGAAGTCAAAAAGGAACTCGCATCCCGCCACGTCATTGACAAAAAAGTCAAACAGGAAAAAATGACCTGATTGCAGAAAACGGACAGTAAAGAATCACCCTGCTATGGCTCAATTCAGAAATGTGCCATAGCAGGGTGATTTTGATATAAAAATCAGCGTGAAAAGCAATATCATAAAGTTGTTCATCCGTTTTTCTCATTCATAGAAATAACGTCTTAATCATCCTCATCAGAATCACTGTCAAAATCAGTGGCGGTATCGTCATCGATTTCAATGTCGAAGTCTTCAGAATCATCTTCAAAGTCAGCCCAACCAACAATATCGTCATCTTCAGTGATATAATCATCACCAACTCCAACAAAACCGCAAGCATCCGGATATCTGCGTAAGGCAAATACTCTTTTATTTATTTCACTCTTGACCCGCTCTTTTTCTTCTTGTGAAATTCCGCGATTCTTCGGAATGTCCTTATCCAGATTATTGCAGATATGCTGATAGAAATCCGAGTAATAGTATTCATGTGCAGAATAATCATAGGGACAGTACTTGATTGAACTCAATTCGTTTCCAAGGTAAAACACATAACCAAAGTCTTCAATGATTGTTACAGGTGTCATATGCCACAGGTGGAACTGCCACTGTGTTCCGATGACAGGATCCAGATATCGCATACTCAGATCGCGTACAGCGCGTGTATTGCCGATATAATTCATAATGTTCGTTGCATGACGCTGATAATCTTCGTTAGGGGTATTCATATTCTCGAGAAGTGCGTGATAATTCGCTCTTCCTAATATATCGATCAACGCATTAGTTACTTCTTCCAAATCGTTTTCATCCTGAATGGTCATATAAAACCATGCCTTACGGATATTATAACCGCATTTATACATCAACCAATCTTGATAGTAAGCAGTTGTCTGTGTCGGCTCAGCATTGTTTACGTGCCGGCTCTTGATTTCCGTCAGGTAATTAATAACAGTAAGATAGAAAACTTCAAAACACTCATTCTTATTAAAAAAAAGAGGTTCATAGTCATAAACTTTCAACAGAAAAGCGTCAGCAGTCGCACCCCATGAAATATTTTCAATAAAATCAACCCCAAAGAAATCTTCTTTTTCATCAAATTTCTTCAATTCAGCCTTCAATTGATCAATCATAAATAATCCTCATTCATTTTATATCGTATGGTTTTCAACGGTGCCCTGCAAATAATGCAGATCGTTTTCTTCCAAAATCAGTTCACCTTTTTCGTTCCATGATGCTTCGTATGCATAATAATAGAAATTACCGTCTGCATCCACGTAAGGATAATCATAATATCTGTATTCCGTATTGACGTCTTCAAGAAGCGAATCATAATAAGCATCCAGTTCTTCCTGTGTCATTGTACTCGTATCAACGGTGTACAATTCAAGAAGCGAACCTTTATCGCAGTAGAACCAGCCTTCTTGGGTCACGTAACAGTCATAGGCAAAATACTTCTGACCGTCATCACGGATGTAGAATTCTTCATAATATTCATAACCGTATTCATCATCATAATAATCTTCTGTGACGTATGTATAAACATGACCTTCTTCATCGTAAAGCAAAACGTCATATTCATTTTCATAACTGTTTCCCATCTTATCATAGTAGACGGAATTGACGGCAAGTCTGTCTCCCGATTCATACTGAAACAGATCTTCACCCATGAAATAGTCAAGATCTTCCACGATCGTTATGCCGAGCATGGCACCGAACACAACACCGACCAGAACAGAAACAACATATACAATGACAAGAGCCGTACCGAAGCCTTTGCTTCTTTTTCTGTCTTTTTCTTTTTCATCCGGATCTGACTGCGGCAGGTCGATCATACAATCCGGGCAGACCTGAAAACTTCCGGGAACCTGTTTTCCGCATTGCTGACAAATCTTATTGTCAGGGTTTGGGAAATCTTTTTTCTTGACAAGAAATACAAGCACTGTGATCCAGCCGAAGAACACACCGCAGATATACCATGCTACCGAAAGCGGGTAATTTCTGTACTTCGCTGCATAATGCATATACAGCAAAGAGAAAACAATGCCTAATATTTCCAGAATGCTGAGTGCAGGTGAAAGCCACATAATCATATCAAACAATTGATCCATAAACGACATCCTTTCGGTTATAATATATGTAATCATTATACCTTATTTTGTCGTTTTATGCAATATATTTTGCTTATAAATATAGCAACCGATCATAGCCCGATAACAATTAAAAAAGACGACTCACCCATCTGAATCGTCTTTTTCTTATTCAAGCTAATTTGCCTTCATTATTCTTCTGTTTGCTTGCCTAAAAAAGTAGCCGCAACCTGTGCAAGTTTAATGTCGGTCGGATTGGGATACTGTTCTTCATTTTCTCCGAACAGCATAACAACGGCACCCGAAACGTCACCGCCGCCGATGATCGGATACGCGACCGCAACTTTACGTGCCGAACCTTTAATTGCCGTCATCGTTCGCTTTTCATTGACGGATGCAATATACGTTGAACGGCTTTCCATCAAAGCTTCCATTTCTTCGGAAACACGCTGGTCGATCGTCTCTTTGCGGGATATTCCGCTGCACGTTACAACATGGTCGCGGTCTGTGATGAGTACGGGCAGATTTGCCGCACGGCTGAGTACTTCGCAATACTGGGCTGAAAACTGTGCCAACTCACCCATGGGTGAATACTTCTTAAAAATAACCTCACCGTCAGCATCGGTGTAGATTTCCAACGGATCGCCTTCACGGATTCGCATAGTTCTTCTGATTTCTTTGGGAATGACGACCCTGCCGAGGTCGTCAATTCTTCTGACTATTCCTGTTGCTTTCATATATAATAACTCCTTTGTTGATTTGATAACACAGTTATTATCTGTCAACAAAGGAGTTTTATACTTCATTGAATTGATTTTTATAATTACAAGGTAAGTTCACACATTATCTCCATTTTGAGCGAATTCAGCAAAATAAACACGTATTTGCCGTGCCGAGCAATGTATTCTCCTGTTTCAACATTCTCTTTTTCCGTACAAACGTCAATCCGCATCATGGCAATCTGCATGATGCGGACTTTTGTTCAGCATTCAATACTGTTCATTAAATTTCTGAACGCAGGTTTTTCTCTGAATTCTTCAGAAAGCGGATATCTGTTTGTCAAAAGATGCTTTACTCTGCTTTGCATTTTACCGATACTGAGATTCGTTTTGTTTTTTTCCAATACTGCACCACTTACAACAGGTGATGTACTTACGGAAACAACAGGCAGAACGTCAAAAGCTTTGGCAAGCCTCACTTCTTCCTCAAAGCATCGGAACGCTTCATCTTCATCGCCGCTTAAATATTTTTTTACACCGAGATAACCGTAATAGTAAATAATATGATTAAAACTCTTACCGTAATCCTCATCGGGCATAACAGCTTTCAGCAACTTGATAAAGTTTTCCAAAACATTTTCATCATAGTCCGCAGGCTCATCGTATGATCTGAACAAGGTTTCACCAAGCAATCTTAAAAGTTCAGAAACACCGTTTGCACAGGCTTGTTTCCTTTTTTCAGTATCATTATGATAAATATACATAGCCTCAATATCTCTTGCATTCTGCATTAAAGGCATACCCGACAACACTTTTTCAGCATGGCTTATATCTACTCCGCTTGCATCAATCACACTTAATCTGCTCAAATATCTGCACATCAGTTTCTTTGCCCAGATCCGGATGCTATCGGTCGTGCACTGCTCCTGAATCAAATCATAAATATTCTGTGCTTCATCTCTGACCGCAAGCAAACGGTCTGCATTGAGATCGGCATTTGTAAGACAGTTCAGGTATTTTACAAGCAAATCAAAGTTCCCGGGAAATTCACATACAGCCTGCTTCATCAATGCTGTCACATCTCTCGGAAAGTGAACATTCAAAAGGCTCACCGAAATATAACGCTTGCGGTGTAACCTTGACGTTTTCCGAAATACCATAAGAAGAAAGAATTTCTTTAATCTCTGCTTCACTCTTATCAGAATAAAATGTTTTCTTGAACAAAAACGGTTTGTTTAACACCATTTGCAAGGAATATTTAAAAATACATCATCACATAGCTTAAAGCCTATGTTCTCATAAAAACTTGCTTTTTCAGTTGTAGTACCAACAAGCCATTCGGAGTTCGGAACTTGCCCTCTGCACATTCTGACAAGCTCTTTACCAATACCGTTCCCCTGATATTCTGGTAACACCGCTAAATCATAAATAACAGACCTGAACATTAAATCGCTTAAAACTCGGACACAACCTACTAATACATCTTCATCCCAAGCAGAAATAACAATCGTAGAGTTGATAAAAGGTATATTGAAATTATCAATCATTGATTGTGTCGTTGATTCTTCATCTGCCCAACCAACAGAGGAAAACAATTTATAAAGTTGTTCATTCGGTAAATCTTTTATTGTTTTGTATGTTATTTTCATAAATTCTTACCTATTCTTCATTACAACAAATCTTTCAATATACCCGATTTGTGTAGGCATTATATTTTCGGGAAGATTATTTATATCAAAAAATCTTAATTCTGTGCTTTCACCGTCGTGTTTTAATTCACCATAAAAATCATCGATTTCATACACCACGTCGGTATAATACACTTCATCGCCGTTGGGATAAACCATATGTACATTTGCCTTAATATCAAACAACTTCGGATTTCTGAATTCAAGATTAGTCTCTTCTTTGATTTCTCTTTTAAGAGCATCTTCCAACGATTCACCAAGCTCAATAGCACCACCGGGAGTACACCATTCACCTGTATCAGTTCTCTTTTCAAGAAGCATACCTTTTTCTTCATTGTAAAGAATAGCCATTGCA
>JAZNRU010000010.1:0-124946 GCA_045590895.1 Acutalibacteraceae bacterium
TTGTCAAGAGATAATTAAACTTTTTTTCCAAAAAATAAGTTTTTTACGGAAAGTAAATTATGATTTACAAGTTCTAAACGCTAAACGCTAAACGCTAAACGGGCGAAAACAATTTGTTTGTTTTTTCGTTTATACTCTGCGATTTATCGTTCTTTTTGTCAATTTCACTACAAATGACAGTAAAACTTACTGTTTCAGTCGTTTAGCGTTTAGCACTTAGAACTTAGCACTTAAATTATGATTTATGCACATAAATCATAATTTAAGTCATCACAATTTTCACTTTCCGCGAGCAGAATTTTATCGTATTGCAAAAATATTTGTTTTATGCTACAATACATAGTATGAAAAACGGCGGTTGCCGTGCAAAAGAAAGTTGGTCTGCTATGAATCTGCACGAATCTGCGGAAATGTATCTGGAAACGATCTATATTTTGTCCTGCGAAAATGAGTGCGTCCGCAGTATTGACGTTGCCGACTACATGGGATACTCCAAACCCAGTGTCAGCCGTGCGGTGGGTCTTCTGAAAAAAGCGGGACTTCTCACGATGGAAAAAAACGGTTGTCTGCGTCTGACTGAAGAAGGTAAAGTGACCGCCAAAAAAGTGTTTGAACGCCATACGGTGCTGTCACGTTTTCTGGCATTTATCGGAGTGGACGGCGAAATTGCCGCCAAGGATGCCTGTCGCATGGAGCACGTTGTCAGCGACGAGACCGTTCTTTCCATTCAGACATTTCTGGAAAAATACGAATAAGAGGAATAAAAAAAGAAGCCGTGGAGAGTGCACGGCTTCCTTTTTTTGCACGGACACCGAAAGGTAAGTGTCCGTGTTTGCAATCGGCAAAAATTAACAAAAATCCGACTGCAAAAAGAGGCATTAATATAAAAAAATGAAGGGGTAGTCTGTATAGAGAGGAATGTCAGGCTTCGGGGAGCAACTAAAACCCGAAGCCTGATGACAATGCGGCAGATCCGTAAGGAGGCCCGGATTCTGCCGTTTGCACAGTTGCCGTAGGAGGTCGGCACCTGTGCGAAAGAAAGGTGTCTGCAAGCTCCAATGACAAAAAAGCTTGCTTTGTATCAACAACAACTCTGAGGAGTAATCCAAATGAAATGAACGGATGTATTGATTTTTTTACACCGTTCAGCGAAGCGAAAAACAAAGGTTACAATGATTTGTTTAGAGGTGGTGAACCCGGAACCCGATGGTTACGGGTGCCGACCACCCATTACGAAAGGAAAGTATAAGAAGAATTCAAAGTGTATGCTTATTTTATATACCTTTCGGCGGAATGAAAAGAAAGGGGGAGAGAGATATTTTTTATTTTAGCACGGGGAACACGGAAACGGGATCTACACGGCTGCCGTTCTTGTACAGCTCAAAGTGCAGATGCACACCCGTAGAGTTACCGGTCGTACCGATGTAGCCGATGATATCGCCTGCATTGACACGGTAGGTTTTGATCGGATCCGTTTTTACGGTGCCCTGTTTTTGAGCATCACTTTGTGACAGTCTTTGTGAGGAAGAACTCGGCACGATTTGTGAAACACCGTTGAAACGGTCAAGGTGACAGTATTTTGCGGTGTAGCCGTTATCACACTTGAGTTCTGCGAAGTTGCCGTAACTGACAAGGGATTTGGTGCCGCCTACGGTTACGTAACGCTGATACAAAGTAACCGTGCCGCTTGCGATTGCGTAGACGGGCGTGTTTTTACTGACATTGATATTAATATCGTGATGTCCCTTCCAACCGTTGTCATTGGACGTTTTTGTAAATTTGCAACCGGAAGGTACGGGAGAAACAAGCGAAGAAGAATTGACGGCAGGCTTTGTTGCGGATCCGTCGGAAATGACCTGAATCTGAATGCGTTCCCACGTGCTCGGTGCACTTGCATACGCCTGTACGGGGGTATTATTGGTATCTATACGCACGCAGAGCCATTTGTTGTTGGCCTGTGCCTTGATGTAATAGTCATTGCCTTTTTTGTAGATGCGGAAACATTCCCAGCCCTGAATTTTGGAAGCAATGGCCTGTACGGGACCGTTTGTTGCATCACGGTTGGCGGTGAGGTATTTGCCGTTGGCTGCTGCCTTGAAAGCAACCCAGCCGTCACTTGTCACCGAGGAGACCGTAAAGGTTTCCCATGTAGCGGCAGAAGAACGGTTGGCAACCAAAGGTGTGGAAGAATAGTTTGCATCGGCAGAAAGATATTTGCCGTTCTGTACGGATTTAAGCGTAATTTTCTTGTTTGCAAATTGTGCCGTCACATCGGTCATGCCTGCAGGCGTGGTGCAGTATTTGTTGTAGTCGCTTTTTTCACACCATGCAAGTCTCCATTTACCGCCCGAAATGTTGTAAAGGATCTGACAGCGGTTCCCGGAAGTTGCAACCAGATATACCGTGTCACCTTTGGCAACGTAATAATTGCTGTTGAGGGCACTGCCCGAACGAAGTGCACAGTAAAATTTACCCGTACTTGTGGTCTGTTCGTGGCTTGCATTGTTCGGAGAAATCGCGGACAGAGGAATATAGGCGATCACTCTGCGTGATGAGGTCGGATAGGAGACCTTTGCCCAGTATGTGCCGCCGGTCGTTCCCACGTCGAACACATACAACTCGTCCGAGCTGTTTGCAATGTAGGACGAGGATGATTTGCCGTAGGTCACCGTACCGCGATCTTTGAGGTTGGATTTGGTGTAAGGATAGGTTTTGCCCGATGTGCTCAGGGTGTAGGTTTTCGCATACGCGGAATCGGATAAAATGTCAAAAGCTTTTGTGGATGCCGCTGCTGCAGGAATTGCAAGCACAGAAAAAAGCGTAACGAGTGCCAACAAAAGGGAAACAAATTTTTTCATAATACAAAACTCACTTTCTTTTAATAATGTTGAACAAGGAATGGCAAAATGTTTATTATAAACTTTACGATTCCATTTTTTTTTGTGTTTACCTCCTTCTTTCGTAATGATCGACCTTGCGGACTGTACTGTAAAGAATACACCATGGTTTAAGGTCTGCATGAGGGGGGGGATAAAAAATAATCTGTTACAAAAAAAATTATGATTTACAAGTTCTAAACGCAAAACGCTAAACGCTAAACGGGCGAAAAAATTTGTTTGTTTTTTCGTTTATACTCTGCGTTTTATCGTTCTTTTTTTTGTCAATTTCACTACAAATGACAGTAAAACTTACTGTTTCAGTCGTTTAGCGTTTAGCACTTAGAACTTAGCACTTAAATTATGATTTATGCACATAAATCATAATTTACAGCCTGCATTATCGCTTGACTTTCAGAGCGAAAACGGATATAGTTTTCGTATAAAGATTGATTGATTTATGAGGGGCTTTATGGAATATATTACCTATGTGTGTCTTGCCGTGGCGGCGTTGGCGGCACTTGACAGAATTTTCGGCAACCGTTTCGGGCTCGGTGAAGAACTCGAAAAAGGCATTGAAACCGTGGGGGCACTCACGCTCTCCATGGCGGGAATGCTTGTGCTGGCACCGTTTTTGTCGCAACTGTTGGGAAATTTGAGCAGTGTTTTTCCGTCTTTCCTTGATTTTTCCGTTGTGCCTGCCTGTTTTCTTGCCAACGACATGGGCGGTGCACACCTTGCCGCAGAGCTGGCAGGGGATGAAAGCATCGGTCTTTTCAATGCCCTCATCGTGTCGTCCATGATGGGATGCACGGTGTCGTTCACCATTCCGTTTGCCTTGCAGAAAACGGAAAAGGAGAAGCACAGTGACGTCATTTTCGGCATTCTGTGCGGTATGATCGCCATTCCCGTCGGTTGCACCGTCAGCGGTCTGATGCTGGGACTTCCGATCACAAAATTGCTTGTGAATCTGATTCCTCTGTTCATTTTCGTGGCGTTGGTTGCGGTCGGCATTCTGTTTTTTGAAAAGATCACGATCAAACTGTTTTTGGGTTTTGCATGGGTGATCCGTGCGGTCATTACCTTCGGGCTTTTCGTCGGCATCGTGGAATTTGCCACGGGCTATGCACTCCTGCCGCAGATGGAAACGCTTGACAACGCCATGGACGTTATCATCAACATCATCTGCATCATGGCAGGTGCTTTTCCCTTGCTCAGCCTTATTAAAAAAGCACTGCGAAAAGTGTTTGACAAACTCGGTAAAAAACTGGGCATCAATGAGACCGCCGCATTCGGTCTGCTTGCCACCTGCGGATCGAATGTAAACACCTTTGAAATGCAAGAGCAAATGGATCGCAAGGGACTTGTACTCAACGCCGCATTCGCCGTAGGTGCATCGTTCGTGTTCGTGGATCACTTGGCATTTACAATGGTATTCAATTCGCAATATGTGCCTGCTATGGTGGTCGGCAAACTCGTGACGGGTGTGGTCGGTGTTGTGCTGGCATTTGTGTTTTATAATCGCAGGCAGAAGAAAAATGCACGTTTGACGGAGGTGTGATATGGTCGGTTTTCTGGATGTCGGCGGCGGCATGAAAGGAATTTATACAAGCGGTATTTATGATTATTTGATGGATCGGGGAATTGCACCCGCATACTGCATCGGTGTGTCCGCAGGCAGTGCGAATCTGATCACATATATCGCGGGACAGCGTGGGCGAACCTATCGCTTTTACCACGATTATGCCTTTGAAAAAGAGTACATGAGCCTTTCCAATTATTTGCACAAAGGCTCGTTTATTGATCTGCATCATATTTATTCCGTTTTGTCAAACGAGGACGGCAGGGATCCGCTGTCTTATGATGCCATCTGTGCTTCGGATTGCCGATTTACGGCGGTTGCCACCGATGCGCACACGGGAAAGCCGTATTATCTTACAAAAAGCGATCTGCACCGCAATGACTATACCGTGATGAAGGCGTCCTGTGCCCTGCCCATTCTCGGTAAGCCCATCACGATGAACGGAACGGAACTGTTTGACGGCGGTGTGTCCGATCCCATTCCTTACAAAAAAGCCTTTTCCGACGGGTGTGACAGGTTGGTTGTATGCCTGACCAACCCGCTGTCGTACGTTAAAAAAGCGATCCCGCAAAGGGGAAAACGTCTGTTGGCAGAGTATCCGGCGGCGGCAGAGGCATTGCTTTGTATGCACGAAACTTACAACACCTGCATGCAGGAACTGTTTGAATTGGAAAAACAGGGAAAGGTACTTTTGGTGGCACCCGAAGAACAGTACAGCATCAGCACCTTGACGCGCAACAAGGAAAAATTACAGCAATTGTATGAAGCAGGCTACCGTGACGCGCAAAAAATAATTGCTTTCTTATGATCGGAGGGGTTTTTTATGTTTGCAATCGGACTTTCATCCTGTTCAAAAGAAATCGATGAAGCTCTCTTTGCCGCATACAAACAGGCAGGCATTCCCCACATGGAATTGTCTGCGGACGCAGAGGAACTGTCTGAACTTGATTTGCAGGCCGTTCGCACATGGGCGGATCGGTACGGTATTGACCTGTGGTCGATGCATCTGCCGTTTTCTCCGTTTTATCTTCTGGATCCGTCCGATGTTGAAAAGGGCGATGTGACACTTGCGTATTTCCGTCAGTGCATCCGAAAAGGAACAGCGATCGGAATTCGTCGCTTTGTGGTGCATCCTTCTGCAGAGCCGATCGAAGAAACTGACCGTCATGCAAGAATGGAATGCGCAAAACGGACTTTGGCTGCCCTTGCCGATTTTGCGGCACAGTTCAATGCCGTGATCGCGGTGGAAAATCTGCCGCGCACGTGTCTTGGCAGAGACAGCAAGGATATACTCGAACTGCTGTCTGCCCATGAGGCCTTGCGTGTGTGCTACGATACGAACCACCTGCTCAGCGAAGATGCGGTCAGTTTTATCGAAGCGGTAGGGGATAAGATCATCACCACCCACGTATCGGACTACGATTTCCTCAATGAACGCCATTGGCTTCCCGGTGAAGGCAAGGTGAACTGGCAGGAGATCCTGCAAGCATTGCAAAAGGTCGGCTATACGGGTCCGTGGCTGTATGAACTCGGTTTTGAAGCACCGAATACTCTCATACGTGAACGCGATCTTACAAGTGCGGATTTTGCAAAGAATGCACAGGAACTCTTTGCAGGCAAGCAACCCACCGTGCATTCCGTACCTGTGCAAAATCTGAAAGGTTGGAAATAAAATAAATCTGCTTACCGAAATTAAGATTTTCTTCAAAAAAGGTAAACAGAAAATATCGATATGGAGAAAAACACAGACCGTATTTGCTTTTTTGCACAAAAATACGGTCTGTTTTTCTGTATTGAAAAATGAAAATCTTGGTAGTATAATTATTTATAAGAAAAAAAGGAGGAATCTATAATGAAAAAACTGATCTCGGTTCTGCTTTGTGTCTGTATGTTGTTCACCTTGGCGGTCCCCGCCCTTGCATGGAATCAGAACGATCCCGTGGACACCATGGACAAGCAGGAACTCATTGCACTCTTTCAAGCCGGCAAAGGCCCCATGACCGAAGGCTATGCCATTGACTACCGTTACTATTCTCCCGTCAAAGAGGGCGATACGACACAATATCCTTTGGTCGTCTGGATGCACGGTATGAGTGAAGGCGGCAGTGACGGTGCACAACTGAAAAGAAATGACATTGCTTTCTGGGCAAGTGCAGACTTCCAGAGCCGCTTTGTAAACGGCGGTGCTTACATTTTGGCCGTCCGTTCTCCCGAGGAGCAGCTCAATTACTGGGGCGAGGACACTATTTATCCGCTTCGTGCCGCCATTGACGACTTCATTGCAAAGAACGCCGCAAACGTGGATATTTCCCGCATTTACATCGGCGGTTTCTCCATGGGCGGTAAGATGACACTGCACATGACGCACGCTTACCCCGAAATGTTTGCCGCCGCATTCCCGATCTGCCCCGCAGGTACGCTGAGTGCCGCGCAGGCAAAACAGGTTGCCGATATTCCGTATTGGTTTGTATCGGGTACGGGCGATCCGCTTGTTAACTACACAACAAGCGTAAAACCGACCTGGGAAAAGGTCAGAGATGCCAATAACCGTCCTGCGGATTGCCGTTTCTCCACCCTTTCACCCGTGCGTTATCCCGACGGCGAAAAAACATCCTCCGCACATCACGCATGGTTTGCGGTCAATTACGATATGTTCTCGGTCGAGAACGGCGATTACCCGGATATGACCACTGTCAACGGTCTGGGTGAAAGCGTTACGCTGACGTATCCCGACGGCATGATTTATTGGCTGTCGCAGTTTACGAGTGATTATGACGGCTCCGCCGCCACCGACAGCGGTAACCACGGCACCGTCGTCCGTTCTCCGATCAATCTGCTCGTGTCATTCTTCAACCGCATTCTTGATTTCTTCCGTCAGTTGTTTGAAAATATGTTCTGATACGGGAAATTACGAAAAGCAAAAGGCTGTATCCGTTCATCGTTTTGATGTGCGGACACAGCCTGTTTTATTTTGTTTTTTTTATACTTTATAAAATTCTTTGTACCACCGTGCAAAATTTCTCAATCCCGTACGAAGCGTTGTATTCGGACGAAAACCGAGATCTTCCTCCAAGGCGGAGGTATCTGCAAATGTGATGGGCACGTCACCTGCTTGCATGGGGACGAGTTCTTTGTGGGAGCTAAAATCGTAATCAGACGGCAACACACCTGCGGCAATGAGTTCCTGTTGCAGAATGTCAACGAAGTCCAGAAGGTTTTCGGGGCTTGAATTGCCGATGTTGTACACTCTGTACGGTGCATTCGGAAGTCCGTCCTCGCCCAATTGCTTTTCGGGTGCATTCTGCATCACCAGACGAACGCCTTTTACAATGTCATCCACATAGGTGAAATCGCGTTTGCAGTTGCCGTAATTGAAGATCTGAATGGTCTCTCCTTTGAGCAGTTTGTTCGTAAAACCGAAATACGCCATATCGGGACGTCCTGCAGGGCCGTAAACAGTGAAAAAGCGAAGTCCCGTGGAGGGGATGTTATAGAGTTTGGAGTAGGCGTGTGCCAGCAATTCGTTGGATTTTTTGGTTGCGGCGTACAGCGATACGGGGTTGTCCACCTTATCGTCGGTGGAATAGGGCACTTTTTTGTTGGAGCCGTACACGCTGGAACTGGAGGCGTATACCAGATGTTCCACGGGATGATTGCGGCAGGCTTCCAGAATGTTATAAAAACCGATGATGTTCGACTCCATGTATACGTCGGGATTGGTAATGGAATAGCGTACCCCAGCCTGGGCGGCGAGGTTGACAACGACGTCAAATCCGTATTCGGCAAAGCAGGTATCAATCAGAGCCTTATCGGCAATGTTGCCTTTGATAAACGTCCATGTCGAATCGGGATATTCTGCGGCAAGATCTGCAATTTCCTGCAGACGCCATTCTTTGATCGATACGTCGTAGTAATCGTTGACATTGTCCAGACCGACAATATGAATCTCCTGTGCCGTGCGAAGCAGATCCATTACAAGGTTTGCACCGATGAATCCTGCGGCACCCGTGACAAGCACGGTTTTACGGTTCAGATCTACGTTGGGTGTCAGCATATTCCTTTGTACTCCTTCTGTACCTGTTCGTAACTCTCTAAATTGCCGATGTCGTACCGCCTGCCGGGCATTTCCATGGCATGAACGTCCGTTTGCGTGCAAAGCCATGCAATATAACTGCCGGGAGCATCCGTGCCGCAACCGCTGTCAATGCCTTTTTGTACCAAACGGGCATCTTCTTTCGTGTAGAAATAGAACGGCGGGCAACACCAATGCGTTTCCGGTGTCGGAGATTTTTCGGTCATGTGCAGTACTTTGTCGTTTTCATCGATCGTAACGACACCGCATTTGAGAAGTTTCTTTTCATCGGGCTCATAGTAACGCATGATGCAGGAAGCGTTCTTGTTTTTTGCGTATGCAATGAATTTTGTCAGGCTGAAATCAAGAACGTTGTCGCCTGCAATTACCAGCATATCGTCGTTCAGGTGCAACAGGTCAATGGCGTACTGAATATCTTTGACGGCACCCAGACGGGTTTCATTGGAAACGGTTCCGTCGTCAACAACCGTGATCTTCTGTGACTTTTTGTTTTTCCATTCCTCGAAATGGTGTGCGTATTTGTGGTTGGATATCACGATATATTCGTCCACAAGACCGCAGGAATCAATGTCGTCAACGAGCCAGTCAAGGATCGTTTTTTCGCCGACCGTCAGAAGCGGTTTCGGGAAATTTTCGGTCAGGGGATACAGACGTGTGGCATAGCCTGCCGCAAGAATCAAACATTTCATAATTTTACCCCATCTGCACTTTCGCAAATGTGAACGGAATACTTTCCTTCAAGATGCGGAAATGCGTTCAGATATTCTTTTGTTACGGTTGCAATGATTTCTTCTTCATAAGCGGGATCGATCAATGCAAGGCAACAACCTTTGAAGCCTGCACCCGAGAATCTGCCGCCGTAGATGCCTTTCGTCCGTGTCATGATCTCATACAGTTTGATCAGCTCCGGAGAGCCCGTTTCCCAGTTGTGAATGGAACTGTAACCGCTTTCAAAGGAGAGTTTGCCGAAGGCTTCAATGTCACCGTTTCTCCAGGCTTGGGCACCTTTTTCGACGCGGTCGAATTCGGTGTACCAGTGTTCGGCACGTTTTCTCCAGTTTTCGGGTAAGCGATCCTTGTATTGCTCGTATACTTCACGCGGAACATCACGCAGATTGGTGTCGGCAAACTTGCCGTATTCCATGCCCGCAAAGGCCTTCAGGGCAAATGCCGCACTTCTGCATTCGTCAACGCGCATATTGAATGCGGAACCGACCAGACTGCGTTCCAGACCGCTGAAGAAGATCGCGATCTTGTAGGGTTTCATAGCCGGACTCTGCGGAATCAGTTCGTAACTGTCGTTTTGCAGATCCATATACAGAAGATGATCTTTTTTGCAATACACCTCGCAGGATTGATCGAGTTTACCGCAGGCAACACCGACATACTTGTTTTCGGCTTCCTGGGAAATGGTAATCAGTTCTTCGGGGGATAACGTGATATGGTTCATCGTACAGAGGGCGGAAAGGAAAGTGATGATAACCGCCGCCGAGGAGGAAAGACCGCCGATGGGCAGTTCACCGTCTAAAATTGCACACAAGCCGCGTCGCAGGGGATAGCGGGCATTGAGGGCGAGCGTTGCACCTCTGAGATGATCTGCCCAGTCGTTTTCTTTCGTTTTGGGCGTGGCTTCCACGTGCCACTGTGCACGTTTCTCAAATTGCAGGGATTGAATTTCAATAACCCCGTTTTCTTTCGGCCCGTAGGCGATATGAATGCCCTTGTTGATCGCAAAACCCGTTATCTTGCCCAATTGATGGTCGCTGTGGGCACCGATGGGACAGATGCGATAAGGGGTAAATGCGGTATACATGGGCGGTTTTTTGTATTTTTGTTCAAATACTTCAAATGATCTCATGGCTTACCTCCTTTTGGAAACGATTAAAACACTGAATGTGCGGTATGTTGAATAAATCCCACTTGTGTATTATTTCTTTTTTATAATCATTGTGAACATTTGCTTTAAGTCTTTGCCGTAAAAAATTACATTGACGGGAATTATGATTATGAGTCCGACAACAGCAACTTTGATCGCAAGCAGAACCCACGACAAATAGCTGATTTCTCCCAACGTAAAGAATGACTCAAACAGATGTATGACCGCCAAGAGTATAGTAACGGTCAAGATATCAACGACCAGATGTTTTACAAAATGATGAATTTTGCGATATAAGATGTTCTTTGACAGATAAAGGGCAAAATATACAGTACGGTAAGCCATTGCAACCAGCATGCCGACTGCAACACCGATCAAACCGAATTTCAGCACCAGCACAACCGAAATCAAAATGTTTATGGTGGCTTCAATGATGGCACTCCACTGTGTTTGCTTGTAATGTCCTGCGGCAAGTACCATGATGTTGTAGGGCAGGCGGATACAATAGATTGCATTTGCAAGTGTAAAAAGGTAGGAGAATGCCGGGACAATATAATCGGCATCCGTGATATCGGCAGTGTACACCGAAACAAAAGGAACAAGCAATACTGCGGCAACACTGAAAATAAATGTGACTAAGGTGTGCAGCAACCATTCAAAGGAATGGAACGAACGGTTCAGTTCTTCGGTTTCATTGTTTGCAAGCATATTGCCGAGCATGGACTGCATGCCGTTGGTAAGGGATGAGAGAATCTGTTTGATGCCGTTGAGCACCAACTGATAGACCGCATAAACGGAAACGTTTTCAAGGGTGGAGAGCAATGTGAGAACAACCGTACCGGTGTTAGTCAACACAACTGTTGCAACGTGCTGTGCAAGGCCGTTCCATTTCTGTTTGATCGGCTCTTCGGTCAGAACCACATTCTTGTCAATGGCATATTTGCGTTTTGCGTAAATGCAGACTGTTAACGGCTGGGACATGAAAATCAGCGAGGTTGCGAGTTTGACGATGTGGATGGACATGCCCGCTTTCATCAGAATCACGCAAACGACCGTGTTGACAATCAGCGAAACACTGTGAACGGTAAAATGAATAAAACCCAGTTGATCGGCAGACAGGAGCAGGCGCCATGTCATGCCGAAATAATATTGAGCAAAGGTGCTTATGGAAATAACAAAAATCAGCAGGAAAGTGTAAAGATAATCAAATTCCTCGATGGCTGAAAACGGATAGACAATCATCAGGATCAGCGTATAGCCGACCAGAATGAAGGCGATCCTTTTGAAAAAACGATCGGAGGATTTGACGATTTTGCTGATTTGATCAATGTTATTGTCAGCAAGCGGCTTATACAAAGAAGATTGCACAACTGCCCCAACGCCCATTTCACACAGGGAAATAAATCCTAAAAACTGTGTGACGGAGGAGACAAGACCGTTGACGACTGATCCGTAGGTGGATAGTATGACTCTTGGCAAAACAAAGCCGCACAAAAGAGCCACGAACTGGTGGAGCAATGAAGTTGCGGAATTCAAAAACAGTTTTTTCTGACGTGTCATCACGATAATCCTTAATCAATTATATTGTAAAATTGGTGATGAGTGACTGTAATACATAAAAGCCATGCGAAATAAAGTTGATTATCTCTTTATTTCCGGTAAGTGTAACAGTGTTCCAAAATATGCATCTGCCTCCGGCAACAGATTTGCATCTACACCACAACTGTCTGTTCCCACATAAAAACCGCTGTTGGGGAAGAATGTCAGTTCGCCGAAATAGATTTGTCCGTTGCTCTGATAGAGGTCAACGCGTACAAAAGGAAATCCTTTTGATATTCTCGCTGCAACCTCGAACATCTCGTCTATACACGCAGGCTTTGGGATTGTGAAGCCTTCCGGTTCGTTTTTTCCTCTTTCATTTATTCTTTGCAATGTCCAGTCTTTGTCAAAAAAGTAGTATTTTGGACTTTCAGTGAATCTGTCCATACAAACCATGACACTCTCAACTTTTCCATCAAAACAGAGGAATTTATAGTCAGTAAAAACGGAAGTATCCGAAGAATCGGTCATGTATTTTTCACAAATGATTTTGCGAGGAACATCTTTATACGGCCATTCTCTACCGGCATGATAGTAATTACGCTTCAAGCTTGCTTCAATTTTTTTCTTTGCTGCCGGAATGTTGATTTTTTTCTTGTCTGTAACGATTACCAAACCGCCGGAATCATGAGTGCATTTCAAAACAAACTGCTCCGGCAATGAATCAAAATCAATTTCGTCAAAATGATCCCAAACACCTAAAGTCGGAATAATATGATCCTCACCAATCCGACCGGCAATATATTCTTTTACTGCAAGTTTATCTACCATAACGGTATATTCAGGATTTCGGTTATATAGTTTTAACCATTGGAGCTTTTCATAAAAGGTTTGCGGATTTTTCAGGTTCAGTTTTTTGCCCATTCTTCGGCGGAAACACAACTGAAGATACAACTTATCCGGAATAAATCGTTTTATGAAAGAATATACTTCCAGACCCTGTTCTTTTGCAAATTGCAATAAATTGTTTTTGGTTATCATTAGGTACTCCTCCTTATCCACTTGTGCATTAATGCCAAAAACGCCAAGCCAAAAATACAGAACTACGGGTAATTGAAAGTATACATCTTCTGTAATCATTGCAAAACAAAAAACTACAACGAAACAGCAATAAGTCAGTATCAGCACATGCGATGTTTGTGTGTTGCGAATTGCTCTGATTGTTGACAAGCAACTTTTAACTACAGGAATTCCGAACAACAACAGACTGAGGATGCCGGATTCAAACAGCAAAGATGCATAGCCCATTTCAAATACATACTGTCTGGAAGAACCCAAAATTCTACTCGCTCCGTGACCGAACAATATGCTGATTATGTTGTTGTCAGCGGAACTGAATGCATTATATGCACGGGCGAATCTTGCATTTGCAAGAAGATTTTCCAATCGCATGTTTCCAAAACGTGCAGCGATATTCTCATTCAAGAGCAAGAACAAAAAGCCTGTTGTGACAATTCCAATGAGTATAATTGTCATCATTTTTTTGTTTTTTCGGTTGCTTGCAAACAGTATTTGCGAAAGACAGAAAAAGAGTACTACACCGACAATAACTACATAAGCGGTTCTTGCATATGTATAAAACAAAACCAATACAGATATTGCCATTCCAATCGCGGTTATAATTCGGTGACGAATTGTAATTTTTTTATCCTTTTCACTGATGAAAAACAAACCGGCGGTTATTGTCAGACACATTTGCAGTCCCAAATTAATGGGATTAGACATTGTAGATATAAGTCTGGTCGCCGTGCTGTTTTCAAAAGCTACGATTAAATGGCTTGTTAAACGATCCCCATACAATGCATAAATTAAGTTCGGATTGATCAATTCAATCATTCCGATAAGTGCAACCACGATGCCTGAAATGAAAAGAATCTGCAGTATACGCTTGATAATTTGCTGTAACTCGGTTTTTGTAAACCGGAAAGCGTTAAACAGAAGGCAAAGCGTGATTGCAAAAAGACATCGGTATTTGATGGACTGCAATATGTCCACTGGGCCTAATTCTGTATTTAATACAGCTCCGATTGTTACCGAACACGTATAAATCAGCGTACACCATGTTCCCCAATTGAATCTGTATTCCTTATTGATAATTGCACAAATGCAGATCAGTATGCACAGAAAATCTTTAACAGGCCCTAAAAAAGAAAGCACACCTGTAAAAGGCAAATATCCAACCATCACATAAAGAGAAAGAATTGAAATCTTCTTAAGTAATGGTTTGATGGATGCATATGGTAATCGCTTCATTATATTTCCATCCTTTTTATGGTTTTTTGCAGATTACAGACAATCTTCAAAAAAATCCACCCACATCTTCTTTATATGTTGCGGTGCGAAGTTCTCAACAGCACGCAAACCTTTTTTTTCATGAGATATTCTCAATTCCGGCTGTGCAATATATGTCATCATTGCTTCAGCCAATGCATCAGTGTTTCCGCAAGGAACAATTAATCCTCTTTGTCCGTCTTCTAACAGATATCTTGCTCCTCCCGGGCTACAATCCGTTGCGACACAAGCCATCCCGCAAGCCATAGCTTCCAACAGTACATTGGGAATGCCCTCAAAATCAGATGACAGAACAAAAAACGCACTGTCTTTAGCTATATTGAACACATCATCTACATTGCCCGCAAAGGTAATGGCAGAATTGGCTATAGATGCGTTTGCCTGCTGTTCAAGTTTGTTTCTCAGGGGACCATCACCATAAATGCACAGTTCATATTCGGGATGATTCTGATATACAATTTCAAATGCTCGGATCAACACATCAAAGCGTTTTTGTTCTGACAGACGACCTGCACTTATAATAACAGGTTTTATATCTCCTGATCTGACGGAATAGTCTGTTTTTCTGGGGATGCAGGGATTTGGAATTACCTTTTGTTTTACATTTTCCGGTAAGTCATATTTCGTTGCAACGTTATCCAATTGGAATATGACACCTTTGCAATTCATATACGCTTTTCTGTATTTTTCAAATTGTTTTTGTGTGAAAGTGAACGGATCTCCTCGTTCCGAACCAATAAGGGGAATTGAACTTCCTTGCAAAGCAAGTGCGGCAATTCTTACGACATCACTCAAAAAGGCACAAACCAAGTCCGGTTTCAGTGAGATTAACAGTTTGCGCATCTTAATCAGATATTTAACCTTATCTATAATTGAAAACAGTGGGTTTGATATGGATGCACTGTTATATACAAGATCAACAATTTTGATTTGGGGATCAATATTAACAGAGCAGGCTGTTGACGCCATATTGACAGCAATCACTTCATATCCGTTTTCCATTAGTGCATTGGCTACAAATGCCTCTATTTTTTGTGCACCGCCTGTTCCCATATCCCGGAACAAAAAGACAATCCGTTTTTTATTCATTTGTTTCTCCTCCCGAAATCCCTTCTCTTGATTGTTGGAAGGGTTTTTATTTCTTTGTACTGTTCATCAACTTAAATGCGTTTATAAAACTCATATTGTATTTTTTATGATGACGCAGGGCGTCTTGCAGACATAATAATCTCCAGTATTTGCGGGACATGGTTCTGTACAATACGCCTTGATCACGAAGATACTTTTCGTCGTAGCCGGCATTCCAACTGGATTCTCTTTCTTCCGTCAACGTGGCAATGAAAGCGGGAACGGCATAAATTTTAAGCCCCTTTTTCAGGCAATCAGCTAAAAAGAGATTGTCTTCGCCGTGGCAATGCTCTGTGCCGCCGCCGAAGCACTGGTTGAAATAAATACCGTTTTTACGGACGGATTCCCTGCGTACTGCAACGCGGGCCGTGCCGTATCTCAGAAAATTCAGATAGCCAACCTTTGATACACTTTCGATCACACGTCTGGTCTGTACCGGTTCATGCAGATTAAAGACCAGCACGTCGGCATCCGGATGTTGCTCAAAAGCCGATGTGACGACTTCAACATAATCATCGGTATAGATCATGTCGTCATCCGCAAACAGGCAGATATCGCCGTCTGCACGCATGAGAGCGTTGTTTCTGTTCAACCCCACTCCGCGTTCCGCAAAATTCAGATAGCGGATCTTGTGAGAGTTCCATTCAAAGTTTTCGATGCTGTCGCGGTCACATTGATTGGCAATGATGGCATCACTGCGGATATTCATTTTTTCCAGCAGAGAATGATCCTGTTGGTGCATGGTTGCAACCAGAACTTGTATGTTCATTGAATATATCCTCTTATTTTATCTTATAACGTAAAACGATTTTATGCGTTCGGAACCGTTCGTTTTATACGATGGTGTATCACTCTTTTACATACCTGAGTTTTTTGATAACTCCGAAAAATAAATTTCTGCAAGTGAGAACAAGTGCGGATACGGGATTTTTGTTTTCGGCTTCCCGATATAATTTGTAGTGCCATTTGATCAGCTTCATGTAGCCGTGATTGCTGATGGAACCGCTTCTTTTTCTGTATTTTGCCAATGTTTCGTTGAGCAGATAACAATCCGCTTTTGTGCATACCTTCAGCCACATGGCGTAATCGTTATTCTTTTTGATGTCGGCGATCTGAATCAGTCCGATCACCTCAGCGTCATACATGACGGTCAGGCACCCCGGCCAGCAATAGTTGAACATCCCGTGTTTGGTGATTCGGGCGGGGCCGGTTACCTGTCTGCCGTTGGGAACGGATTGCTCATCAATTTCGATGTAGTTCGTGTAGGAAAACGAATAATTATTGTTTTGCATGAATGCGATCTGCTTTTCAAGTTTATCCGGTTCCCACAGATCATCACTGTCTAAAAAAGCGATCCATTTGCCGCGGGCTTCCCGCAGGGCACGGTTTCTGGATACGGCAGCACCGCTGTTCGTATCATTTTTTATGTATCGGATCCGTTCATCCGATAAAAAACGGCTGACGACTTCATCTGTGTTGTCGGTGGAACAGTCATCCACAAGAATGAGTTCCCAGTTTTCATAAGACTGTGCCAACACGGATTCGATTGTTTCCTCAATAAACTTTGCCGTGTTATACGAAGGCATTACGATAGATACCAAATCATTCATACTGTTATCCTACCTGTTTTTGTGGCTGTGTAGTAAATTAAATTGTTGTTTGTGTTATCGGAAAAAAGTGAATCAATCAGAATCTTCGTTTTCGGTTTTAATTATTCTGCAAGGAACGCCGACTGCTGTAGCGTTGGCTGGAATATCTTTATTTACCAAGGTACAGGCACCGATGATCGCATTTTCACCAATTGTAACTCCGTTTTTTCCGGAAATGACATTGGCGCGCATGCCGATATATGCCCCTTTCTTGATGGTAATCGGTGTGTGACCCTGATTGCGGCCGTGACAGGCAAAGAAAACACCGTAAGAAATAATGCAGTTATCTTCCACTGTAAAATAATTCGGCTCAAGATCATCAAGGTAACATCTCATGCCGATAAAGACATTTTTACCGATGTTGTATCCGCAAAGGCGATAGAAAAATATGCGACATTCATTCAATACCATGTGCGGGATGATTTTTGCACTCATCCATTTGCGGAAGAACGCTTTTACTTTTTGCCAAAAACTCTTTTTCATGTGCTTCACCGTATTGTTGTTTGTTGATGTAACAAATTCTTTGCTTCGGTTTGTTTTAAGTCATAAGTTTCACGGTCGACTTTGCCTTCCTGCAACAGCCAATCCCCGAAGTCCATGTCGGATACGGTGCCTTCGCGGACGGTATCGCTCTTTTTGAGCACTTTTCCGACCGTTTGAAAAAGGATCTTAATGTCTTTTGCGAGGGAAATGCCGCTGTCGATGTATTGCAGATCGTATTCAATTTTTTGTTCCCATGTGATGTTATTACGACCGTTGACTTGTGCAAGACCCGTCAGACCGGGACGGACATCATGACGTCTGCGCTGTTCTTCTGTCATAAACACGCAATCTCTGACAAGGAACGGCCTGGGACCGCAAATTGAAAGATCACCTGCGGCAATGTTCAGCAGTTCGGGCAGTTCATCCAGGGATGTACTGCGAAGCCATGCACCGTATTTTCCGAGCCGCTGTTCATCGGGAAGAAGATTTCCGTCTTTGTCTGTTGCATTGCTCATGGTGCGGAATTTAATCAGACGGAATATTTTTTCCTGTCCGTCTTTTCCCTTTTTGCCGGGTCTGGGTTGCAGGAAAAACGGATTGCCTTTCATCGCTGCGGCACCAATGACAGCCAGCAACAACAAAACGGGTGACAGAACGACCAATGCCGCCACGGATAATACAAAATCAAAGAAACGCTTGAAAAAAACTGCGTACATAAGGCATTCTCCATTCAAAAATCAATGAAAGCAACTTTTTACGATTTCAATAATACGATCCTGAATGTCCGGTGTCATCTTGTTGTCGCTCGGCAGGCACAATCCGCGTTCGAAGATGTCGGCACCGACATCCGTCAAACCGTCTGCCGTGACAAAATCATTCGTGCGATACATGGGTTGCATATGCATCGGCTTCCAGATCGGTCTGCTTTCGACGTTGTATTTTGTGAGTGTTTCAAAAATTTCCGTCGGACAGGTTTTTCCTTTTTCGGTTTCATAAGTTGCCGTAAGGTCATCCCGTGTTTGTTTGCACATGGCATCTTTGTCGATAATCATTGCAGATAACCAATAGTTCGGTTCGGTATCCGTCATGATCGGATTCATCTGCACGGGCAAGCCACGGAATCCTTCTTTATAGCGTTCATAGATAGCTTTCTTTTGTCTGATATGCTCATCGAGGTAAGCATACTGACCGCGGACGACACCGGCAACCACATTGCTCATTCTGTAGTTATAGCCGACGTCTTCGTGCTGATACCACGGTGCATTTTCTCTTGACTGTGTGGACCACTTGCGGATCGTGTTTGCAGTATCTGCGTCGTTTGTCAGCAGACATCCGCCTGTTGAGCCGGTGATGATCTTATTGCCGTTGTAGCTGACTGCAGAATAATCACCGAAAGAGCCGCACTGTCTTCCGCTGATCGTGGCACCCATGGCTTCAGCCGCATCCTCAATCAAAAGTGCACCGTGCTTTCGACAGATCTCTTTTATTATATCCATGCGTCCGGTAAAACCGTAGAGTTCCGCAGATACAACCAGTTTTACATCCGGATACAGTGCAAATGCTTTTTCCAATGCAACCGGATCCATGCTCCAGGACGCTCTCTCTGTGTCAATAAACACAGGGATACCGCCTTCGTATACAACGGGATTCAGCGTTGCGGCGAAGGTCATATCACTGCAGAATACCTTCTTTCCGTCCAATGCCCCTTTGCCGACGGGCGGCTTTCCGAAAAGGGCTTCACCTGCGTGCTTTGCGGCAAGATGGAGTGCTGCCGTGCAGCAGGAAAGGGCTACGGCATATTGCATTTCCGATCTTTGGGCGGCAAGTTTTTCCACCTCATTGACATTTTCACCAAGTGTGCTCATCCAGTTGGAATCATAAGCTTCCTGAATGTATTTTAACTCCTCTCCGTGCATGGTCGGAGAAGCAAGCCATACCTTTTTGTCAAATGTTTCCATTATCATAAACTCTTAGTCCTCGTTCTTTTTTGTTGAGTGCGGATACAATATCTCTGCACAAAAGCACTTAATACATATATAAACAAATAAATATTTTATTTATTTTACTACACAATGCAATGAATATCAAGACACAAACCTATGAAAAACTGTAAAAAAATGAAACAAATGTGTCGGAATGCTGTCTGATGTGTGCTTTTTTTTGTCTGATGCGTGCAAAATTACGCTTTATTCGGCGGCTGTTGTGCCGGCAGAAGCGGCTTCGGTTGCGGCTTCGGTTGCGGCTTCCGTTACAGCTTCCGTTACAGTTTCCGTTGCGGCTTCAGTGGCGGCTTCGGTTACGGCTTCGGTTACGGCTTCGGTTGCAGATTCGGTTGCAGCTTCAGTGGCAGAAGCGGTCGTCTGTGCGGTTGCAGCCGATGCGGAGGTGGCTTTGAGGGCGTCAAGGTCGATATGCAAATTACCGTCCTGCTTGGGATTGCGGCTGGCGACGGGATTTTCTTTGAACAGGTTTGCGGTGACGGAGGCGAGTACGTCCGCGGGGGTTTCTGCGGTGAAGGAGCTGATGGAGTAAACGGTCTTTTCGGTGCCGTCGGCATCGGTGTAGTCAGCGGCAAAGAAACTGCTGGGCTCACCGTTCATGAACAGTGTCAGGCAGTAGATCTTTACAATTTTTGCATCGGGATAGGTCAAAACGAACTGATCGTAGTATTTGCCTGCGGCGGTGTTGACTTTTTCGACAATGGCATCGACCTGTTCTGCGGCGGCTTTTGCTTCTTCGCCGTCGGTGATGAGGGCGGTGTCGCCGTTGAGTTCGGAAAGCAGGGCGGTGAATGCGGCACCTGCCTGTTGCATTCCGGTGAGATCGAAGAATGTATCGTTGTTGTCTGCGGAATTGATAACGGTCAGTTGCGGATCGAGTTCTGCTTTGTAACTGAGCAGTTTTCCTGCGGCTTCGTTTGCCTGTGCGATCCGTTCATCCTGCGAGACGGTGGGTTCTTCGGGTTCTTGTGTGCAAGCAGCAAATGCCAGTAAAGTGAGCAGGGAAAGAAGAATTGCAATTGCTTTTTTCATGATAAAAACTCCTTGCGTTTGTGTTTGTTGTGATTATTTTTCGGTTTTTTTCGCCAGGATCCTGCCCATGTGAACACCCATTGCGGATGCCATCATAAGGCCTCTCGTCCAGCCGCTGGAATCGCCCAGACAGTGCAGTCCCGTGACGGACGTATTGAGGTCCTGATCCATACGGATGCGGTTGGAATAGAACTTGAGTTCCGGCGAATACAGCAACGTTTCGTGGGAAGCAAAGCCCGGTACGACTTCGTCCATGGCGTGAATGAAATTGACGATATTGGTCATGGAACGGTAGGGCATGGCGGCGGTGATGTCACCTGCAACGGCGTCGGGCAGGGTAGGCTTCACGTTGGAATGGGACAGTTCTTTTTCCCACGTGCGTTTGCCGTCGAGAATGTCACCGAAACGTTGCACAAGAATGTGTCCGTTGGCGAGCATATTGGTCAGTTCGCCGACTTTCTGTGCGTATTCAATGGGCTGATTGAACGGCACGGAGAAATTGTGGGAACACAGAATAGCAAGGTTGGTGTTCTGACTTTTGCGTTCTTTGTAGGAGTGACCGTTGACAACGGCAAGACCGTTGTCGTAGTTTTCCTGGCTGACGAAACCGCCCGGATTCTGGCAGAACGTACGCACTTTGTTGCGGAACGGCTGGGGATAACCGATGAGTTTGGACTCATACAGCACTTCGTTGACCGTTTCCATGACTTCGTTGCGAACTTCCACGCGTACGCCGATATCGACCGTGCCCGGCTGGTGGGCAATGTTGTGGCTTGCACAGATCTTTTCGAGCCAGTCTGCACCTCTGCGGCCTGCGGCGATAACGGTATGTTTGGCAAAAATATCGAATTCCTGTTTTCCGTCCGACACACGCACGCCGTGGCAGGTTGCGTTTTCATCGTCAAGAAGCAAGGTCACACATTCGTGCTGAAAAAACATTTCAACGCCGTTTTCCTGCAGGTATTTTTCAATATCGTAATACAACTGCTGTGCTTTTTCCGTGCCGAGGTGACGGATGGGGCAGTCCACCAACTTCAATCCTGCTTTGATGGCACGTTTACGAATGGCTTTGACGGCTTCGGGGTTGGAAACGCCCTCAATGCGGGTGTCCGCACCGAAATCAAGATAGATGGAATCGGTATAGTCGATCAGTTCCTGCGTGAAGTTTTCACCGAGCAGATTCGGAAGATCGCCGCCGACTTCATAACTGAGCGAAAGCTTACCGTCGGAAAATGCACCCGCACCCGAAAAGCCGGTGGTGATGTGGCAGTTGGGCTTGCAGTTGACGCATTTTTTGGTTTTATCTTTGGGGCAGTGTCTTTTTTCAATGGGACTGCCTTTTTCGATCAGCACGATCTTATCCTTGCAACCGTTGCGTATCATTTCGATTGCCGTAAATATGCCCGCAGGTCCTGCACCTACGATCACAACATCTGTTTTCATATATCCTCCATAGTGCTTTTATAGATTTAATGCTATTTTAACTAATATATGATAGCACAAATAAAATAAAAAAGCAAGACGGTAAAATGCAGCTTCCCGACGGTGAAAAAAGGTTCGTGTAAATTATGATTTAGCGGCATTGCACAAACCTACTGCCCCCACTCACTCCTTGTCGCCCCTGAAAGGGGAGATGTCTGCCGCAGGCAGACAGAGGGGTTTTGGCGGCAATATCAAACTTTTTCTTTGAGTTTGTGCAAACTTTGTGAACCCCTCTGTCACTTCGTGACATCTCCCCTTTCAGGGGCGACAAGTGTTTGAGGGATTCCGTTAGTGAGATAAATCATAATTTATCTTATTTTCAATTCCGTAAAGAATGAAAAAGTTGTGCGTGACAAACCGCTTTTTATGTGCTATAATAAACAGTACTTGATTTTTTCAGTTTCGTTTTGACAATATCCGCTATTATCAAAGTATATATTCTCCGGAGGGGAGCCGAATGTTTTTTTCTTCAAAACAATCGACGGTGCGTACGGTCGTCACCTTTGTGCTGTTGCTTTGCGTTGTGCTTTGCGGCGGCTGTGTGAGCATTGATATTATAGATCAGTCACAGAATCCGACGAAAGTGTACACGGAGCCTGCAACGCTGTTTGCTCCGATCGTATCCACCGTGCCGTACACGGAAACCGTGACACAGCAGCAGGAAATGCTGACCATGCCCACCATGATCCCCGAGGAGACCGAACCCGTGCAGGAAATCGTGACCGATGAGTATGTTGACATTGACTGGAGCAATATGACGGTCAAGGAGACGAACGGACAGTTGCTCACACAGGAAGACATGGAAAAAATGGCGGAGCAGAATCCGCAGATGGCGGATCTGATGGCGTTTATCGGGCCTTACACGGAGTTTTTCGGTTTTGCCTACGATGCCGAGCAGGATATTTTTTATTCCACCAAATATCCCGTGCAGCGTATTTTCGGTTACAATTCCCTGTATGATCTCGGTGCTTCCCGATTCGGTTTATTTTATCAGACCAAGCGTATTCGCTTCTTCCATGAAAACAAGGAATGGATGATACAGCTCTGGAAAGGACAGTACGGTGTGACGGTCGGCGGTGAGGTCGGCGTGTATTACCGCGATTCCAATTCCTACGTCAAGCACTTTGAGGCGGTTGCGGACGAGGATATGGTGATTATGGGCTTCCAGTTGCGAAAAAACGATACGCCCTATCTCGAACGCGGCCCCGAAAAACACTGGTGGCTGACGGGATTCCGCATTCTGGACGTTGCCGTTCCGACACAGCTTGACATGGTGATCTATTTTGATTGGGAAGACGAATTTATGGCAGATTCCTTTGAGGGCGGTCTGCGGAAAGTTCTTGTTTCGGATATCAAATACAAACGCGAAGGCACGCAGTTTTATCTGACGTGGCAGTTCTGAAAAAGTGAATACAAAAAAACAGACCGTATGTGTGCATTTGCGTGACACATACGGGCGTTTTTTTTGATACTGCAAGTTGGATTTTGGTGGGAAATTTTATATTACTGCAAAACAAAAAAACGGCTCTTTACGGGAAGTTGAAAAAAATAAATTATGATTTATTGGCATAAATCATAATAATGATATACGCACCTTTGGGTGCGTATGATATCACACAAAGTGTGATGATATACACTTCGTGCATGATATATTTGTTACACAAATATGTCGGATGCTGTCGCTGTTTCGCTTCGCTCTAAAAAACTTCTATAATCGGAGCGTAGCGACCCTTCATATTTGCCTTGGCAAATATATCATTCATCATATCGCAGATATATCATATCCGCATCGCGGATATATCATTATCGAAAGCATTTCGATAAATCATAATTCACTTTCATTGCAACATTCTCTTGCCTTGCCGTGAGCAACAAAAATCTCCCCCGTTTTTGTAAACAGGGGAGAGAGTGCATTGAAATCAGTTGCAGAAAATGTCGGTTTCGATGTAGCGGATGCCCATGTCGTAGAGCATTTTTGCATCTTCGAGGTCGTTGACCGTCCAGAAAGAGGTCGGCACGCCTGCGTCAATGGCAAGCTGAATGCTTTCCTGCGTGTTGTCCTCAAAGTCGGGAGAGAGCCACACGTTGCCGCCGAGTGCCTTTGCCTGTGCAATGTTATCGGCGTTGATGTCGTCAATGAGATACCACAGTTCAATGTCCTTGTCCAGTTCACGGATGGCTTTGAGCTGTTCGTAGTCAAAAGAAATGATGATCGCACTGTCCTGCAGGTCTTTTTCGTAAACGGCCTCCAGAATGGTGTAAAGCTGATCGTAGCCGTCGGCTTTGATCTCGATCTGCGGACGGGTGGCGGTACCCACGAAAACGTCTAAAAATTCATCCAGCGTGGCAATTCTTAAGTTTTCGTATTTCCAGAAGTTTGCACCTTTCTTGTAAGAAAACGTGCACAATTCTTCATAAGTCAGTTCCGCGATCTCGCCGTATTGGCAGAACATATTGTCCGTATCGGAATTGTGGTTGAGCACCCAGACACCGTCTGCGGTCAGCTGAATGTCGCATTCTGCGGTGTAAAAACCGAGACGGACGGCTGCTTCGTAAGCGGGGATGGTGTTTTCGGGGGCCACTGCGGTCACGCCCCTGTGAGCGGTCAGATACACGGGATCTTCCGCCGTACCGATGCCGTTTTCGGAAAGGGAAATGACTTCCTTTTCGGGGTAAACGAGTTTTGCGATCTGCAGAAAGGGCAAAGCAGGGCTCATGAACAGGGGAACGAGAATGAGGGTGATGAGTTTATTTATAATTGACATCATGGACGGCATCTCCTTATTTGAGGAAAGCAAGTGTCAGAGCGGCAACTTCTTCGGCATAGTTTTCAATGAACATATGGCCGCCGCCTTCCACGTCAACGCAGACTGCATCCGAGGGAAGGTGGGCCGCGAATTTAACGCGGGCTTCTTCAGAGATCACGTTGTCAAGTGTGCCGTTGCAATAGAAAATGTTTTTGCCGCAGGTACGCAGAGCCTGATAATCGGTTGCGGGAACGTCAAGGAAGCAGTAGATCGCACCCGAACCCGTGCCCTTGATGGACAGCGGTCCTTTGACCATATCCACGTCGTAAGAAGCGTAGTATTCGTCATCCTGCAGACCCATTTTGAGCATCATGTTGAAGATGAAATCGATCTTGACCATCAATTCCATCATTGCACCCATTATTTTATTGAGAGGAGCAAAACTGAAAACGGTCTTCATGCCTTCGCTTATGCCGTCATTGCCTGCCGTGCCGTACAGAAGCACGTCGGAAACGATCTCGGGGTATTCCTGCATGACACCCTGTGCGTAATAGCCGCCCATGGAGTGACCTGCAACGATCCACTGACCGTCGCTGAGGAAGGTCATCAGTTCGTAAACGAGTTTGGTTCTCGTAATCATCTGCGTTGTGTTGTCTTCTCTCGTGGAGTAGCCGTAGCCGGGCAGGTCAACGAGCACGCAGGTGTAGCCGTTTTCGGCAAGGATCGCGGCAAGGTTTTCCCAGCAATAACCCGACAGGGCAAAGCCGTGGATCATCATAATCTGACCGACGGGATTTTCCGCTTCTTTCACGCGGAAGTGCAGAACGTAGTCGCCGTAAGCAAAATAACGGCTGTCTTCATACGGTGTTTCGTAAGGACCTGCGGTGATCTCTTCACCGACGTAGAGCATATCGGCTTCTTCTTCGGTCAGTTCCGCAGCCGTTGCGGGGATGCAGCAACCGCACAGTACCATGACCAATGCCAGCATAAGGGACAAGATTCTCTTTTTCATATCTGTTTGTTCCTTTCTGTTTCAGAATATATACAGTATATCATAATTTGTTCTCAATTGCAAGCATCCAGCAATTTTTGTGCCTGTTTTGCAATTTCATCTTCGCTCCAGTCGGGGTTGAGGAAGAAATAGACGGTCTTACCGAGGTGTTCGAGGGATTGCGGACACATATCGGGCGTGTAATTGTGGCGGAGATCTTTGTTTGCCGGCATTCTGAACGGATCCATCAACGGATGCAATGCACCGCGTTTTTCCATGATCGGCGTCCAGCTGACGTATACGTGTCGGTCGCAGTGCAGGGGGATCATGCCGCAGATCTTTGCATTGAAAGCCTTTGCTTCTTCCTGCGTTTCAAAGCGGAAGGCAATGAGATTGCCCGTATCACCGTCTGCATCGTTGTCCGGTGCAAGGGGAAGTCTGCCGTCAAGAATCGACAGAATTTCCTTTTTGACTTTGCGAAGGTCTGCCACGATGCCGTCGAGTTTCTGAATCTGACAACGCATCACAGCCGCCAGCAGTTCGTTGCCTCTGTATTCCGTGCCGCAGAAGCCCTGTTCGGAAAAGTCTTTCATCTGTTCACCGAAAAAGGCAATGGCACTCGCATCGTGGTAAATGCAGGAACGTTCGTAGAGTTTCTGATCGTTGGTGATCACGCCGCCGCCTTCGCCGCAGGAGATGATCTTGAAAAAATTGAAACTGAACGCACCGATGTCACCGATGGTGCCGCAGAATTTTCCGTTGTAACTGCTGCCGACGGCTTGGCAGGCGTCTTCCAAAACAAAAATATTGTGTTTTTTCGCGATTTCCGTGATCGCTTTCATGTTGCACGGTCTGCCGTTCATGTGGACGGGGATGATGCATTTTACGGTCGGTGTGATCTTGCGTTCAATGTCTTCGGGATCGATGGAGAGCGTTGCATCCACTTCGGTCACGACGGGAACGGCACCCGTTGCAAGCACTGCCATGGCGGTGGCAATGTAGGTGTAAGCAGGAACGAGCACTTCATCCCCCGGACCGATACCGAGGGCGATCAAAGCAGAGATGAGTGCACCCGTACCGCTTGTGGTGAAAGATGCGTAGTTTGCACCGAAATATTTTTTCATATCTTCCTCAAAGCCCCATACGGCTTTGCAGGCGTTGTTGACCTTGAAAAAGTCTTTGGCTTCAATGACCTCTCTGACGGCGTTGATTTCTTCGAGTCCGATTCTGAACATTATAATTCCTCCATCTTTTCTGCAATTGCTCTCACTAAATAATCGTCTGCGTTGTCAACGGGAGATTGCACGCCGTTGCCGGTTTTGAACATCTGCACTTCGTAACCGCCGCGGATGATCTGATCTGCAGACGGAAAATAACTGTTGTTGCCGTTGGTGTTGCTCATGCACAGCACGTTTTTGTGCGGATGTGCCGCTTTCAGCCGCAGGGAGATCTCCGTGAACATTTCATAGGCAAAGGGAACGAGAACGGTGTTGCCCAGTTGCACGAGGGGAACAGAGACTTCTCTTTGCGTTTCCTGCGGGATATTGTTTTCGTATGCGGCGATGACCTGTTCGTAATAATACGCCGTCTGACGGCCGAGATTGACGTCAAACTGTTTGTTTGTTTCGTAGCCGTCTTTGGCTTCCTGCAAAGGAATACGCGGCAGAAGCGGAATGCTTGCACGGACGGGTAATATCCGCAATGCGGGTTCGGTATACGTCTGAATATTTTTCCATGCACGCACCGCGTCGATGCCTGCAAGACCGCCGAGTTCCATGGCGTACTGCGTATTGCCTACGGTCTGTCCGTTGGGGATCCGAGGCCCCGTGTCACCCTCACAGCCGTTGCAATACAGGGTGACGGCACCGCTTTCGCTTGCAAGACGGTCGACCATGACACCGCACCAATCGCGTGAAACGAGCGTATCGGTTCCGCAGGCGGTGTTGTGGGCACCGTAGTGGATGAGGTTGAGTATGTTCTTGTTTTCAACGTTCACAAAAGACAGCACGGTCATGGTCGGATCAAACGTGCCCCACGGATTCTGTCCGAAATCCACGGTGCCGTCCGTGAGCAACTGTCGGCGGTTGATGCCGGTTTTGCTTTCGGTCGTTCCCACACCCATACGAGCCGCTGTGAGCGTTGTACAGGCTTCGTGTGCCGCAGAGAGGATCTGCGGAATGAAAACGGTATCGACGTAATGCGTGTCAATGACGCCCCATCCCACTTCGCCTGCGGTGTTCGGCCCCGTGTGGGTGTGCGTGGCGTGCAGGAGAATGTGATCGTATGCAAGGTTTTCCTGCCGTGCAAGCAGATTGCGTATACGGTCAGATATTGCGTTCTGAATCAGGCACACGTCGCAACTGACGAGCAGAATTTTGAGTGTATCATCTGCAAAACATACAGCCGTTGTGAATAAACGGTCATTGATGCCGGTGGAGAATATTTTGTCATGATAGCCGTACAGATTACCCCCGACGGCAGGCGTGATGTCCTGACGGGAAAAACCCAAACGAAATGCCATTGTACCGCCTCCGATGCTTTTTTTTAATTATAAGTCACATTGTACCCGAATGCAAGTGAAATTAAAGAAAGTGTATGTACAGGATTAAAAACGCACCGCCGAACCCCATGCAAAAGGGTTGGACGGTGCTTATTGTTCTGTATTCTTTTTGTGCTGTTTTTCTCGTTTTATTTGATTGTGTTTGCATTTTCGATTTCTATGATCGCGATCGTCTTTTTTAATTGGTTGATGCTGTCAAGTGCCAGCGGATAATAACGTGTATCCAGTTCCGAAACTGCCTGCGTGATCTCTGCTATGTGCCCGCAGGAGGATTCTTTGCCCAACAACAGGTAGTCTGCCGATACTTTCAGGATCTTGCACATATTCTGCATGGTCAAAAGCGACATACCGCGTTGTCCGCATTCAATGTATCCGAGAAAAAGCGTTGAAATGCCGAGCATTTCAGCCAATTGATCCCGTGAAAAACCTCTGGAAACTCTGGTCAGACGAACACGTTCCCCGATCTCCAGATTCAGGTCTTTCTTCATGCACTCACTCTTTTCTATAAATGATTAGTATAACAGTGAGATTATTATATCATATACTGACAGTATTGACAAATGATTACTAATAGTTTATGATATGAATGCAAAATACTATAATTGCAAGTGGTGCATTGAATATGGAACAAACGGCAAAAACAGGCGGAACAGAAAAGGCGGGAAATTTTTTGAATAATGCTAAAAGCGGAATCAAAAAAGTTGCCTCTGTCATTCTACAAATTGAGTAACCCTCATTTTTGATGTTTACGTTGCCTGGGAAATACGGAAAATTAGCACAGGAAGAATTAATGGTAACTGCAAAAAAACTCTACGAAAATGTTGTTTCGGAACTGTTGTTAATCGGAAATACCATGTAGTGTTTTCGTTGTTGCTTATTTGTGTAGAATTGTGAAATGAGGTAAAAAATGAAATTATCAGGGAAGATAATCGTCGGTGTTTTTGTTACTCTCGGTGTATTGATGCTTCTTGCAGATATTACCGGTAACATTGCAACAGGGTACGGGCTGATGAACGAAGTTTTTATGCTTCTGCATATAGATAAACTTTGGAAAGCAGTACTGTTTTATTTAGCCGTCCTTGTCATTTTTGCTCTTTATATTTTTTTTGGTAGCGATTATTTCTATGATGTTGCAGAAAAGAAAGATAAGAAAGTATACACGCCGATAAAATCCGGTTTGCTGATCGTTTTGCCGTTTGCCTATTATGTAGGGTGCGCAATTGAAAGAAATCTCCTTGTGCCGAATCTGCTTACACCGGAGATTATGAACTACGGCACACTTTGTTTGTGCGGTGTCGTTCTGCTCTGGAATCTGATTCAGTTCGGATTATTTAAGGGAATTCCCCTCACACTGTTTCATGTGATCATTGCGATCATCGGCGGAGATCTCTGCCGTCATTACGGTGCCTGGATGGTCGGAATTGTGGTTATCGGAATTTTGGTTCTGCATACCGGTGGAGGGCCTGTAGATGTCAATACCGGTGACTCCGAAACGGAAACAGGCGAAAAATCTCCCGATTCCGAGCCGTATCATTGGGCCGAACATCCGACCACCGTTATGGCTATGGATAACTATGAAACTTTTCATGTCAGCAGAGGTGCATACGGCTCTTTGCAAATTTACAGGTTTGAAAAATGGAATACGCTTTATAAAAACATTGACGGCACTTATTCAGATGGAAACGGCCTTACTTACAAAGGCATTGGATTGTACTGAAAAAACAGTCGCACAACCCGTTATGGGGAAGTGCGACTGTTTTTTTTTGTTGTGTTTTTATTCTGCAGTTTCGCCTGCGGCGGCGGTAGAAACGAGTACTTCGCGGCGTTCGGCGAGGTCTTTGTACATCTGATTGCGTTTTTCTTTGGTCAGCGGCCACAGGAATTTGGGGATGATGCCCAGTGAGCCCGTAATGACGGGAACGGCGGAGCACAGGGCGAACAGCCAGAATTTGGTGCGGTTGTCCTGCGTGCCGATCTCAAGTCCCTGCACGTAGCCGATCTTTTTGAGGATCAGACTTCTGACCGAGTTCATCAGTGAACCCTGGATTTTCAGCACGAGGCTTTTTGCAACGCTGGTGGTGGCTTCCATGCGGTAGCCGTTTTTCCATTCGCAATAGTCCATTGCTTCGTTCCACAGGTCGGCGTTGATGACCTTGTTGACGCCGAAGGTCCATTTGCCCATGAACTCACGCACGCCGACGGCAACGACCATGGGGATCATCTTGGTGTAGTTGCGGTTGATGATGCCGAACAGGAAATAACCCATATTCAGTATATCGCCGTAAATATCCGAACCGACCCAGATGGCTTTCGAGGAGAATCTGCGACGCAGGGGACCGACGAAAGCGTAACTGATGGATCCGTTGAATGAGGACGGTGCGTTTGCAAGGGTAATGAGAGAATAGGAGCCGAACACGTCAATAAAGTAGTTCGTTTCGCTCGTGCCGACGCTGAATCCGCCCAGGAAATCCGACAGGCACATCAACAGAACGGGATAGTTGGTCACGATTGCGTGCAAGCCTTCTTTGATGTTCGGTTTTTCAATGGACTGCGGTACGCGTTCCTTGGACACAAGGAAGAAATACAGCGTCATAACGGACGAGATCAAACTTGTGCCGATGCCGAAGGTCATGAATGCGGAACTGAGTTTCCAGTTGATGACCTTGTTGACGATCAGATCGTACAGGGCACCGAAAATATAACGGGGCAGATCTTCACCGAGGTAACCCGAAAGCAGTTCGACCATTGTGATCAGACGCACACGTTCGTTCGGGTTGGGGGTGATCGTGGAGTGGTAACCGCCTTTTGCAAGAGAGATGGCGGTGGAGGCGGTTTCGTTGATAATGCTGAATGCAAAGTAGAAAATGAGTTTCGGCACGAACGTTGCCGAGGTGTTCGGGAAGAAGATGGGAAGCATCCAGTACAGTGCCCCCAACAGTGTCAGCGGAATTTGCAGACCGAGCAGATACGGGCGGAATTTGCCCAAGCGTGTACGCGTACCGTCCACCACGGTCGCCAGGATGATGTCGTTGAAAATATCCCATGCACTCGTGAAAATATTGACGATGGCGGAGATGGTGAAGTCGATCTTGACGACGTCCCAGATGTAACGCTCCTGGAAGGAGTTGATGTTGAAGGTGTTGGAAACGTCGTTGAGCAGATACGCTACGCTTTCTTTGGTGGAAACGTAGTTGTAGTTTTCATACACGTTTACGTTTTTTGTACCGCCCGTGTTCTGAACGTTTGCATTGTTGTCAGCCATCAGCCGGCACCTCCTTCAACGGTGATATCGCATCCTGCCATGTATTCACCGATCTTACTCACAGCAATGATCTGTACTTTGCCTGCACCCACGGCGGTCACCACGCCGTTTTCATCCACGGTGGCAACGCTTTCATCGGGTGAATACCAGATAATAGTTTTGATGCTTGCTTTTTCCGGTTCGACCGAAGCGGAAAGCGTTACGGTCTCACCGATCTGCAACGTCTGTGCCTTGGAATGCATCTTGACACTTTCCGGCTCTACGATGACGAGCACTTCGCAGGAATCGGTGTACGTTTTGCCGAGATATTCCAGCGTTGCGGTCACGGTCACGGGCGTGTCGCTGAGGGCAACGGCTTCCGCAATACCGCTTTCGTCCACGGTTACAACGCTTTCATCGGAGGACGTGAACGTCAGGGTGTACTGTGTGTCTTCCGCAGAGGATCTGTTGACGGTCACCGACAGTGCTTCGTAGCCGCTCTTGTTGAGGGTTATCAGATCTTTTCCGATCGAAATACCTGCCCAACGCACGGTGTAATTGCTGACGAGGGTACAGTCAAATGTGAGCGTTTTTGTGCCGAGTTCGGCAAGATCGCCCGTGAAAGTCACGGCATATTCCATGTGATAAGTGCGTGTATAAATGACGTTTTGCAGGCGGTCGGATACGGGATCGACGACCAGTTCGGTCGTGCTGTCGGAAAGGGTAACCTGTTTGTCGTTTACGGTCAGTGCAACTGCAAAGAGTTCTTCTGCTTTTTCAAACAGGGCATCGTCTGCTTCGCTGAATGTATTTTCCGTAGCGGCCGTGTAACGGAATTTATGATTCTCCGTGTCCTGTGTCAGTTCAACCGCATCTGTGGCGAAGGGTGCAAACAGGTCTGCGGTCTCACCGTAGTCAATGGAAGGGCTTTCTGCCAGTGCGGCGATCCCGCTTTCAACGGAGCCTGCCGAAAAGACGAGCAGATTCTGCTGTGCTTCGCTCAGATCGCTTGTGAATGCGGACAGATCGACCGTGTGTGAAACGGAAATCTGCGTTTCACCGCTTTGCTGTGCGGCACTCATCAGATCGTTTGCCGCTTTTATGCGGTCTTCGTTGCTTTCCGGGGCAATGCTGAGATATTCGACCTGCTCTGCGGGCGGTGTGTAAGCATCTTCCTCAACCAGAGAGCCTGCATACAGAATGATGACGCCCGAGCAAAGTGCAATGATGAGCAGGGGACACATGATGAGCAAGGCAATCTTAGCCTTCATCGGCAATGCGTTGATGCCTTTGTTTTCAGCCATTCCGATCCCCGCCTTTCTTATCTTTTTTTGCTTTCTTTTCCTTTTTTTTGCTTGTACCGATAAACTGCGTACGGGCAAGTTCTTCTTCCTCGCTGTAGCAGACGGGAAGCGGCAGATCGTCCAGCGAGATCTCGCCCGCTTTTACCTTTTTGAGAATTTCAATGCGTTCGAGATCGATGGGCTTTGTCTGCGGTTGCGGATCCTCGCGGTACAGCAGGATGTTGACGACGGTCAGAGCGATAAGCAGTGCCGTCATTATGAAGAAGCCTGCTCCGACGGAGGAGGAAAACATCGTGTACGCGGCGGCTTTACTTTGCATGATGAAAGCAATAACCGCACCGGCGATGCACAGGATAACGGCTGCACAACTGAAACCGATCATGACACGGCAACTTTTTCTCAGATTCAAAAAACCGACCAGGCATGAACAAAAAACGCCGAACAATGCAAGAAACGCAACGAGAAAAACGGCGATTTCGGCAAGCAGCAAGGCTGTCAGATCCGATGCTACGCCCGATTTGAGAATGTTGGGTAACTGCATCAGCAGGCCGTCGGAAACCAGTTTGTAAATGCCCCATCCGCTGAGCGTGAACTCAAAAGAACGAAATGGCAGGGCGGCACTGATGTTTGCATAGGGAATGAACAGAACGCCGATGCCGACGAGAATGATGATCATTCTTGCCAATGAAAACCGGTTTTTGATAAAGCCTATCTTGATCTTGTCTACCAAAGCCCGTGTTTTTGCAAATTCAAGTTCGCATTGCTTGGCATCCCGTGCTAAATCTTCTTCCTGCGTGTAATACATGATGTGCACGCCGCACTGTTTGCAGTTGGGTGCAAGGTCAAACCGCTTGATGGCAACGCCGCATTTCGGACAGACCAAATGAATACCCCCTCGTATCAATAATACCGTTATTTTACCATACCGTTGCAGTTACTGTCAAGGGACGTAAAAAAGGAAAAGGCAATGTCTTCTGCAAAGCGAACGGACTTATTTTTGCTTTGTTTTTACGAAATCGCAAAATCTTTTTTGCCTTATTAGCCCAAAATCGCAAAATCTTTTTTTGTCTTATTTGCCCAAAATCGCAAAATGTAAAGGGAATGTTTTTGCAAAAATTCAAAATTTTCACACCCCGAAAAGCCCGTCATATCGGGCTTTTTTGCATTTTCGGAGTGAAAAAGCGGGGCAGAAAAACAAAAGTAGTTTTGCTATCATGCAGACACTGCGGACGGGCACAACAAACACAAGGAGATGTGTCTTTGAAAAAGAAACCGAAAATTTCCGCCGACAGCCTGCTGGATTCCCTGCTTGAAACCGCCGAAGCACTGGTCCGGACGTTGCACGAGGAGGTGCGGCAGACACAGCAGGAAAAAACGGAAATACGCAGTATCAAAGAATGGACGGGGGCGGCCAAGGAATTGACCTCTCTTGTCAAAAGTTTAGGTGAACGGGAAACACGGCAGACCGAACAAGTCAACCGCATTACGGTGCGTTTCATGGATGCCGGGGATTTCACGGACTGACGGAAAGGAGAATACTTTGGAACATACGCTTCTGATCCCGCCGCCGAATGAAAAGCAGAAACTGTTTCTGCGTGACACGCACAAATACGTAGCCTTCGGTGGTGCACGCGGCGGCGGTAAGAGTTGGGCGGTGCGTGTGAAAGCGATCTTGCTGGCACTCAGATACGAGGGTATCAAAATTATGATCGTGCGTCACACATACCCGGAACTGCGAGCCAATCACATCGTTCCCATGCGTGAAATGCTCGGCGGATTGGCAATCTACAAGGAAACGGCAAAGGAATTTCTGTTTCCAAACGGCAGTGTCATACTGTTCCGCCATTGTCAGACCGAAAAAGACGTCGACAAGTATCAGGGTACGGAGGTGGACGTGCTGTTTTTGGATGAAGCCACGCAGCTCAGCGAAGAACAGTACAACCGTTTCAAAGCCTGCGTACGCGGTGTCAACAAATTTCCCAAACGCATTTACCTGACCTGCAATCCCGGCGGTGAAGGTCACGCATGGGTAAAAAGGCTGTTCATTGACCGCAGTTACAACCACGGCGAAAACGCAGACGAGTATTCCTTTATTCAATCACTCGTGACCGACAACAAAGCCTTGCTTTCAAGTGATCCCGATTACGTCAAACAGCTTGAAGCCCTGCCGCCGAAACTGCGTAAAGCGTGGTTGGAGGGGGATTGGAATATTTTTGAAGGTCAGTTTTTCGAGGAGTTTGCAGACCGTCCCGAATACTACACCGAACGCAAATGGACGCACGTGATTGCCCCGTTTGAAGTGCCGCCCGAATGGAATATCGTCCGTTCGTTCGACTTCGGGTATTCAAAACCTTTTTCGTGTGACTGGTGGGCGATCGACTACGACGGCAGAGCGTATCTTATTTTGCAGTTGTACGGATGTACCGCCAATCCCGATGAAGGCGTGCGGTGGTATCCCGACCGTATCTTCAAGGAGATCCGCCGTATTGAGACCGAACACCGTTGGCTTAAAAACCGCCGCATTACGGGGGTTGCCGATCCGTCGATCTGGGACGACTCCCGAGGCAATGCCGTCATTGACAGTGCCGACCGCCACTTCGTTTACTTTTCCAAAGGCGACAACCGCCGTCTTTCGGGGTGGATGCAGTGTCATTACCGCCTTGCGTTCGATGAAAACGGCCTGCCGATGGTCTATTTCTTCAATACCTGCCGTCACGCCATACGCACCTTGCCTATGTTGCGGTTTTCGCAGACCGATCCCGAAGATCTGGATACGAAAATGGAAGATCATTTTGCCGATTCCTTCCGTTATTTCTGTATGTCCCGTCCCGTTTCCCCCACAAGGGCGGCTCCCGTGCAGGAACTGACGGATGATCCGCTGGATCAGCGAACGCATTACGCACCGTTTACCTACCGATAAAACAGGGCGCGGATTGCATCCGTCACCCTCGTGATGAAAGGAGTTTTTATGAAAACAAAAACCGAAACAACCAAAGCCGCCGTCACCGCCGCCGAAGTACGCGAAGCCGCCCGCATACTTGAAAAATACAAAAGCGGAAAAGCATCGTTTGAACAGCGTATCGTTGACAATGATATGTGGTTCCGCCTGCGTCATTGGGACCGCAACCGCAAAAATGACAACCGCAAAAATGCCTCTGCGTGGTTGTTCAATTCCATCATCAACAAGCACGCCGATTTCATGGATGCCCTTCCCGAATGCACCGTTCTGCCCCGTGAAGCATCCGACGTTGCCGCCGCCGATATGCTCAGCAGCGTGATCCCCGTTATCCTCGAAAACAACGGATTTGAGAGCGTGTATTCCGATGCGGTCATGTACAAGCTCAAAAACGGTACCGCCTGTTACGGCGTACTGTGGAACAGCGAAGCGGAAAACGGTCTGGGTGACATTGAGATCACGCAGGTGGATCTTCTCAATCTGTTCTGGGAGCCGGGTGTACGCGATCTGCAGGACAGCCGCAACCTGTTCCACGTGCACGTTACGGACAACGAGGTACTGCTGGAAGAATACCCGTTCCTTGCGGGTAAGCTTGCACAGCCGCTTGTGGATGTCAAACAGTACGTGAACGATGACAATGCCGATCGGAACAACAAGAGTGCCGTCGTGGACTGGTACTACAAACGCCGTCAAAACGGCAGAACGGTCCTGCACTACTGCAAGTTTGTCGGCAGTGAGATCCTGTTTGCAAGCGAAAACGATCCGCAGTTTGTAAACGGTTTTTACGAGCACGGAAAATATCCGTTCGTATTGGATACCCTGTTCAAGGAAGAAGGAACCCCCGTCGGCTTCGGCTTCATTGACGTGATGAAGGATGCACAGGAAGCGATCGATGACCTCGGAACGGAAATTCTCCGCAATGCCCGTATGACGGCAAGAAAACGCTATTTTGCCCGTACGGACGGTGCGGTGAACGAAAAGGAATTTGCCGATTGGAGCAAGGATTTCGTGCACGTCAGCGGTTCCTCTTTGGGGGAAGAAAGCCTGCGTGAGATCACCACACAGCCGCTTTCGGGTATCTATCTGTCCGTTTTACAGGCGAAGATCGACGAACTCAAGGAGACCAGTGCCAACCGCGATTTCGTGCAGGGCGGCACCATGGGCGGCGTTACCTCGGGCGTTGCCATTTCCGCTTTGCAGGAATCGGGAAACAAGGTCGCACGCGATATGATAAACGCATCCTACCGTGCTTTTGCACGCGTGTGTACGCTCGTCATTGAGCTCATCCGTCAGTTCTACGCCGTGCCGAGAATGTTGCGTATTACCGATCCCAACGGTGCACCGCAGTACGTTTCGTTCGATCATACTGCCATATCAGCCCGTCCGCAGACCGATGATTTCGGAATTTACTACGGTGACCGTCTGCCCGTATTTGACGT
The DNA here is from genome assembly GCA_045590895.1 of Acutalibacteraceae bacterium. Lineage (GTDB taxonomy): Bacteria > Bacillota > Clostridia > Oscillospirales > Acutalibacteraceae > RUG806. The sequence goes on from JAZNRU010000010.1 coordinate 37,331, forward strand.
GCGTGTCAAGGCACACAAGCAGAATCCGTTTTCACGCAGTGCACAGAATCAGGATGCGATCAATTTCTTCCAGATGGGGATGTTCGATCCCGCAAGATACAAACAGGCACTGGCGTGTCTTGATATGCTCGACATTGAAAACAAGGACAAAATTGCCCGAAGCATTGAACGCAACGGACGTGAATACGAGGCAGCAAAAGCGGCTTTGTCTGCCGCAAGTTCGGGAGGCGTTGTATGACAAAAGTATGCTACGTATGTACAGACGATCATGTTTCCCTTGTTCTCAACGGTCATGCAGGCTACGCCGAACACGGGAAGGACATCGTATGTGCAGGCATCTCGGCACTTTGCGGTGCGTTGGAGATTGCACTTGAAAAACTGCAGGAAACGGGAGCGGCGGTTTCCTGTCTTTGCAAAGCGGGTGACGGTTTCTTTTCTGCCGAAGCACGTGGAGTGCAGTTGAACAGCGGCACAAAGACGGCTTTCGATCTTGTATACGGCGGACTGTGCCGGATCGAAGAAGCCTACCCGCAATATATTTCATGCCGCAGAAGTTATCAGAGAGAGGAGGAAAAAGCGTGACGCAAACTTTTTTACAGTTGTTTTCGGAAGCCGCCGAAGCCACGGAATCTGCCGCAACGCAGGAAACGGTACCCGAAACGGGGAACACACAGGAAACAGCCGTACAAGCCGACGTGCCGAATGAAAACAACGATCAAACAGACGTTTCCGCACGGTCTGATGCAGTCGCCGTAGCCGAAAAACAGGAGAGTACGCAGGATCTTCTGCTTGCACGGCGTATTGCCGAGGGACGTGCAAGAATGCAGGACTGGGCAGAACAGGGTGAACAGCTCAAAGCCTTTTATCCTTCTTTCTCCCTGCGGGATGAATACAACGGCAATGAGGAATTTGCACAACTGCTCAGAGCCGGTGTCAGCGTTCGGCAGGCGTACGAGGCAACGCATCTGCCGCAGATCCTCAGTGCCGCCATGCGGTACGCCGCACGGAAAGCGGCGGAAAAAACAGCCAACGCCGTGAGAAATGCGGCATTCCGTCCGCAGGAAAACGGATTGCACGACCGCCGTGCAGGTTTGCCGACGGATAAATCGGTGGACAGTCTGACACAGGCGGACATCATCCGCATTCTTGAGCGTGTCGGCAAAGGCGACAAGATCACATTTTAACCAAATGCTTTTTTTACGTTTGAAAGGAGATTATTTTGCATGAAACTTTTTGATTTGCAGCTTTTTGCTGCCGGTGAAGTCCTCAACACAACGGGCGGTACGGTGGAAAACGGTACGATTACCGATTCTTCCTCTCTTTCCGCGGAAATGAAGACCTTTTATGACAAAACACTCATCACCCTTGCAAGTGCAAACCTTGTGCACGAGCAGTTCGGTCAGAAGCGTCCCATTCCCGCCAACAACGGCAAGACCATTCAGTTCCGTAAGTTTTCCCGTCTGCCCAAGGCACTCAAGGCCATCACCGAAGGCATTACCCCCAAGGGCAATAAACTCAATGTTACGGGCGTTACCTGCACGGTCGACCAGTACGGTGACTACATCGAACAGACCGATATGCTCGAACTGACCGCCGTGGACAACACCATCGTTGAAGCCACCAAGGAACTCGCCGGACAGGCAGGTCTTACCCTTGATACCGTCGTCAGAAACGAGATCATCGGCGGTACCAATGTCTGCTATGCACCCTGTGTGGAAGCCGACAGCGTGACCGAGATCACCTCCCGTGCCGATATTAACGACAACTGCCGTCTGCGTGTAAAGGACGTTTTCCGTGCCGCGGCTGAACTCAAGGCCATGAATGCACCCAAGATCGGCAGTCATTACGTTGCCATCATCCATCCTTACGTTGCATACGATCTGATGCAGGATGCAGGTGAACAGTGGATCGGCATTCAGAAGTACGCCGATCCCAAGACCATTCTCCGCGGTGAAGTCGGCACGCTTGCAGGCGTTCGTTTCGTCGAATCCACCGAGGCGAAGATCTACGGCCCGAATGAGATCTGCGACGGTTTCAGCCGTCTGCACCTGCTTTCGGACGTCAATGCGTCCTCCGCACAGATCGCAGTCAGTGAAAGCCTCACCGAATGCACCTTCGATACACCCGTTGCGGTTTACGTCAACGGCACCGAAAACACCGTGACCGCCGTTACCGTTGCGGACGGTGTCAGCACCCTTACCCTCGGTACGCCCGTCAGCAATCTTTCTGCAGGCGACATCGTCTGCGGCATCGGCGGCGGCAAGGACGGTTCCGCCGTGTTCTGCACCCTTTTCCTCGGTGAAAACGCATACGGCGTTACCGACATTGAGGGCGGCGGTCTGGAACACATCGTCAAACAGCGCGGTTACGGAAACGATCCGCTGAATCAGAGAAGCAGTGTGGGCTGGAAAGCCACCAAGGTTGCCAAGAGACTCATTGAAGAATACCTGCTTCGTTACGAATCGGGCAGTGAGTTCTCCGCAACGGCGGAAACCAACTGACCTTACGTTCTCATCCCTTTACGCGGGGTGCGGTCTTTACCGCATCCCGCAGGGGGACACAATGCAAAAAAATAAATTTGAAGGAGATTTTTAATTATGGCTGAAAAGAAAAAGAAGAATACCCCTTGTGCAGAACCCGCAACCGTTCCCGTGTTTATCCCCAAGACCGATAAAAACGACGATGCACTTTTCGTTGCCGTCAACGGCAGAAGAATGCTCATCCGCAAGGGTGAAACGGTGGAAGTACCGCCCAGTTTTGCAGAGGTCATTGCCCATTCCGTACAGGCAGGACAGGATGCGGAACGTTTTATCAACGCCGTTTCCAATGAATAAGAGGCACGCTTATGACCATAAAAAAAGCAATTGCCCGTTTTGATACGCTGTATCCGAATGAACTTGCGTATGAAACGAAACTCAACTGGATCTCGGAACTCGACGGCATTGTGTACGAGGAGATCATATCGCGGCACGAAGGGGGGCTTCCCACACCGTTTACGGGCTATATTTATGAAACACCGGGAACCGTGCAACTGCTCATTCCTTTTCCTTACGATAAACTGTATCTTGAGCACATGGGTGCCATGCTTGAACTCGTCCGCGGCAATGCGGAGCGTTACAACAATACATCCGCTCTTGCCGCATCCACGCTCGATGCCTTTGCCGCCGAATACACCCGCACGCATACGCCGTTGCAGACGGACGCGATTCACTTTTGAAAGGAGTGAATGAATTTGCGTTATCCCAAACAAAAAAAGATGCCGCAGAAAAACTACCGTATTGAGAATATGAGCGGCATTGACCGCAGCGGTTTTGCTCATTGCGGTACGCCTGCGGATGCGATGAATCTGACGGAGGACGCCTGGCCGTATTGGAAAACGCGACCGCCGAGAGGATTCTGGCACGTGGTATCCGAGGATGAAAACGAAACGAATACGGGTGTGTTTTTTCAGCCCGACGGCATCAGCGGAGCGTGTTCACTGGAGGACGGATTGTGCTGGACGACGGGTACGAAGGTCGTAGCCTGCGGAGAGGTGCTCAAAAATGTCACTCTGACCGAAACCGACAAAAAACAACTCATTCCCGTCGGCAGAGATCTGTTTGTGGTGCCCGACGGTGTTCTGCTTCATAAAAATGAAGACGGCGAGTGGGAACAGCACAAAGCCGATCCCCATTATACGGCCGATCTCGGCGGAATGAATCTGGGCACCTGCGATGCACAGGGTAAAAACAAACGGGCTGTTTTTGCAGGTGCGACCGAACCGCCTCAGAACGGTTTTGACTGGTTGGATACGGGTGTTTCTCCGCTTGTGCTCAAACGGAAAAACGACGGCGGTGCGTGGGAGGAGATCACGCCTGAATGCTGGTACTTTATGCAGACGGGATTGCACGAAATCTTTCGTGAACGGGATGTGCTTCGCATCACAGCCAACGGGCTGTTCCGTTTTTCCGAAGCAAACGTCGGTTCCGTATTGCAGAATCAGATCATTTTTACGGGTGAGATCCTTTCCGATGCCTCATCGGGTGGACTTCTGCACATTCAAAGACCGTTTCCCGTGATCGATCACGCCGTGGCGGTCGGCAACCGTATCTGGGGTTGCCGTTACGGAAAGAATGCGGACGGGGAATTCGTCAACGAAGTATTCTGTTCCGCTTTGGGGGATCCGCTGTCATGGAACCGATACGGTACGGATGCCGACGACTGCTACTGTGTTTCTCTTGGCTTTCCCGGTGCGTTTACGAGTGCCGCGGCGTTGTACGACGATGTGATCTTCTTCAAGGAAAACGCCGTGATCTGCGTGTCGGGTACGGAACCTGCCGTTTTCCGTGTGTCCTGTAACGAGGGAAAAGGCGTACGTGTCGGTTGTGAAAAGAGCGTGCAGAAACTCGGAACAAATCTCGTGTATTGCGGTGTGGACGGTGTTTACAGAAGCAACGGCGTGTATACGGTACGCCTGTGTGACGGATTTTTGCCTACAGCACTTGAAAATGCGGTCGGCGGCGTATCGGGTGAAAAGTATTACCTCTCCGCACAGAATACAAAAGGAGAATATGAAACCTTTGTGTTCCGTGCAGGCAAGGATACGTGGCACCGCGAGGACAATAAACTGAAAGTACAGTTCTATATCCGTCAGCGGAACTGTCTGTATATGCTGTGTGAGCCGTTTGTGCAGACGCTGCTCGGTATTACGGTTCATTGCGTTATGATCTATATTACCGATTACGATGCACCCGGTAAATACACGAACTGTCTGCTTGCAGACGGTACCACGGAAGAAAATTATGCATATAAGCGTGACGATTCCTTTGATTGGTATATTCTGACGAAAGAACTCGATCTGGATGAACGCACGACCAAATGTATCCGTGAGATTTCCGTTTGTTTTGAACTTGAGGATTCTTCGCTGTTCGGTGCAGAACTCCGTACGGACAGAGGGGAGCGTAAGGCACTGGGTAAGTTTACGGGGAAAGGTCTTCGCCGCCGCACGTTCCACGTCAATACCCTGCCTTGTGAAAACATACGGTTGTATTTTTACGGTCACGGCGGATGTACGATCCGCGATGTGGAGATCGTTTATGAAAATATGAAAGGAGAGCCTGATTATGTATGATGAACGTCACCGTGTTGACGGGCAGATGCGTGATGATTCGGTTTACGCACAGATGCGAAAAATGATGCAGATGCTGGAAGAAATACAGGTGCAACTGCGGTTTATCCGCAGTAAGATCAGCGAGGAGGACGTATGAGCAATGCTGCGAACAAAACAATAACAACGGCCGTCAAAAGAAAAAAGGACGATACCGATTACGCCGCCATGCGTGAAGAACTGCTGGAGGGCCTTTTGTATGCAAAGCCTTTTGAGTTTGATCTGGATACGGATGCTCTGTACCGTCGGTATGCCGAATCCTACCGCCGTCAGGGATCCGAAGCCGCAGGAGATGCGTTCGGAAAAGCCGCATCGCTTACGGGCGGATATTCCAATTCCTACGCCGCAAGCATTGCCGCACAGACCTACAACGAGTATATGTCCGCCTTGCAGGACAAGGGGATGCAGTTGTATGAAAATGCCTATGAACGGTATACGGATGATTATGAACGCCGCAAAGATCTGTATTCGATGACCGATTCGCTGGAACGCGAACAGTATGACCGCGAAAGTGCGGCTGAACAGGAAGAATACGAACGCGGTGTGTATGCCGAAAAAACGGAGTATGACCGTGCCCGCGAAGCGGAAGAAACCGAATACGAGCGCAGAACCCAAAGGGAAAAACTCGATTACGACCGTGCCGAGGATGCTGAAAAACAGACGTATGACCGCCGACAGGATGATCTTGCGTTTGCTTATAAAATGGCACAGTTGGGCGATTTTTCCTATCTGAAAAAAGCAGGAATTGACGTTTCGTTCCTGGAAAGCGAAGCCCTTGCCGAACAGCAGGCACCCGAACAGATCAGTGTCAACATTCAGAACGGTGCAGAGGATGCCTACTATTATTCCGGCTATGCCGCACTCGTGCGTTATCTGAACCGTCAGATCGGCTACGGCAGACTGACCGAGAAGGGCAAACAGCAGATCATTGCAACCCTGACAGGCGGTTGAGAACAGAGAGGAGTGGATTATTACGGCAAGAATCAATACTGCAAGGGACTGTATGCTCGAAACGGTGTTCGTACTTAAAAACCGACAGCTTTCGTACGGTCAGTTTCTGGTTTTCAGAATGCGTGTGGCAACCGATTCGGGCATGATGTACTACGAAGCAAATCTGGAGGCAGACGAGGAACAGTCCAACAGCACCGATACCCGCGTAACACTGCGATGCGACCTGAATTCCATTCAGGTATTGCCGGGAACGTATCATTGGGAATTGATGCTGAAAGAAAAAAACGGCAAGGAAAAATGTCTGATGCCGATGTGCGACAACTCGTTGTGCGTGTATGAAAATATCATGTTTTCTGCGGAGGACAGTCGGGAATGAACGTTATTTACGTGCCGCAGGATTTCAATGTGATTGAAGTTTTTGTCAACGACGATGAAGATGAAACATAAAATGAAAGGAGAACCACCATGGTAAAATTAACGGTCATCACCGGGAAGCAGGTATGCGGAACGGTGGAAGTAAATGTGAATGAAAACGGCGAAAAGACGTCGTATACCCTGCCCGTGGGGGTGGAACTGACGGTCAGCGAAGCGGTGGCACAGGCCGCGGTGCGTGAATATGCGTGTCAGGTCGGGTATTATGTCGGAAGTGAGGAAGCAGTCGGTACGTTGCCGACAGAGGGAATTGCCGACGGCAGTTATTGCTTCGTGATGAACACGGGCAGGGTGCTGTTTTTGAGTGCGGGAGCGTGGAGGTGAGTGTATGGATATGATAACGTACGCGGCATTGCAAAAGCAGATGCAGGAGATCGGGAAAGACATTGCGGTGCCCGAAAACGTGTCTGCGTTTGCGAATGATGCAGGCTATCAGACCGCCCAACAGGTGCAGACGACGGTGCAGACTGCGGCAGATGCGGTGCAGGCGAAGATTCCCGTTGTCCCCACGCTGGTGAGTGCCTTTGCCAACGATGCACAGTATCAGACCGAGGCACAGGTCGGTGCGGTCAAAGCGGAACTCGAACAGAAGATCGCGGGCAAACAGGCTACGCTGACTTTTGACCTTGTGCCCATGCAGGACAGTCAAAATCCCGTCACGTCGGACGGCGTGTATGCGGCGGTCGGAGACGTCATTGCGGTGGCCAACGGCAAATGTAAATCGTACGTGTTCGATACGGTTTCGGATCTGGAAACGTGGCTTGCCGATTCCGCAAATACGGGAGATCTCAAAACAGGTGACGTGTTCCTCATCCGCGACGTGGGCGTACCCGATTACTGGTGGGATGCCGGTACGGGAACGAAACAGATCCTTGAGACCACGAAGGTCGATCTGAGTGAATACGCATTGAAGTCGCAGTTGCCGACCGCCGTGTCGCAGCTGAACAACGATGCGAAGTTCCAAACCGAAACGCAGGTACAGGCGGTGATCGCACAGACCGAAGCGAAAATTCCGACCGTACCGACAGCTGTTTCCGCATTTGAGAATGATGCAGGCTATCAGACCGCCGAACAGGTGCAGGCAAAAGCCAACGCGGTCGAAGCGAAGATCCCCACCGTGCCGACCAAAGTTTCGGCGTTCACAAACGACGCGGGCTATCAGACGGCGGCACAGGTCACTGCGAGTGCACAGGCGGCAAGGGATGCGGCAACGGAAATATTTTACGTTCCGGTCAAACTCGGTGCAACAGGCTTTGAACTTGACGGCGTGACTTATGCCGAAATCCTGACGGCATACAATGCCGGAAAGCGGATCATCGGTAAGGGGTACGTACCGAGTGCCGCAGGTCTGGGGGTTACGGGCAACTTTGAACTACCCTTGACTTATTTGACCGACAGTAATGCGTTCGTTTTGAACCTAATAAGTGGAAATGGAACAAGTGAAGCTTGGATAAACAGTGACGGCACAATCAACACTAATGTGTATATTTTGCAAACAACAAGCAACAAAGTCGATTCGCTGTCAGCATCTTCCACCGATGAACAGTATCCGTCGGCAAAAGCCGTGTACGGTCTTACGGGCGGACTTTCTTTCCGCAAGGCATATTCCGCAAAGCCTGCAAGCCCCGCAGAGGGTGACGTATATTACGACACCGCTGCGTTGACCGTGCAGACGTATACGGGCGGTGCATGGAGCACGGCCGTTGCCGCCGATGCAAACACGGTGTACTTCGTGATCGCGGGGTGAGTGAATGGCAAGTGTAACGGCAAGGGCAACAGCGATACTTTATTATACAACGGCACCTGGTCGTTGGAAGAACATCGATAATTTAATCGACAATGACGATGCTTCGTATGCGACAGCGATAGTGAAAAGCGGTTCATCGGCGGATGTTAATTTAGCTTTTGACTTCTCGGCAATCCCGTCAAACGCAATAATTGACGATATTACTTTTAAGAATTATACCGAACTTGATTCGTATTCATATTGTTATCTTTACACGGTTAGAAAATATGAAAACGGAACAAGCGTTGAGAGTTCAGAAACAGAGCAAACCGCGTTTGGATCGCCAAACACAGCCACTGAAAATGTATTCACTCAAGCCAATGGCGGTGATGTTGTTGGGACTTGGACGGCGGCAGAATTAAATCAAGGGATAAATACAAGTTCATACACGGGGCTTGGTTTATATCTCAGATTTTCTTCAACTGCCTTAGTATCTCGCTATGCGTATCCGCGATATGTAAAAGCAACAGTAACATATCACATTCCGACATATACAATCACCGCAAACGCAGGTACAGGCGGTACTGTCACCGGCGGCGGCTCTTATGAAAGCGGCTCAACCGCAACGCTGACAGCAACACCGAACACTGGCTACAAGTTCAAACAGTGGTCTGACGGCAACACAAATGCAACCAGATCGGTCACGGTCACGGCAAATGCAACCTACACCGCGATCTTTGAAGAATCGCAGGGGAACTGCATTTTTATCGGCACGCAACCGGTCAACATACAAACGGGTACTGCATATCTCGGCACAGAAAAATTCTGAACAAAGGAGGCAACCGTATGGCTGTCAAAGCAATCGACGTCAGTTCCTACAACGGCAACATCGATTTCAACAAGGTGAAAGCCGCAGGCGTGGAAGACGTCATCATCCGTTGCGGTTTTACGGGCTACGGCAGAAGCCACAGCCTGAACAAGGATGATTATTTTGAAACCAACTACAAAAAGGCAAAGGAGGCAGGTCTTCGTGTTGGAGCATATTATTACGCGGTCGCTCTTACCCAAGCGGATGCAGACCGCGAAGCTGCTTTCGTTCTTTCGCTTCTGAAGGGCAAGCAGTTTGAACTGCCCGTGTATTACGACGTGGAGGACGATCACGATACGTCTGCTTCGGGCGTTCTGAAAGAAAGCATGGCGAGCATCGGTAAAACGAAACTGACACAGATCACGGACCGTTTCTGCGATACGCTCGAAAAAGCAGGGTATTTCGTCGGCATCTACGCGGGCAAATACTGGCTGGAAGCGAAAATGGATATGTCCGTGCTCAACCGTTACACCGTGTGGGTGGCACATTGGGTGAGTAAAACCGATTACGCAGGTCCTTACGCCGCGTGGCAGTATACCGATTCGGGACGTGTGGACGGCATTGCGGGAGCGGTGGATATGAATATTCTGTACGGGGATTTCACAGGTCCGATCAAGCGTCTCGGGCTCAACGGTTTTACCGCAAGCACCGCACAAGTCACACCCGAACCGGCACCGGCTCCCGAACCCGAACCGACACCCGTTCTCATCGGGGACGTTGACGTTGACGGTGACGTGGATCCTGCCGATGCAAGGCTCGTTCTGCGTGCCGCAGTCGGACTTGAAAAACTGACCGATGCACAAAAAAAAGCCGCCGATGCGGACGGTGACGGTGCGATCACGGCGGCGGATGCACGCAAAATTCTCCGCAAGGCGACGGGATTGGAGGAGTAAACGATGGACGAAAACAAAAAGACAGACGTTTCCGCCGTGCAGACGGAAGCAAAAATCGAAAACACGCAATCTGCCTCACCCGACGGCACCGCAATCCAAAGCGTGCCTCTGCGTGAACGTCTTAAAAGCCCTGCGGTGTGGGCGGCGGTTTTCGGTGCACTTGCGGTCATTCTCAATGCGTTCGGTGTGTTCGACAAACTCGGCATTGATTCAGCCGAATTCGATGCCATCGTCAATTCCGTCGGCTCGGTGCTCATTGCCTTCGGCATTCTCAACAACCCCACCGACCGCACGAACTTCTGATGAACACCGGCAACGAAAACGCACACAACGGTGCATACGATCCTGCACGCTCGCATGAGCATCCGACCGCACACGGTCACATACCCGTTCGCGATCACATCGGTACGTTCGACCACGTACCTGCACACGATTATGCCGGAACATACGACAGAAACCACGTGCATGAACACACCGATTCCCATCCCCGCAGTTCCTGTCCCTGTGAAGCCGTCCGCGAACTGAAAACCATCGTCGAACGCCACGAACGCGAGCTCGCCCTCGGCTCCACGTCCTTCGCCCTCATCAAGCAGGATCTTGAGCACATCAAATCCGCCCTTGAGAAAAAAGACCGCTTCAACACCGGCATCCTCTCCAACATCGCCAATATCGTCCTCTCGATCCTCCTCGGCTGGCTCGCAGTAAAAATCGGTATCAGCGGATAAACCTTTGCCCGAACAACAAAAAGACCGAACCTCACGGCAATGTGAAGTTCGGTTTTTCATGGATCCGATCTCTTATTTTTCTTTGTCATCGGTGACGGTGCCGTCCCCCATAATGGGGATGACTTCACCCATGTAGGTCGGTTCGGGTTTCAGGATGCTCATGCCGAAATCCTTGACGCGGGCAAGCACCTCGCGGAATTCGCGGTGGAGTTTTTGGGAATAATTGCGAAGATCCGCAGAAACGCCGTAGGCTTCCAATCCTAACTGTTCGGCAATGTGCAGAGCACGGAACAGGTGGTATTTCTGGGTGACGATGATGATCTTTTCGGCACCGAAGATTTCTTTGGCACGGTATACGCTTTCGTAGGTGGAAAATCCTGCGTGATCCATGAAAATATCTTCGGTCGGAATACCGCATTCCAGGGCGTAATTCTTCATGGTGTTCACTTCGTCGTAATCTTCCTGTCCGTGGTCACCGCTCATGAGCAGTTTCGGTGCGGAACCGTTTTCATAGAGTGCAATGCCGACTTTCAGACGGTCTTCAAGCATGTGGCTGGGGGAGCCGTCCTCGCGGATGCCGCAACCGAGCACCAGGATGCACTCGACGTCCTCAAGCTGTGCGGCCTGCTCCTCTGTGAGAATGCGGTCTTTGGTTGAAGCCCATACAAAGGTATTGATGCCTGACGTGACAAGCATTATAAGTATCATAAAGCACGCAAGGGTGCAAACGGCAATGCGTATTCGTCTTTTATTCATAAAATCACTCCTTATGCAAAACAATACGGGATAACGGACAAGGTACCGTCCGTTACCCCGAAGATAAACCGAACGGCTTTAAGACAACTGAAATATCCCTTACTGCTGTTCTTCTTCTTTGTAAAGTTTTTCAAAATAGCGGTCGGGTGTCACGAAAACATATTGCTTTTCGGCTGTGCCCAGACCGACACTTTCACGCAGGATCAGACGTGCATCCGCAGGGGTGATCTCACCGTCTCCGTCCATGTCGGCAAGTGCTTTCTGTAAATCGTCGGGTGTTTCCAGTCCGACTGCATAACGCAGTGCAAGGCGTGCATCGGCGGTTTCGATCTGTCCGGATAACCCGATGTTGCCAAGCGGAACGATCGAACCGTCCGCAACGGTCAGTGCCGGGGACGTTCTTTTTTCCTGTTCTTTGCAGACGGTGCACCAACGCAGATCCGTGCCTTCACTGCCCAGTGTTGCGTGTGTCTGTACCACCCAATCGGTGAAGGTGTGACCGGTTGCGGGAAGGACGGTTTTTCCCTGTTCTCTGCCGCAATCGGGGCAGTAGATATAAGCGGACTGTCCGTCCTGCGTACAGGTGGCAGGTACGGCGGATACTTCATATTCCTCTGCGTGGTTGAGGGCGGGTAATTCCTTGCCGCCCAATACAAGGCCGCAATCGGGGCATTGTATGGATTCGGTCATGCCTGTCTGCGTGCAGGTAGGGGGTACGGCAGGATAGGCGGTCGCGTTCCGGTGTTGCAGGGCTTCAAGAACTTTGTAGCCGATCTTTTCATTGCAATCATAGCAGAAAAAGTAAGCGGTATGTCCTGCAATGCTGCAGGTGGGGGCAACGCCGTCATACAGTTTTTTGTTCGGGTGATTGGTGGCAGGATAGGTCTCTTTGCCGAATGAAGTGTTGCAATCGGGGCAGAACTCGTAGCGGTTGTGTCCGCTTTCGGTACAGGTGGGCTCCTGTTCGCCGACGGTATACTTGTTCGGATGGTTGGTCTTTTCATAGACGGTTTTTCCGATCTCTGCCGAACAGACACCGCAGACGCTGTACGCGGAATGACCGTCTTTCGTACAGGTAGCGGCTACTTCCTTGAATTTCGTCAGATTGCTGTGGCCGAGAGCCGGCAATACGACTTTTCCGATATCTGCAAAGCAGACCGTACAGCAGGTATAGGCTTCGTAACCGTCTTTCGTGCAGGTGGGTGCGGCGGCAACGATTTCAATGACGGACGGATGCCCTTGTGCGGCATAAACGGTCTTGTTGAAGTCCTCGCCGCAATCGGGACAGTACTCGTGTTCGGAATATCCGTCCACCGTACAGGCAGGCTCTTTTGCTTCTACCGTATATTTGTTTTTATGTGCAAGCGGTTCCAATGCAACGCGGTCAAATTCCGTGTCGCAATCGGGACAGTAATAATAATCACTGTAACCGCCTTCATAACAGGTCGGAGCAAGTCCTGTAACCGCTTGTTTGTTTTTGTGGTTGAGAGCGTAAACGACGACCTTGTCAAGGGCTCGCTGACAATCATTGCAGAATGTATACGATTCGTAGCCGTCCGTGGTACAGGTAGCCGCCAGTGCAGGTACGGTAACCGTGTTCACGTGTCCCGTCGCGGGATATTCGACATAATTTTCCAGTTTTCTGCAATCGGGACAGAATACGTGTTCGGAATATCCTTTTTCGGTGCAGGTCGGTGCCTTTGCAGGTACGCTTACGGCGTTGGTGTGGCGGATTGCATCCAGCACGGTCTTACCGATCTCACTGTGGCAATCCGAACAGAATTGATATGCGGAAAAACCGTTCTTGTCGCAGGTAGGATCCTGCTGTTCACGTTCAACGGTGTGCAGATGGGTGTCGGGATCGTATTCCCCGTAGGCGGATTTGCACAGTTCACATACGGCACGGCTGATACAGCTTGCCGTTCCGCCTTGGTGCTGTAACTGTGTGAGAGCCGCTTCAACGGTATTTTCCTGAAAACAGAGCGAACAAACGGCGGTTTTCGTGCCGTTGGCGTTGCAGGTTGCATCGTTGTTGTAAATATATTCACCGTATCGGTGGTTGCAACTGATCGTGATGCGGTCTGCGGCAGGTCTGATCGTTTTCGCAGTTCCCTCGGCATTCTCGGCGGTTTCGCAGGATGCGTACACAAGAGTGCTGTCCACCGTCTCGGCAACGGAGAAATAGAGGGTGGCAAGTGTGCCGTCGGTCTTGAAGTTTTCGGGAGACGTCCATGTGAGAAGCCAGCCGTCCTGCGTGATCTCCTGCATGAAAGACAGGTCGGAAATCTGATTATAAGCAAGCGAGGGTGTCAGTTTTTCGGTATCGTATTGTACGAGCACCTGTAAAGATGCGATGTTCGGATTGTTTTTGATCTGCACGGTCACCGCCGTCTGACCGCCTGCAACCGTTGCATCCGCCGTCAGTACGAGTTGTGCTTCATAGTCGGAAACGGTAAAAAGAACGGTATTCTCCTGCAGGAAATACCGTACCGTGCCGTTGCGTACGTAAATACCGTTTCCCTGCACACAGCCGTCGGTAACGGTGAGCCCGTCAACGGTACCGCTTTCAACACGAAGCCCGTTTTCGTCAAAGTAATGCAAACGACCCTCCGCGGCGGCATAGCCTTTTTTCAGCGAGGTGTTGTAGATGCAATAGACGCCGCTTCCCGTGTCGATCAGCAAATTGTTACCCGTCAGTTTACCGTTCTCCAGAAACGTGTATTCCGTACCGTCCACGGTCTGCGTGCCCGTCAGTTTTTCTCCGTTGAGGGTGTAATAATACATCGCACCGTCCTGCACCGTCCAGCCGGTTGCCGCAGATGCGGACAAGGCAAACAGCACCAAGAAACACGCACTGATGCACAGACAAAGAATTTTATGTAAATAATCGTTCTTTTTCATTCGTTTATCACCTTAAAAACAGCCATATATATTTAGTTTATCATACCATATTTGTGCTTTCTTGTCCAGCCTTTTTTGCACGGTATATGTTGACAATGCGGCGGCGGTAAATTATAATTGAAAAAAACACAATGAAAAACGGAGGTATCACCGATGGTTAGAAGAAAAGAAGAATGTCCTGTTTCCGTGCGTGAAAATATGCGCGGCGGTAACGGCAGTGTGCAGATCACGGATTATGTGAACAAAGAGGAACTCTACGGCAAAGGCCGCCTGTTTGCCGATATCACCCTTGCACCCGGTTGCGGCATCGGTGAACACGTCCATGAAGGCGAAGAAGAAATTTTCGTCGTTACCGCAGGCGAAGTGGTCTACAATGACAACGGGGAGGAAAAGATCTGCAAGGTCGGAGACGTGCTTATCTGCAACGACGGTGAAAAGCACTCCATTCGCAACGAAGGCAGTGTCACCGCATCCGTAACGGCACTCATCATGCTCAAACCCGCAGAATAAGAATCACGAATACAGTGGCTGTTGCATTTTCTTCCCTGAATGCAGCAGTTATTTTTGAACTATTGACAAAATGACTCTTTGGAGATATAATTGAATTAAAATAACTCTTTGGAGATAGTGACGGGGAGTGTTGCAATGAGTAAGATCGTTTTGTTTCACGGTTCGGATGAGATAATTGAAAACCCCCTTTTCGGCAAAGGCAAGGCATATAATGATTACGGCCGTGGCTTTTACTGCACCGAACACTTGGAACTTGCAAAAGAATGGGCGTGCAATGAGGGGATCGACGGTTTTGCAAACAAGTATGAACTTGATACGACCGGATTGAAGATTCTGAATTTATCTGCAGACGAATATACGATTCTTCATTGGCTCACATTGCTTGTGGAAAATCGCCGTTTTCGTGTGTCAACTCCCGTTATGCGAAGGGGGATTCAGTGGTTAAAAGAGCATTTTTCGGTTGATACAGACGAATATGATTTGATGATCGGTTACCGTGCAGACGATTCTTATTTTTCGTTTGCAAGAGCTTTTATAGGCAATGAAATCTCTTTAGGTCAGTTAACCTACGCAATGCGGCTTGGTAAACTCGGTGAGCAGTACGTGCTGAAAAGTGAAAAAGCATTTGATCGGATCGTGTTTATATCTGCTGAACCGGCAGACAATACTATTTACTATGCACGCAGAAAAATGCGGGATGATGAAGTGCGGAACGCCTTTTTTGCGGAACTTGAAAAAGAAGATATTGACGGTATTTATATGCGGGATATTATCAGAGAGGAAATGACGGGTGATGATGCACGCTTACGATAAAATGTATCTGCATGATGCCATGAAAAACCTTGGTGAAGCTTTTGACTATGCAGCAACCGTACTTCATATTCCTATGGATGACTTTCTTGATATGTTTATCATAAGCGGTATTGCAGAAAGGTTTGGCTGCGGTGAGCCGAAATTTGTTTCAGGTTTTTCGGGAACGGAACTTGTATGGGAAGTTTTAGGCCGTACGGGTAAAAATGTTGTGTTTTCTGCACCGCAGTCGGAATATGATTACTCACCGCCGTATTGGTGCGGATGGATCCTTGCTTTTTATCAATGGAATACGGGAAAAAGCTTTAAGGACATTAAAAAATATCTGCCGATGCGTGAGATTTACAAACTGTATCCTACTTTGCATGAAGCTTCGGAGGAAAAGTTTGTTGATGTCGCAAATTCTATATTTGAACGCAAAAAATTACCTGCAAAATTGCAGACAGTACGCAAGGCAATCGGGCTTTCACAAAAAGAACTGTCTGTAAGATCAGGGGTAAGTTTGCGAATGATTCAGCAATACGAGCAACGGGCAAAGGATATAAACAAAGCGACTGCAAGTAATCTCTTTGCCTTGGCACAGGCTCTCGGGTGCAAGGCGGAGGATCTGTTGGAATAACGCATGAAAAAAGCATTTCGAACGTACGGTTCGGATAAAAGACAAGACAGGTATTATTTGAACGGTCATATCCGTAAATAATACCTGTCTGCTATTTTTTTTACTTGTGAATCAGCCGATCTCTGCAATGCATTCAACTTCCACCAGAACATCCTTGGGAAGATGTTTGACCGCAACGCAGGAACGGGCGGGCTTTGCGGTAAAATACTGTGCATAAACGCCGTTGAACGCCGCGAAATCGCTCATTTCTTTCAGAAAACAGGTGGTCTTGACCACTTGGGTAAGGTCGGCACCTGCGGCTTCGAGAACGAGTTGCAGGTTTTGGCACACGCGGTGCGTCTGTTCTTCAATACCGCCCTCGACGACGTTGCCCGTTGCGGGATCCACGGGGATCTGTCCCGACGTGAACACGAGATTGCCCACCTTATAGCCTTGCGAATAAGGGCCGATGGCGGCAGGTGCTTTTTCGTTGAAAATAACTTCCATTGTTTTTTTCTCCTTAATTCTGGTGACGGACGAGTTTGTATTCATCCCCGTCACGGAAATACGGACAACCGTCGGATTGTCCCGTCATAAAGCGGTACAGTTCATCCTCGTCAAGATCTCTTTCACAGAGGTACCGTCCCGCATATTCGTCATAAACGTAATATGCACAGAATTCACACTGATCTGCCATGTTTACGCCTC
This sequence comes from Acutalibacteraceae bacterium, assembly GCA_045590895.1. Taxonomy (GTDB): domain Bacteria; phylum Bacillota; class Clostridia; order Oscillospirales; family Acutalibacteraceae; genus RUG806. The sequence goes on from JAZNRU010000010.1 coordinate 54,355, forward strand.
AAGAAAAGTGAATATATCGTTCAGGTACTTGTCCATAACGTCGTTCGGGCTCATGTAAATTTCGTGTTTTGCACCGTAATACTTTTTGAAGATCGCACCCGGTACGCGGGAAACGAACACGTTCTGCGGCGGCATGATAACGGAAGAATCCCACTCGGGCTGACAGAGCATGACTTTTGCCTTGATCTTTTTGCAGTTGTCCTCATTCAACTGGATCTTCACGACGCGGACGGCTTCTTTTACCCATGCGTAGGACGGTCTGGACGTCTGGTATTCGCGGGTTGCGTTGCGTTTTGCCTGATAATAGTCAAAACGGGCACGGGAAGTGTCGTTGCTGTCTTCAAACTTGCGTTCGGGATCGTAACCGCCGCGGTTGAACACGGCACCCTGTGCTTTGCCGAAGGCTACGAACAGTTTTGCGAGATTGCCCGTCAGGAAATGCGGCAGGTTTGCGGTGTTGGCGGAGATCATGGGTGCGGTCAGCACGCATTTTTCGAATACGTCCGCATATTTCATGATGAACAGAACGCTGACGGCACCGCCCATGGAATGACCGTACAGATACATCGGCAGTGTGCCTGCCTGCGGTTTTACGACCGTATCAACAAAGATCTTCAGATCGTCAATGTATGTGTAGAAATCATCGATATGTACCGTTTCGGGATCCTGCGGATTTTCGCGGTGCGAATAGCCGTGTCCTCTGTGATCGACCGCAAATACGAGATAGCCCGCTTTTGCATAGTAATAAGACATTTCGCGGAATTTTTCCGCAGATTCCGTGAACCCGTGCGAGATCACCATTACCGCCGTTGCATTTTCGGGTTTGTAGGCTTCGTAATGGATCTTTGCATCGCCCGTACCTTCAAAATAACCGTCCGTTTTCAGGGATGCAAGGAAAGGCTCCGCCGTATTTTTCATTTCCTCGGCGTAATTGTCTTCATTCAACAGAACGGATGTCACAAATGCATGGATATCATTCATCTTTTTTTCCTCCGACTCAATATTCTGTTTTTATTGTACCCTCATTTTTCATGAATGTCAACTTCCCGTCTTGCAAAATGTAAATATTTGTGCTACTCTTATATATATTTTCAAAGGAGCGACGAAAATGGAGAATCCCGTACTCAAAACCATTCTTGAACGCAGAACGATCCGTTTTTACAAAGAAGAACAGATCAGCGACGAACAACTCAACGCCATTCTTGAAGCCGCCGTCTGGGCACCCAGCGGCAGAAACGGTCAGCCCTGCCACATCCGTGTGTTGCAGGACAAAAAAGCACTGGATGCACTCAACGTTGATTTCAAGAACACGGTCGGTTGGGATACCCCGGCTTACACCAACTGGAATATAAGTCCCGTCTATCAGAATGCCCCGACACTCATTTTCCTGTTCTCGGAAGGCAACAGTGCCATGGACGGCGGCATCATGACCGAAAATATCTGCATTGCCGCAAAGAGTATGGGACTCGGAACATGCATCATCGCAAGCGTGGGCGGATTGATGAACGCCCCCGAAGGCAGGGTGTGGAAAGAACGTATGGATATTCCTGCAGACTGGCAGTTCCTCATTGCCGTTGCCGTCGGTTACCCCGATGAAGATCCTGCTCCCAAGCCCAGAGCCGAAGGCAGAGTGGAAATTTTCAAAGACCTTTCTTTGACGCAAAACAGTTAATTTAAGTTAAATCTAAAATGGCATTTTAGTTTTGACTAAATTTTTATTGACAAAATGCCGTTATTTTAGTAAAATCTAAAATGGTATTTTGGATTTGTATAAAATCCGACTGCTTGCACACAATATAATAACCTATGCAAGGAGGATTTTTATGTTTTATGAAAGAACCGTCAGGCAAACGGTTTTGAATATCAACGACACTTTTCCCGTCTTGCTCCTGACCGGCCCGCGACAGGTCGGAAAATCCACGTTGCTTGAAAGCATTGCCGAAGATGACCGCAAAATTGTTTCATTGGACAATCCGACAGTGCGTGCACTTGCCAAGACGGATCCCGAGCTTTTTTTACAGCGATATGCTCCGCCCGTGCTGATCGATGAAGTGCAATATGCACCGGAATTATTTCCGTACATCAAGATCATTGTTGACAAACGTAAAAAAAACGGTGATTTCTGGCTGACCGGATCGCAGATGTTCAGAATGATGCAAAACGTGACCGAAACACTGTCGGGGAGAGTGGGGATCGTGCAAATGCTCGGGCTGACAAACAGCGAGATCTGCGGCAATCATTTTCCTGCCTTTGAAGCAGACCCGCAGCAGTTGATCGACCGTGTCCGACAGGCAACCCCCATGTCCGTGACGGAAGTTTTTGAACGTATTTATAAAGGCTCCATGCCTGCTTTATACAAAGATGAAAAAATGAATCTTTCCGTTTTTTTTGAATCGTATCTTGATACCTACATCAGCCGAGATATACGGGATCTTGAGCAGGTCGCAAATGAGACGGCGTTTCTGAATTTCGTGAAGGCGGTAGCCGCACGCACGGCAACGGTGGTGAATTACGAAGCACTCGCAAGTGAAGTCGGTATCAGTGCACCGACGGCAAAAACATGGTTATCACTGCTTGTTTCCTGTGGTGTTGCGGCACTGATTCAACCTTACTCGAACAACGCACTCAAACGGGTAATCAAATCACCGCGGATGTATTTTCTCGACACGGGACTTTGTGCACATCTGCTCGGATGGGGTTCTCCCGCGGTGCTTGAAAACAGTGCCATGAGCGGTGTGTTTTTTGAAACGTGGGTCGTGTCCGAAATATACAAGAGTTATCTGAATGCGGGTAAAAAGCCGCCGCTGTATTATTACAGGGACAACAACAAAAAAGAAATCGATCTTATCATTTATCAGAATGCAACGGTGTATCCTGTTGAAATCAAAAAGAATACGGCACCTGCCAATGCCGTCAAAAACTTTTCGGTTTTGAATATTTTGGAAAAGAATGAAGATGACCGTTTTGCAGATGTGACACAATTAAAAACGACCGTTGGCACGGGGATCGTTATTTGTCTTGCAAATGACGTAATTCCCGTTGATAAAAAGAATTGGTATGTGCCGGCATGGTTGATATAACGATCTTTACGTATATGCATGAAGTATTGATACAAAATCCGCCTGTAAAAAGCGGATTCGTAACGAAAGGAAATAACGAAAATGGAAAATAAAACCGAAGCCCCCAAAAGAGTATTGAGCCTTGTGCAGTCATCGGGTACGCCCACGTTGGGTAACTACCTCGGTGCGTTCCGCAACTGGAAGAACATGGCACAGGATTACGATTGCATTTTCGGCGTTGCCGATCTGCACGCCATCACCGTTCGCACCGAGCCTGCCGTGCTCAGACAGCGTACGAGAGAAATGTACGCCATGCTTCTCGCACTTGATCTCGATCCGCAGAAGAACATCGTTTTCATCCAGAGTCACGTGGATTCACATGCAAAACTGGCATGGCTTCTGAATTGCTACACCATGTTCGGTGAAGCCTCCCGTATGACGCAGTTCAAGGATAAATCCCAGAAACACGCAGACAATATCAACGTAGGTCTCTTTACCTATCCCGTTCTGATGGCGGCTGATATTCTGCTGTATCAGGCAGACTTCGTGCCCATCGGTGACGATCAGAAACAGCACATGGAACTCTGCCGTGACATCGCCGACCGTTTCAACGGCATTTACGGGCAGACTTTCACCGTTCCCGAACCCTTTATCGGCAAAACGGGTGCAAGAATCATGTCTCTGCAGGAACCCGACAAGAAGATGAGTAAATCCGATCCCAACGTCAAATCCTTCGTGTCCATGACCGACGATACCGACACCATCATCCGCAAGATCAAGTCCGCCGTCACCGATTCCGAGGCCTGTGTAAAATACAGCCCCGACAAGCCCGGTGTCAGCAATCTCATGAGCATCTATTCCTGCTGTACGGGCAAATCCTTTGAGGAGATCGAAGCCGAATTTGCAGGCAAGGGCTACGGTGATTTCAAACTTGCCGTTGCCGAAGCCACCGCAGAAGAACTGCGTCCCGTGCGTGAGGAATACCTGCGTCTGCTCGGCGACAAGGCGTATCTTGAAAGTTGTGCCAAAGACGGTGCCGAACGTGCATACCGCATTGCCGAACGCACCGTCCGCAAGGCAATGAAAAAGGTCGGATTTTATCAGATCTGATTTAAGATATGACCATTTCCCTCGCGGTTGCGGGGGATTTTTTTTTTGAAAAAGGGTTGACAAAACGGTTTACATGGTGTAGACTAACAGTGTAGTCTACAAGTTGTAAACCAAATACGGAGTGTGATTTTTTATGTCAAACTTTCAACTCGGTGCGGTGGAGAGCCGCTTTGCGGATCTGATATGGGAGCACGAGCCGCTGTCCTCGGCACAGTTGGTATCTCTGTCACTCGAACATCTGCAATGGAAAAAATCCACCACCTATACCGTCCTCAAACGCCTTTGCGAAAAGGGGCTGTTCTGCAATGAGAACGGCAAGGTCACATCGCTCGTTTCGCGTGAGGATTTTTACTGTACGCAGAGTGAAAAATTCGTGGAGGAGACCTTTGACGGCTCTCTGCCCGCTTTTTTGGCGGCATTCACCAAACGCAAAAAACTCTCTGCCGACGAAGTGGCACAGTTGCGGAAAATGGTGTCGGAATGGGAGGACTGAGCATGGAAAACGTGTTTTTGCAACTGCTGAATATGAGCATCACGGCAAGTTGGATCGTGTTGGCGGTGTTCATTTTGCGGTTGGTGCTCAAAAAAGCACCGAAGGCGGTCTCCTGTGCGTTGTGGGCACTGGTCGGTATTCGCTTGGTGCTTCCGTTTTCGGTGGAAAGCGTGTTCAGCCTGATCCCGAGCCGTGAGACCGTACCGCAGGATATTCTGCTTTCACCGACACCGAACGTGCATACGGGCATTCCTGCGTTTAATTCCGTTCTCAATCCCGTGATCGAACAGACCTTTTCACCCAACCCGGGTGACAGTGCCAACCCTTTGCAGATCATCACTGCCGTGGCGGCGGTCGTGTGGGTGATCGGGATGGTCGCACTTTGGCTGTATGCCGCGGTCAGTTATTTCCGTTTGTACCGCTTAACGAGAGAGAGCGTTGCGACCGAAAAAAACGTGTTCATCTGTGACCGCATTGACACGCCTTTTATATTGGGTGTGTTCAAACCGCGTATCTTTTTACCCTCGTCCATGGAGCAGGACGACGTAAATCACGTACTTGCCCACGAACGGGCACATCTCAAACGGCACGATCATTGGTGGAAACCGCTCGGATTTCTGCTCTTAACGGTGTATTGGTTCAATCCCGTTTTGTGGGTGGCGTATGTTTACCTGTGCCGTGACATTGAATTTGCCTGTGATGAAAAGGTTTTGCGTTCCGTGGGCGAACAGGTGAAAAAGGACTATTCCACGGCACTTATCAACTGTTCCGTTTCGCGAAAAAGCCTTGCCGCCTGTCCGCTGGCATTCGGAGAAAACGGCGTCAAAGGGCGTATCAAAGCGGTGTTGCACTACAAAAAAGCAACCGTATGGGTGTTGGTTGCGGCGTTGTTGCTGAGTGTGACGGCGGCGGTGTGTCTGCTGACCGATCCCGTACAGACCGATATCACGGGTGCTTCTTACCGTGTGTCTCATTATTATTACGATGCCATGATCGGCAAAAACCGTGCCAATAACGAACGCAGCGAGGTGACGGTTGACATCGGTGACAATCTGTATGTCATCCGCAAAACGAGCGGAAATTATCATTCTTCGTTTTATTTGTACGAATCGCTCACCGAGTCCTTTGTAAATCGCGTGCGGTCGTATCTGCCGCTGTATACTTCGCTTTTTGACGTGGAGAAGGCCTATGTTTCCGTGCGTTCCGACATTGATTATTTCTTTATTCTTCTTTCCAACGGCGAACTCTACGGCGGTTATCTGGGTGTCGGAGATGCAGAGCCCGGACAGGTCTATAAATATGAAAAGACGGGCGAATATCATGCCGATTTGCTGAACGGGGTACCCCGTCCGCCCCAACCGCAGATCGAAGCCGAAGAGCAGACGAGTGAGACGGTTTCCGGACAGGATGCGGCGAATGCAGGTGCATCCAAGCCCTTGACCCTGACGGACGTTATTGAACGCAGTGAAAACGGTGCAAACCTGTCGTGGAGCGATTTCGAAGAATTCGATTACGTCGAAACCGGTTCGGGACTGTATATCCGTATGTATGAGATCGACGAACTGTTTACCCTGCGTATCGGCGGCGGAAGTCTGCAAGAGGAGCCTATGTATATGTACCTTGTCGCAAACGACGGTATGCAGACCGTGACCGATATCCGTGAAAGTGACGTGCGTGCGTATATCACCGAACACGTCGGCAACGAGCCCGTAAATCAGGTGCAGACAAGCGGTGTGTATGCCTGCCGTGTCGGCTACACGGAGGGTGCGTTTGCAAAATTCATGCAGTACAGCGGCATTCCGAATAACCTTGCCGTGAGCCGTATCCGCTATCTGCCCGTATATCGGGTGGAATCCGCCGATGCATTGCAAACCTTTATGAACGGAATGCAGGACACCTTTGATTTCAGCCGCAAAACGGAAAACGAGCCTGCTTTTGAAGACGTGGCAAACGGATTTGACGAAGCCTTTTTTGATGAAAACAGTTTGCTTCTGGTATACACTGATGCAAGCAGTTCTTCTCGGACGTATTGGGCATCTTCCGTTACAAAGAGTGCGGGAGTGCTGACGCTCGAAGTAGCGGAGACCGTTCCCGAAACGGAAAATGCCGCCATGGACGGTTGGCTGATTGCCGTAGGCGTGCCGCATTCGCAACTGACGGATGTGACCGATGTGCAATCGTATGTGACAAGCATTCCGACCGACCTTTTACATTACAGCGTATCGCCCGACAACCTTAAACTTTTGCTTTATGATGATACGCAGTGGTCGTTCAGCAGTATGGCAAGCATCGGGGATGAAAAATACGCGATGCTCGATCTGACCGCAGACGGTACGCAGGATACGTATCCGCTTGTGCGGATTCAGAATGAAGAAGACCTGAACGGCTTTGTGCAGTATGTCGGCACCGCAATGAGACGCACCATTGAAAATCTCAATGTCAATGCGGACGGAAAACCGTACTTTGATGCCGCGTTTTTCCAGGAAAACGAACTTTTGTTGCTGTATCTTGAGAGTGACTCCGCGGACGATACATTTGCTTACGCCGGTGCAAAACAAGAGGGCACGTCGCTTGTTTTGCTTATCAACAAAGACCGATCCGACCGCCAGCAGAACGAACGGGAAGAATATCCGTTGCCCGGTCATCTTCTGACACTCGCCGTACCGAAAACAACGATGGATTCCGTCACAGACGTACGGTGTGAAGTTTTTTGACTTTATAGAGAATCACGGGTTGTTTGGGAATCGTAAAGACTATAAATTATGATTTATCTCACAAACGGAATCCCTCAAACACTTGTCGCCCCTGAAAGGGGAGATGTCACGAAGTGACAGAGGGGTTCACCAAGTTTGCACAAACTCAAAGAAAAAAGTTTGATGTTGCCGCCAAAACCCCTCTGTCTGCCTGCGGCAGACATCTCCCCTTTCAGGGGCGACAAGGAGTGAGTGGGGGCAGTAGGTTTGTGCAATGCCGCTAAATCATAATTTAGTTTTCTTGCTGTCACGGACAAAAAGCCTCCTGAATACGCTGTAATGAATAGCGTATTCGGGAGGTTTTGTTATGCATGAAAATCATTTCGCACCCTCTTTTTTTCTCGGTGCGAACACGTCGGAAGGGTTTTACGGGCTGACCGCGGATTATTTGCGTGAACGGGACGACGTTCGCCTGTTCCTCATAAAAGGCGGACCGGGAACGGGGAAATCCACCCTCATGAAAGCCGTTTGTGCAAGGGCGTTGCAGGAGGAGATCCCTTTTGAACGCATTTACTGTTCTTCCGACCCGAACAGCCTGGACGGTGTGCTGTTGCCGACCTTGAACGCCGCGGTGCTCGATGCCACGCCGCCGCACCCGTGTGAACTGAAATATCCGGGTGTACGCGGCAGATTGGTCGATATGGGGCTGTGTTGGGATGCAAGTGTTTTACGGCAACATAAGGATGAGATCTTGCAGTTGAGCCGTGCAAACGGTGCCGCACACGCATCGTGTCAGCGGTTTCTGCGTGCGGCAGGGCGGTTGTATGCCGAAAATATGCAGTTTGCACTCGAAAATACGGATCTTTTGCGTGTGATCCGTCTTGCAAAACGGATGTGTGCACGACTGTTACCCGAAAAAGATGCAAGCGGCGGTGCAGCACTTCGTTTTCTGAGTGCCTGCACACCCAAAGGGGAAGTGTTCTTCTACGACACGCTGATGGGGCTTTGTCCGCACATCATGGCGGTTGAAGATGAATTCGGAGCTGTGAGTGCGGCGTTCATGCAGACCGTCCTCACGGAAGCGGTCGACCGCGGGCTTCACGCGATTGCCTGTCCGTGTATTCTGCGGCCGACGGGCACGCCCGAACATATTTTATTACCCGAACTGCAATTGGCATTCGTAACGTCAAACCGCCACCATCCTGCACCCGATACGGTCGAAAAATACGTCCGTGCCGAGCGTTTTTCCGACCGTGATAAAATGAAAACACAAAAAAACCGCTGTTCCTTTTATCGAAAGGCACAGGATGAACTTCTCGGCGGTGCCGTCGAAAAACTCGAACAGGCAAAACATTTGCACGACCGTCTGGAAGCCCATTACGTTGCCGCCATGGATTTCGGAAAAGCGGAAAAAATGAAGGTGGAATTATTGGAAGAATTGTTCGGATGAAATGAATAAATATTAAAATTTATCAATTTTTATTCAATCTATGAAGCCGCCGCCCAGAATGACGTCACCATCGCCGATAACGGCAGACTGACCGGGGGAGGGGGATAACTGTGCGGTGTCAAAAACGATGCGTGCGGTGTTATTGACGACCGTGATGAGTGCATCGGCAGGCTTTGCCGTGGAACGGATCCTGACCTGTGCACGGAATTCCTTTGCAGGCATAACACCGCCGCACCACGTAAGATCGGATACGGTAATCTCACTTGCAAAGCGTTCTTCCGCCGTGCAGAGCGTAACCGTGTTGTCATTCGGACAAACGCTTTTGACGTACATGGGTTTTCCGAATGCACCAAGCCCTTTTCGCTGTCCCGCCGTGTAGTGAATGATGCCCCTGTGGGTGCCGATGCGGTTGCCGTGAACGTCCAGAAATGCACCCTCTTTGCATTCGATACCGGGTAAGGATGCGATGAATCCCGCATAGTCACCGTCGGGCAAAAAACAGATCTCCTGGCTGTCTTTGGCACTTGCGGCATCAAAGCCTGCCTGTGCCGCAAAGGCACGGATTTCGGCTTTGTCGGTGTATTCACCCAGCGGAAAATAAAGCCTTCTCAGCTGGTCTGCGGTCAGACGGTACAGAAAATAACTCTGGTCTTTTGCACCCGGAGAACGCAGAAGCCGCGGCGTTTGGCGGTCAATGCGTGCATAATGCCCCGTGGCAACGGCTTCAATGCCGTTTTCATCCGCAATGCGGCAAAGGGAAGCGATCTTGACGGCGGGATTGCACGCAACGCAGGGATTGGGTGTTCTGCCGCAGGCGTAGGCTTTTGCAAAGGGATCGATGACTTCGGCTCTGAACAGGTCTCTGTAATCGGCAACGATCAGTTCGATGCCGAGCGTCCGTGCCGCCTGCCTTGCACGTTGCACGTCCGCCGAATCGGGAGCCGATTGCGGTGTCAGCAACAGACAGCAACCCACGACTTTAAAGCCCTGCTGTTGTAATATCTTTGCGGCCGCACACGAATCCACGCCGCCGCTCATGCCCAACAATATTTTCATACGCACCTCGTTGCAACACATTTTATAGTTATATAATACTGCAAAAGAACGTATAATTACAAGTACAAAGCAAAAAAATCTTCTGTCTTTTTATGCATTTTTTGATTTTACTCTTGCATTTTTTTACATTTGGCGTTATAATGATTTTGTATATTGAGGTTATCTGCGCATAAATAGGAGGAGAGACGCTGTGAGCGGAGATTTGCATTGCCATACGAGGTTATCTGACGGTTCCATGGGAATCGAAGATCTGATTGTGTTGGCGCAGAAAAAAGGCATTGAAACAATAGCAATTACGGACCATGACTGCCTTGCAGGCACGGTCAGAGGCAAGATCATCGGCGAACGAATGGGCATTCGCGTCATTCCGGGTGTTGAACTGTCTGCAACCGATCCGCAGACGGGACGTGTTGCACATCTTCTGTGCTATCTGCCCGATGCCCCCGACCGTCTGGAAGGGCTTTGCCGTCAGAATCAGGTATCCAGAAAAAGAGCCGCACAGTACATGATGCTCAAGGCAGGTGCAAAGTATCCTGTCAGCAACGAACTTGTCGTCAAATGTGCCTCGGGTTCCACAAACATTTATAAACAGCACATCATGCACGCCATGATGGAATGCGGGTATACCACCGAGATCTACGGCGAACTGTATGAAAAACTGTTTACACCCGAAAGCCCGGATTATATATTTGTAAAACCCACCTTTGTGTCTGTGGAAGAAGTGCTCAGGAGCATTCACGATGCAGGCGGCATTGCCGTGCTTGCACATCCTGCCCTGTACGACAGTTTTGACCTTCTTGAACGTCTGATTCCTCTGGGACTCAACGGTGTTGAAGTATGGCATCCGTCGGCAAACAAAGAGGTGACCGACCGTCTGATCGCCGTTGCCAAGAAAAATAAACTGCTCATGACGGGCGGCAGTGATTTCCACGGTATGTACGGCGTCAAGGGATCGACTCTGGGCTCTTTCGTGACACCCAAGACCCAGCTCAACGAACTGATCGGCTATAAAGCCCGTCAGAAACGTCTTGCAAAAAAAGCGGCTGAAAGTGCCGCACAGGCTGCTGTGCTTGAAATGCAGGCGGCAGAATAAGAATTACGGAAATTATTGAAACGGGAGGAAACGGAATGAGTAAGCACCTGTTTGACGACAGTGATATGAAGATCGTCGGGGCTGCGGACTATTGTGCCGACACCTTTGACACGCTTTCTTTTCTTGAAGAATCCCGCAAACAGCATTTTAACGGCAATCTGCAAAAAGCACGCACGCTGGGTTCTGCCATCGTCAGTGCCTTTTCTTACAAAGCCGCACCTGATGAACAGGTGCAACTGGCACACGATTGCGGTGTGCAACTCGATGATGCGACCGTTCTGCAGATGAAACAACTGACCGTTTTTGCCGCAGAATACAGCCTTGAAAGTTTTATTCCCGCAGCACTGTCGTCGGTTGCCATCAGTGCCATGTATGATGTACTGCACGCGGTATCGCCCGATCTGTATAAGGCAATGTCCTCCTCCATGGCATTTTCCTATTATCATCTTTGCCTGCGTGAAAAAGGCGATCTTGCCACCAACATCGGCAAACGCTTTGCCATTCTTTGCGGTAAAAAGGGAGACGAAGGGCTTATTGAACTCGGAAAACAGTTGTTTGAGGTCAATACGCAGGTGTTCCGCCGTGCGATTGAAGGCTACGCATTCGTTTGAACCGGAAACGGTTATTAAAATACAAAAAACGGGTTTTCTTACGGGAAAGTCCCGTTTTTTTTGTTATCGCTTTTAATGTGTGTTGACTCTTACATATTTAAATGCTAAAATCAAAAAAAATAACGAAGGAGAAAAACAATGAAAAGAAAACTTTTTGTAACGATCCTCGCAATCATTCTTATGGCGGTTCTGTCAATCAGTGCAAGTGCGTATATCACGGGAGATCCCGACAATGACTTCCTCGTTACCGTTGCCGATGCCCGTTACACATTGCGTCTGTCGGTCGGACTTGAAAAATGCGAAAAAGACAGCGACCAATATCTGGCGTGCGATGCAAACGGCGACGGTGACGTAACCACGGCGGATGCGAGAGTGATTCTTCGTGTTGCTGTCGGTCTTGATTTCTTTGCCGATCATACGGAAGACAATCTGAATATCAGAATTACGAAAATGCCTTATAAGACCAACGGTCTTGTAATCAACAAGATCAGTCTGCAGGATGATTATTTCCAGTTGAACATCACCAACAAAACGAGCAAGACCAATATGGCTGTCAAGTCAACGTCTCGCATTCCCTATAAGATGTATAATGCAAATGGGGACGTTATTTATTCGGACAATGTTTATGTTTCGCAGATGAATTACAATGAGAGTTGTAATGTCAAGATCAGAAACAGAAGCGGCAACGTGAAACTTGTGTTCGGTGCCGCAACCGTTGATTTTACGGATGCCGCAACGGTTACCGCAACAGAAAAGATCAGCGGTATAACCGTAAGCAAAGCACCTTACACCGTACAGGGAATTACGGTCGATAAAACGGTTATCGATGCGGAAAAACGCAAGATCAGTTTTTACGTCACCAATAACAGCGGTATGGCGGCAAGCGGTTCCCTTAAATATTTATGTTACGATGCAAACGGGAATTCTCTTGATTCGTTGTATTTTACCGTTCCGTCTCTTAACAGCGGTGAAAAGGTCATTATCTATAATTATTACAACAGTGCAACCGCAAAAATAGTGTTCAACAGTGCCACCTGCAACGAATCAGTCAAATTTGAAAAACTGACCGGTCAGTACGAAACCCGTGAAACGCTCACGGTCAGCAAATTGCCTTTGAGTGCGCAGGGAATCACCATTGCTTTCAGTGAAATCAAATATTCTTACAGCGGCGTTCCCTCATTGTATCTGAAGATCACGAACAATACGGGAAAAACGATCGACAGCGATCAGTCAAAATTCTATGTGAAGAGTTTTGATGCAAACGGATATCTGGATGGCCTGACATCCGTAAGCATTCCCGAACTTGACAACGGTGAAAGCTGCATCAAAGATGTTTATCTTTCTGCTGCGGCAAAGAAAGTTGATATCGGAAATCTCAGCATAAAGACAAAAGCCACGTCAAGAAATCCGGGTGCTACATCGGTTATCGGCGGTGTCACAACGAATGCACAGACGGGTTCTTTCGGCGGTCTTGTGATCTCCGACTTTGCAGTAAACCAGAAATCAAATTATGCGGAAATTACGTTTAAGATCACCAACAAAACGGGAAAAGCGATCTCCGGAACGAGTGGGTTTGCCTATAAGATTCTCTCCACGGATAATATCGTTATGAAAACATCTGAATTCTATGTTTCACACGATCTGAACAACAACGAATACGTTTACAAAACGATCACGGTGGACGGAAAGAACGTCGGCAAGTGCTATTTCTTCCTTGAATCCGTGAAAGACGGAACGCCGATCAGTGATTCCGCATCCTACACAACGGTCGGATCCTGCAAGGTCACGGCAACTCCTTATTCTTCAAACGGACTTAAAATTCTGTCCTATCGCACGGATGACAGTTATCTTTATATCAGAATTGAAAACACGACGGGCAAATCGATTACATCTTCATCGTATTTTAATTACAGAATTATCGGAGTCAACGGTGCGGTTGTGAAATCTTCGTCGGTCTATTGCAATCAGATGAATGCAGGGGAAACCTGTGAGGTTAAGATCCCGTTTTATGATGACTATGCAAAGATCACTTTCATGAATGCAAAGATCTACAACTGAACGATCCGCTGAACGGATGTAACACGGGCAGAACAGACAGTAAAAACCCGGGATACACACCTTGTGTGCGTCCCGGTTTTTTGTTGTTTCTGTATTCCCTTTTATCTGTCCTGCGGAATGAATGCATTTTTTTGTGCATCGTAGCAGGTGATCTGTTCGTCATACAGTGCACCGTTTTCATCGAACAGCATCACTTTGACACGGGTGCAACCGCCGCCGAGGTCTTCGTAGGAAGTGATGGTGTATGCCGTGACCGTACCGTTTGCCGATGCGGTACGGCTGTTGATCTCGCGGTCAAACGAGTCGTATTCGCAGGAGGTCGTGTAGATGCCGTTGGCGTCCTGTTCGGTGCGTTCGGTGACGTTTCCGTTGTCGTCGTATACCAGTGTCAGACTGCTGATCCTTGCGGCGGCAGTACCGGGATCGGTGGTGGTCGTTTCTGTTTTCTGCCGCAGATGGTTGTCCTCAAAGATATAGGCGGTTTCGGTCTGGCTTTGCAAGTGTCCGTTTTCCGTGCGGGTGCACAGGATCTCTCTGCCGTAATCGTCATACGTATACCCGTAGACGGTCTGGTTCTGAATCCGACCTGCGGTATCATAACGGATGATGGATTTCGTTGCGGGAGTGCCGTCGGTATAATTGACCGATTCCGTCAGACAGGAAACGTACAGTTCCCCGTTGGCATCGGGGAGACGTTCTGTGACGGTACGTACCGTTCCTTTGCTGTCGTATTCATAGTCGGTGGTGGAGATCAATTTGTCTCCGCCTGCACTTTTCGTCCATTTTTCACGCGTGGAGACCGAGCCGTTGCGATATACGAAACGTTCGTAATTGCCCGAATAAACGGCATCATCACCGTAACCGAGCACTTCGTAAACGAGAACGGGATCTCCGTTTTCGGTGTATTCGTTTTGATACCCCTGCACGGCACTCGGACCGGGAACGGTGGTTGCTTCTTCGGTTGCAGGCTCTGTTTCGGTAGCGTCCGTGATATTTTCTTCGTCCGTATCCGCCTGTGTTGCGGGTGCAGTGGTCAAAGAAGGGGTGTACTCATAGTGTACGCTGTTATTCTGCTGTACGACAGGCTCCTCTTTCGTGCACGCCGTCATACACAAAACGGTGATCGCAATTGTAATAAAACAAGCAAGAATGCGTTTGTTCATAATTGTCCCTCCGGAATGTTCTTCAATTCATATAACACATTTTACTTAAAAAATCAACAAATTTTTATTCCGCTTTTGCAGGTAATTTACAGAGTTGACAAATATTATAAAAGGGTGATATAATATTTTACATCTATATTCAGGAGGTCTTCCCATGAAAAAATACGTTTCGTTGTTTCTGTCCGTTCTTTTATTGATTGGTGCGGTTTGCCTTACCGCCTGTGGTGACGATACACCCGAACTTTCCGATGAACAGATTTCCGAAATGAATATTGTGGCGGATTACAGTGCATTCGTCAATTTTACCAATGCGGTCAAAGATCTGCAGAGCAAAACGTCGATTAACCGTTATTCTTCCTCGATCGGTTATCTTGACGACCTGCTTGTACGCGGTCAGGCACTCAAACAGTTGATCGACAAACAGGATCTCGGCAAAGAAAAAGGCGTTGAGGATTTTGAAGCGGCGTACGAAAAACTCGTCGGTCTGTGGGATACGGCCGAAACCGCCGCAGGCAAGTACGTCAAAGGTTTCTACAAAACGGTCGGCAAAAAGGACGTTACGGCGGTTTACTGCTATATGACCGTCAATTCGGACGGTGTCAACGACTACGTTTTTGCACTCACGTATGACGAGGACGGCACACCCGTGACCGTTTACATGAATGCCACCATCACTTCCGACGTAGTGGAAGTATCCGTATATGAAGAAACACCCGAAAAGTTCTATGCATCCGAATGCAACTACGAAATGATGAACACTGTCGTTTACAATAACATCACACTCGATCTGGATGCCGTTCTTTCCGCGGCAAAATAAAAGGTGAATCGTATGCAGAATATTATAGCACACCGCGGTGCCAAAGCCTGTGCACCGCAGAATACATTGCCTTCTTTTGAACGTGCCGTCAGGGATGCGGCGGACGGTTTTGAGACCGACGTGCATCTGACGAAAGACGGCGTACTTGTGATCTGTCACAATTACGATATCGATGAAACGAGCAACGGTAAGGGCAATATTGCAGATCTTACCTTTGAAGAACTCAGAGCCTTTGATTTCGGCTCCTGGTACGGAGAAGATTTTGCAGGTACCCGTATTCCGACACTCGACGAGTTCCTTGCCCTTGCAAAGCAAGCGGATATAAAGGTGCTCAATATCGAACTCAAGCGTCCGCCTTCAAGACTGAAAGAAATGGTGGATAAAACGCTTGCCGCCGTTGAAAAGTTCGGTCTTACCGACCGTCTGCTCATTTCCAGTTTCAGTGTGCAGATCCTGCACTACGTAAAAAAATGTGCACCGCACGTGAAAACCGGACTTTTGTATCCGACCAATAACCCGTCAGCCTGTTATCCCATTCTCTGGCCGTCTGCCATGGTGCGTTATACCAAGTGCGATGCCATTCATCCCTTGCAGGATCTCGTGAGTACGCCGCTTGTGGCGTGGGCACACAAAAAGGGACTTGAGATCAACGTGTGGACGGTCAACGATGAAAAGCAGGTCAAACGGCTTGTGATGTTGGGTGTGGACGGTCTGATTACGGACAATCCCGCACACGTTCGCAGAATCGCAGAGAGTTGTTATATGTTCAAACGGTGAAAATGTTGTCGCAATTGTTCGCATTGCGGGTTTTTAATGCGAAAAATGTGTTGACATTGCTTTTTTCGTGTGATAAAATGATTCCCTGTGAATGTTAATTTATTGACAAAGGTAATTGCCGCGACGGCTTGCAGAAACCGTTATCGTTGCACGGTTTTGCAGTTTGTACGTCGGTCGGTTGCGGCATTTGTACTGTCAGGAAAAATAAAAAGTTAGGTGGTAAAAAAATGGAAGGTTTAACTCCGATCATCAAGAAGAACATCAAGACCAAGTACAAGAGTGTCCGCCGTTTCTCCGAAGAACTGGGCATTCCGCAGTCCACGGTTGTCAGTGCTCTTAAAAAGGGCGTCAGCGGTACCGCTTTTGATACGGTCTGCAAAATGTGCTCCCTGCTTGACATCAAGCTGGTGGAAGGTATGTATCCCGTTTCTTTTGACGATGATATGAAAGAGATCATTGAAAAGAGTGCATATCTTGACGATGCCGGTAAGCACGCTCTGCACACCGTTCTTCTGATGGAATACGCACGTTGCACAAAGACGAAATTGGAACTGGATTATTCCAAAGATGCTGAATAAAACAAAAAAAAGCGGCTGTCAGTCGCTTTTTTTGTTGGTATTAAGTGTTGACAAATGAAAGCGGTGCTGATATAATTATCGCAATAGGTAGAGGTGCGTTATGTCATCAGTCACCCGGATGCCAAGGAGAAAGGCATTTCCGTTGTTCGGGCAAAAGGGGCAGGACGCCGAAGGGAGCTTTGCCGCGGCTTGCCTGGGTATACGCAATAAGATGTGTATAACTGTCGCGTTTGCGGAGTGCTATCTGAACGGTCTTTCCACGGCGGAAAGTATATTGCTTCAGTTCGTATTATGCTGTCGACTGCCTTGTCGGCGGCATTTTTTTGAGCCTCTGCTCATACCTTTATGAAATTACGGAGGGAATCAAACATGGAAAAGAAAACACTTTTCAAGGGCGTTGCAACGGCTCTTATCACACCTTTTAACGAAAACGGCATCGACTACGATGCACTCGGTAAGATCATCGACTGGCAGATCGACTGCGGCATCGACGGTCTTGTTATTGCAGGTACTTCGGGTGAGGCATCCACCCTGTCCGACGATGAACACAGAGAGATCTTCGTATATTCCGCAAAGCGTATCGCAGGCCGCGTGCCCATGATCGCAGGTGTCGGCAGTAACGATACCGCTTATGCACTCGATCTTGTTGAACACGCCTGCAAAGCAGGTGCAGACGGCGTTCTGTCCGTAACGCCTTACTACAACAAGGCTACCCAGAAAGGTCTTATCAGTATGTATACGGAAATTGCCGATTATTCGTCGATTCCCGTCATTCTTTACAACGTTCCCACCAGAACGGGCGTGAACATTGAACCCGACACCTATGCCGCCCTTGCGGATCATCCGAATATCGTCGGTATCAAGGAAGCCAACGGCAACATCTCCAAGATCGTGGAGACTATGAGCAAGGTGCACGGCAAACTCGACCTGTACTCGGGCAATGACGATCAGATCGTACCGCTGATGTCTTTGGGCGGTGTGGGCTGTATTTCCGTTCTTTCCAACATTCTTCCCAAGGAAACCATGGAGATCTGCAACCGCTTCTTTTCGGGCGACGTATGGGGTGCCGCCAACCTGCAGTACCGCTATCACTCGCTGATCGATTCCCTGTTCTGTGAAGTCAATCCCATCCCCGTCAAGGCCGCTATGGCCGCTATGGGCTTCTGCGAAGACAGACTCCGTCTGCCGCTGACACCCATGGAAGATGCACACAAAGCCAATATGCTCGCACTCATGCGTGAACAGGGACTGAACGTTTGAGGAGTCGACCGATGAAAGTAATTCTGAACGGAGCCGCAGGCCGTATGGGTACGGTACTGCGCCGTATGATAAACGACGGTGTACGCGGTGCTTCTCTTGCCGCCGCCGTTGATTTCACGGGAGGGGAGTTTCTCACTTCCGTAAACGATTATTACGGTGAGGCCGACGTGATCGTTGATTTTTCCAATCACGTTGCCGCACCTGCCGTTGCCGCTTATGCGGTCAGCAGAAATCTTCCCGTCGTCATCTGCACCACGGGACTGACGGAAGAAGAAAAAGCCGCCGTTTTGAAAGCAGGCGAGAGCGTGCCTGTTTTTATGAGTGCAAATATGTCGCTGGGTGTGGCTTTGCTCGTTGAACTTGCAAAGAAAGCCGCAAGTTGTTTCCCCGATGCGAATATTGAGATCGTGGAATGCCACCACAACCGCAAACTCGATGCACCGTCGGGTACGGCTGTGATGCTGTTTGATGCGATCAAGGAAGTCCGCCCCGAAGCGGTGCGTGCGGACGGCAGAAGCGGTATGTGTCCGCGTACGTCCGAGGAGATCGGTATGCACGCTCTGCGACTGGGCAATGAGACCGGTATGCATGAAGTGTGGGTTGCCACCGGCAATGAAACCATCACCCTTCGTCACAAGGCGGAAAGCCGTGATATTTTTGCCGAAGGTGCCCTTGCCGCCGCACAGTTCCTTTGCGGCAAAGAGCCGGGCGTTTATTCCATGCGTGACATAATGACAACGGAAGGATGAGCAAAATGCAGGATTTTTTGATCCATCCGAATCTGAATATCAATGAAAAAGGGCATCTGACCGTCAGCGGTCAGGATTGCACGGAACTTGCACAGCAGTACGGCACGCCGCTGTATCTGCTGGATGAACAGCTCGTGCGTGCAAACTGCCGTGCGTACGTGCAGACCGTGCAGGAATGCTTCCCCGAAGGCTCCATGCCGCTTCTTGCAAGCAAAGCCCTCAGTTTTACGGGAATCTACAAAATTGCCGCAAGCGAAGGCATGGGCACGGATCTTGTTTCGGCAGGGGAGTTGTATACCGCAAAAAAAGCGGGCTTTCCGCTTGAAAAAGCCTTCTTCCACGGCAACAACAAAACCGATGCGGATATCGCCTTTGCCATGGACAGCGGTGTGGGGTATTTCGTGGTTGACAATGCTTACGAACTTGAAGCGGTCAATTGTGAAGCCGTCCGCCGCGGAATCCGTCAGAAGATCCTGCTTCGTCTGACGCCGGGTATCGATCCGCATACGCACAAAGCCATCACCACGGGTACGGTCGATTCCAAATTCGGTAACGTCATCGAAAACGGACAGGCAGAGAAGATCACTTTGCAGGCTCTCTCCATGGACGGTATCGATCTTCGCGGTTTTCACTGCCACGTCGGATCACAGGTGTTTGAGATCACACCCTTCGTGCAGGCGGCAGAGATCATGCTGCGTTTTATCAGAAAAATGCAGGATGACCACGGTTATATTGCCGAGTACTGTAACCTCGGCGGCGGTTTCGGTTCGCGTTATCTGCCGGGTCATCCGCAACCCGATTACGCCGCTTATATCCGTGCTCTCGCAACGCAAGTCAAAGGCATTTGTGATGCACTTCTCATGCCCTGTCCCAAAATTCTGCTTGAACCGGGCAGAAGCATCGTAGCGGCGGCGGGTACGACACTGTACACCGCAGGCTCGGTCAAATATACGCCCAACGGAAAGACTTACGTTTCCGTGGACGGCGGTATGCCCGACAATCCCCGTTACGCACTGTATGAATCTCCCTATACGGTGGTCAACGCTTCCCGTGCCGACAAAGAATGTGACTGTCTTTGCTCGGTGGTCGGCAGATGCTGTGAAAGCGGTGATATCCTGCAGGAAAATATCCGCATGGCAACGGCAGACCGCGGCGATATCATTGCCGTTCTTACCACGGGTGCATACAATTATTCCATGGCATCCAACTACAACCGTTTGCCCAGACCTGCACTTATTATTCTCAATGGGAATGAAAGCCGCATCGGCGTGCACAGGGAAACGTTTGAACATCTGACGGCACTGGATGCGGATTGAGTTTTCTTAAATCAAACTTTAGCATATTATACAAATACAGGATAAAAACTTTGCACGATATACACAAAGTTTTTATCCTGTGTGTATTTTTTGTTGACATTGCCGAAACACGGGTTTATACTGTCTTTGACTGATGCCTTAATATAAATAAGGTAAATATTTTGAAAGGTCTGTTACAAATGAAAAAGATTCTTTGTGTACTTCTTTCCGTCATCATGATGCTCTCCGGCGTGTCCGTCATTGCTATGGCCGCCGAGACCGAAGAAGACCGTTATATCGTTGACGAACTTCTTCTTGAATCCGTACTGGATGAAGAAAGTTACTATCATCTCATGTACACCCGTGACAACGGTTATTTCGATTCCACCCGTGCCCTGTATTCCGCTCTGAATCTCTATGAAGACGGCATTTACAACGGCATCACCGGCTCCAACGATTACAAAGTTGCCACCGCTACCATGCTTGCTCTCGTTGAAAAGGTAGAACTTGCTTACAACAACGAGATCATGTACACCATCCTTGACATTCTCGGCACCGCTACCGATGTCGCTGATATCATCGAAAAAGTCAACGACGTTATCAAAGTTTTTGATTTTGTTGAATCCGACGGCTGGAATTCCACGTTCCAGGTCATTACCGAAATGCAGAGATATCTCTCCTACGGCAACGAATTGTATGAAGAATACGTGGACGCCGTTTCCGAAATTCTGACCTGTAAAGCAGCCGGTCAGTACTATCAGGAACTGCTTGACTACGTTGCAGCAAACTGCCGCAGCCAGATCATCCGTAACGCCGCTTCCAACCTTTCCGCAAACATCAACTCCAGCATCGACAAGGCATTCGGCGACGTCGCTCTGAAAGTTACCGAAGACCTTGCAAAATATGCTGTTGACCTTGCTATCAACGAACTGTCCTCTCTGAACACCGTTACCGCCATTCTGAGCAAGATCTACGGTGCCATCGGCGATATCGCTCAGTTCCTTTTCAACACCCAGGAACAGTATGAATACATGACTGCTCTTATGACCATCGTTTCCATCGAAGACCTGCTTCCCAACTACGTCCGTGACAAGGTTGCAAACACCTCCGAAGAATCCGGTGAATTTGCATTCACTTCTCTGCTGAAACTCCGTCAGTCCGGTGAAGCCATGCTTCTCAACCTCGAAGCAGTTAAGAGAGATGCCATTGCAGGCTCCATCTTCAACGGCTATCATCAGCCCGAAATCATCGAAAGAAGTGCAATGCAGGTTGCAAAACTTTCCGTGATTGAAAGTATCCTTGAAAAGGAAACCAAGTATCCCGTATCTGCCATTATCACCACGGCTTCCGATGTGGACGGTGTTGTATACCAGGCTGATGCTGCTGTTCTCGGTACCCTCAGCAACACCAAGGCAGAAACCGTTTACAATAACAACGGTTGCTTTGCTTCCGTATACAACGACATCTACGGCGGTTATATCAAGGTTGCTTTCATCTTCAATGAAAACTGCAATACCATCCTGTATTCCGCAGATGCAGATTGCTACATGAACCTTGCTTTCGAAACCTTTACGAGCAACAATTTCTATGATGTATTCTACTTCCAGGATAAGTTCCTCAACACTTCCCGTGACATCAGAGTAGACCTCAATACCTGGGATGCAGCTCCGACCTATACCATCATTGACTCCGTCAACGGCAAATATGACAGAGTGATGGTCACCGATTATGACTCCGAAAACGAAGGTCTGATCTATGAAAACGATATTGACAAAGGTCAGGTCGATAAGGAAGAACCCACCGATCAGCCTCTTGTCAACGGCGACGGCCTGTGGGCAGTTATCGTAAACTTCTTCAATGACCTCTTCCAGCAGATCAAGGACTTCTTCAACAGCATTTTCGGTTAATTGAAAGATCCCGCTTGCGGCAGCTTCGGCTGCCGCTTTTTTCATGCCGTACGCCGCTGAATTTGCAGGGAAAATCAAGAAAAAATAAATTTTTCGCTTTTATGCAGAAAATCTTGCATAAAAGTGGGATTTTTTAATGCAAAAATTGGAATATTCTGCAAAAAATGGGAATTTATGCAAGAAAATATGATACTAATTCATTTCTGATAACAAAATTGATATGATGTAATATCATAAATTTGACAAAAGAAAAAATGTATGCTATAATGCACCTGCTTTCCGTTGTAAAAAACATACGACAGCAGGAAACGGCAATTCTTGCTGTCTTGATATAGATACAATGAAACCCATAATTATTGCGTACCGTAAAGCGACGGTCTTTACCGTCGGAAAGTGGATTTGAAGTGCGGTACCGATTACGGAGGGAAAGAATGAAAAAGACAGTACGAAAGTGTGTCTGTATTATTTTGTCCTTGCTTTTACTCTTGTTCACAGCACTCCCGGCAACCACTTCCTACATACAGGCACAGGCTTTAACAAGTGCAGAAATGGCAGCCAATGAAAAGATCATTTATGATTACTGTTCGCAGGTTTTAGGTCTCAACACTGCCGCCTGCGTAGCCATTCTTGCAAACGTCGAAAAAGAATGTCATTTTGATCCGAACAACTGGGGCGATAACGGCAATGCATACGGTATTTTCCAGTGGAACTACCGTCGTGCAAATCTGTTTAACTGGTGTTCGGCAAACAATCTCAATGTGGCGGATATCAATGCACAGCTCGGTTTTTTCCGCCACGAACTGACCGCGAAGGATGCGTATTCCGGCAACGGCTATTACAATGAAGTCTATACGTATCTGAAAAATGTACCCAACACCGCACAGGGTGCGTATGATGCGGCTTATTACTTTGCATCTGATTATGAGCAGTGTACGGACTCACAGTTTACCCCCCGTGCAGTGCTGGCACGCGATTCTTACTGGCCGAAGTACAGCAAGATCGTGGATCCCACGATCACCAATCCTCTGCCGAATGCACAACTCAATGCACAGGCTCCCGGTAATCTGACGTGGAACGCCGTACCCAATGCCTTGTCTTACCGCTACACCATCCGCCGCATTGATGACAGCGGCAAAACGCTCGCAACGGTGGTCAACAATGCGTTGGTTTCTTCTTCCGTGATGAGTGTGTCTTTGCTCAAGAGTGCAAACGCCAACATGACCGAAGCCCTGCGTTCCAACAGCAAATACGATGTTAAAGTGGTCGCCTATTCCGATACGAACGGAACGAAAGCACTCGGACAAGGTGTAACGGTGGTATTTTACACGGTTACCGGCCGTGTCGTGACACCCAATCTGACCAGTCCCGCAATTACGCCCACTGCCTATACCTCGCACTATGCAGGAACCTACGGCGGTACGGTGGCGGCAAATAAAGATCTGAATATCGTGTGGGCATCCACGGGCACGTCTTACTCGTATAACGTGCGTATTCTGACGCAGGATCCGGCTCCCTCGTCTCTCTATGAAAAAGGATCGGATCTTTATACGGCGGATCAGACCACGACCGCCCGTTCCCTGACTTTATCTGCAAGTACTCTCTCAAAATATCCGGGCAAATGGATCCGCGTTAAGATCGTGGCACACGTCAGCGGTGAAGAATCATCCAAGCCCGTATATTACTACTTTCAACGCGACGTCGAGATCGTAGTGCATACCGTTTCGTTTGATGCCACGGGCGGATCTCTTGATTCTTATTCAAAGTTTATACTTGACGGTGAATCCATAACCATGCCCACCGCACAGGCAACGCCCTGTTACGTGTATTACGTTGCAAACGGCGGTCGCTGTATGCCCGAACTGCAAAGTTTCAATCCTGTGAATATCGGTTGGACAACCACTCCCTACGGCACAAGCGTTATGCACGCAACGGGTGCGAAAACCACGTTCGCCAAAAACACCACGCTTTATGCCGTCTGGAAAACAACGGTTAAACTCAGCACGGTCAAGCCTGTCAGAAGCGGATATACTTTTCAGGGTTGGCGTTATATGACAGCAACGGGTGCCGTTATACTCGCTCCCGGCGATCTGATCACCCTGACGGACGTCAGTGATATCACCGTTTCGGCAGAATGGAAACGCAATTACAGCGAACCCACACTTGACAGCATCCGTCTGGAAGGAATGCCCGAACGCATTGTATACAAAGTCGGTGAAAAGGTCGATATCAACGGCCTGCGTATTCTTGCAACCTATTCGGATAAATCCACAGCGATCATCACCGAGGGTTTGATTATCACCGTTCCCCAACTCAGCAATACGGGTACGTATACCGTGAAGGTGAATTGCGAAGGGCATGAGGTATCCTTTGACATTTACGTATTCAACGACAAAACGAACGACGTCATTATCCGTGTCGGTGACGTGAATTTTGACGATCAGATCACCGTAAGCGATGCACGTCTTCTGTTACGTCTTGCCGTCGGTCTTGAGCAGAAGAATTTTGTCATAGAAGGCGTTGGGGATGTAAACGGGGATACCGAGGTTACGGTTGCCGATGCACGTCTTGTGTTGCGTGCGAGTGTCGGTCTTGAAAACTACAAGAAATGGCCGACCTGTAAACTGGAATTCAAATAAACCTTTTGCACCTTTCAAGGGCTGTTGTGTCATGCAACAGCCCTTGTTTTTTAATATAATGCATGAAAAGTGCATATAAATGCTTGCAATATGATGTAAAAAATGATAAAATAAAATAATTAAAGTAAAATTTACAATAGGAGAGTGCGCTGTGAGCCGTAAAAAATGGAACGTAGCAGAATATGATAAGCAGTTGGCAACACAACTGGCAGCACAGTGCAATGTCAATGAATTTGCAGCCCTTGTGCTCAACGCAAGAGGAATGCAAACGCCCGAAGAAGTAACGGCGTTTCTCGATATTCACGCACAACTCAGCGATCCGTGGTTGCTCAAAGACATGGATAAGGCCGTCACGAGGATCCGGCAGGCCATTGAAAACGATGAAAAAATAACCGTATTTGGCGATTACGATGCCGACGGTGTCACGGCAACCGCCTTGCTGTATTCTTACCTTGAAATGTTGGGAGCCAACGTCAGTGCCTATATTCCGTCCCGCATGACCGAAGGCTACGGATTGTCGGAAGCGGTCTGCAGACGCATTGCCGAAAACGGTACAACCCTGGTCGTGACCGTGGACAACGGCATCGGTGCCATTGAAGAAGCAAAGATTCTCAAGGAATGCGGTGTGGATCTGGTCGTGACCGATCACCACAGAGCAGGATGTGTGATTCCCGATTGCTGTGCCGTGGTCGACCCTTACCGTGAGGACGATGAAAGCCCGTTCAAGGGGCTTGCGGGTGTCGGTGTTGCACTCAAACTTGCCGCCGCCCTTGAGGACGGTGACTACGAGGGCTTGCTGTATGACTATGCGGACATCGTTGCGATCGGCACGGTAGCGGATATTGTTCCGCTGGTGTCCGAAAACCGTATGATCGTCCTGGCAGGTCTTGCATCCATCAACAACGCCAATCGTGTCGGCATTGAAGCCCTTCGTAAAGTGGCAGGGCACGGCGAAAAGGAAATGAACAGTGTAGGCATTGCATTTACGCTCGCCCCCCGTATCAACGCCGCAGGACGCATGGGAAGTGCATGGAAGGCTCTGCAGTTGTTGCTGACGGACGATGAATCGGAAGCTGAAAAACTTGCAAAAGAAATAGATTCCGCCAACGTGGAACGGCAGGATACCGAAAGTGCCATTTTTGCACAGGTGGAGGAATATCTGGATGCACATCCCGAACAGCGTAAAGACCGTGTGTTGGTCGTGGACGGCAAGGATTGGCATGCGGGCGTGATCGGCATTGTTGCCTCCCGTCTTGTGGAGCGTTACGGTCGTCCCGCCATTGTCATTTCGCATGAAGCGGAAGGTCCTGCAAAGGGATCGGGCAGAAGCATCGACGGTTTTTCGCTGTATGAAGCCCTGTGTCATACCGGGGATCTGCTCGTGCAGTACGGCGGTCACACCCTTGCGGCAGGATTTTCAATTCTTCCCGAAAACATTGAGGCATTCCGACAGAAGATCAATGCTTTTGCCGCAACCCTGCCCGACTTTTTTCCGTCTCTCACCATTGATTGCCGTCTGAATCCAGCACATATCAGTGTGCATATACTGGATGCCTTGCAGGATCTTGAGCCCTTCGGTGCAGGAAATCCCTCACCGATGTTCGGTCTGTTCGGAATGCAGATCGAAAGTTTGAAAGGCATGGGCAACAACCGCCATCTGCGGCTGATGCTCTCACGAAACGGTGCACATATAACCGCCGTGCGTTTCGGTGTTTCGCCCGAGGATTTTCCGTATCAGAAAGGCGATCTCGTTGATCTTGCCGTACGCATTGATAAGAATATTTACATGGGTGAAACGAGGATCAGCATACAGATCCGCGATATCCGTCCCGCAGGTATTGACGACGGAGCCGTTTTCTCGTCGCTTGCATTGTATCAGCGTGTCTGCCGCGGTGAAACGCTTACACGCGAACAGACATCTCTTGCCTGTCCCGACCGGAATCTCATTACCAAAGTATATAAATACATCCGCACCCACGGAGTCTGGAAACACGATGCGGAAGTGTTCGGCATCCGTCTGCAGGAACCGCCCGAACGGCTCTGTGCGATCTCGGTTGCGTTAGATGCACTGACGCAGGCAGGTATTCTCAGCGAACAGGACGGAGTATACGTCTGCAATGAAACGTCTGCCAAAGCCGACTTGAGCAGAACGGAAATTCTCAACCGTCTGGGTTATCACGAATAAAGAAAAGGAGAGCGTTTGCATGGAAGAAAATGTATTTGCGAGGATCGAAAAGCAGATCGAAGCTGCGTATGCCCCTGAAGAAGTGGCTGTTCTGCGAAAAGCATACGAGTTGTCCGCAACCGCTCATCAGGGGCAGAAACGCAAATCGGGTGAGCCGTATATCATTCACCCCGTCGCGGTTGCGGAGATCCTCATCGGTTTCGGCATGGACTATCAATCCATTGCCGCCGCATTGTTGCACGACGTAGCGGAAGATACCTACGTGACCATTGCGGAACTGCGGCGTATGTTCGGTGCACAGATCTCCACCCTGGTGGACGGTGTTACAAAACTCGGCAAAGTGCCGCTGGATAAACACAACCAGGGCGATAAACAGCCCACGTTCATGAACCGCGAGAGCGAGCAGGCGGAGAATCTGCGAAAACTGCTTCTTGCCATGTCCGAGGATATCCGCGTTATCATCATCAAACTTGCAGACCGTCTGCACAATATGCGTACCATTCAGTTCCAACCCGAACAGAAACGCCGCGATATTTCTCTGGAAACCATCGAAATTTACGCACCCATTGCACACCGTCTCGGTATCCGTCCGGTCAAGGATGAACTGGAAGATCTTGCCATTGCCAATCTCGACCCCGTAGCATACGCGGAAATTGAGCGTGCCCTTGCCGAGCAGGAGCCTTTGCGTAAGGAATTTCTTGAGGATATCAAAACACGTGTGCGTGAACGTGTAAGCGAGATCGTCGAAAAAGCAGAGGTCAGCGGCCGCATCAAGACCGTACACGGCATTTACCGTAAGATGTATATGCACGGTAAGGAATTTGAAGAAATTTACGATATTTACGCCATTCGTATCATCGTGGATACGGTAGGCGATTGCTATAACTGTCTGGGTGTCATTCACGATATGTTCAAACCCATACCCGGCAGATTCAAAGACTATATTTCAACACCCAAACCGAATATGTACCAATCCCTGCATACGACGCTCATCGGCAAAGAGGGCATTCCCTTTGAAGTGCAGATCCGTACGTGGGAAATGCACAAAACCGCCGAATACGGCATTGCCGCACACTGGAAATACAAACTCGGTTACAGCAACAATTCTCATCAGGCACAGGCCATTGAAAGAGGCTTGGGTTGGGTAACGCATATTCTTGAAGCACAGAGCGAATCGGGCGATGCCTCGGATATCGTCACCGCCATCAAGTCCGATATCGTGCGTGAAGAAGTATACGTATTCACGCCCAAGGGTGACGTTATGAGTCTGCCTGCAGGCTCCACCGTCATTGACTTTGCCTACTCCATTCACTCGGCGGTCGGTAACAAAATGACGGGTGCCAAGGTGGATAAACGCATCGTGCCGTTGGATTACGTGTTGAAAAACGGCGAGATCGTGGAGATCATCACCACCACACAGCCGGATAAAGGTCCGAGCCGTGACTGGCTGAAGATCGTGCGTACGAGTGAAGCACGCAGTAAGATCCGTGCATGGTTCAAGAAGGAACGACGTGAGGAAAACATCGTTGAAGGACGGCAGAGTTTTGAACGTGAGATCCGCCGCAGCAATATCCGCCTTTCCGAAGAACAGGAAAAGAAACTCATGGAGATCCT
The DNA here is from genome assembly GCA_045590895.1 of Acutalibacteraceae bacterium. GTDB lineage: Bacteria > Bacillota > Clostridia > Oscillospirales > Acutalibacteraceae > RUG806. The sequence goes on from JAZNRU010000010.1 coordinate 82,959, forward strand.
GTGTGAAAAGCAGAAATGTCCGACACCCGACGATTTCTTTGCGGCACTCGGTTACGGCGGTATCGTACTGAGCAAGATCATGCCCATGATTAAGGACGAAGCGGCAAAGATCATCAACGCCGATGCACCCAAAGCAGACGTGCAGATCCGTCCCAAGCGTACCGTCAGCAGTGACGGCGTGGTGGTGGAGGGCATTGATAACTGCCTTGTCAAACTTTCCCGCTGTTGCAGTCCCATTCCGGGGGATGATATCATCGGTTTCATCACACGCGGACACGGCATTTCCGTACATAAGCGTGACTGTACGAACGTGCCGAGCGTGATTTCCCTTGCACCCGAGCCCGAACGCTGGATCCGCGTTTATTGGGGGGCCAACGTCAAGACCGAATTCAACGCTTCTCTGGTGCTGACGTGTCTGAGCAGTAAACTGCCGATGAATAAGGTCTTTGAAGCGTTGGAAAACTTACATATCATTATTCAGAGCGTCAATACGCGTGATACGAAGGACGGCAGAAAACTCATTTATCTGACCGCCGGCGTCAACGGGATCGAACATCTGAAAACGGTGATGAACCGTCTTGAAAAATTAGACGGCATCCTGAGCGTGGAACGCGGCGGCGTATAAAAGAAAACGGAGAAAAAAATGAAAGCAGTCATACAAAGAGTGCAAAGTGCCTGCGTGCGTGTGGACGGCAATACCGTCGGTGAAGTGTCAACCGGTTATCTCGTGCTGTTGGGCGTTATGGACGGTGACACGGAACGCGAAGCGGATGTTCTGGCTTCCAAAACGGCACTTTTGCGTGTTTTTGAAGATGAAAACGGCAAAATGAACCGCAGTGTGCTGGATATTGACGGTGAAATTCTGGTGGTTTCGCAGTTTACCCTTTGTGCGGACGTCAAAAAAGGCAACCGTCCGTCCTTTACACCGTCTGCAAAACCCGAAGAAGCCAACCGTCTGTATGAATATTTCATGCAACAACTCAAAGCACAGGGTGTACGCAAGGTCGAACACGGTTCTTTCGGGGCGGATATGAAAGTGACCTTGCTCAACGACGGCCCTGTGACCATACTTTTCGATACGGATACGTGGTGTAAAAAATGATTGATATCAAAGTAATTTCCTGCAGTTCGATCGGTACGAATATGTATCTTTTATGCGACCGTGCAAGCGGCAAACAGGCCATTGTGGACTGTCCGCCCGTACGTACCCGCCAACTGCAGTTTCTCAAAGAGAATCTTACGAACGGATTGGAATATATTTTTCTGACACACGGTCATTTTGACCACATTCTCGGTCTCGGTGACGTGCAGGAACTTTTCGGCGGCAAGATCGTCATTCACGCCGAAGATGAAGAATGCCTGTCCGACCGTGAAAAAGCCCTTTGCCGCTGGATGCCCGTCAATCCGCCGCACTACAAAGCGGACGTGGTGCTTCACGGTGAAGAAGTGATCGAATTAGGGGAGAGCAAACTGAAAGTTTTGCATACTCCCGGCCATACGAAAGGCTCGGTGTGCTATCTGTGTGACGGCGTCCTGTTTTCGGGTGACACGCTGTTCCGTGAAACTTGCGGCCGTGTGGATTTTCCCGGCGGAGATGCGGACGAAATGAAAGCTTCTCTCAGCCGTCTGGCTTCGTTGGAGGGCGATCTGCGTGTTCTGCCCGGTCACAACGAAGAAACCACCCTTTCCCATGAAAGAAAATACAATCCGTATATCGTTCGTTGAATGTAATATGTTTCTGATCTGTAAAAATCACGAATATCAATTTGAAATGGAAAATATCCTGCGTATCTTTTTCCCGATGGAAAAGATCGTCGCTTGTGAAGAACTGCCCGCAGATGCGGACGGTGTGTTCCTGACACAACTTGATGAGCAATCTGACGGTACGAGGCTGTTTGCAAAGGTAATATTGGCTGAACGCAAAACGCAGTCGGAACGCTTTGTGCCTGTCGGTGCGGACGATTCATGGAACCGTGAATGGATGCTCGCCTCGGCGTTGTGTGAATGTTTGACGACACTGACGGGTTACCGTCCGCCGTGGGGTTTGCTCACGGGCGTACGTCCGTCCAAACTCATGCGCAGTTTCATAGACCGCCACGGCAAAGAAAAGGCAGTGGAGATCTTTGAACGTTTTTTGGAGGTAAGCCCCCAAAAAACGGCACTGGCTTTGCAGGTGGCGGAAGCAGAGGACAAAATCGTGGCACTTTCAAATGAAAGAAGCGTGTCGCAGTATGCCTCGGTTCCGTTTTGCCCGTCAAGATGCAGTTATTGTTCGTTCGTGTCGCATTCCGTCAAACAGGCCGCGAAACTGATTCCCGATTACACGAAACTGCTGTGCCGTGAGATCGAAGCAAACGCACGCATTGCACATCAATTGCATCTGCGTACGGAAAGCATTTATATCGGCGGCGGCACACCGACTTCATTGACAGCCGATCAATTGCGTGCGATCACGAGCACCGTCCGTTCCTGCATTGACCTGTTTGAAGTACGTGAATACACCGTGGAGGCAGGAAGACCCGATACCATTGACGTGGAAAAATTAACGGTTCTGCATGATGCAGGTGTCACACGCATCAGCGTAAATCCGCAGACCTTTTCCGATGACGTTTTGCAGAACATCGGCAGAAATCATACCGTACAGGACTTTTATGAAGCCTTTCGCGTGGCACGCAAAGTCGGTTTTGACAATATCAACATCGATCTCATTGCAGGTCTTCCCGGTGACACCCCCGACGGGTTTGCAGACAGTCTGCGGCAAGCCATTGCACTCGGAGCTGAAAATATTACCGTCCACACCCTTGCACTCAAGCGTTCAAGCACCCTTGTGACCGATCACGAATGGCACAAGGCGGCACAGGAGACCGTGCAGATGCTCGATTCTGCAAGTGAATTGCTCACGGCGGCAGGATATACGCCGTATTATATGTACCGCCAGAGCAAGTGCATCGGCAATCTTGAAAACGTGGGCTGGTGCAAGCCGGGCTATGAGTGCATTTACAACGTATATATGATGGAAGAAGTGCATACCGTGCTTGCGGCAGGCGGCGGTGCGGTCACGAAACTGCGTGATCCGCATTCCACACGCATTGAACGCATCTTCAACTTCAAATATCCGTATGAATACGTATCCCGCTTTGATGAATTGCTTGCAAGAAAAGCACGCATTGCCTCGTTTTATGAGGAATCGGACATATCCTCCGATGCACGATAATAGATTTTACTGATTGAAAAAAGGGGAGAGGAACAATGGCTGAACGCAAAAAGCAATCCTTGCTCAACGGTGCCATGGTGCTGTCTATGGCGGTCGTGGTCGTCAAGATCATCAGCGTATTTTTTAAGATATACATGACCTATGCCATCGGTTTTGAAGGCAGGGCTTATTATGCAACCGCATACAATATTTACACACCCATTTATTCCATAGCACTTGCAGGCCTTCCCACGGCAGTGTCGCGTATGGTGGCTGAATTTTCCGCCAAAAACCGTTTCAAAGACGTACGTCTGCTCATGAAGGCATCCAACCAGTTGTTTGTCACCATGGGCGTGGTCTGCACGGCTCTGGTGTTACTCATGGCGTATCCGTATGCAAAATCGGTCGATATGCTCAACGCCATTCCCGCCATTATCACCCTTGCCCCGTCCATGTTCTTCTGCTGTGTCATGTCGTCCTACCGCGGTTATTACCAGGGAATGCGGAACATGACACCCTCTGCCATGTCGCAGATCTACGAAGCGGCAGGCAAACTCATTTTCGGTTTTGTTTTTATCAATCTCGTCACGGCAGGCGTTATTCCGTTTCTGGATCGCATTCCCATCCTCAGAAACGTCGTATCGGATACCGTCAGTGCCTATGCGGCGGCAGGTGCCATTGCAGGTGTCACCATCGGTGCACTGTTCAGTTTTTTGTATCTGTTTATCCGTTACCGCAGTAAAAAAGACGGCATCACCGAAGCGGAACTGCTTGCTTCCCCCGAAAGTTTTACGGCAAAGAGCCTGCGAAAGCAGTTGTTGCAGTTGTCCGTTCCCATGGCAACGAGTTCCATCGTTTCCAATATCACCACCCTCATCGACAACTGGACGGTGCAGAACCGTCTGCAATACGTACTTGAGGAATTTCCCTCTTTGTTTGAAAACGATTTCTCTAACATCGTGCAGACACTCGGATTCACCGCGGCATCCGAACTCAAGGACTTCCTGTTCGGTGCGTACGATACGGTGCTCGAATTCAAAAATCTCGTTCCCACCTTTACCATTACGCTCGGTTTGAGTGCGTTGCCCGTACTTCGTGAGATGTGGATGAACAAGGACGAAAAAGGCATCAAAACGTCCATTGAATCGGTCGTTCGTATGACTTTGCTCATTGCTTTCCCTGCAGGCATCGGTCTTGCCGTGCTGTCGGAAGACGTTTTAAGCCTGTTTTACGGTTTGTCGGGTAAAAACGCCCTTGCCATTGAACACATCGCTCCCGTGCTTGTTATTTACGGTCTGACCGTGTTCCTGCTTGCCGTTGAACAACCGCTGGTGTCGATGTTGCAGGCGGTCAGCAAAGAAAAAGTGCCCATTTATGCCATTGCCGTCGGTGCGGTGGTGAAGATCATTGCCAACTATATTCTCGTCGGTTTGCCGTCGGTGAATATGAAAGGTGCCGCCATAGGCTCGATGCTTTGCAATCTGACCATTGACGTGATCTGTCTGTTCAGTCTCCTCAAGGCCACCAACGTACGTATGGAATGGAAGTCGACCGTCATAAAACCGTTTTTCTGTGCGGCCTGTGCCGGTGCCGCCGCATGGGGCGTCAATACGGTGTTTGAGAAACTCATCGGCGGATTTACGGGGATCTCCATTCTCAACGGTGAGAACATTTCCTGTATCTTCGGTGTGGTTGCGGCTGTCGTTGTATATGGAATTACGTTGCTTTTGAGCAAAACCATACCAAAAGATGATATAAAAATGCTTCCCAAGGGAGAAAAAATTGCTAAAGTACTTGAAAAATATAAATTAATAGGTTAAAATGTAAGAGAATCTGCGTGAAAAATGAAAAAGGGTTAAAACAGGATGATTGCTGATTTTCAATTCAAAGATGACTACAATATAGACGATCTGTTGCGAATTATGGAAATTCTGCGAGGTCCCGGCGGATGTCCGTGGGATGCAGAACAGACCCATGAAAGCATCAAGAAAGATCTCATAGAAGAAACCTATGAAGTCATTGAAGCGATCAACAAGCAAAACCCCGTGATGTTGCAGGAGGAACTGGGCGATCTTCTGATGCAGGTCGTGTTCCATTCCCGTCTGTCGCAGGAAGCAAATGAATTCAGTTTTGCCGAAGTTTGCGACGGAATCTGCAAAAAACTCATTGAACGCCATCCGCACGTATTCGGTGAAGTGGCGGTGTCCGATACGGACGAAGTGCTTTCCAACTGGGATGCTATCAAACGCAAATCCAAAGAACACGTGACCACCACGCAGGCCATTGATTCCGTACCCCGTGAACTGCCCGCACTCATGCGCAGTGCAAAAATTCAGCACAAAGCCGCCAAAGCAGGTTTTGACTGGCCCGATATTTCGGGTGCACTCGATAAGATCCCCGAAGAAACAGAAGAACTCAAAGAAGCCATCGCATCCGGTGACAGTGCCGCCGTTGCGGACGAATTGGGCGATCTTTTGTTTGCGGTCGTGAACGTGTCGCGTTTCGTGCACGTGGAAGCAGAAGAAGCACTGACCGCCGCTACGGACAAATTCCGCAACCGTTTTGCCGCCGTGGAAGCACTGGCAATACAACGCGGGATCGATATGAAAAATACACCCATTGGCGAATTGGACCGTCTGTGGGACGAAGTCAAAAGGAATTCATTAGCATAAGCTTGCTTACATCAGCAGGACGCTATTGGAAATAAAAAGGAGGAAAACACAATGAATAAGACCGAACTCATCGCTGCTGTTGCCGCTAAAGAGGGCATCTCCAAGAAATGTGCAGACGCTGCTGTCAACGCCGTTCTTGATTCCATCACGGAAGCTCTTGCAAAAGGTGAAGCTGTTCAGTTGATCGGTTTTGGCACCTTCGAAGTTCGCGAAAGAGCTGAAAAGCAGGGCATCAACCCCGCTACCAAGGAAGCCATCACCATTCCCGCAGCAAAAGTTCCCGCTTTCAAAGCCGGCAAGGCTCTGAAGGAAGCTGTTGCAAAATAATTAAAATGAATGCAAACCCGGCGGGAGAGAGTTTTCTCTCCCGTTTTGGTTTCTTCATTGTGTTTTTCGGTAAAAAAGGAGAATAATATGCGACTGGATAAATTTTTGAAAGTATCACGCCTTGTCAAACGCCGCACCGTCGCAAACGAGTTGTGCGATGCCAAACACGTGGAAGTCAACGGTAAAACCGCCCGTGCATCTTACGAAGTCAAGGTCGGGGATGTGATCGCCATTCAGATGGGTGCAAACTTACTCAAAGCACAGGTGCTGGATATCCGCGAACACACCACCAAAGAGGCGGCGGCATCCATGTACAAACTTCTGTAAATGAATTTTATACTTTCAGCCATCTTTAAGTATAATCTTATACGATTTGTACAACGAATACAGTTCTGAAAGGACGACTTTTTCATGGACGAAAACCGTTCCGAGTTTTTTTCAAACACAAATGATGATCTTGCCGCAACCGCTGCCGATGCTGTTCAGCCGCCCGTAACGGCACAGGAAGAAGCCACCGTGCAGACGGTGCAACCTGCCGTGCAGGCAGAAGAACCTGCCGTACAGGCGGAAGAAGCCACCGTGCAGACGGAACAACCTGCCGTGCAGACGGAAGAACCTGCCACGCAGAGTCAGCCGCAGTGGGGTGCCGCGACATCTGCGTTTGAACAGACACGCACGCAGGCAACGCAACAGGCACAGCGGACAGTGGAGTCATTTTACGGCACGGGCAATCCCAACGGTTGCACCTACGCATTCGGCAGAGCACAGCAACCGAAAACGGATGCACCGCAGAGTGAAGCGGTAAGAGATTGGTCTGCACCGCACGCTTCTTCTTACGGCAATGCACCGCAAACAGGTGCACAGCAGAGTGTTGGTGCAACGGATTGGTCGGTACCCAAAACGCCCGTTTACGGTACGGCACCGCACACCGCCTCGCAAACAGCTGCTTCTGCAAAGGAGCCTCCCGCGGACGAACAGAAAAAAGCAAAGAAACAGAAGAAAGATAAAAAACAGAAAAACAGAATGTCTTTCGGACAGTTGTTTTTGTGTCTTGTGCTGTGCCTTGTCGTGAGCAGTGTGTCGGGGTATGTTTCCTCTAAAAACGCCGTCGAGGATATTTTTAACGAGTATATGGCAACTTTCAGCACGGCTGAAAACACCACTGGCTCGTATAATATCAACATTTTCGAGCAACCTGCCGCAACCACCGAAGCCGACACGCAGGAAACACAGGAAAACACCCAATCCGCTACCGTTCCCGTAACGAGCACGTCTGCCAGTGATATCTACAAGCAGAACGTCAACACGGTCGTCAATATCACGGCGGTCGGTTACAGGGAGGTCAATTACGGCTTTATTTTCGGCTCGCAATCAAGAGAATTTACCTCCTCCGGCACGGGATTTTTCATCACCGAAGACGGCTATATTCTGACCAATTACCATGTGGTAGAGGGAGCGAGCAAAATTACGGCAACCGATTACGACGGCAATGAACACAATGCTACGCTCATTGGTTACGAAGAAAGCAACGACATTGCCGTTCTCAAAGTCAGCGGTACGTTCCAAGCGGTTCAACTCGGTTCATCCGAGACGCTGGAAGTCGGTGATACACTTCTCATCATCGGCAATGCGTTGGGCGAACTGCAATACACGCTCACACAGGGCGTTGTCAGTTATCTGGAAAGAGCCGTCACCACCGAAACGGGCGACGTTATCAATATGTTCCAGACCGATGCTGCGATCAACTCGGGCAATTCGGGCGGCCCCGTGTTTAACTCCAAGGGTGAAGCGGTCGGCATTGCAAGTGCAAAGTATGCCTCCAGTTCCATTGAAGGTCTCGGCTTCTGCATTCCCGTGGATGATGTGAAGAATATGATTACCGATATCATCAGCGTCGGATATGTGACGGGTAAACCCTCTTTGGGTGTCAGTTTGTATACCAATTCCGGCAGAAACAACGGATTGCCTGTCGGTTGCTATGTGGTTGCGGTCGGTTCGGGCTCTGCTTGCTATAAAGCAGGAATTGTTGAAGGCGATGTCATCACCGCTATTGCAGGCGAAACCGTACGTGACACGGATGATGTTGCCAAAATCTTGAGTGATTACAAAGCAGGGGACAGCATCACCTTGACCGTATATTCTGTTGATGTGCGCTCTTCCTTCAACGTGACGGCCACACTCGATGAATATGTTCCTGCCCAACCGCGCACGGAATATACGAATGTATATGATTTTTAATATTAAGTAAAAGCAAAAGGCTGTATCGGAACTTCCTTGCGGAGGTGATGATACAGCCTTTATGATTGTTATTTTTCTTCCAGTGCCTTGCGGATGGCGTTGAGCACCCTTTTTTTGTCCGCACTCCACAAGGGTGCGATCAATTGCTTTTTGTCGCCGTCTCCCGTGATGCGGTGCACGCTGACCGACGGCGGGATCATAGGCAGTAAAACTTTCAGCAATGCAATGTATTCTTCCTGTGTGAGTGTCTGAAATTCGCCTTTTTCGTAGTCCGTTGCAAGGTCTGTGCCGCGTAAAACGTGGAGCAATTGCAGTTTCACCGCATCCGTGCCTGCATCCAATGCGAATTGCAGGCTGTTTTTCATGTCCTGCACCGTTTCGCGGGGAAGTCCTAAAATAAGATGCGTAATACAGAAAATGCCGCGTTTGTGCAAATTTTTGACCGCTTGGACGTATACTTCGTTGTCATAGCCGCGGCGGATGTATTGAACGGAACTTGTATTTGCGGTCTGCATCCCCAATTCCACCCATACGGGCTTCGATCTGTTGAGTTCTTCCAATAAATCCAATACTTCCTCGTCCAGACAATCGGGACGGGTGGCAATGTCAAGCACTTCCACCCCGGGGAACTCCAAAGCCGCCGAAAAACGCTCCCGCAGAATCTCTACCGGAGCGTAGGTGTTTGTGTAGGCTTGAAAATAAGCAATGTAACCTTGCGGTTTTTTTGCCTTGATGCGGTCGATTGCTTTTTCGAGTTGTGCTGTTATGTCCGTTCCGCGTTCGGCAAAGGCACCCGAACCGTCTGCACCGCAGAAGATACAGCCTTTCGTGCCGCATTTTCCGTCGCGGTTCGGGCAGGTAAAACCGCCGTCAATAGACAATTTGTAGAGTTTTTTGCCGAAACGGGACAAACAGTAATCGTTGAGCGACGTGTAGCGGATCATGCGTCGGTGGGCGTGCTGTAAGTCTGCAATTTGGTTTTGACTTCACCCTCCAGACGGGCAAGTTCCGCTTCTGCGGCCCTGCGTTTTGCTCTGCCTTCGGATTGGATGCGTGCCACTTCGTCAAGGGTCTCAATGAGCATCTGATTGGTCTGCTGTAAGGTCTCAATTTCAACCACGCCGCGTTCTGCTTCCTGTGCAATGCCGACCGTACCGATTTTCAGGGATTCTGCATTCTTGCGAAGCAGTTCGTTCGTCATTTCGGTCACACTGCGTTGGGCTTCGAGTGCACTCTGCGAATTGGCAAGACCGAGGGCTATGACCATCTGACTTTTCCACAGGGGAATGGTGTTTGCGACGGTTGACTGTATTTTTTCACACATGACCGAATCGTTGTTCTGCACAAGGCGGATCTGCGGTGCCATCTGAATGGCAACCATGCGTGTCAGTTCAAGGTCGTGCAGTTTCTTTTCAAAGCGGTCGCATTTCTGTGCAAAATCGTTGGCGGCCTGTGCATCTTCGGGCAAGCCCGACAGACGTGCTTTTTCGAGTAAAGCGGGAAGCGTGGTTGCACGGGCTTGGGCAAGGCATTTTTTACCTGCAAGGATGTAAAGGGAGATCTCCTTGAAATACTGCAGATTCATATCGTACAGGCGGTCAAGCACGGCAATGTCCTTGAGCAGTTGCAACTGATGATCTTCAAGCACCGTCACGATGCGGTCCACATTGGCTTCCGCGGCAGAGTAGCGTGCCTGCAAAGCACTCACCTTTTTGGCACCCTTTTTCATTCTGCCGAAAAAGCCTTTGGGTTCTTCCTCGTCAAATCCTCGCAATTCTCCGACGAGTTGCGTGAGCATTTCACCCACTTCACCCAGATCTTTCGTGCGAACGCTTGCAATGGCCGTATCGGAAAAATCTGCAATCTTTTTCTGTGCGGCGGCACCGTACTGCAAAACGACCGTTGTGTCGGTCAGATCGATCTGCGAAGCAAAATTGTCCACCAACTGCTGTTCTTCGGGTGTCAGCGGTGTCTGTGCAAATTCTGCCGCTTGCTGTACCTGCGCTTGTTCGGGCGGTACAACGGGTGCATCGGGCGGCGTATCGCCGAACGGATTCAACGTTAAATTCGGTAAATTATTGTTATCCATGAATGTACCTCCGTATTGTTTTGATTCTATTTTGCAATATGTGCTGAAAAAACATAAGGGGGGGGGATCAGAGCCACGAGGACAGCAGATACAGCACCAGCAGGTGTGCGGGATAATAGGCGTAGAAGAAATACTTGTGTACGTGCAGTTCCCCGCGTTCGCCGTTGTAACGCAAAAGCAGGAAAACGGCAGGCAGACTGCCAATAAATTGCAGGCAGAAATTGTTGATCTGCAAAATGCCGCCGCCGTTTAACAGTATTTCCCACGGACGGCCGATCAATGCAAAGCCGACAAGAAGCAAAGGCCATTTTGCGTGTGCAGGCAAGTGATCCGTGACCGCAAACAGCCAGATGAGCAACACGCCGTACCATGCATAGTCCGTCTGTAAAACGAAAGCCGAAGCACACAGCAACGCCGTGACGGGCACGCTCCACAGGATGTTTTTGTTGTTTTCGCGGAGTAATCGTACCACGTAACAAGCGGCAAGTCCCAAAAACAGGGTAAAATATACGTTTTGTCCTGTTGTATCCGTGACCGAGCCGTTGCTGACAAGGTTGAACGGAATCTCCGAAATAAAAGCAAAAATGCCGAGCAGAGCAAAATATTTTTTGATGTTGCGGCTGTATTTACTTCCTTCAAAGATCATGAAAGCATACAGCGGAAAAGCGGTTCTGCCGATCAGTCGCAAAATGTAATACAGATAAAACCCTGTATTGCCAACCAACAGATTCATTGCAAAAGCATGACCGATGTGGTCAACGGTCATGCAGATGAGGGCAATGATCTTTAAGTGGGCACTTGTGAATCCTTTGGTACGAGGTGTCATGCCTGTTCACTCTCGCTTTGGGCAAGGCGTGCGGCTTTGGCGGCGTTGACCTTTTCGGTGATGTCTTCCATGTATTTGCCGTGGAGTTTGAATTTGAACGTGAACAGAATCAGCGATGACACCATGAAAACGGCGGGAATGACAAGCATCATCACGCTGAAAGCGGTCTTGACGGCAGGTGCATTCATGTTGTGCAGATCGCCGTTATAGCCCGTAACCGACATACCGATGTACATGATGAGCGTCTGAATGGTATACGCCATTTTCTGCAGAAAGCCCTTCATGGAGAAGGTTATGGATTCGGCACGGAAGCCCATTTTGACTTCTCCGTAATCCACGATGTCTGCAAGGAAAACGGTCTGCGATACGAACATGGCGGCAGTACCGATCTGGGCTACGGTGTTGAAGATATAAAGTAACAGATTGGATGCAAAGACCTTGTAGCCCACGAGCATACCGACGAAACCGAATGCGGCAAGGGAAAGGGAGAACTGATAGGTGCGTCTGCGGGAGGTGAATTTCATGCCGATGGGGATCACGGCAAGGCCTAAAATGGAGCCGACCGCACCGAAGGTGTTGAACATACTCTGCAATCCTGCGTTACCGACGACGACGTCAAAGAAATAAACGCCGACACCCGAGATCATGTAGAAACCTGCGTTGGAGAGCATGGCAAAGAGCATGAAAACAAGAAGCTGATCGTTTCCCTTTGCGATCTGCAAAACTTTGCCGAACGTGAATTTTTCTTTGGGTGCGGTGACGATGTTTTCTTTTGTTTTTGCCATACTCAGACCTGCAAAAAGGACAAGACCGACCGCACACACCACGGAAATGACGGAGAAACTCTTTGCATCCCATACGTGCTCACCGTCTGCAGAGGTGGTCACGCTGATCATTTTCATGAGGATGGGAGCACCGATGGAAACGATGCCCTGACCGAGTCCCGAGAACGTGCGGGCAATGGTTGCGATCAGGGAGCGTTCTTTTGGATCGTTCGTAAAGGACGGAACCATCGACCAGTAGGGAATGTCTGCAAGTGTATTCGTCATACCCCATGCAACATACAGAACGGATATGTAAACGTACATCCAAACGGAGTTTGCGGGAATGCCGGGATTGTTGAACAAAAATGCCAGCACAACGGCATTCAGCAGCGATCCGCGCAGTACCCACGGACGGTATTTGCCCAATTTGGTGTTGGTGTTGTCAACGATGGTACCCATCATGGGATCGTTGATACCGTCCCATATACGGGCAATGGGAGTCAGGATCGACAGGAAATTGGATTTGAGTTTCAATACGTCGGTCAGGTATTTATTCAGATAACTGTAAAACATACCGTAACTCAGGTCAAGGCCGACCGCACCGACACCGTACCAGAGTTTGGAGCCGAATGACAGTTTCTTGTTTGTTTCCATATTGTAAACCTCCCGAAAAAAGGAATACTCCTCTATTTTATATCATGCCTCATTATACCATATTTTTTATATTAAATCAAGACTTGCCTTTGCGGTATTTCATTGCTATAATGTGTAAGAATATGATACAGAGGTGTCCCATGAACAATCAGGAACAAGAGTATTTAAGACAAGTGCAGGCATTTATTGATGCTGAGACCGAACGCTTGCAGAATCTGCAAAGCGTGCAGTTCCGAGAAGCCCGTGCCGAAGGCCTGGATTATGCACAGAGCAACCCTTACGGAGCCATTTACGGTCATGCAGGCGAAGTGCAGGATTCAATAGAAAAAAAGATGATTACCGTCAACGAGTGCATTACCGAATTGGAGACCCTCGAACGGATGCGTAAAGCTCCGTATTTCGGCAGGGTGGATTTCCACGAAGAAGGCTTCGGTACGGAAAGCATCTACGTCGGTCTGCGTTCGCTTGCAAACAGGGACGATTATTTTGTATATATCTACGATTGGCGTACACCCGTCTGTGCATTGTTCTATACGGGGGAGATCGGAAAGGCTTCCTATGAAGCTCCTGCGGGCACCATTGAGGGGGAAATAAAACGCATCCGTCAGTATCAGTTTACCGACGGTGAACTCACTTCCTATTGGGATGCGGATCTTCGTATTGACGATACGGTACTTCGCAACGTGCTGTCGGGTGCATCTTCCGACCGTCTGAAAGTTATCGTCTGTTCCATTCAGCGTGAGCAGAACCGCTGTATCCGTTTTGATACGAAGAAAAATCTTGCCGTGTTCGGTCCTGCCGGTTGCGGAAAGACCTCCATCGGTATGCACAGACTTGCATGGCTTCTCTACGAACTGCGTACCACCATGGTATCCAAGGACATTCTGCTGTTTACGAACAACGTTGCATTTATGCATTACGTGTCGGGTGTTCTGCCCGATTTAGGGGAAGAAGAAGTTCGTTCCTGCCTGTTTTCTTCTCTGTTGGACATTTATCTGCCTGATTACAGCGTGACCGATTATTACGAACAGGCAGAAGCAATGCTGGCAAAGGACGAAAAACGAACGAAACTCATAGAAGCGGTGTATGATCCCGCATTCAGGGCGTACGTCGACCGTTGTCTGGATACCATGAGTTGCCGTTTTCGCGACATAAAACTCTACGGAGACGTCGTTTTATCTGCAGAACAACTCAAAAAAAGATACGATGCCTTTTCACCGTCGCTTTCCGTTCATGCAAGGCTCAATCTTTTGTTGGATTGGGCAAAGGACGAAGCGGACGATTATTTTCTTATCAACCGTCTTGAGATCAACAGACGGTTGCTGGAAACCCATGAACTGCATGAGCCGTTGCAACAGTTGGTCACAAACTTGAAAAACAGCGTTATGGGCAATCTTGAAGTGATGATAAAAGGTGCGGTCGCGGATGATACCGTGCCGCTGTATTATCGCTTTTTCAGTGCGTGGTGCAAGGACAAAGGCATGGTACACGAACTGGCACTGCGTATGGGCAACCGCCTTCTGTATTTTGAGGATGCTCTGATGGCACTCTACATTGCCGCAAAACTCGGCGGTTGCGAACAGACGGCACCGCCTGCTCACATTTTGTTGGACGAAGCACAGGATTTCTGCGTATTACAGCACAAAATTCTGAGGCTCATTTACCCGAAAACCGTGTTTACCTTGCTTGCTGATACCAACCAGGCACTCGTGCCGCAGTTGAACACCACAAGCGAAACTGAACTTGCCGATATTTACGGTGCATCCGTGATGAAGTTGGGTAAAAGCTACCGTGCGACCCGTCAGCTCAGCGAGTTTTCCAAACAGTTTCTTGACGGTGCGGATTACGATGTGTTTGACCGTGAGGGCGAAGAACCCTTCGTGTATTACACCGATCAGCCTGCCAAAAAAGCGGCAGAGATCGCAAAAAACGTTCCCGAAACGTTCAACTCCGTCTGTATTCTGACGAATACCGCCGTGGAAGCGGCACAACTGCACAAAAGAATCGTAAAATACCTTCCCGATTGTGTGCTTGCAAACACCGCCATGTCAAAACTCGGCGGCAGAGTGACCGTGATGCCCGTTACCTTAAGCAAAGGACTTGAGTTTGATGCGGTCGTGATTCCCTATGCCGACCGATTGGAAGAAAATAAACGCATTGCATATATGATGACCACCCGTGCCCTGCACGAACTGCATCTTATAAAAGAGAAGAAGGATTGACGTGAACTGTACTTTATGTCCGCGAAAATGCAATATTGACCGCACAAGCCAAAAAGGCTTTTGTCTGCAAGGGGAACTGCCCGTTGCGGCAAGGGCGGCTTTGCATTTCTGGGAAGAACCCTGTATCAGCGGTACGGGCGGCAGCGGTACGGTGTTTTTCAGCGGTTGCAACCTGCGGTGCGTGTTCTGTCAGAATCATTGTATCAGCACGGGCGGTGTCGGAGAAGAAATTACCGTTTCCCGCCTGCGGGATATTTTTGAAGAATTGGTGTGGGCAGGGGCGGACAATATCAATCTCGTGACGCCCACGCATTTCGCAAAGCCCGTAGCCGAAGCACTCGAGGGCTTTTCGCATTGTGTACCCGTGATCTGGAATTCGGGCGGTTACGACAGCGTGCAGACCTTGCAGATGCTTGAAGGCAAGATCGATATTTATATGCCCGATTTTAAGTATTCCGCCGTTGCACCTGCCAAAAAATACTCCGCCGCGGCAGATTATCCGTTCCGTGTGCGTGCGGCACTCAAAGAAATGTACCGACAGGTCGGCAACGTGCAGTTTGACGAACAGGGAATGTTGCAGAAAGGTTTACTTGTGCGGCATCTCGTGTTGCCGGGTGAACCCGAAAACACCTTCGGCGTCATGGATGCGTTTTCTTCTCTGTTTGCACCCGGACAGGCTTTGTTCAGCCTCATGGGGCAATACACGCCTCCCGAAGATCCTTTGCCTTACGAAAACCTCAACCGCCGTCTGACCGAGGAAGAATACGCCGCCTGCGTGGATTATCTGTACCTTTGCGGCATTGAGGACGGCTTCGTGCAGGAACTCTCCAGTGCACAGTCGCAATACACGCCGCCGTTTGACCTGACGGGCGTGCTGAAAAGCGAATTCGGAGATCTGTAAGAATACAATTTGAATCAAAAAACAGGCTTTATCCGCAACCCACGGATAAAGCCTGTTGTGTTTGTTATGACCGTTTATTTGATGCCGTACTGTTTACGGCGGCTCCATTTCTGTCCCCAGTTGTTAGCCCAGCTTTCGCAATACAGTTTGTAGTAGGAAACGTTGTTTTTTTGACGCCATTTGGCAAGGCAGTTGCACCAGAACGCACTCGGAATGGCGACCGCGAACCAATACAGCGGACCTAAAAGCAGACACTGAATGGTGTGGCCGTATTCGTGGATCTGCGTGTTTTTCGTCCAGCCTTCTTCACGGCCTTCTGCCATGAAGATGAACAGTCCCAGTGAAAGACCGCCCCAGTTGCCGGGGATATAGGTGATCCATGCATTGCAGAAGCGTTCGTGTCTGAATTTGGTTTTTAAGATCAGATACACGAGTCCGCCTATTGCATTCACGGGCAAACCCCACGTCCATTGCACGAAATAAAACCAGAATTTTTCCCAACCGCTGTCGGCAACGTGACGGATATTGCCGGGCCGTCTCAGTTTTGCTTTTTTCATGCCTGTTCACTTCCTTCCGTTTTGTTTTTAAGTCCTTTTGCAAAGAAAATGCTCAGGAACATGATAACGGCAAACACGATCAGATAGAACAGTACGGGACAACTGAACGTGCCGTTTTCCTTTGCTGTGATATAAGGGATATAGCCGTGGGCGTAGACGGCAAAGAAGATGATGGCAACCGAACTGAGGATCGCCAAGGCAGGCAGAACGAAGCGTTTGAACGGATGCAGATCCGTTGCTTTCTTCATAAAGGAGATGTAAATGGGAATATACATCGCATACAGGGTGATGATGGGCAGTTCACTTGTGTCAAAACTGAAGATCCCGAACCAGCTTTCGGGAGCGAGGGATGAGCCGAAGAAATACACGATCCACACAGCCGTGATAAGCAATGCCGCAACGCCCGAATTGGTGGGCATATTGGTCGCTCCGTCCACCTGCGTGAAGATCTTGGGAGAAGGGCCGTTGCCGCGTGCGGCGAGTGCATACATACTTCTCGTGCAACCGAGCATCAGACCGTTGAGCGTACCGAAGCAGGAAACGGCTACGAACAGATTCAGAATGTTACCCACCACAGGACCGAATACGTGTACGAAAGCAAGGGTTGCACCGTCCTTTTGCAGTTCTTCCACGCTGGCACCGCCTGCCACGCCGATGAAATACAACACGTATACCGCGACGATGATAACGGCTCCTGCGATGAGTGCAATGGGCAGATTGCGCTTTGCGTTTTTGAGTTCCGCGTTGATGGACGTTGCCATGATCCAGCCTTCATATGCAAAAGCCGTAGCGACGATGGCACTGAAAACGGTGCTGTTCTCGCCTGCACCTGCGGAGAAATTGTGTGCAAGAATGCTCAGATCCGGTTGTTCTGCGGATGCGTGTGTCAGACCGTAGATCGTGCCGATGACAGCCATGAGCAAAAGGGGAATGAGTTTGATGATCGTGGTGGAGACCTGCAGTTTGCCTGCCAGTTTCGGAGACAGTGCATTGATCGCAAAACTCAGACACAAAAACAAGCCTGTCAATGCCAGCGTTTCGGGGCCGAAGACCGTACCGCTGTTTTCGGCGGCAATGTGCAATGCGAAGTCGGGATTGACCGAGCAGATGAACGTGACGGTATAACGGGCGGTCAGCCATGCAAGAATCGATGAAATGGTGGGTGCATAAATGAACGCCATGAACCAGCCTATAAAGTAGGAATACTTGCTTCCCACCGTGGCTTCGGCATAGTCGGTCAGACCGTTGACTTTGGAGTATTTCTGTGCCAGTTGTGCGAATGCAAGGATGTTGAAGAGCATGATCACACCGCCTACGAGCCATGCAACGATGCCGATGGTCATATTGCCGTGGGTGGTGACGAGAATATTCTGTGCCTTGAAAAAGACACCCGATCCGATTACGATGCCGACAACCATGCAGATCGCGGTGACAAGACCGTATTTTTTTTGTAAGGTATTATTTTCCATAAAACCACTCCGTGAAGTTTGATGATAACAGTATACTTTTCCGCAGAAGAAAAGTAAAGCAAAAAATAAAAAAAAGAAAATAAAAAAGTAAAAAAGAAATTGCTTGATTATTTTGCTTTACTCCTGTACAATAATCCTATACAGACAGAGAAAGGATGAATATATTATGAACGGTTCTATCATTGATCCCACCGCCATGCATAAACTTTCTTACGGCCTTTTCGTGCTCAGCACTGCCCTCAACGGCAAGGACAACGGCTGTATCATCAATACCGCCATTCAGGTCACGGACAATCCCAAACGTCTGCTTTTTGCGGTAAACAAGCAGAATTATACCAATGAAATGCTTAAAACGAGCGGTGTGTTTTCCCTGTCCGTACTCACTGAAGAAACACCGTTTGAAGTGTTTCAGCATTTCGGTTTCCAAAGCGGCCGCGATGCGGAAAAGTATGTGGATACGCCTTACCGCTGTGAAAACGGGGTTGCATACTGCGAAGGTGTCACAAACGCCGTGTTTGCGGGAAAGATCGAGAGTTGGCAGGACGTCGGTACGCATACCGTCTTTATTGCCGAGGTGGAAGAAGCAAGAGTGCTTTCTTCCGTGCCCAGTGTGACTTATGCATACTATTTTGCAAACATCAAGCCCAAGCCCCAACCCAAAACGGAACAGAAAAAAGGTTACGTCTGCAAAATTTGCGGTTACGTGTACGAGGGTGAGGAATTGCCCGACGATTTTACCTGTCCGCTGTGCAAACATCCCGCTTCGGATTTTGAACCGATCGGATAAAACCGTATCAATGAAAAACAGGCTGTATCCTGCCATTCGGAAGAATGCGGATGCAACCTGTTCTTTTTATGTTTTTTCAGATGATGCTCTTGCCTTCCCATTCGGCATCTGCCTGCATATCCAGAAGTGTCGTTACCGTGGGTGCAAGGTCGAGAATGCTGACATCTTTTTCGATCTCGCCGCAGACGATCTGCTTGCCGACGGCACTGCCTGCGATGATAACGGGAATGAGCATATCCTCAGGCATATCCGTGCCGTGGGTGCGGTCGTGTCCGCCGTGGTCGGCGGTGATGATGAACGTGTATTCATCCGACAGTTCCGCCATGAGTTTTTCAATGCAATCCAGGCTGTTTTCGATTGCCTGCATATATTCTTCGCTCATCCAGCCGTGACGGTGTCCCGCCATGTCCGTATAACCGAAATACACAAAGGCAAAGGCGGTCGGATTTTCATTCAGATATTTTACGGCGGCATCGGTGATGTCAATATTGGCTGCGTCGTAACCGCAGGTCCTGCCGCGGCGGAAGTATGCAAAATCAAGCGAATCGGGACGGGTGAGGTCACGCAATTCTTCCCAGTTGTAGAAGAATGCACTGTGGAAGCCGTTTTTTGCAAGCACCTCGCAGATGCCGTTGACGGGGCGTACCTGCGGTGTGTAGGTGTTGGTGGTCGTTCCGTGTCTGGACGGTTCCACGCTGTGAAAGAGCGAAACGTGGCAGGGGAGTGTCACGGACGGTTCCACGGTGCGTGCAGACAGGGTATAGGCTGAACGGGCAAGAAGTTTCTGTACACGCGGATTGTTTTCAATGGCATCCGGACGCATTCCGTCCACGAGAATCAGTAAAGTTTTCATGGCTTTCCTCCGCAATTTTTATTCAACGGGAATGAGGTCTGCAAACACAACGGTGTTCAACGGAATCGAATCCGTCCATACCAGCGTGCCGTTTTCGACCGTAACGGTTTCTTCAACGGGTACGAGCTTGGAGGCCTTCGTGTATTGATCGTAGAGGTCATTGAAATAGATCTCTCTTGCCCATGCGGCAGACAGGGTGGTGGGATTGTCGATCAGCGGATCATCGGGTGACCACGAGAAGCAATCGTCCGTAATATTGTAAGTCTTGCGGTCTGCACACCATTCATCAAAGTAATTGCAATCGTCATTGATGTAGTATTTGCGAACGGTGTAGTTTCCGTCTGCAAGTTTTATGTTGAATTGCATTTCTGCCGTGCCGATGGCATCCGTATCGTTTTTGAAACTGTAAGCCATGATACGCACGGCACCCGTTTCACTGTCAATTGCCGCCATGGCTTTGGCTTCACTGCCGCTGTCAAGCAACATTTTTTTGCCGCCGTCCACGGAGATCCTCTGCATACCGTCAAAGCCTGCAAAGAGTTTTGCAACGTGGTAACTGACGGTGGGATTGCCGTTCGTGAGACCGTCGGAAAGGTAGTACCAGGAGGAAAAATAGGAAAGGCCGCTGTCGACGGACTGCATCCAGAGCCGTGCATCGTACGCCGCCTGCCACGTGTAGCCGACGGTGCGGCTGAGCAACTGACTGTCGCCTGCTCCCGATGTGTTGCCGCAAAGAATTCTGCCTTCGTCAACGCCGTAGAACAGGTTGTCAAGTCCCACGCTTTCGGCGTAATCCTTTAAGTGTGCCACGGTTTCGGGTAAGGTGTAGCCGCCTGTGAACTCGCCGGGTTTTGCATCGTAGAACGAGGCGGTCAGGAAATCGATCTTACTGCCTTTTTTGCCGTTGGCATAGTTCGTTCCTTTTGCAACGTGGTCGATGAAAATGCGTTCATCCCACAAGCCTTCCGTAACCGCCATGGCGTGTGCACCCACGCAGATCTCCTCACCGAGAACGTCCGTCAGAGCCTGTACGGTATAGTCGTAGAGTTTACAGAATGCAACGGCACTTTCCTTTGCATCGCCGCCGACCGCCATGAACCAGTCGGAATTTTCAAATTCCGTCATCACGCCGAAACGCCATGTTTTCAGTTCTTCGGCACCGAAATTCTCAAGCAACGCCTGTGCCAATGCGGCAATGTAATTATAATATACATTGTAATTATCGGGCGGATAGATATTGACTTCAAAGCTGCCCAACACGCAGTCTTTTGAATATTTCATGGGGACGTTGCCCAGTTTCAGATGCGGCTTTGCACCCAAACGGACAATGCCCTCGCAGTTTGCGATCAGACGTGAAAAATCGTAATCGTCAAGCACCCGCGTGTTATAAGGATCTTTGAACAGATCTCTCGTGGCGTTGCCGCCCGAACACTGCATGAGC
Source organism: Acutalibacteraceae bacterium (assembly GCA_045590895.1). Taxonomy (GTDB): domain Bacteria; phylum Bacillota; class Clostridia; order Oscillospirales; family Acutalibacteraceae; genus RUG806. The sequence goes on from JAZNRU010000010.1 coordinate 103,952, forward strand.
TGTACGTATTCCACGAATTCAAAAACGTCGTTTTCGTGGTTGTTTCGGGCATCGATAAAGGTATTGCCCATTTCCCATACGTTGACGCTTTGCATCAGATTGTTCACGGTTTCGCCTTTTTGTGTTGTGTCAATGTCAAATTTCACATTCATACTGTTACCGAATGAAACCAGCGGTGAGCAGGCCATCATAAGAAAAGAAAGAATTGCAGTTATAATACGTATAAAAATATTCATTTTCCGATCCTCCAAATGAAAAACGGCAGCAAAAATGCTGCCGAAAAAAATCAGCCGGGGAGTTTGCCGGTATTTTCGTTTTTAATGCTCATGGTGAAAACGATCGCCAGAACGATCACGGCACCGAATGCAAGCAGAACGCCCGTGGAGGCAAAACCGATTTCAAGTGCCTTGAAAGAAACAAGGGAGTTTGCAAGGCCGGACAGATTCAGGCCGAGGGATTCACTGAGTGCATCCGACAAAGCGGACAGCGTACCCGAAAGGTCAACGGTCGATCCGTCTGCGGCTGTGGTGGCACCCGTGTTGATGTTCGACAGCAATGAGGTAACGTTGACCGTACCGTTGAGAATGGGCTTTGCAAACTTATCAAAGAAATTGCCCATGAGCACGGTGGACAGCATACCGCCTGCGGCAAAACCTGCGGTGAGCATTCTTTTGTTGGTGAAGATGCTGAAAACAATGATAAGAAGCACGAAAACAAGGATCAGTGCAAGGCAGGCGAGAGCCGCATACAGCCAATCGATGGAGGGGATGAGCTCCTTGATCGATCCGCCGCTGTTGTTTTCGGAATACTGTTTGAACAGTTTGATGTAACTTGAAAGCTGGCTGTTTTCATCGTTTGCGGCGGAAACAAGACGAACGACGGAGTTGTATTCGTCAATGCCGAGCGATGCGTTGGAGATCAGTGTGCCGCCCAGGGAAACGCGGAGAATGGGCAGGAACAGAAGTGCCAGGACAACACACAGAGCCGTCAGCGGAAGGATGATTTTAGACATGATACGCATATTGGTTTGCTCCTTTCATATAAAAACAAGTGCAAAGACTTATTTGCCCCACGAGGAGTTGAGTTGTACGGTGCGGTTGAGAACGAGATGATCTGCGGTGCTGTCCTTGTCCACGCAGAAGTAACCCTGACGCATGAACTGGAACACGTCACCCTCTTTGATTCCTCTCAGACCGCCTTCGAGTTTGCATCCGGTACGCACGATGAGCGAATCGGGATTGAGGTTGTTCGTGAACGCACCGTTCGATTCGTCGGAGGGATTTTCCACGCTGAACAGACGGTCGTACAGGCGGATCTCTGCATCCGTACAATCATCCGCACTGACCCAGTGCAGGGTACCCTTGACTTTTCTGCCGTCGGGGGAATCGCCGCCTTTGGTGGCTTCGTCATAGGTGCAGTGTACCACGGTCACGTTGCCGTTTTCGTCGGTTTCACAGGAAACGCATTTGACGTAGTAAGCACCTTTCAGGCGTACTTCGTTGCCGGGATACAGACGGAAATACTTCTTGGGCGGATCGATCATGAAGTCGCCCTGTTCAATGAATATCTCTTTTGAGAACGTGACTTCTCTCGTGCCCATTTCGGGATGATCGGGATGGCATTCCACGGTGATGCTTTCCGTCTTGCCTTCGGGATAGTTGTCGATGACCACTTTCAGCGGTTCAATGACAGCCATGGCTCTGGGGGCGGTGGCGTTGAGCACGTCACGCACGCAGGATTCCAGAAGACCGTAATCGACCACGCTGTTTGCCTTGGAAACGCCGATCTTTTCTACGAAATTGCGGATCGCGGCGGCGGGGTAACCTCTGCGACGCATACCGCACAACGTTGCCATACGCGGATCGTCCCAACCGGTAACGATGTTGTCACGCACAAGTGCCAGACACTTTCTCTTGCTGGTCAGGCAATAGTTGAGGTTGAGTCTTGCAAATTCGATCTGTCTGGGCGGTTCTTCAAAACCGATCTCCTTGATGAACCAATCGTAAAGAGGACGGTTGTTTTCAAATTCGAGGGTGCACAGGGAATAGGTAACGCGTTCTCTGGCATCGGACAGGGGATGCACGAAGTCATACATGGGATATACGCACCATTTGTCGCCTGTCTGGTGATGCGAAACGTGCATGATGCGGTAAATGACGGGGTCACGCATGACGATGTTGGGAGATGCCATGTCGATCTTTGCACGCAGTACGCGGCTGCCGTCGGGGAACTCGCCTGCGGTCATGCGGCGGAACAGATCGAGGTTTTCTTCTACGGAACGGTCACGGTAGGGGCTGTTTTTGCCGGGCTCGGTGAGCGTACCTCTGTATTCACGCATTTCTTCCGCCGTGAGGTCGCAAACGAATGCCTTGCCTTTTTCAATGAGTTTGACGGCACATTCATAAACGAAATCGAAATAGTCGGAGGCGTAATACACGTCGTTCCATTTGTAGCCGAGCCATTCAATGTCGGCTTTGATGGCTTCCACGTATTCCACGTCTTCTTTGGACGGGTTGGAGTCGTCCAGACGCAGATTGCAGATGCCGCCGTATTTTTCAGCGGTGGAAAAGTCAATGCAGATGGCTTTTGCGTGGCCGATGTGCAGATAGCCGTTGGGTTCGGGAGGGAAGCGTGTCTGCACACGGGTATTGACACCCGTGCTGAGTTCTTCGTCAATGATATCGTGTATAAAATTGGAATTGGATTTTACGGCTTCTTCCATTGTACTTTCGTCCTTTCTTAAATATGGTCTGCAAAATCCGTCATGCGGGCAAATACCTTTTCTTTGCCGAGCAACTGCATGATCGTGCAAAGGTCGGGGGTGTTCATTCTGCCTGTCACGGCAAGGCGGATCACGCCCGAAACGTCACCCACGTGGCCTTTGAATGCATCGGGATTCTTTTTGTATTCTTTTACGTTGGGTGTGAAACCGAGAGGCTCGCAAAGGTCTTTGACCTTGGAGAACCATACGTCTTTGGCATCCTGTGCATCATACACTTCCATGTATGATTTGAGAATTGCTTTTGCATCTTCCGCTTTCACGTTTTCGGGAAGCGTATAGCAGGGAACGAACAGGCTGTCGAAGAAATAGGAAAAGAAATCCTTGACTTCATCCCATTTTGCGATGTCCTTACGCGGTTTGGGGTTGTCGCGGTCAATGTTGAAAACGGCTTTGGAGAAGGCTGCATCCGCAGTCAGAAGATCATACAGTTCGGCATCAAATTCCTTTGCCCATTCGGTCACGCGTTCGTAAACGGTGTCGGCGGTCATCACGGAAATAACGCCCTTGCTGATGTCGGTGAGTTTCACAAGGTCAAACAGACAACCCGAAACGCTCATTTTCTTGAGATTAAAGGGATAGGTGTTGACGTCGGCTTTCGGATTGGCTCTGCGCCAGTCTTCGAAACCGGAGTTGAGAAGCGTCAACAGATATTCAACCACGCTCTCTTTGGGGAAACCGTTTTCCACGAAATAACTGACGGCGGCTTCGGGGTCTTTTCTCTTGGAAAGCTTTCTCTTGGTGCCGTCTTCTTCGTCGATCTTCATCACCTGTGCGGTGTGGCAGTACTTGGGGAGTTTGTAGCCGCAGGCACGGAACAGGGCGATGTGGGTGGGAACGGAGGAGATCCATTCTTCGCCGCGTACCACGTGCGTCGTACGCATGAAGTGGTCGTCGCAGGCGTGTGCGAAGTGATAGGTCGGAACGCCGTCTGTTTTCAGAAGCACTTCGTCTCTGAGGTTTTCGGGCAGTTCGATCTTACCCTTTATCATATCTTCAAAACTGACTCTGCCGTCCTCTTTGCCCAATGAACGCAAACGCAGCATCCAGCTTTTGCCGTCTTTGATGTTCTGTTCGATCTGTTCATACGAAAGATCTCGGCATTTTGCCCATTTGCCAAAATAGCCCGTGATCTGTGCACCTTCCGCCTCCTGTCTTTCTTTCATTTCGGCAATGTCCTCTGCCGTGCAGAAACACGGATATGCAAAGCCTTTCTGCACAAGGCTCTTGGCGATGGTGTGATAAATTTCAACACGCTTGCTTTGTGTGTAGGGACCGTATGCACCCTGTTCGGTACCTTCGCCCGTTGCACCTTCGTCAAAGTTGACACCGAAGGCGGAACATCCGTCCACAATGGCTTTTACACCGTTGACGACTTCCCGCTTTTTGTCGGTATCTTCAATACGAAGCATTGCAACGCCGCCCGTCTGATGGGCAACGAAGCAATCGGTGATGGCCTGGAACAGACCGCCGATGTGCATATAGCCCGTGGGGGAGGGTGCAAAACGGGTCACTCTTGCTCCTTCGGGTAAATTTCTGGGCGGATACTGTGCTTCCAGATCTTCCGGTGTTTTGGTCACATCGGGAAACAGCAGAGCCGCTAATTTTTCATAATCCATAGCAATAACCTCTCAAATCAAGGAATATGTATCCATAATATTAATAATATAATACAAGTGCTGAAAAAAGTAAAGTCAAAAATTGAAAAAACCTTGCAACAAAAGGCAAAAATGTGTACTCTTATCATTGAACGAACGAAAGGGTGAGAAATATGAAAAGAATGTCTTTGTTTTTGGTTCTGTGCCTGCTGTTGTCGGGATTTTCCGCCTGCAATATACAGAATGAGGATCCCACGCAGATCGCTTTTGAACCGACCGATGAGAGAACGGACGCACAGGCACCCGGTGAGGGTATTTTTTACGGTATGATCGTCAAAAATATGGGTGAGACACTGCTTGTGACCGAGAATAAAACGCAGGGAAAAACGGCAGGTCTTTTTACACTTGCAACGAAGTATCTGGATGAAACACAGGATGCCTGCGTGCTGGTGCCCGGTATGTATTTTGCCTTGCAGTACGGCGGTTATATTATGGAGAGTTATCCCGCACAGTTCGGCTCACCGAAGGTGTTTACCTGCGAGAGTGCAAAGGAAGATCTCGTTACGCCCCTTGTGTCTCTGATCGCCGAAAAAGTGCCGCAGGATACGCAGTGGCTGGCATTGGATCTTTCTGCCGTGGAAAACCTGTCCGACGGTGAAGAAGAAGCCGTGCGGTATCTGCTGATGAGTGGTTCTGCATTCGGATGTGCGGTGGTGAAATTCGATGATCCTGCCCTGTCGGCGGAAGAATTGCTGCGTGATTCCGGGAACGGTGAACACGGTGCTGTTCTGCAAATAGACGGTCGCATTGAAAACGGAAAATTCATCGGTACGTGGACGCTGACGGATTCTTCGGAAGTTGCACAGGGGGGCTTTTCGCAATCCGTGCCGTATTATCTTAACTGATACTTGCAAAGGAAAAAAAATGTTGCTATACTGTTTGCATAAAAACCGAAACGGAGAAAACGAGTATGCAGGATATGCAAGCATTGGCAGCAAGCCATTTTTCGATGGAAGTGATCGCACCGCCCGAAAACAGAACCTTCAAAGCCGCACTGTTCGATTTTGACGGCACATTGAGCCTTATCCGTGAGGGTTGGCGTGAAGACATGATTCCCTATTTTTGCGAAGAACTGGCGGCAACGCCCGGCGGTCAGCAGGAGACCGAACGGGAGATCTATGACTGTGCCGCAGAGTTCGTGGATGCACTGACGGGTAAGCAGACCATTTTCCAGTGTATGAAACTGGCGGAAGAAGTCGAAAAACGCGGCGGTGTTGCCAAAGATCCCATGGAATATAAAACCGAATACCTTCGCCGTCTGATGGCACGCATCGACAGCAAGCGGGAAGCATTGGCAAAAGGGGAAATTGAACCCGAAAGCCAGCTTGTCACGGGCTCTTACGCCATTTTGCAGGGACTTCTTGACCGCGGGATCGGTATTTACTGTGCAAGCGGCACCGATCAGCCGCAGGTGCGTGAAGAAGCGGGACTTTTGCAGTTGCAATCTTTTTTCGGTGAACATATTTACGGGGCACTCGATGAACACGCACAGCAGTGTTCCAAGGAAGTGGTGCTCAAAACCTTGCTTGAGAAAAACGGCATCAAAGGCGAAGAACTTTTGTCCTTCGGTGACGGTCCCGTGGAGATCGATCTCGTGGCAAAATTGGGCGGTTACGCCGTAGCCGTTGCCACGGACGAACAGAAAAAATACGGCATCAATGCCGTCAAACGCGAAAAACTGCTTGCGGCAGGTGCAAGCGTTGTCATTCCCGATTTTTCAAAACCCGAAGAACTGCTCAACTTCCTGTTCGGTGAATAAAAAAATAAAAATAATACGGTGCATTATCGGTTTTTTTGCCGACCATGCACCGTTTTTTTTGTATCTGTTTTATTTTTTAAGACCTGCAAAAAGTTTTACGTTGTCGAAGCAATAGGTGTATTTGCCGTCTTCAATGCCGTGAACGATCTCCACGACTTTGTCGTTGTAAGGAGTGGGAACGCCGAGTTTTTTGCCGTATGCACAAACAACGCCGTTGATGGCATCGATCTCGCACTTTTTACCTTTTTCAAGGTCCTGCAACATACTGGCCTTGAGAAGTCTGTGCTTTTTGATAGCAAGAGGCAGGATCATAAAGGCGAGTTTCTTTTTGAGAGCACCCTTGTAGTCAAGCAGTTTTACGATGTCCTTGCCCTGTACGGGTTCGATCTTCACGCCTGCCGCACGGGAAACGTCAATGCATTCCTTGATGATGTTCTGACAGCACACACGGGAATCCTTTCTTTCTGCGGCATCGCCGAACGTACCGCCCATAACGGCGGACATACCCGAAAAAGCGGCGTTGATGAGCAGTTTTGACCAACGTGCACCCATGAAGTTTTCTTCCACGACGACCGTACACATACATTCAAGGATCTCTTTTACTTCGTCGAGTTTCTTGTCGTGCTTTCCGTTCATTCTGCCCAGACCGAAGGAAAGTGCATCCGCTTCACTGGTCAGTTCCGCAACACCGGGCCCTTTGAGCGTGGCACCCCATGCAACCGAACATCCCATAGTGCGGTCTTCACCCACCACTTCGCTGACGGAAAGTTCGGGCAGACCGTTCTGCATGGTACAGACGATACCGTCTGCGGCAAGATGCGGCAACAGGAATTCAAGCGTCTCCTTGTTGTTGAGCTGTTTTGTCATTAAAATGATAAGATCGTATTCGCCTTCCATTTCTTCGGGCAACAATGCACTGACGGGCTGAACGAAATCCACCGTACCCGTGATGTGTGCACCCTTTTCTTTGAGGGCGGCAATATGTCCTTTGTTGCGGTTGATAAGGTCCACCTGTCTGCCTGCTTTGGCAATGTAAGCGCCCAGCACCGTGCCGAGGGAACCTGCACCGTAAATGGCTGTTCTCATAAAATCAGTTCTCCTTTGTTTACTTAATTTTTTCATTTTACAGTGTAGCATTTTTATTTGCGAAAAGCAATGCCGTTTGTTTGAATTGTGAAGAAAAAACAAAATTAAGCATTTTGCTCTTGCAATGAACGGCGGATAATGATAAAATAATAAATTGTAATCACAAAGGAGGATGGAGAAATGAAACCTATCAACGCAGTTTACCGTACCTATCAGGTCGTCATGCGCGGTGCCGCTTATGCACTGCCGTGGAAAAGTCCCGAATTGCTGCAGGGAGCAGGTTCCGTAAAGGAATTGCCTGCGTTCATCAAGGCAAAGGGATTTAAGAAGATTCTTGTCGTTACCGACGGCGGTATCACCAAGATCGGTCTTGCACAGCCGCTTTATGATGCACTCGAAAAACAGGGCATCGAATATTTTGTGTATGACGGTACACAGCCCAATCCCACGTTCGACAACATTCACGCCGCAAGGGATATGTATCTCAAAAACGGCTGTGAAGCCATCGTTGCATTCGGCGGCGGTTCTCCCATGGACTGTGCAAAGGCCTGCGGTGCTCTCATTGCACGTCCCAATAAGCAGTTGCCTCAGCTCAGAGGTCTTTTGAAAGTCATTAAGCCCATTCCCACCCTGTTTGCGGTTCCCACCACGGCAGGTACCGGTTCGGAAACCACGGTTGCCGCTGTCGTCACCAATCCGCAGACACACGAAAAATACGCCATCAACGATCCCTCGCTTCGTCCTAAGTATGCGGTGCTCGATCCGGAACTGACCTACGGTCTGCCCAAGCACATCACTTCTACCACGGGTATTGATGCTCTCACGCACGCGGTTGAAGCATATATCAACCATGCCAACACCAAAGAAACGCTTGACTGTGCGGAACGTGCCGTGAAACTGATCTTTGAAAACCTCAAGACCGCATACGATGACGGTAAGAACACACAAGCACGTACCAATATGCTCATGGCATCCCACCTTGCAGGCATTGCATTCACGAGAGCTTACGTCGGTTACGTTCATGCCATCGCACACAATATGGGCGGTCTGTACGGAGTGCCGCACGGTCTTGCAAACGCCGTTATTCTGCCTTACGTGCTTGAATATTACGGTGAAACCGCTGCTGCAGGTCTTGCAAAACTTGCAGATTTTGCAGGTCTTGACACCAAGGGTCTGACCGAAAATCAGAAAGCCGCACTGTTTATCAAAGCCATCCGTGAACTCAACGCAAGCATGGATATCCCCGAAAAACTTGACGTTAAGGAAAAGGATATTCCCACGCTGGTCGCACGTGCTCTGCAGGAAGGCAACCCCACCTATCCTGTTCCGAAGATCATGGACAAAAAAGATTGCGAACAGGTCATCCGCCGTTTTGCAAACATCGTCGAATAAGATCGCAATACAAAAGTACAGCCCCTCGGTTTCGCACCGAAGGGCTGTACTTTTTGAATGTTATTTGTCTTTTCCGTCGCGGATGGCTTTGAGTTTTGCTTCCATTTCGCGGATGGCTTCCAGATCGCCGTCGGAAGCGGCAAGGCTGGCTTCTTTTCTGCGGGAAAGCAGTTCGGCGTACATCATTTCCTTCTTTTTGCCGTGCAGATCATAGAACAGCATGGGAACGATGCCCAGAGAACTTGTGATCGCGGGGATGATCGTGAACATGGCAAACAGCCAGAATTTGACTTTGTCGGGCTGTTCGGTACCTGCGGTGTATGCGTTCTGATCGTAACCGACGATCTTCTTGAGAGCCGTTGTCACGACCGAACTGACCGAGGAGGACACCTTTGCGGCAAGGCCCTTTGCAACGCTGGTCATGGCTTCCGTGCGGTAACCGTTTTTCCATTCGCAGTAGTCCATGGACTCGTTGTAAAGTTCCGTTCCGATCACGCTCATAAGGCCGTAGAATACCGTCCAGATGAGTTCCCACGTTGCCATGGCAAAGAACATCGGCAGTTTTTTCTGATAGAAACCGCCTGCATACGTTTTGCGGTTCATACCGATGCAACCGAACAGGAACACGAATACGTGCAGGAAGTTACCGATGTTGCGGCTGACGATATACAGGAAACGGCTTGAGAATTTACGTCTGAACCACGGAACGAAGGAGTAGGAAACGGGTGACAGCGGTGCGGCGGGAATGCCTGCAACCAAGGTCATGGATGCAAAGTGCAGAACGTCTATGTAGTAGTCGGATTTACTGCCCGAAATACCGAAACCTGCAAGGAAATCCGACAAGGTCATCAGCAAAACGGGTTTGTTGTTGGCAATGGAACGCAGAGAGTCAATAATACTCGGTGTTTTGACGGACTGCATGACACGTTCTTTGGAGATCGTGAAGAACCAGAACGACATGATACTGGAAACGATCGTGGTAGCGGCACCCATGCCGACGAAGGTGTTACGCAGTTGCTTTTCGATCGTGGCGGCAGATTTCAGGGCTTTGTTGTCAATGACGTCCAAAAGGATCGTCATGCAGTGTTCGGGGATCTTTTCACCGAAGAAGCCCGAGGCGAAGTTCGCAATGGTGATCAGTCGCGTTCTGTCTACGGGATGCGGCGTGATAACGGCAAGCATACCCGTTCTTGCAATGCCCTGAAACGTCCCCACGCCTTCACGCAGGATTTCAAGCACGAGATAGAATATGAACTTGCTGACGGACATGGCGTTCTGTCCTGCAAACAGGAAGGGCATAAACCAGTAAAGAAGCGTTGCAATACAGCCGGGGATCGCAAGTCCCAGCAGATAGGGACGGAATTTACCCCAACGGGTACGTGTTTTTTCGACGATCGCGGCGGTAAAAATATCGTTGACGATATCCCATACGCTGTTGATGGATCTTGCAATGGTCTGATACCCTAAATCGATCTTTACTATATTGGTAATAAATCTTGTGGAATAGGTGTTGATGTTCAGGCTCTGGGCGGCATCCCACAGAACGAAGCCGACGGTTTCTTTCGTGCCGACGTAGCGGCGGTTTTCATAAACGTAGCCGAGCTGTTCTTGCGAATATTCTTTTTGGACGGTTTGCTGTTCAGCCAATACAATTCCTCCTTCTCTTTTTTTTTGATATTTTTTATCTCAAATTGAAGCCTTTGCCTTTGAGGTAGGTCTTTGCACCTTTCTGCTTGCGTAAGGCGGAGAATTTATAGTTGATAAGGGCACGCGGGATCTTGGCGGTTGCCAGTTCGCTGAGTACGGTGCTGTCTACGGGTTTTTCATCCTTGACGTTGACGGGAATGCCTGCACAGTCGCGTCTTGCGATCGCAAAGAAGCCTTCATCGGGCAGCAGGTGCAGGTTGGGTGCGTTTCTCCATGCCTGCGGATAATAGCCCGAATCATAGTCACTCTGCTTTACCCAAAGGTCAAAGAACGGGAATTTCTGTCCGTAGAATGATTGGATCAGATCGCCCAATGCTTCGGGTTTGGTGATGTCGATAAGCAGGCTGAACAGCGGCATCTGCACGGCATCTTCGATGCGGATGTACATGGACGGGAAGCGGATATCCACGTTCTTTTCGTTGATCTTTTTACGGCGTTCTTCGCCCAACTGTGCACTGACTTCTTCGAGTTTGATGCGAAGCAGTTCAAGAATATCGTTGTTCAGATGCCAGAATGCACGGTAAAAACGGTCGGTCAGCAACTGGAAATAGACCGTCAGAATTTCCTGGTAAGCGTATTCATCACCGTCAAGTGTACCCGTCTCATCTTCAATGACACCGCGGATCCAGCCGAGGATCTCATCGTAAACGGCTGTGAATGCACGGAATGAATCGGCAGTGGGCTTGGCTTCCCCGAACAGGGGATTGCTCTTTTTTTCGTAGATCGCACCCGGACAGCCTGCCGTTTTTGCACCGCTGAGTGCACACTTCATGGCAAACCATGCGTTGTATGCCACGCTTTGTTCGGGAAAACGCAGACCGTAAAGATCAAAGAACTTGCGGCTGAACAGTTTACCGTCGAGGTCAGCGGTATTGATAAGTGCACGGTCGAGTTTGTCCACGTCGGGTACAACGCAGATCTGTTCCGACCATGAATCGTATCCGGGCTCGCCTTCACCGGAGAAGTAATAGCGGTTGACAAGCAGTTCCGCTTTGGTTTCTTCCTGTTTTTGGCGGTATTTATCCACCGTTTCGGGGGAAATGTAGTCGCCGCCGTCCAAGAACAGCAGGAACTCTCCGCGTGCTTTGAGAGCACCGACGTTGCGGGATGCTGCCGTGCCCTGTTTTTCGCTGACAACGCTTACGAAACCGTCGTATTCGTCGCAATACTGTGCAAACAGTTTGTCAGCACCGGGTGTCGTTGAGTCATCGACCAGCACGACGTCGAAATCCTCCACGGTCTGTTCAACAAGGCTTTCCAATGAATAACGCAATGCATCTTCGTCCGTTTTATGAGATGTTACAATAACTGTGATGGATGCCATGTCGGTTTCCTCCCTTTATAGGTTAAAATGTTTTTTCAGTATTTCTTCTCCGCGGCTTAAATCGTCGGGATAGGTGATCTTGATGTTGTAGGGTTCGCCCTGCACCATATAAACGGGCTTTCCTGCCTGCATGAAAACGGAACAGCCGTCGGTAAAGTGTTCGTGCTGTGTTTCGTCTGCCTGTTCCAACAGGTCGGCGAGGGTGTGCAGGTCAAACGTCTGCGGTGTCTGTGCGTGAAAAGCGGTACTTCGCGGCGGTACGCTTGCAATGAATTGACCGTCCGTGCTGAGCAACAGCGTATCTACGGCAGGCGTGACCGTGCCCACCGCACCGTATTGTTTTGCACCTGCAATATTTTCATCGATGATGCGTTTGGTGATGAACGGCCGTACCGCATCGTGCGTGAGTATCACAGTACCTGCGGGACAATGTTCTGCAAAATGGCGAGCCGCATTCAACAGCGACAAACTGCGGTTTTTGCCGCCTGCGATCACGGTGATCGGTTCCGTCGGGAAAAAAGTGCGCAACAGTTCTTCGGTCTCTTTTATGAATGCCGTCGGCACCGTAACGCAGATTTTTTCTACGTCTTTATGAGAAATGAACGCACGCACGCTGTGGACGAGAATGGGTTCATTTCTGAGTAAAAGATATTGTTTTGGGGTGTCGGCACCCATGCGGGTACCGCTGCCGCCTGCAAGAATTGCCGCAACAACCATCTTTGTTCACCTCGGCTCATGTCATTCATATAAACAAGCACCGTCCGGGAAAATCCGGGCGGTGTGATTTTTATTTATTTTGTGATTTCGAGAATTGTAAAATCGTTTGCACCATCGGGCGTATCGACCGTGACGACATCGCCTACTGCATGACCGATGAGTGCTTTGCCGACGGGAGATTCATCGGAAATTTTGTTTTCCAGCGGCACTGCGGACGGGGCGTTGACAATATAGTAAACCACTTCTTCATCAAAGAAATGATCGTGCACGCGAACGGCAAGACCCGTACGCACACGTTCGGTGGTCAGTGCGGATTCGTCAAGAACGGTGCAGTGTGCGAGAATGTATTCGATTTCCTGAATGCGTGCTTCCAGTTTTGCCTGGTCGGATTTTGCTTCGTCGTATTCTGCATTTTCGGAAAGGTCGCCGAAGGATTTTGCTTCTTTGATCTTTGCGGCAATGTCATTTCTGCCGGTGGTCTGCAGTTCGAGGAGTTCCTTTTTTAGTTTTTCTACCTCTGCCAAAGGCAACTCGTAAGTATCAATCATGTCTGTTCAAATCCTTTCAATAGTGCATAAACCACAATATACAATAAATTTGCGAATTTGTCAAGCAAATATTTTTTAAGTGAACGGAATATCGGGCACTTCCGGACCGTCGGGTTCATCGTCGGGTTCGGTGGGTGTTTCGGGAACGGTGGGCGTATCCGGGACGGAAGGTTTGGTCGTGTTTTCAAGATTGCCCGCAAGTTGTTCCTGTCGCATAGCGTAGGAGGTGAAAGGCATATCAAGACCTACCGCAATACGCAGAGCAATGCGTGCATCCGCAGGATTGACCGAGCCGTCGAAGTTGAGGTCTGCAAAGAAGGGCATTCCGGGATCACTGAACTGATCGAGTCCTACTGCGTTACGAAGAATGTTGCGTGCATCCGCCGTTTCCACAGCTCCGTTATTATCGGTATCACCGAACAGACGTGCAGACCAGTCAAAACCGTACATATTGAATTTGACGTTGTAGTTGACGTAGGTGCTGGACATGGATTCTTCGGGATCAAAATCGGTGAACAGGGATATAACCCCCATGATGATCTTGACGATGTTGAAGTTCGTCAGTTCGCCCAGTTCCAGACCGAACGAATCAAGCATTTTCAGTGCGGCGGTGGGAAGTTCCGCGAGCATGGAGTAGGTATTGACCTTTACGGTATAAGTTATATTCGCTTCGTACGAGATCAATTCCAGATCGTCATTATAAATAATGTCAACGTACGCTTTCGTGCACATAATATCGTTGAGCTGGAAAATACCGTCTTCCAGAACAACGGCGGCGTTTTCGTCCTCGGTCAGGATCATGGACGTATTGGTCGGCAGATCAAACACTTTGGACATATCCGATTTCTTGATGTTGAGAGCATCGGTCAGCAACGTATCGGGGAACAGGATACCGATCTCCGTGGTTTTCTTGCTTTCGTTGCGGATACGGCGGATCTCAATGGGGAAGTTTGTCGTCAGTTTGCTGACGTACTTCTCACCCGAAACGGGTATCTTATCGGGATCGGCTTCGCCGCGGACGTATTCAATGTCCTTGATTTGCCAATCGTCGGTTTCGGTTTCGTTCATGGAGCCGAACAGGTCTGCAACCAGAGAGGAATCGTTTTTGAAAACGTTTGCGACCGCCATGTTGGCAAACTGTGCCATTTTATCGTCTTCAAGGTCTGCATTCTGCAACACTTCACCCGTTGCCGAAACGGTCATGCCGGGGCGTTCTTCTTTGACCGCATTGACCACTTTGTTGAATTCATCCACGTAGTACTGCATCTGATCGGCATCGCTGATGACGTCGTAGGATGCCGCGTGCGTGGGCAGAATAAAAGCGGAAACCGACAAAGTCAGCACCAATACAAGTGCAATGCACCGACTTGCATTCTTTAAGTTAATCATGAACATTCCTCATTTTTTTAATTTATATGTACATTCCGCCGTTGATGCCGAGGATCTGCCCCGTGATGTAAGGGGCTTGGGAAAGAAACAGGACGGCCTGTGCAATTTCATAAGGTTCTGCAAGACGTCCCAGCGGGATTTCTTCGCACAGTGCGTTGATTTCCGCAATCGAAAAGCGTTGCATCATAGCGGTATCCACCGCACCGGGCGAAACGCAGTTGACGGTAATGCCGCAGGGGGCAAGTTCTTTTGCAAGTGCCTTCGTAAGGCCCGATACACCTGCTTTGCAGGCGGAATAGGCAACTTCGCAGGAGGCACCCGTTTCACCCCATACGGAGCCGATGTTGACGATCGCACCGTGCTTTTGCTTTATCATGTACGGTACGGTTTCACGGCAGGCGTATACAACACCGTCCAGATTCACGCCCCGTAATTTTTGCCACGTTGCATCCGAAAGGGTGTCAAACAATCCCCACTCGGAAACGCCTGCACAGTTGACGAGCAGACCGATCGTACCGAATGTCCGTGCAACGGTTTTTACGGCTTCACGCACGCTGTCGGGATCGCTTGTGTCACAGGGAACGGGCAAAACGCCGAGTTCGGCAGATAACGCCTTTGCTTTTTCTTCGGAACGGCAATAGGTGACCGCTGTCTGATATCCGTCTTTATGCAGGGCACGCACGACGGCTTCACCGATGCCGCCCGTACCGCCCGTTACGAATGCAGTTTTCATTATTCGGCCAACGCATCCATGCCGATTGCCGAGGCAAACTTGAGCATGAAAGAGATCATACCCGTTGAACCTTTATAAACCTTGTAATTTTCGGGTATTGAAATTTTTTCCGCAGGAACGGCATCCGTCAGAATATCAATATCCAACGTGGTGAGCAACGTTCCGTCGGGAGCGATCTGCTGCAGACGGATGAGCTGTCCTTCGCTGACGTAGGTTTTCACATAGTTTCCGTTGTCCTGCTGATAGGTGCGGCAGGTTGCAACGGTGGTATCGACCAGTGCATCAACGGTGCTCAGGCATTGATCGGCGGATAACTCACCGAACTGAAGTTTTGAAGTATCCAGATCCATTTCCGTGGGATCCAGTTCCAGTGTTGCACATACCGTGTCATCCAGCAACAGGGCACAGGTGCCTGCAGGATATACCATGTAGTAATCCGCACCCGCGTGCATGAAACCGATGGAAACGCCGTCCATCTGTGAGCCCATGTAGGAATTGCCGTTCTGTTTTGCCATTTCCATCGGTGTGGTCTCGCCTGTTTCATCGGTCAGAGAACCCACAAAGTAGAAATTGCCGCTGCTGATGAGTGCAAGCTGTGCCGCGTCATTGCCGTACAAAGGGGAGTTGGTCGTGTTGACGGCTGCATCACCTGCCGGCAGGATCTGATCGCCGTTATTACCCTGTGCGTTGGTTGTCTGCAAGGCAGGATCGTCAACAAGACAACCGCAGAATAACAAACTGATGGTCAAAAGTGAACAAAGCAATGTGAAAATGATTTTTTTCATGGGTTTTTTCTCCTTATTGCGGATATGCAACCTGCAATATCCCATTATTATTTATTCTACTATATACTATTTTCTTGAAAAAATCAATAACCGTACCGAAAATAATCTGCCTTACATGATAAAAAGAAATTGCATTGCAGCGGATTGTGGTGTATAATAAAACAAATGAAAGGAGCCTGATTTCGTATGATTCTTGTGTCCCCCTCACTTTTGGGTTGTGATTACGGTAAACTGACCGCTGAAGCCAAGGATGCGCTGGCAAGCGGTGCAGATATGCTTCACGTGGATATTATGGACGGTCATTTCGTGCCGAATCTGAGTTTCGGGCCGGGACTTGTCGGCACGTTGCGTAAAGAAACGGATGCGTTTCTGGACGTGCATCTGATGGTAACGGATCCCGCGTTCGTTGCACCGTTGTTTATAAAAGAGGGTGCCGACCTCATTACGTTCCATATTGAATCCGACTGTGACGTGAATGCAATGCTCAATTCTTTGGACGCACAGGGTGTCAAAGCAGCGATCTCGCTGAAACCCGCAACCCCTGCCGAAGCGGTATTTCCGTATCTTGACCGTTTGTACATGGTGCTGGTCATGACCGTGGAACCCGGTTTCGGCGGTCAGAAATTCATGGCGGATATGCTCCCGAAAATCGAAGCCATCCGTGCCGAGATCAACCGCAGAGGGCTTGATACGCATATTCAGGTGGACGGCGGCGTGGATGCTACCACTGCAGGCTCTTGTGTTGCGGCAGGGGCAGATATTCTCGTTGCAGGCAGTTACGTTTTCAAGCAGACAGACCGTTCGCAGGCGATCGGTTTCCTGCACTCACTCGCATGAGGGGAGGAATTGACATGAAAAAAACGTTAAGCGTTATTCTTTGTGCACTGCTTCTTTGTTCCGCGGTCGGAATGAGTGCAGGTGCCGCACAATCGACAGGAGAGTACACCCGTATGACAGGATTGAAAGAAGCATTATATGCACTGTTTCACATGCGTGAGATCCTTGATACCGAATACGTCGGCACACCGAGCACCGATACGTGGTCGGAGGACGATGAATACCGTCCGGAAGACACCGTTGTGCTGACGAAAAAAAGCGGTGAGGATTTCGTCATTCTCAACCTCACCGATATGCATTTTGCAGATTACGATTACCGTGCCTTTACCGCTTTTTTGGCTTCTGCGACCATGAAAAGACTGGTAAAAAAGGTACAGCCCGATCTTATTACCGTCACGGGGGATATCGTTTGCACCGATTCTACCGTGTATGCCGTCAAACGCTTTACAGATCTTATGAATTCGTTTGAAACACCTTGGGCACCCGTATTCGGCAACCACGACGGTGAAGGCAACTGCGATAAGAATTACCTTGCCGATATTATGATGAAGAGCCCGTATTGCCTGCTTAAAAAGGGAGACGCAGAACTGGGAGTAGGCAATTATATCATCAACGTCTGTGAATCCGACGGCGAAAGCGAACGCATCGTGCAGTCGATCCTCATGATGGACACGCACGGTTCACATCTGAACGAAGCACAGATCGAATGGTATAAATGGGCTTGCGAAGGCATTCAGACCGTTACGGGGGAACCGACGGAAACGACCGTGTTCTTCCACATTCCCGCCGCACAGTATCAGTATGCCTACGATGCCGCTTGGGATGCGGAAAACGAAACGTGGCGTGAAGGTTTTGACGCTTCGGGTGAATGGAACGAAAAGATCTGCTGTCCGCGTGATGCAGACGGCAATCCCGTTGACAACGGTTTCTTTGCGGCTGTCAAGGAAGTCGGTACCACCAAAAACATTTTCTGCGGTCACGAACACATGAACAATTTCTCTGTTGTTTATGAAGGTGTCCGCATGACCTATACGCTGAAAGTCGGTATCGCCTCCGGTTTTCAGCCCGGTTTCAACGGCGGCACGAAGATCGTGATCGGTGACGGCGGCGTTACGTTTGAACATCTGTATTCTCTCTGAGCAAACGGTAAGAATGCAGAAGCCCTACGGCATTTTTGCACACGAGTGACCAGTATTCCGCGGTCTGTGCGGCGGCAACGGTGCAGTTTTCCTGCACGGTGCCGAATTCCGTCAGAACGGCCGATAACCGCGGCAGTGTCCGTGTGTCGGTGTGCCACAACAGACGGAAAGTGCCGTCGAGCATATACAGGTCCGCGTTGATACGGTCGGACAGATGCTGTACCGCCGCCAGAAGATCGTCGGCGCTGTCCGTTTCAAAAAGCACGGCTGTGCGGGGTTCCTTCGGTTTTTGGACAGGTACGGTCGGATCCGCCTGTAAGGTAAAATCAAGAATACATCCGCCCTCACCGTCGGGACGAGCTTCAATGCGTATTTTTCCCGACAGGTCAAAACTGCATCCCAGCACACTGCCTGCTTCATCCAGCACCGTCCACAGCATACGCCGCGTTTCGGTGTTGGCATAATCCAGTTTTTCGTATGTAATGTCGAGTGCCGTCATTTCTTCACGGCTGAGCGTGACCTCAAGTCCGTTTTTGCTTCGCATTCTGCATTTCATCGCTATAATTCTCCTCACACTGATTCTGTTTTCATTTTATTCCGACCGCTTATCCGATGCAATGCAAAAAAAATGGAAACGGAGAAAGGGATCTTTACATGGCTTTTGAGAATCTGCGTAATACGGTCGGCTACCTGCGTGAAAATCTGCGTGTCCGCAAAGAAAACCGCAGGCCCGGTCAACGCAATTATATGAAAACAAAACAAAAAACGGATGACGGCCCCGATCCTGCCTACCGTGAAATGATCGAAGCGGCACCGTCCGCAAAACCGCCCTTTGCCGAAAAAACGAAGGGTTTTTACCGTTTCAGCGAAACGTTTCCCGACCGCGTGGATGCACAGGGCTACCGCGTGAACGAACAGAACAAAGAGCGTCCCGTAACACGCAAGACGATCATTGCAACCACGGTTTCCGTTCTCTTTCTCTTTTCCGCGGCGTTCGTACTGACGGATGCGGCACTTTTCGTGTCCGATCTGCCGCCCGAAACCACACAGCAGGAAGAGTTGACAACGATGCCCGGTGTGGACAGTAATTTCGGCGAAGTCGGTACGCTTCCCTTTACGGATGATCTCGTACAGCCGTCGGATGCAAGCGATCCCTTTGCGGAAAATGCAACCTTGCCCCTTACAGGTGAGGACGGCACGCAGACGTCGCCCGACCCCGCCGTGACACAACCCGTTGTAACGCAACCTGCCGTCTCTGTGCCCGAAAGCACCACCGCGTTTTCCGAAGCACCCGTCGAGGACGGACAGTTCACAAGACCTGCCGACGGTTGGAATTAAAAGAATATCATCAGCCGCAGAATGCGTTTTGCATACGCTCTGCGGCTGATTTTTGTATAGGGTGACGGATATAATCCGAACCCGCCCGAAAACGGCTCTTTTTAAGTCTTTTCGGCGTTTCACCCTTTTATGGATTTTCGAGTATTTTAACGAAGTATCGACACAAATCCGCCTGTGAAAAACGGTTTCGGATCATAACCGTCACCCTGTGTGCGTGCACGATCGTCCGAATGTGAAAAGGTGAAAATAGAAATTTAAAATTTGTACAAAAATACGCAAAATCCATGCAAAAATGCGACTTGTGATGCAACTGAAAATAGTGTATAATAAAATCATAAGGGGGGATCTTTATGGATCATATTGACCTTTTCTTAAATTATAATTATAAACCGATCTCCAAAAAGAATTGTGTCGAAAATATTCTGCTGGTTTGGTTGGTTTCAATTTGGATCTGTTTGATCGGGGATAATAAAATACAATGGGCAATTGTTGTCGGTGTACTGGATATTGCCGCCGTTGTTGTTTCTCTTTTTCTGATGATAAAACACAAAAACACACCAACCGCACGTCATGGCTGTGATTGTGTGTTGATGTTTTCGTTATCTTTTGCGTTTTTGCTGATAAGTTACCGTTTGCAAACAAAAGAAAGCGGAGAAAACTTTTTATTGCTTGCATTTTTATTATTTTTATTGCTGTTGTGTAATGCAGGTGTGCTTTTGCTGACACTTGATCGTATCAAAAAAAACAAGTATGCAATTCAATCCAAATCAAGCGGATATGCTTGGATACCGATTGCCGGATCCGTGCTCGGTATTGTGTTTGCAAGATTGTTTCTTCCGGATATACAGGAAGATAAGGTGCTGCTTCTGACTGCGGTTTCAGCAATCTTTTTATCGTTTGTTTGCTCTGTCGGTACTGTGGCGTTGTTGAAACTTGTTCTGCAAAACGATAAAATGAAACAAAAATTGAGTTGTGCGTTTCAATTGGAGAAGGGAGCCTGAAATGTACAGTATAATTCGTTGTATTTTTGTCGGTATCATCGGCTTGACGGTTTTTTTTTGTTGCAAAGAAAAAGAGCAGCCCAAACAAAAAAACAGTCGGTGTTATAATTGCCGCTTGTGTGTTGCTTTTGATAATGACATCGTTTGTGCCGTTTGAAAATCTGTTTCTGACCTTTGACAGTGCAGAAAAGGCATATCAGTATTATCAAAAGCAGACAGACGGGAATGTACTGTCTGTTGATGGGCAGTACAGTACATTTGTGATGCAAACGGACGAAAGTCAAAACGCAATTCTTTTGGTGCCCAAAACGGAAACCGGGTGGAAAGTGCCGTCAGGCATACACACCAAAAGAGTCCTTTATCGCATGGTTGATTCATATATTGTTTCGGTTTATCAATACAAAAACACAAATGATTTCTTTGTCAGAGTATCATCCGTTGATGAAAAAATACATACACTGACCGATTCATGCAATTCACTTTTTGTGTCAACGCAGAACAGTGCATATTGTGCACACACTCCTCATTTCGACACAGACTATTCACTTATCATCAACGGCAAAACGATCGCCATTCATGAATGATAGAACAGGTGACGGTTCTCCGTTCTGACAAAAAACCGCTGACCCGAATCACCGAATGACCGCTTTACCCTACCCCCTACCCTCCGCCGAGGGTGCATTGTGCATCTTCGCGCTTACATCTTCGGCGGCGGTTTATCTCAACGCAGATAGAAAATGACGGTCTGCCCTACCACTACGGAGCGGACGGTCTGCGTACGAAAAAGACCGTCAACGGCACGA